>NZ_JANGCE010000037.1 GCF_024462775.1 Butyricicoccus faecihominis
AGGATCTCGCGCGAACGCGCGGAATTTACCGAAATCGCGCGTTCGCGCGAGATTCGCTCTCATTCGATCGCCGCTCGGCGGCGAAATGAGGATAGAGGACTACGGTCTCGTCACTCTGTTCCTTAGAATGACAATCGGATAAAGCTTATCTTAATGACATTGCTCAATCGATACGGATTTTTATAACGTACTGAGTCCGGGGAACACCCGCGCCAGCAGAAAGAACAAGATCGGTAGGAACATGGCGGGCAGCAGGTTGCCGACCTTGACCTTTTTATCAAACATCAGGTTGAATCCGATGGCGAAGATCAAGACCGAGCCGATGCACGACATTTGCCCGATCAGCTCGTCCGACAGCCAAGGGCGGATAAACCGCGCCAGCACCGTCATGCCGCCCTGATAGACGCCGAGCGTCAGCACGGACAGATACACGCCCTTGCCGAGCGAGGCCGCGAACACAATGGCGGCCACGCCGTCCAAAACGGCCTTGGCGGCCAAAATGGAGGGGTTGCCGTTCAGCCCATCCTCCAGCGCGCCGACGATCGCCATCGCGCCCACGCAAAACAAAAGGGAGGACGCGACAAAGCCTTCGACAAATTTGCCGTCCTGTCCGCCGCCCGCGAACCGGGCCTGACACCATACGCCAAAGTCGTTCAGCCGCCGCTCGATATCGAGCGCCTCGCCGATCAGCGCGCCCAGCATCATACAAAGAACCAGCAGCATGGTGTGCTGCGTGGCAAGCTTACCGTTCTGTATCGTCACCAAGCCGGAGACCGCGCCGCCGATGCCGATAAAAAAGGTGCACAGACCGAGCGACTGCGAGATCGTGCGCTCAAACCGTTTTGGCAGGCCGTTTTTGAGCAGCAGGCCGACCGTCGTGCCCGCCAGCACGGTGCCCACGTTGATGATTGTTCCAAGTCCGATCATAAGTAAAACCCCTCTAATGTGCGCTAACCTAAGTATTATAGCACATGAGAAGGGTTTTGCAAATCATTTTGTATGCTGAAAATATTCAACCGTGGCGACCACGCCGGTCAGCACGCCGCAAACCGGGAAGATGAGCCAGCCCGGGTCCCACAGATCGCCGAGAACGCCCATGCATAGGTAGATCATGGCGGCGATCGGGAACGTAACGCCCGCGAACAGCGCGGTCAGGCGGTATTTGACGCGGCCTCCGTGCGTCGTGTTGTCATTGATCGCGTTGATGAGCTGCACAGTGTCCTGTACATCGTCGCTGTCGCCCAGACCAAAGAACCTTTTGTAGTAGTTATCCCGCTGGCATGCCAGAATGATAAGCGCGACGCCCACCCCGATGCAGACGAACATGATGAACTGTCCAAGAAGAAAAATATTTGAAATGCCGTCAAAAAAGTTGCGCGCAATGGGGGAAAGGATAAACAGTGCGACCGCGACCGCGATCAGTAAATGCTTGCGGTCCAGATAGGCGCGGTACTCTTCGCGCAGCGCGGGGTCTATTTCAGGCTGCCGGGATGCGCCGGGTCCCGCCGGGGCGGGCGCTTCGTTTTCTATGCCGAGCTCCGCGCGCAGCTCCTCCGCCGAACCGATGGAGGCGACGACCAGCCCCACCGCTTCGTGTTCACCCTTGCCCTCGGCGCGCAGGGCGTTGTATTTCTCCTCTAAATTGGCCAGCATATCGATCTTTAGCTTTAAAATATCCGCTGTTTGCGGCAGCGGGGCGAACAAGGCCTCCACATAATTACGAATCGTTTCCATTCGTATCCTCCTTTATAAATGCGTCTACGACGCGCTTCAAAACCTGCCATTCGGCGCATTTTGCCGTGTAGGCCCTGCGTCCCTCGTCCGTGATGGTGTAATAGGTGCGCGGACGGCCTTGCGTTTCCGTGCCCTGATACGAAGCGACAAAGCCCTGTTTTTCCAGCCGCCCGAACGCGGAGTACAGCGTGGTTTCCTTGATCGGGTACTCGCCGCCCGACCGCCTGTCGATCTCGCGCGAAATGGCGTAGCCGTAGCTGTCGCCCTGCATCAGCAGGCAAAGGATGAGCGTATCGTTATAGCCGCGCATCACGTCGCTGCCCAGCATAGTTTCGCCTCCTCTACTTCATCTGATGGGGTAATTATAACAGGACTACTACGACAGGTCAAGTAGTTTTGCAAAAAAATCCCCGCCGGTACAGAAATACCGGCGGGGATTTGGGCGGGCCTATGCATTGTCCAGATCGATGATCAGCTTTTTGCAGTAGGAGCAGTAGAACGCGCGGGCTTCGGACCGCTGCGTGGGCACATGGGTGCCGACCGACAGCCCGCCCGCGGCCCAAAGGCCAAACAGAAGCTCCTTGTCCTTTGGGAGCCACTTGAGCGCCTTTCGATCGCCGAGCAGTTTACCATCCAGCAGTTCCTTGCCGCAGTAGGGGCAGTTTGCCATGGTCAGCACCTCCAATATTGATTTATGGGACATAGCGGGGCGTTCCCCGGAAATGCGAGCCGCCGGCGCGGGCGGCGGGATCGGGCAGGGCCAGTGCGAAAAGATCGTCCGCGAACGCGTCCCGCCGCAGGGCGGGCTGCAAAGCCTCCGGGAGCCGCTTTTCTGAAACGGGCTTTACGATGACCGGCAGCGCTTTTGGCGCGCGGCGGAGCAGCGCGCGGCCCCTAGGGCCGAGGGCGAGCACGCGCAGATAAGCGGGGGCGACGGGCGCGTTTGCCGGTATGGAAAGCGCGGCCCGCAGGTATGCGCGGCGCACGCGGGCGGCGGGAAAACGCCGCGTCTGCGCGAGAGCGACAGCTTCTTCATAGTCCCGCGCGCGGTAGACCGCCTTTTGCAGGCGTTGGTCGAAGCCGTCCGCCGAGCCGGTGAGCAGCAGACCGTGATAAAGCCGGTCCCGCAGCAGGGCGAGCAGCGCGCCTTCGGGCGCCGCCGCGGGGGCAAGTCCCTTTGCCGCGCTGTCCGCCAGCAGGCGGTAAGCGTCTGGCGGCATATAGGGCGCGCACGCGGCGAGCTTGTCCGCGTAGGCAAGGCCGCGCAGGTAGGAAGCGGAGGCGAAGCCCTCCGCCGGGGCCGCGGCCCCGTGGCCCGCGCCGCGGCGGGCAATGGCGAGCGGCCGCATCGGCGTGTCCGCGAGCGCGCGGCAGTATTCCACCGCGAGCGTATTGTTTGGCGCGGAGAGCAATACCGCGGCGGCGGGATCGATCCGCTCCAACGCCTTTTGCCGCGCCGCGGCATAGGAAAGGCCGCGCGGCAGCGTGGGGGCGGGTTGCGCGTCCACCGTATCGAGCAGGCGGGCGGTGTGGCAAAGCAGGTCCGTATCCGCGGTCTCGCTGCCGAACGATAGGGTGTCGCACCCGAGCGCGGCCAGCATGGCCACGGCGCCGCGCGCAAATCCTTCGGCGGAGCAAAGCGCGGCCGCGAGCGGCAGTTCGACGACCAGATCGGCCCCGCCCCGCGCGGCCATTTCGGCGCGGGTGTATTTATCCAGCAGGGCGAACGAACCGCGCTGCACGAAATTGCCGCTCATCACGGCGATGATCGCCGTTTCCGCGCCGCAAATACGCCTTGTTTCGGCCAAATGATGCGCGTGGCCAAGGTGAAAGGGATTATATTCGGCAATCACGCCGCAGATACGCATGGGCCGCTCCTCAAAAAACAAAATTTTGGGTTGTGCAATCGGTTCAAATCGTGTAAAATAGGTTATACGAACATTATATCTGCTTTTGCGGCTTTGTGCAAGCCGCTAAAATACGGGCATGAGGGAGTTTTGAAAATGAAAGTACTGGTCATCAACGCCGGCAGCTCTTCGCTGAAATATCAGCTTATGGAGACGACGACCAACGATGTCATGGCCAAGGGCCTTTGCGAGCGCATCGGCATCGACGGCGTGCTGGTTCATACGGGCAATAAATCGGATGAGAAATTCACCATCCACACGCCGATGGCCACGCATTCGGAAGCGATCAAGGCGGTTATCGACATCCTGCTCGATCCCGAAAAGGGCGTTATCTCTTCGATGGACGAGATCGACGCGGTGGGCCACCGTGTGGTACATGGCGGCGAATTCTTCTCGGACAGCGTGATCATCACCGATAAGGTGCTCAAGGCGATCGAGGACTGCGTACCGCTCGCACCCCTCCACAATCCGCCCAACCTGATCGGCATTCAGGCCTGCCGCGAGGTCATGGGCCCGGATGTGCCGATGGTCGCGGTATTCGACACCGCGTTCCACCAGACCATGCCGCAGGCGCACTACATGTACGCGATCCCGTACGAGTATTACAACAAGTACAAGATCCGCCGCTACGGCTTCCACGGCACCAGCCATAAGTATGTTTCCCAGCAGGCGGCCGAAATGCTCGGCCAGCCGATCGAAAACCTCAAGCTCATCACCTGCCACCTTGGCAACGGCTCCTCCATCTGCGCGATCAACGGCGGCAAGAGCTATGATACCTCGATGGGCTTTACCCCGCTGGACGGCCTGCCGATGGGCACCCGCGCGGGCAATATCGACCCCGCCATCATCGAATTTTTGGCCGAACACGAAGAGCTCTCCGCGGCGGAAGTCATCAATATCCTGAACAAGAAGTCCGGCATGCTGGGCATTTCGGGCGTATCGTCCGATTTCCGCGATCTGGACGCCGCGATCAACGACGGCAACGCCCGCGCGGCGCTGGCCAAGGATATGTTCAACCTGTCGGTCAAGAAGATCATCGGCTCCTACGTCGCTGAAATGGGCGGCGTGGACGCGATCATCTTTACCGCCGGCGTCGGCGAAAACGACCGTTCCGTCCGCTGGGACGTGTGCGAGCACATGGAGTACCTCGGCATCAAGATCGACCCGGAAAAGAACAAGTTCCGCGGCCGCCAGATGGATATCTCGATCGACTGGGCGCGCGTGCGCGTGCTGGTCATCCCCACCAACGAGGAACTGATGATCGCCAAGGATACCGAGCGCCTTGTAAACGAGGCCGAATAAGCAAAACCGAAAAATGGGGGCGGGGCGCTTGGCTCCGCCCTGCTTTTTGCGCGAAGGGAGAAACGTATGGAAGAAACGGCGCTGCGGCGCGAGCGGAAGATCTGCTCGGCGCTGGGGCTGATGCTGCTGGCCGTTCTGCTCTGCTCGGTCGTTTGGTCGTTTTTGATGAGCGGCCTATATTATATGACGAACGGCGCGATCCCTTACGTGCTGTATCTGGCGCTCACGTTGGTGGGGCATTATGCTTTGTCGCTGCCGCTGGCGTTCCGCATGGTGCGGAGGGTGCCGCGCGTCGAACCCGCGCGGCGGCCGGCCGAGCCGCTCGCGCTCGTCCGATGGATTGTGATCGGCCTGTCGCTCACATGGGTCGGGGCGCTCGTCGGCGTGGTGGTAAACCAGCTGATCTATCTGGCCACCGGGCGCGTCTCGTCGAATGATCTGGACCAGATCATCGATATGATGCCGGTCGGCTTAGTGGTGTTGTGCGTCAGCGTCATTGCGCCGGTGTGCGAGGAGATCGTTTTCCGCTACCTGCTGGCCGGGCGCTTGGCGCGGTATGGGCAGGCCTCGGCCGCGTTTATCTCGGCCCTGTTGTTCGCCGCGTTCCACGGCAATTTTTCGCAGTTTTTTCTGGCGTTTGCCGCCGGGCTGCTGCTTGCCTATGCATATTTCCGCACCGGCCGGCTGCTCGTGCCCGTCCTCATCCACATGGCGGTGAACTTTTCAAACAGCGGCGTGGCGCTGCTGCTGCCGCCGAGCGACACGGCGTATGCCCTTTACGGCTTTGTCTCGCTTGTGATCACGGTGGCGGGGATCGCGCTGCTGATTTGCGGGCGGCGGGATATCCGGTGGGACAGCGGCTGGCGCAAGCCGACGCTTCGCGCCGTGTTCCTGAATCCGGGCATGGTGCTGATTTTCGCGGCGTGCTTTGCCGAATTTGCCATGACCGCATTTCTTTATTAGGAGGAGACCTATTCATGCTACTCGACCTGCACATGCACACCGGCTATTCGGAGGATGCCGAGCCGCATACCGTGGAACAGAAGGTGCGCGCCTGTATCGATCGGGGCTTGGAGATCATCGCGATCACCGATCATCTTGATTTTTGGCACCATTTGCCGCCGCAGGCCACCGATATAGAGGGCTGCATCCGCGATATGCGCGCGGCCAAAGCGGTGTTCGCGGAGGATATCGAGCTGCTGGTCGGCGTGGAGATCGGCCAGCCCTATGCCGATCCGCGCGCGGACGCGTTTTTAAAGACGCACGCGTTCGATACCGTGATCGGCTCGGTGCACGGCATGCCGAATGATGTGGATATCTATTTCCACGATTTTGAGCGCCTCGACTGCGACCGGTTTTTAAAGGATTATTTTGCGGAGCTGATGAAGCTGACGGAATACGGCGGGTTCGATGTGCTGGCGCATATCGATTATCCGCTGCGCGTGATGCGGCATGGGGATTATGTGCCCTCGTTCGATCAATATATGGATCGCGTGGAGCAGGTGCTGCGCGCGTGCATCGCGCGCGGCTACGCGCTGGAGCTGAACGCGGCGGGGCTGGCGGGCTGGCAGAAGAAAGTAGGCCCGCCGGAAAATATACTATATGAATATAAACGCCTTGGCGGCGAGCGCATATCGGTCGGCAGCGACAGCCATTCGCTGGAAACCGTGGGCCGCGGCATTGAGGAATGTCTGGCGCTGGCAAAGCGCGCGGGCTTCCGGTCGGTTACCGTATTCCGGGATCGCAGGGCGGAACAGGTGGAGATATAAGTGATTTTGGGGAGAAAACAACAGGTGGAACGGCGAGAAACAACGATTTTAGCGCATGCGAAGATCAATTTAACACTTGACGTCACCGGACGGCGGGAGGACGGCTATCATCTGGTGAAAATGGTGATGCAGTCCGTCGCGCTGCATGACGAGGTGCGCGTCGCCACTGTTTCGGGCGAGCGAAAGGGACGCGGCATTGTTTTAACGTGCAGCCTGCCTTATCTGCCGGTGGATGAGCGCAATTTGGCCTACCGCGCGGCGGAGCGCTTTTATGTGGAGACCGGCCTGCTGCTCGAAACGGTGGAAATTCATATCGAAAAGCGCATTCCGGTCGCGGCCGGGCTCGCGGGCGGCTCTACCGACGCTGCGGCAGTGCTGCGCGCGCTGAACGATCTGACCGGCGCCGGTCTTTCGCTGGACGAGCTGTGCCGCATCGGCCTAACGCTGGGCGCGGATATACCCTATTGCCTGCGCGGCGGCACCATGCTGGCCGAGGGGATCGGCGAAACGCTTACGCCCCTTGCGCCCATGCCGCCCTGCTGGGTGGTGCTGTGCAAGCCGCCTTTCGCGGTATCGACCAAGGAAGTGTACGAGGAGATGGACGCGGTGGAGCCTGAAACGCGTCCCGACACGGACGGCATGATCAAGGCGCTGGAAGCGGGCGATCTAGCGGGCGTTTGTAGTAGGCTGTGCAACGTGATGGAGCTTGTCACCGGGCAAAAGCGGCGGCAGATTGGCGAAATCCGCGCGTTTCTCACGGAAAACGGGGCCGCCGGTACCGCGATGAGCGGCTCCGGCCCCACGGTTTTCGGCCTGTTTACCGATGAAGGACGCGCCCGCACGGCGGCCAAAATGCTGCGCCACCGCTTTGCGGACACGTTTTTTACAAAAACAGAATAAGTAAAAGCCCTTCGGGACATACTGAAGCATTCAGATTGTTCCGGAGGGCTTTTGACATGAAAAAAATGGACAGACACAGCCTGTGCGCCGTGATGATGGCGCTGACGATGCTTTTTACCGGCGCGTTTTCTCCCTTGCAGCCGAAAGGTGCGTGGTGGTGCACGGCTTTTTCCGTGCTGCCGGAACAGGCGGCGGAAACGCAGCGTGTAGATGACGGAGAAGTGGTCTTCAAATGGAAACTCGGCGAGTGGCTGGGACAACTGCTGAAGGCTTGAGTCAGCGGTCTTTCCTGTTGAAACAGGCGCTTTGCTGTGCTATAATGGCAAAGAAGCAAGAAATGCCATTACGACGGAGGATAACATATGAAAGTGATTAA
This sequence comes from Butyricicoccus faecihominis, assembly GCF_024462775.1. GTDB lineage: Bacteria > Bacillota > Clostridia > Oscillospirales > Butyricicoccaceae > Agathobaculum > Agathobaculum faecihominis_A. Next base: position 7,989 of record NZ_JANGCE010000037.1, read on the forward strand.
CGAAAAAGGCAAGCTGTTCGGCGTAATCAATATCGTCGACCTGCTCGTGCTGCTGGCGGCGATCGCGGTCGTGCTCGGCGTGGGGTACAAGCTCTTTGGCCCGCAGATTGAAGCGGCAACGCAAAAGCAAGTAGAAATGACCGCTGTGATCCGTGTGCGCGGCGCCACGCCTTTTTTGGTGGCCGAGGTAGAGCGGAACAGTCAGGTCGGCAAGCAGCTTGTCAGCGGCAACGACTATGTGAACGCCACCATCGAGGATATGTACATTGACGACTATGTGCAGCAGGTGACCACGGCGGACGGCCGCATCGTCGACGCGCTGGACGGCACCAAGCGCGATCTGGTCTTTACCATTAAGACCACGGTGGCGCAGGGCACGGCCTCGCCCAAGATCGGCACGCAGGAAGTCCGCGCGGGCCGTACCTTTATCCTGAAAACGAACGATTTTGAGACCACCGGCAATATCGATTCGGTCGATATCGCCAAGGAATAAGCGTATGAAGGGTATCCTGCAAAACAGTATCGTCGGGCGGGCGTTGGTCCGCCTGCGCGCTTGGTACCATATGGGTGCGATCGCGGGCTTTTTCGGCAAGGTACGGGATGCTTATGTGGATTCCCGCTTTCGCCGCCTGTGGGAGCATTTTTGCGCCGCCGCGCTGCCAAGCGCGGCGGGAAGCTGCTATGTGCGCTTTTTGGCCGCGCTGCGCCGCCTTATCGAGCGGGTGGGCGATTGGACGCGGCAAAGCGTGGTGTACCGCGCCTGTATCGCGGTCTGGAAGCCGGTCTCAAACTTTCTTGGCGGCGGGGTAATCGGCCGCCTGTGCCGCTTTTTCGGCATCCGCGGCATGCTGCTGACAGCGCTCGCGCTGTATCTGCCGCTGGATTATTTCATCCGCGCGGCGGCGAGCAAGGGCTATCTGCCCGCGTTTACCGCTTCCATCTGGGATGAATGCCTGATGCTCGCGGCGGTCGCTTACATCCTGTGGCACACCGCCATGCGGCGCGCGCCGGTGCAAGGCAGGGCCACGCCGCTGGACGGTTATCTGTTTTTGTTTATTGGCGTTGCGTTTTTCCTAATGTGCGCGGTCTCGCCCATTCCGAAGATCGCGCTGGACGGCTGGCGCGCGGTGGTGCAGTACCTGTTTTGGTTCCTGCTCGTCATCCGCCTGCTGGAGGACGACCGGGATTTCGGCATTTTCTACGGCGCGCTGCTCACCATGGCGATCGTTGTGGCGCTGCACGGCGTTTATCAGTTCATCGTCGCCACGCCCATACCGGCCGCCTGGGTATCCCAGACCGAGCAGGGCGTGCGCACGCGCGTGTTTTCCATCACGGGCAGCCCCAATATCATGGGCAGCCTGTTGGTGCTTTTCGCGCCCATGGCGGCGGGCCTTGCGTATTACTGCAAGAAAATGTGGGTCAAGGTGCTGGCGCTGGGCGCGGCGGGTATCATGTGCATGTCCATCCTGTTCACCTTTTCCAAGGGCGCATGGGGCGGTTTGGCGGTCGCGGTCGTCGTATTCGCGATTTTTTTGGATCGCCGCCTGATCGCCTTGATGGGCGCGGCGGGCGCGGGCGCGTTGATCGCGATTCCCTCGATCGCGAACCGTATCACCTACCTGTTTACCGCGGACTATGTGGAGGCCAGCCAGCGCGCAGGCCGCATGATCCGCTGGGAGACCGGCATTAACCTGCTGCATGAAGCAAACCGCTGGCTGGGCTTTGGTCTGGGCCGTTTTGGCGGCGCGGTGGCCATGCAGAACAAGGTCATAGAAGAGACCGAAACCTTTGAATACTTCTATATGGATAACTACTATCTGAAAACGATGGTGGAAATGGGGTATTTGGGGCTTATTTTCTTTATCATCCTGTTGATCGGTCTGATCATATGGTGCCTGCGTTCGATCGGCCGGACGAAGTTTACCGCGACCGACCGCACGCGCGTGCTCGCGGTATCCATGTTCGCGGGGATGATGGGCGTATTGACGCACTGCTATTTTGAAAATATCTTTGAAGTACCGTACATGATGGCCTACTTCTGGAGCATGGCCGCCGCGGTGCTGTATCTCGGCTATTTTAGAAAAAGGCGCAGTTCCTAGCGACGGCAATCGCACCAAGAACCTGTTTTTTAACGATGAAGCATTTGACGATACAGGACCGCCGCCCTTGCAAGTTCGTCCCCTCTGGCGGTAAAAAACGACTGAAAAGCTTGGCAGAAATAGTTCTGGCCGATCTCGCCGTTTGCTAGTACAAACCGTTCGCGCCTGCATCCATTGCGGCAGAGCGCAAAATAAGGGCAATCCCGACAGGCCGGAGGTACACGGAGAGAGCGTTCGATAAATTTGGCCGCCACAGGCGATTGCAGCATTTCCGCGAAGGATTGCTGACCAATGACGCCGAGTCGCCACTCGTCCAGCACATAGAAGTCGCAAGGATATACTCCGCCGTCGCCTTCTATGACAAATTGCACGGCGCACCGGCCTGTCATACTGCAAGCTTCCGGGCAATGGCCAAGTAGTATGGAGATCCAGTTGTCAAAATATCGAATGCTGATATAGCTTCCGCTTTTTAGTTCCGCATACCACAAATCAAATAGGCGGATCAGGAACTTTCCATACTGCTCGGTGGAAAGAAAGTAGTCGCTTTCTCCTCGGGTTGCTCCTAAGGGTTCCAAACAGGGTATGAACTGCAGCCAGCGAAATCCGTTTTTACGATAAAAGGAATAGATCTGCTGGATAAAACGAGCGTTTCTTCCGGTGACGACACAGAGCACATTATACGCAACGTTATGCTTATTGAAAAGCCGCACGGTTCGCATGACCTGATGAAAGGTTGCCTTTTCATGGGTGTCAATGCGGTTATCATTATGTAACGCAGCGGGACCGTCCAGCGATAGGCCAATCAAAAAATTGTTTTCGTGAAAGAAGACGGCCCATTCTTCTGTCAATGCGTAGCCATTCGTCTGCACATTGTTTTGAATGCGGAGGTTCTTGTGATTGTGCTTTTGCTGTAACGCGATTACATCGCGATAAAAGGAAAGTCCTGCAAGCGTCGGTTCGCCCCCCTGAAAGGAAAAGCTGCAAAAATGATCGGCGTATGCCAAGGCGGAAACAATAATGGTTTCCATGGTATCCAAAGAAAGCGGCCCTGCGAAGGCCTTGTCTCGTTTGGCGGCAACATCCCGGTAAAAGCAATAGCGGCAAGCCATATTGCAAGCCGAAGACGCGGGCTTGATCAATACATGGATCGGTGGCATTTTTAACTCCTTAAACTCTATACGGAACGGAAGTAGACCTGAACGATGTCGTTCAGGTCTACTCAGACTATCAAAAAACTATTTTTGACAGTCTGTCGATCGAAACAAAGCCCCATTTCGATCGAGAATTCCGGCTTCTGCGCGTGCCTTACAGGCACACTTAAAGCCGGTTTGTATAAAAACCGAGATACATGCTCCCGGTTTTTATGGATTTTGCCGCAAACGGCAAAATCCTATTTTATGCGCGCTGCGGCGCGAAAGGTTCTTTGACAAGCTGAGTAGACCTGAACGATGTCGTTCAGGTCTACTTTTTTTTTACATGATAAATCCGAAGACTGCGTATAAAAGGAACGCTGCGCCAAATAGAATCAGGTTATACTGTAGCGACGTCTTGTTCATTTGATACATATCTACGCCAACCAAAGCCGAGGTGACGAAGGTTTCGTCAGAAATAGGAGAGGTTTGCGTCCCGAAGAACGCAGCGCCCCAAGCGGCCGCGATCACGAGCGGCATGCTTGCGCCGTTTGCCAAGGCCCACGGAATCGCGATTGGCATCATGCAGGAAACCGTCCCGAGCGACGTGCCCGTGGCATATCCGATGACGCCGCCGATCAAAAACACCAGCGCGGGCAGAATGGCGGGGGTAATAAGGCTGGCAAAGGTATTGGCAAGATACAGCCCCGTACCGATCGATTGCACCACCGCGCCGAACGTCACCGCCATGACTAAGATGATCTCAATTTCCATAGAGGAACTCATACCCTTGAGAAACGCCTTCCATGCTTCGTCCATGGTCATATTTTTAGAAAACACATTCATGCAGATGGTGATGATGCTGGTCACAACGGTACTGAAAAGAATGCCGCCCAGCGCGTCGCCCGCTATAATATTACCGCCGCCGCTATACGCCATATAAGCGAAGGTAAGCGCCAGCAACGCAATGGTAGGAACGAACACAAAGGAAGCGCCGGCTTTTCGTGCGACCACATGCAAATCTTCGTCTTCGCCTTGATATCCGTCTGCATGGAGCAAACCGGTCTCTTTTGCCCGTAGCTCCGCTTTTTTCATGGCGAAAAAGTCCTTGTCAAAAGCGATCATCAGCAAAATCGCCACAACGGCAATGATGCAGTAAAAATTGAGCGGAATGACCGCAAAAAGCATGGCGTTGCTGTCAGCAATCCCGTTAGCAGCCAGCAGCCCCAGCAGCACGCCGCCCCATTGCCCAATGGGAATTAGCCCATTGACGGGAGAGGCTGTGGCACGGATGATATAGGCTTGTTTTACTCTGGATACCCTAAAGTTATCATTCAGCTTTCTGGTGGTCAATGTGGTCAGCACAATGCTCATCATACAGTTCATGTAAAGGATCACGCCGATCACCCAAGTCAAAAACATAGAACCTTTACGAGATTTTACAATTTGCCGTTTCAGCGTAATGTATTCGATAAAGCCGTTGGAACCGCCGGACTGCTCGATTAGTTCAGAAATGCCAAATGACAGAGCCATTACCATTAGTATAATGGCGGCATAGCGTCCCGCGAACGAAGAGATGACCCCTGTCATCGTATTGGTGACGGTTGCGATCGGATGAAACCCCGACATGATAAAAAAGCCTGCGACAGAACCCGCCAATAGTGCAAACACCGCATTTTTTAAGATCAATGCCAACGCGATAGCCAAAACTGGAGGTACTAGCGATAATATGCCGTAGTCTAAGACTTCCACAGAAATCTCCTCCCATCAATTTTCAAATTGCCGTTTGAATTGCCGGAACCGCTGGCGCATGGCTTCTCTATCTTTTAGCCGTCTCTCTTGTTCACAAAGCTATTGCGCTCCACATCCGGGAACACATCCCCAAAGCGAACGAATTGTTTATCCGCGGAAGGGCCTGTATTGCCGATCTCCCAGGGCTGCCAGCGGCCGCGCTGCAATGCATCAACGACCAGACGATTGCGCTTTTGCGCCTGTATGCAGACCGCATGAATGTTTTCCAGATCCCACTTTTCAGCGGCTAAAGCCTTTAACTCTTCCAAAACATCGGCATAAGCGGGGTCTTCAATCATATTTTGGCGTTCCAACGGGTCCTTGTCCAGATCATACAAAGCATCCCCGTATTCCTTGAAATGGTTCCATACATACTTATAAGGACCCTTTTTGACCATTAGGCGCGTGCAAAGCGTTCGGTTCTCATTCTGCTCGCAGTATACGGTATCGGTCCAAGAGGCATCCTCTCCATGGAGCAAGGGGAGCAGGCTGTGACCGTCCAAATGATCGTAAAACTGCTCTAGCGTATCTCCGCCGGACAATTCGACCATGGTGGGCAGCAGATCGACCAGAGAGGTATTCTCATAACGGCGCTGCGGCGTCAAGCGCGAGGGATTGTGGATCAGCAGCGGAACATGAATGGCGTTTTCAAAAAAGCAGTTCTTGTACCACATGCCTCTTTCACCCAACATATCGCCGTGGTCCGCAGTTAAAATGATGATCGTGTTTTCATCTTGTCCGGTTTCTTTCAGGATTTTGCGGAGTTCGCCAATCTTTTCGTCAATATCGCTGATCATGGCGTAATACGCGCGGCGGGCGCGTTTGATCTGTGCATCCGTCAATTCATAAATATCCTGCCGCATACGTTTATGCACGGCCTGGCGGCGGATGTCCTGCTCTTCATAAGGGATCATGGGGACCTTGGGCAGATCAATCTCATCATCGCTGTACATATCCCAGAACCGCTGCTTTGCAATATAGGGGTCGTGTGGCTGTGTAAAAGAAACGGTTAACAGAAACGGCTGTTCGGCATGGTCATAGCGCGCAAATTCATACAGTTTACGTTTGGCCTGAAAAAATACTTCTTCGTCATAATCCATTTGCAGGCAGTAATCGGCAACACCGGAATCAATGACATTTCGGATATCCGTATAGCCGATTTCTTTTTCCGTTTCATAGCGGTATAGCTTGCCGCCGACATCCCAGTTGCAGGTCCATGAAAAGTCGGCGGGATAGGATTCTGTCGTCACTCTGTCCTCGAAACCATGGAGCTGGTCTGGCCCGATGAAGTGCATTTTTCCGCTCAAACAGGTATAGTAGCCATTGGAGCGCAGGTGGTGCGCGAATGTGGGAATACTGGCATGGAATTCGGAGCCATTGTCCCAGTTATCGATCTTAGAGGGAAGCTGCCCGGACATCATGCTGGCGCGGGAAGGGGAACAAATGGGGTATGTGCAGTAGTTGTTGTCAAAAACAACGCCCTCATCCGCAAGCTGTTGAATATTGGGGCTTTTCACCACCGTATTGCCGTAGCAACTTAGCGCGCTGGCGGACAGCTGATCGCACATGAGAAACAGGAAATTGGGTTTCTTGGTTGTGCTCATTTTAAATTCCTCCTTATATGATGAAAACGCAAATGCTTGCCGGGATCACAGAAATACCAGTTGTCGCTGTGAAATAAAAATTCCACTATAGGGCGCTGCCGTTGGGCTTTATGCAGATATGCTTGGTACGGTCGTGCATTCTTTTTAACATTCTTAGGTCCAGCACTAAAAAATAGACCGCGGAGACCGCTAAAATAAGAGGTACCATGATCTTTTTCCAACCGCTTAGTACATTGGAGAAGGTAAGGGCCGCGACTAAAAAGCTAATGATGGTGCGAAGATAAGCCAAATGCGTTCTTTCATAAGCGAGTAAGGTACGATCCAAAGCCAACCAGTCTCGTTGGATCATTTTGCGGTTATCATAGTCATAATTGATGTATTTCATCTTTACCGTTCCCTTAATAAATTCTTCATGAAGGTATGCCTTTGGCGCTGCTGGGCAGACATTGCGCTTTGTACAAATATAGTAATTTTATATCTGGTGTTTGTTGTATTAATCATAGCCTTTCTACGCGAAATATGGAAATACATATATTAAATATTGTATATAGCGATTTTGTTATAAGCGCTGCGTCTTTAAGCTTAAAAGTTATAATTGGAAAAATTTCTAAATCTGAAGCGGATATTTTTTAAATTTGTGCCGTTGCCTGTTGCCAAGGTTGAAAAACATGCTATAATTTAAATAAATCCCGATCTAACCGCAATAAAAATGAGTATGCTGCACACAAACGATGGATAGCCGTTCCGACTATTGGGGGAAGGAATATTGCTATGACCCTTAGACATCTTCGGATCTTTGTCGCGATTTGTGAAACAGGAAGCGCTACCGCCGCGGGAGAAATGCTGTATTTGGCGCAACCATCCATCAGTCTCGCCCTTTCAGAATTGGAATCGCACTACGGCGTTAAGCTCTTTGATCGCATCGGCCGACGATTACAGATCACGCAGGCGGGCCAGTTTTTCCTTCCTAGAGCGATCCAGATCGTCAATCTTTTTGATACCATAACGCAAGAAATGAGTAGCTTGGACTTTAAGGGGACTTTGCGTGTTGGCGCCAGCGTGACCATTGGAACCTACCTTCTGCCTGCCGCCTTAGTCGCTTTCCGCGAACAATTTCCTGATATGGAGGTTATAGTAAGCATCGCGCACTCCGGGAAAATAGAGCAGGATGTTTTGGAGAACAACATCGATCTTGGACTGGTGGAGACCAATATTCAAAACGAGAGCCTGTGCCAACAGCCGTTTGCAAGGGATCATATCCTGTGGATCTGTGCGACTGACCATCCGTTCGCTAATAGTAAAAATGTATCTTTTGAAAAAGTCGTCACACAGCCGATCCTGCTATGGGAGGCTAAAAGCCGCAGACGTTCTCTGCTTGAATCGATCTTCCGGGAAAAGGGCTATATCCTAAATCCAACTTGGCAAAGTATCAGCGCACAGGCGATTTTAAGCGCCGTCATATCCGGAATGGGTATTTCGTTCCTGTCCCGCACGTTAGTTTCGGGGGCGTTGGACCGCGGGGAAATCTCATCGTTTCGTGTTGATAACATGGACTTCTATCGGAATTTTTCAGTAATTCGCAATAAAAACAAGACTGTTTCCCATTCCATGAACGTGTTGATCGACCTTTGCCGTGCACAAGCCGAAAGCAAATGCCTCGCTGTGAGTTTTGATTTTTAAATAAGGAAAACCGCTTAAAAATAAAAGGGCCCGTTGCAACCAGCGTTGCAACGGGCCCTTTTATAAATGAAAACCAGATGTTAAGGCTGATTTTCACTTTGCGATGAATCAGTAGGAGCCTTCATGTTGGTGAGTGCATACTCAATACATTGTCCAATAAAGGCGTTTCGGCTTAAATTCCAGTCTTTTGCGGCTTGCTCTACTGTTTTTAATATTTCGACATCAAGGCTGATAGATATTTGCTCTTTGCGATATTGCTTAGGAATAAAGTTCGACAATTTAAACATCTCCTCTTGTAAAAGAGTAAGGGATATTATATGCTATTTATATGATTATTTATTAATCAAAAATATAATCATAGATAGGGCGGATTGAGATGTCAAACCAACAAAATGAAAACCAAATTTATTTATTTCCCACCTTAACACAAGACATTGATGACGAGTATATTTATCGTCCGTTAGTTGCAGTAGAGCAATATGCGGCTAAGCATTTTGACCAACATCAAAGACTAATGGAACAAGAACAAGCAAGCTTTTGGAAGATGATGGAGGGTCTAGGTAGGGCTTGGATCCAACTTGAGGACGCCCTATTAGAGTATACAGACTTTCTAAACAGCATACGGCGATATTTTTTGTATCATGGCACCCAAATTGCGCTACATGAATTTATGGGTACGCGTAGACGCTGTTGTGAATATTTTGAAGTGATCAATGCTGGTATGGCCGTTTTTTTTCGGTCTGACTATATGATAGAGCAACGAGAAGCAGCGTGGAACGGCATAAAAACCATTGCAAAACAAATTAATAAAGAAGATATTGAACGGAAAAATCGCCTGCAACGAGCGAAAAAGAACTTAATGAGCTGCTATTTGTGTGTTATAGCTGGTTATGAGCAAACAATCATAGATATGCTGGGCTTTATTGATACATTTAAACTGGACGAAACATATTTAAAGCAACTTCACAAGACCTTTTGTATTCCGTATGAATCAGACGCATTAAATTGGATTGCAATGCAGTAATGTTAAAGCTTTTTTATTGGAATATAGTGTTTTAAAGTTTTATAGGCAATGCCTGTTTTCAAGAAATTTTACATTGTAAAATGACTTTACACACATTTTACAAACCGCGGCTTTTTGATTTTACATTGTTTTTGTATGATGAATTTGTAATGAAAAACAAGTACACGATCAAAAAGGAGAAATATTGACCATGAAAAAATCCATTTCCCTACTGCTGGCCGTTTTGATGCTGACCGGCGCGCTCGCGGGCTGCGGCAGCGATGCAAGCACAGAGACCCAGCAGCCGGGCGCGGGTGCCGCCGGCAATGAGGACGGCGGTGTATCCGGCGCGATCACTGTGATTTCCCGCGAGGACGGCTCCGGCACGCGAGGCGCGTTTATCGAGCTGACCGGCGTGGAGGAAAAGAACGAAGCCGGCGAAAAGGAAGACAACACCACCGCCGACGCGGAAATCGCGAGCAAGACCGACGCGGTGCTCACCAGCGTTGCGTCCAATGAAAAGGCCATCGGCTATGTTTCGCTCGGCTCGCTGAACGACACGGTCAAGGCCGTTCAAGTAGACGGCGTGGAAGCCACCACGGATAATGTAAAGTCCGGTTCCTATAAGCTGGCCCGTCCGTTCAATGTCGCCGTGAAGGGCGAGGCGACCGGCGTTGCCAAGGATTTTATGAATTTCATCATGTCCAAGGAAGGCCAAGCGGTCATCGCGGAGAACAAGTACATCGCGGTGGACGACGCGGCGGAAGCTTTTACGACGGACGGCTCCTCCGGCCAGATCACGGTTGGCGGCTCCTCCTCGGTCGCTCCGGTGATGGAAAAGCTGATCGAAGCCTATCAGGCGCTGAACACGGGCGCGAAGATCGAGCTGCAGTCCTCTGATTCGACCTCCGGCATGACCGGCACGATCGACGGCACCTTTGCCATCGGCATGGCGTCGCGCGAACTGAAGGACGAGGAAAAGACCGAGCTGACCGGCACCGCCATCGCGCTGGACGGCATCGCGGTCGTCGTTAACCCGATGAACGCGGTGAGCGAGCTGTCGATGGACCAGATCAAGAGCATCTATGTCGGCAACGTCACCGAGTGGGGCGACGTTCAGTAACGCAAAAACGGTATATCGCAGGGAGAGGGCGAAAACGGATTTCGCCCTTTCCTCTGTATACGGGGTGAAAATATGAAAGAGTTCCGCGAAAAAGCAATGCACGGCGTGTTTTTTGCCTGCGCGTTCGCATCCATCTTCGCTGTCGCGCTGATCTGTGTGTTTCTGTTTGCAAACGGCCTGCCCGCGATGCGGGAGATCGGCGTGTTCGATTTTCTGTCGGGCGCCAAGTGGAAGCCGGGCAACGATATTTACGGCATATTGCCCATGATTCTCGGCAGTATCTACATCACCGCCGGGGCGATTATCGTGGGCGTGCCGATCGGCCTGCTCACCGCCATTTTCATGGCGTTCTATTGCCCAAAACGCCTGTACGGCGTGCTCAAGCCCTGTACCGAGCTGCTGGCCGGTATCCCTTCCATTGTGTACGGCTTCTTCGGTATGGTCGTGCTGGTGCCGCTGATCAGCAAGGTGGCGGCGCTGCCGGTCTTTGGCCGGGATGTTTCGGGCTCCTCCATACTGGCCGCGTCCATTCTGCTGGGCATCATGATCTTGCCCACCATCATCGGCGTGTCGGAATCCGCGCTGCGCGCCGTGCCCCAAAGCTATTACGAGGGCGCGGTCGCCATGGGCGCGACGCATGAGCGCGCGGTATTCTCCGTCATGCTGCCGGCGGCCCGCTCGGGCGTGCTGGCGGGCGTGGTGCTCGGCATCGGCCGCGCGATCGGCGAGACGATGGCCGTTATCATGGTCGCGGGCAATCAGCCGCGCGTCACGGGCGATATTTTCAAGGGTATCCGCACAATGACCGCCAATATCGTCATTGAAATGGGCTATGCCTCCGGCCTGCACCGCGAGGCGCTGATCGCGACCGGCGTTGTGCTGTTCGTGTTCATCCTGCTCATCAACCTGACCTTCTCGGTGCTAAAAAGGAGGAAGGATGCATGACAAGCGAGATCGCAATGAAGAAGAAAGCGGCCCATACGGCCACGGTAAAACAAAAAAAGCTGTACGGCCGCGGCAAAGCAAGGGTACAGAAAGGGCTGGTATACGGCGCGGCCGCCATCACCTTTACCGTTTTGCTGTTCCTGATCGGCTACATCTTAATCAACGGCATACCGAATCTGAAGCCCTCGCTGTTTTCGCTTACGTATACCTCGGATAATGTATCCATGGTGCCCGCGATGATCACGACCGTGCAAATGACGCTGCTTTCGCTGCTCATCGCCGTGCCGCTCGGCCTGTTTACCGCCATTTATTTGAATGAATACGCGTCGCGCGGCAACCGGCTGGTGCATATTATCCGCATTACCACGGAAACGCTGTCCGGCATTCCGTCCATTGTGTACGGCCTATTCGGCATGCTGTTTTTCGTCACCTACCTGCGTTGGAACTATTCGCTGCTCGCGGGCGCGATGACGCTGGCAATCATGATCCTGCCGCTGATCATGCGCACCGCGGAGGAAGCGCTCATGAGCGTGCCGGATACCTTCCGCGAGGGCTCGTTCGGCCTTGGCGCGGGGCGGCTGCGCACGGTGTTCCGCATCGTGCTGCCCAGCGCCATGCCCGGCATCCTGTCCGGCGTCATACTCGGTATTGGCCGTATTGTCGGCGAAACGGCGGCGCTGATCTTCACCGCGGGCACCATGGCGCAAATTCCGGGCCTGATGCAGTCGGGCCGCACGCTCGCCATCCATATGTACGTGCTCTCGGGCGAGGGCCTGCATATGAACGAGGCATACGCGACCGCGGTCGTGCTGCTGCTCGTCGTGCTGTTGATGAACGCGCTTTCCGCGCTCGTCGCCCGCAAGCTCACCAAAAAGTAACGGAGGCAACTATGAATCAGGAGAAGATACAGATCAGGGATATGAACCTCTTTTACGGGGCGTTTCAGGCTCTGCGCGATATCGGCCTTGCCATCAAGGAAAAGGAGATCACGGCCTTTATCGGCCCTTCGGGCTGCGGCAAATCAACGCTGCTGCGCTCGCTCAACCGTATGAACGATCTGGTGGAGGGCTGCCGCATCACGGGCGACATTTTGCTGGACGGCGAGGATATTTATAAAAGCGGCGATGTGAACCTGCTGCGCAAACGCGTTGGCATGGTGTTCCAAAAGCCCAATCCGTTTCCCATGTCGATCTACGACAACATCGCCTACGGGCCGCGCACGCACGGTGTGAAAAGCCGCGTGCGGCTGGATGAGATCGTCGAGACCTCGCTCCGGCGCGCCGCGATCTGGGATGAGACCAAGGACAACCTGAAAAAGTCCGCTCTATCCATGTCGGGCGGCCAGCAGCAGCGCATTTGCATTGCCCGCGCGCTCGCCGCCGAGCCCGAGGTGCTGCTCATGGATGAGCCGACCTCAGCACTCGATCCGATCTCGACCTCGAAGATCGAAGACCTTGTGCTGGAGCTGAAAAAAGATTATACTATCGTTATGGTGACGCACAACATGCAGCAGGCCACCCGCGTTTCGGATACGACGGCGTTTTTCCTGCTCGGCGAGATCGTCGAAACAGGCGATACGGAAACGTTGTTTTCGGTGCCGAGGGACAAACGCACTGAGGATTACATCACGGGGAGGTTCGGCTGAATGAGAAACCGATTCGATATACAGCTCGCGGAGCTGAACAACGAACTGATCGTCATGGGCGCGAAGTGTGAAAACGCGATCGCCAGCGCGGTGCGCGCGCTCGTGACCGGCCAGCCCGCGCTCGCGGCGGACGCGGTCGCGGCCGAGCGCGAGATAGACCAGATGGAGCGCACGATTGAAAGCCTATGCCTAAAGCTGCTGCTGCAGCAGCAGCCGGTCGCCTCCGACCTGCGGCTGATCTCGGCGGCGCTCAAGATGATAACGGATATTGAGCGTATCGGCGATCAGGCGGCGGATATCGCGGAGATCGTGCCCTATTTGACAAATACCAAGCGGCAAAGCGTTCATATCGAGCCCATGGCCCGCGCGACGATACAGATGGTGACCGACAGCCTGGACGCGTTCGTTCGCCGCGATCTGGCGCTCGCGCGCCGCGTGATCGAGCAGGACGACGTGGTGGACGATTTGTTCGATAAATGCAAGACCGACCTGATCCGCGAGATCAGCGAGGACCCCGCGGACGGCGAGCGGGTGCTCGATGTGCTGATGGTGGCCAAATATTTGGAACGTATCGGCGACCACGCCACTAACATCGCCGAGTGGGTAGAATTCTCCATCACCGGGGAACATAAGTAAGACCGGGAAACGTGCCGCTGCGGCAAACGGATAAGGAGTGGAATTCGCATTGATTTACTGCGTCGAGGATGACGAGGGCATCCGCGAGCTTGTTGTATACACCCTGCAAAATTCGGGACTGCCCGCCCGTGGCTTTGCCGACGGCGACGCGCTTTCATCGGCGCTGCGCGAGGGAAAGCCGGACCTGATCCTGCTCGATATCATGCTGCCGGGCGAGGACGGCGTATCCATCCTGCGCGCGCTGCGCCGCCGGCCGGATACGGAAAAGCTGCCCGTAATCCTGCTCACGGCCAAGGGCAGCGAGTATGACAAGGTGATCGGGTTGGACAGCGGGGCGGATGATTATATCGCCAAGCCCTTTGGCATGATGGAGCTGCTCGCGCGCGTGCGCGCGGTGCTGCGCCGCATCCAGCCCGAGGGCGAAGCCGTGGCGGACGCGCTCCGCGCCGGGCCTGTTTCGGTGGACCCGCGCGCGCATGAAACCTTTGTAAACGGGCAAAAGGTTCGCCTGACGCTCAAGGAATACGAGCTGCTCTGTCTGTTGATGCGCAGCCGGGGCGCGGTGCTCACGCGCGACGTGCTGCTCGAAACCATTTGGGGCTATTGCACGGAAAGCGAGACCCGCACGGTCGATGTGCATATCCGCACGCTGCGGCAGAAGCTGGGCGACGCGGGCGAGATGATCGAGACCGTGCGCGGCGTGGGGTATCGCCTGCGGGGTGAGGCATGAGAAAACGCGTATTCGGCAGTATTTTCATAACCGCGTTCCTCGCGGTCGCGCTCACCGTGTCCATGATGCTGATCGCGTTTTATACTGGCTTGTCCGAGGACGTGCGCGCTCGCCTGCGGGATGAGTGCGCCGCGATCGAGCAGCTTGCCGGACAGGAAGGCGGCGCCGAGCAGACGTTTATCGGCATTGGGCAAAGCTACGCCGACCGGCTTACCGTGATCTCGGCCACGGGCGAGGTGCTGTACGATAACCGTACGGACGCGAGCCAGATGGAAAACCATCTTTCCCGTCCGGAAATACAACAGGCACTGAAAACCGGCGAGGGCGAAGGCGACCGCCTTTCCGAAACGCTGTCCACGCGCACGTATTACGCGGCGCGCCTGCTGCCGGATGGCAGCGTGCTCCGCCTTTCCGCAACGGCGGAAAGCTCCTTTGGCGCGCTGTCCGCGGTGTCGCCGCTGATCGTTTTGGTTTTTTTGCTCACGCTGCTGGCGGCGGCGCTGCTCGCCAGCTGGCTGACCGGCGTATTTTTAGCGCCGATCGAAACGCTTGATCTGAGCGATCCGACCAAAAACAAGGCGTATGACGAGCTTTCGCCGCTATTGCAGCGGCTCGCGCGTCAGAACCGGCGTATCGAAACGCAGATGAACGAATTAAAGCGGCGGCAAGCCGAATTTGACGATATCACCGCGCGTATGGATGAAGGGCTGATCCTATTCTCCGCGGAAGGCGAAGTGGTGTTCCAAAACCGCGCGGCGCGCGCGCTGTTCCCGGCAGAAGCGGCGCACGGCGGTTATCCCGCGCTTTGCCGCGACCCCGCTTACCTGCACGCGGTGGCCGAAGCGCTGGGCGGCGGCAGCGATCATGGCCGGATGGAGCGAAACGGCCGCATTTACGAATTGGCTTCTAATTCCACCCCGGATGAGGGCGACGGCCACGCGGCGGTGCTGTTTTTGGTCGATGTGACCGAGCGCGAGCAGGCCGAGCAGCAACGGCGCGAATTTTCGGCTAATGTTTCGCACGAATTAAAAACGCCGTTGACCAGCATCATGGGCTACGCGGAGCTGGTGGAGACCGGCATGGCCAGACCCGGGGATGTGAGCCGTTTCGCGGGCAAGATACACACCGAAGCCGCGCGTTTGCTTGGGCTGATCGAGGATATCCTGCGTCTGTCCCGTCTGGATGAGGGCGGCATGCAAAGCCAGTTTGAACCGGTCGAGCTGCGCGGCCTTTGCGAAAGCGTGCGGGGCCGTCTTATGGAAAAGGCGGAAAAAAACGGCGTATCCATCACCGTTGCGGGTGAAGCGGTCACGGTGTCCGGCGTACGGCAGACGTTGGAACAGATGGCGTTCAACCTGTGCGACAATGCGATTGCCTACAATAAGCCGGGCGGCAGCGTCACCATGACGACGGGCGATGAAAACGGCGCGCCGTATCTCTGTGTTAGCGATACGGGGATCGGCATCGCGCCCGCCGATCAGGCGCGCGTGTTTGAGCGGTTTTACCGCGTGGACAAAAGCCGCTCCAAGCAGACCGGCGGCACAGGGCTGGGCCTGTCGATTGTCAAGCACGGCGCGGGCCTGCACGGCGCGGCGGTAACGCTGAAAAGCGAGGAAGGGAAGGGTACGGAAATCCGAATCGTGTTCCCGATCCAGCGAAACTAAAAAAAAGACAGGGGAGAGGCACGCGAGCAGCGTACCTCTCTTTTTTCGCTCTGCACAGTTTGGCGGAGAAAAGAGAAGAAAAAACTGTCGTTTTAAATGGTTGCGGAAACAACTAGTTGATGGTAAAATAAATATATAGTTGCACGCGCAACTTCGTGGATTATAAGAGGAGAATAACACGATGTCTGTTCCGCTGTTTTATAAATACGCGTCCATCCTGCACCGGTGTGGCAACCGGTTTTACGATCAGGCGCTCGCATCCTTCGGCATCGGCTGCGGACAGCAGTTTTTTCTATCGCGCATCGCCGAGCACGAGGGCATCACCATGTACGATCTGGCGGCGCTCGGTCGTTTCGATAAAGGCACGGTGACCCGCGCCGTGCAAAAGCTGGAGGAATTGGGCTACCTGCGCAGCGAGGTCGACACGCGCGACCGGCGCATGCGTCACCTTTACACAACAAGCGCCGCAGGGCCGGCGCTGCTTGCCATTACGGAGAGCAGGCGCGAGTGGGTCGGCCGGATATCGGAAGGGCTGACGCCGGAAGAAATCAGGCAGGCGGAAAGCCTGTTCGCGCGTCTTGTGCAAAACGCCTGCCAATGCAATATTGAAGAAGGAGAGAGAGAAAATCCATGAAAACCACCGCATCTCAAACGCTGCAAACCGGCAACCCTCTGGGCTACAAGCCGATCGGCGGCTTGCTGCTTTCCTTTGCGCTTCCATCCACCATCTCGTGTCTGGTCAACTCGGTCTATAATATTGTGGATCAGATCTTCATCGGGCAGGGCGTCGGCTATCTCGGCAACGCCGCTACAACGGTCTCTTTTCCGATCGCGACCATTTTAATGGCCTTTGCGACCATGATCGGCTCGGGCGGCAGCGCCTACGCGGCCATCAAGCTGGGGCAGGGCGAGGAGGAGGAGGCGCAGCGTACGCTTTCCGGCGTGCTTGGTCTGTCGGTACTGATCGGCATTGCCTGCGCCGTGCTCGGTCTAGTATTTTTGGAGCCGATCCTTCGTATGTTCGGCGCAACGGATGCCGTTATGCCCTACGCGAAGGATTATACCTCGATCATGCTGCTGGGCGCGCCGTTCAGCGTGATCGGCGTAGGCCTATCCAATATGGCGCGAACGGACGGCAGCCCGCGCCTTTCCATGTATGGCATTTTGATCGGCGCGGTGCTCAATTCGATCCTTGACCCGCTGTACATTTTTGTGCTGCACTGGGGCGTCAAGGGCGCGGCGGTCGCGACCATCACCTCGCAAATCCTGTCTGCCCTGATCATGCTGACCTATTTTTCCCGCGCGGGCAAGCGGCCCGATCATATGCGCTTTACGCGCCGCTATCTCCGGCGGCCGACGGGCCGCGTGCTCGGTAAGATACTGACGCTGGGCGTGTCCTCCGGTATTACCTCGGGCGTGGCCTGCATTATGCAGGTGGTCATGAACAACTCGCTCGTGCATTACGGCGATCAAAGCGCGGTTGGCGGCGAGGTCGCCCTCAGCGCGATGGGCATTGTCATGAAGTTTACAATGATCCTTGGCTCCGTGGCGATTGGCATCGGCGTGGGCTCGCAGCCGATCTTGGGCTTTAATCTGGGCGCGGGCCACTTTCACCGTATCCGCAAGACCTATCTGACCGCCGCGATCTCGGCCACAGTATCCATCTCGCTGTGCTGGGTGCTCTGCCAGCTGTTTCCGTATGGAATCGTCGGCATATTCGGCGGCGGCAACCCGCAGTTTACCGAATTTGCGGTCAAGTGCCTGCGCGTTTACCTGTTCGGCATTTTCTGCGCGGGCTTCCAGATCGTATCGACCAACTATTTTCAGGCGACCGGACAGCCGCTCAAGGCTTCGATCCTGTCCATGCTGCGGCAGTTGCTGCTATTGATCCCGTTGATCGTGATCCTGCCCATGTTCTTTGGGCTGGATGGTATTTTGTTCGCAGGCCCCACCGCCGATATTCTGTCGGCTGTAATCGTCGCGCTGTTCATCGTACCGGAAATGAAAAAGCTGCAAGCCAAGGTACGCGCGGAGGATACCGCCGCCGACACGCTGAAAGTGCAAACCGTATAAAAAACATCCCCACATGTTCGACATGTGGGGATGTCAGGCTGTCAAAAAATAATTTTTGACAGCCTGTCGATCGAAACAAAGCCCCATTTCGATCGAGAATTCCGGCTTCTGCGCGCGCCTTACAGGCACACTTGAAGTCGGTTTGTATAAAAAACCACGCACATGTCGCGGCTTTTTATGGATTTTGCCGCGAGCGGCAAAATCCTATTTAATGCGCGCTGCGGCGCGAAGGGTTCTCTGACACGCTGAAACATCCCCACATGTCGAACATGTGGGGATGTTTTTATACGGTTTAGGAAAGTCTGGACTTAAAGTCCTCATAATCGAAGGTCTTTACGATCTCGTCCGTGCCGTCGGCGCGGCGAAGGGCGATACTGGGCAGGGGCACGCCGTTAAAGGTATTGGTCTTTACCATGGTGTACAGAGCCATGTCCTCAAACACGACCTGATCGCCCGGGCGCAGCATATTGTCAAAGGAGTATTCGCCCACCACGTCGCCCGCGAGGCAGGAACGGCCGGTGAGCAGGTAGTTAAACGCCTTTTCGTGCGGCTTGGCCGCGTGCCAGACGGGCGGCCGGTAGGGCATTTCAATCACATCCGGCATGTGGCAGGCGGCCGAGGTGTCCAAGATCGCGATGTGCGCATGGTTTTCGACGATCTCCAACACCGTGGAGACCAGATAGCCCGCGTTCAGTACAACGGCTTCGCCGGGTTCCAGATACACCTCAACGTCATATTTTTTGCGCAGGTACTTGACGCATTCGACCAGCACCTCAATATCGTAATCGTCTCGCGTGATGTGGTGGCCGCCGCCGAGATTGAGCCACTTCATATCCTTGGCAAATTTGCCGAAGCGGGAATCGAACGCGGCGACCGTGCGGACAAGGTCGTCCGAATTCTGCTCGCACAGGGTGTGGAAGTGCAGGCCGTCCAGCCCGTCGAGCAGCTCGGGTTTAAAGTGGTCGGCTGTGACGCCGAGGCGGGAAAACGGGCCGCAGGGATCGTACAGCGCGTGCTCCGAAGGCTGGGTCGAGCATTCCGGGTTGACGCGCAGGCCGCAGCTTTTGCCTGCGGCGCGCGCGCGATTGCCGTAGATCTTCCATTGGTTCATGGAGTTAAAAATGAAATGGTCAGCATAGGGCAGCAGATCGTCGAACTCGCCGGGGGCAAAGGCGGGGGAATACACATGCGTTTCTCCGCCGAAGTGCGTATGCCCCAGCCGGGCTTCGTATAGGCCGCTGGCGGTGGTGCCGCTCAGGTATTCGGCGATCAGCGGGTATAACGTATACATGGAAAACGCCTTTTGCGCGAGCAGTATTTTTGCGCCAGAGCGCTCGGCCACGTCCCGCAGTACGGCCAGATTCTGGACGATCTTGTTTTCATCGATCAGAAAACAGGGGGTGGGAAGCTCGGTAAACTTCATAATAACACCTATATTAATGATTAATTAGTAATTAGAAATTAGGAATTTTTTGAGTTAGGAGTTAGAAAGCAAGTGTTGACCTTTGGAAATAGCGCATCAATTACTAATTACTAACTACTAATTACTAATTCCTGAATTCTTTTGGTTTATTCGACCAGCGTGGGAGCATGGCTCTCCTGCCATGGCAGGCCCCATTTGTTCAGCGCGTCCATGAACGGATCGGGATCGAACTCTTCGATGTTGTGCACGCCGGGCTTGTTCCACGCGCCGGTCAGGATCATCGAGGCGCCGATCATCGCGGGCACGCCGGTGGTGTAGGAAATGGCCTGCGAGCCGACCTCGCGGTAGCATTCCTGATGATCGCAGATGTTATAGAGATAGTAGGTCTTGCTCTTGCCGTCCTTCTTGCCCTCGAAAATGCAGCCGATGTTGGTTTTGCCCACCGTGCGCGGGCCGAGCGAGGCGGGATCGGGCAGCACAGCCTTGAGGAATTGCAGGGGCACGATCTGCTTGCCCTCAAACTCGATCGGCACGATCGAGGTCATGCCCACGTTTTCCAGACACTTCAAATGCGTCAGGTAGCTCTGGCCAAAGGTCATAAAGAAGCGGATGCGCTCGATGCCGGGGATGTTGAGCGCCAGCGATTCGATTTCCTCGTGGTGCAGCAGGTACATGTCCTTCCGGCCCACGCCGTCAAAGTCATACTCGCGCTTGATCTCCATGGGCTCGGTCTCGACCCAGTGGCCGTTTTCCCAATAAGAGCCCTTGGCCGATACCTCGCGGATGTTAATCTCGGGGTTGAAGTTGGTGGCGAACGGATAACCGTGGTCGCCGCCGTTGCAGTCCAGAATGTCGATGCGGTTGATCTCGTCGAATTCATGCTTCAGCGCATAGGCGGAAAAAACGCCGGTCACGCCGGGATCGAAGCCGGAGCCGAGCAGCGCCGTAATACCGGCCTGCTCAAACTTTTCGCGGTAGGCCCACTGCCAAGAATATTCAAACTTGGCGGTATCCTCGGGTTCGTAGTTGGCGGTGTCCATGTAGTGCGTTTTGGTCTTGAGGCAGGCGTCCATGATCGTCAAATCCTGATAGGGCAGGGCCAGATTCATGACGATATCGGGCCGGAACTCCTCGATCAGGGCGACCAGCTCGTCCACACTGTCCGCGTCTACCTTGGCGGTGCGGATCTTGGTGGTGGTCGTGCCGTCCAGCTTGTCGCGCAACGCATCGCACTTGGACTTGGTGCGCGAAGCGATCATAATCTCTTCAAAAACAGCGCTGTTCTGGCAGCACTTGTGAATGGCGACCGAGGCGACGCCGCCGCAGCCGATGATCAATGCTTTTCCCATTTAGGTTTCCTCCACTTTTTCCAGCAGTTTTTGTACATAATTCGGTAAATAAAACGCGCCTTTATGCAGGTTCGTATTATAATAGCGGGTTTCCAGTCCCAGACTGTTCCACCATCCGGCGTTCAGGTCGCGTACCGGATGAACGCCGCGCGAGGAGAAGCCGAACAGCCAGTGGCCCGACGGATAGGTAGGGATATGCGCCTGATAGACGCGGGACAGCTCGAACGAGTGCACGATGTTCTTGTGCGCGCGCTGGCAGGCCTGCGCGTCGCCCTTGTAAAAGGGGCTTTCGTGCTGGTTGACGAGCACGCCGTCCGCTTTCAGCGCTTTGTAGCAGTTGCCGTAAAACTCCATCGTAAACAATCCCTCGCCGGGGCCGAAGGGATCGGTGGAGTCGATGATAATCAGATCGTACGCATCCTCCACATGGCGGATGTATTTTAACCCGTCCTGATACAGCAGATGCACGCGCGGGTCGGTAAGCTTGCAAGCGACCGAGGGCAGGTATTCCTGACACACGGCGACGACGCGCTCGTCGATTTCGACCAGATCGATCTGGTCGATGTGATTGTAACGCGTAAGCTCGCGCACGCAGCCGCCGTCCCCGCCGCCGATAACAAGCACGCGGCGCACGCGTTCACCAAGTACGGCGAGCGGTACGTGCACCATCATTTCGTGGTAGATGAATTCGTCGCGCTCGGTCAGCATCATATAGCCGTCCAGCGTTAGGAAGCGGCCGAATTCCTCGCACTCGAACACGTCGATGCGCTGAAAGTCGCTTTGCTCGGTATAAAGCTGGCGATCCACCGCGATCTGCAAGCCGACGGTCGGCGTGTGCATTTCGGTAAAGGTCAGATGCATGGTGAATTTCCTCCTTTGATGACTTGCAGCTCGTTCACATCGGGGTCCTCGGTGCCGGTCAGCAAGCAGTGCTTTTCCTTGGCGTAGCGGATATAATCGAGGATCGCGCCGGTGATGCGCTCGCCGGGGGCGAGAATGGGGATGCCGGGCGGATAGCACATGACGAATTCCGCGCAGATCTGGCCTACCGTTTCGCCGAGCGAGAGCGACTGCTTTTCCGCGTAGAACGCCTCCTGCGGGGCGGCGGCCACCTCGGGGTTGATGTATTCCTGCCGCATTAGCGTGGCCTTGGTGCGTTTGTAGCGGCGGCGGATATCGCTGAGCGCCGCGACCAGACGCTCCAGATCGCGCTCGCGGTCGCCCACCGAAACATAGGCGAGCAGATTGCCAAGGTCGCCGAACTCGGTCTGGATATCATAAAAATCGCGCAGGATATCGTATACTTCAATGCCGGCCAGACCAAGGTCGAGCGTGTTCACCGCCAGCTTGGTCACGTCGAAATCAAAGACCGTGTCGCCGTTGCATAGCTCGCGGCCATAGGCGTAATAGTCGCCTATTTGGTTGATCTCGTTCCGGGCGTACTCGGTCAGATTCGTCACCTTGCGGAAAATATGATCGCCGTGCAGGGCGAGCGTGCGCCGGGAAATATCCAGACTGACCATCAGCAGGTAGGAGCCGCTGGTCGTCTGCGTCAGGTTGATGAATTGGCGCACATGGTCGGGGTTCATGTTCTGCCCGCAGAGCAGGAAGCTGGACTGCGTCAAGCTGCCGCCCGATTTGTGCATGGAAACGGCGGCAAGGTCGGCCCCGGCGGCCATGGCGGATACCGGCATGTTTTCTCCAAAATAAAAGTGGGTGCCGTGCGCTTCGTCCGCCAGCACCTTCATGCCCGCGGCGTGCGCCAGTTTGGCGATCTGCCGGATATCCGAGCAAACGCCGTAATACGTTGGGTTGTTGACCAAAACGGCCTTGGCGTTCGGGTGCTTTTCGATCGCGGCCTTCACGTCCGCGACCGACATGCCAAGCGAAATGCCAAGACGGTCGTTCATCTGCGGATTAATATAGACCGGCACGGCGCCGGTCAGCACGAGCGCGTTGATGACCGAGCGGTGCACATTGCGCGGCAGGATGATCTCATCCCCCCGGCTGACGGCGGCCAGCACCATCGACTGCACCGAGGAGGTCGTGCCGCCCACCATCAAAAAGGCGTGCCGCGCGCCGAAGGCCTCGGCCGCGAGCTCCTCCGCCTCGCGGATCACGCTCGACGGGTGGCAGAGGTTGTCCAGCGGTTTCATGGAGTTCACGTCCACGGTCATGCACTGCTCGCCCAGAAAGCGGGTCAGGTCGGGGTTGCCGCGTCCGCGCTTGTGCCCGGGTACATCAAACGGCACGATGCGCATAGACTTAAATTGTTCGAGCGCCTCCAAAATGGGCGCGCGGGACTGATCCAATACAGAGAACCACCTTTCTTTTTAATGAGTAATTAGGAATGAGTAATTAGGAATTATCGAGTCGGCCGCATGCGACGCTTTGCGCGGTGGGCGCTCGTTTAATTTGGGCGTATCCCCATTAATTACTAACTACTAATTTCTAATTCCTAATTATTTTAATAGATGTTCTTCCCGCTGAAGATTTCGATCATTTCACGGCGCAGGTCGGAATTGATCTTCAGGCGGGTCTTGGGCGGCAATTCATAAATATCGGTGTTGAACAAATAGTTTTGCAGGTCGACTTCTTTCAGCAGCATCTTGGTGTGGAACAGGTTGGCCTGATATACGTTGACATCGATCGCGTCATACCGTTCAAGCGTGGAAGGATCGATAAAATCTTGGATCGAGGTGATGTGGTGATCCATAAACAGCTTTTTGCCCTCGATATCGCGGGTAAAGCCGCGCACACGGTAGTCCATCGTGATAATATCGGAATCGAACGAACCGATCAGGTAGTCGAGGGTGGAAAGCGGGGTGATCTCGCCGCAGGTCGCCACGTCGATATCGACGCGGAAGGTCGCAAGGCAAGTGTCCGGGTGGTATTCCGGATAGGTGTGCACGGTCACGTGGCTTTTGTCCAAATGGGCCACGATCGTGTCCGGTTCAAGCGCCGCGGCGCTTGACGGAACCATGTGCTCCTCCGCGATCAAAAAAGTGACCGAAGCGCCCTGCGGGTCGTAATCCTGCTTGGATATGTGCAGCACGTGCGCGCCGATCATCTCGGTCACGCGGGACATGATGCCCGTCAGGCGTTCGGAGTTATACTGTTCATCGATATAAGCGATGTAATCGCGCTGCTCGCGTTCGGTTTTCGCGTAGCAAACGTCGTAAATATTAAAGGACAGCGCCTTGGTCAGGTTGTTGAACCCGTAAAGTTTCAGCTTGTTCTGCATCGCCCGGCTCCTTTTCTGTTTCAAAAAATAAAAAATCCCCAAGTGCGGATGTGCGCATAGCAAACATCTGCTCTTGAGGTCCAAGCAATTTCTACACTGCCGCTTTCCGGCCGGGGCCGGGCAAACGGGTTTCGGTGGCAGAGGAAGAGTCTATATAGCAAGAATCTACTTTTACTACTCTTATTGATGGTTTCACAAGCGTGATGTGCGTCGCGCACACGGCCTTTTAGACAGCCAACTTATAAAATTCAATAAGGCAACAAAGTTGCCATGTTCGGCATTTGACCCGGCTGTCCGTATGGCCTTGGCTCCCCTTGTGAATCCGGCGGGTGCAGGGGGCGGTCAAAGAATTCTGCTGGCAAAGGCTTTGCCTCTATCCAATCCGATCGAAACATATGTTTCAATGTAGCATTTATTATACAGCACAGGTTACAAAATTGCAAGGATTTCTCGCAGAAATTACACGGAAACAAAAAGTTTACAAGCAAGGGGTTTCAAAAACCTGTACTTTGGGTGTACAATGGGTAGCATATAGAAACAATGGGGAGCGTAGGTACTGGTGAGAGTAGTGGGGTTTTACAGCAAGGGGCGCGGCGGCAAGCGGAAACGGAACCTGCGCCCGCTGCTGCTTCTTTTGATCGTGATAGGCGCTTTTGCGGCGGGCATGCTGGTGCATCGCATTTTTGACAGGCCGATTCAGGAGGATGCAAATATCTCCTATATCGGCGACCTGCCGGTGCACGAGGATTTTTTGGCAGAGGGCAGCAAGACGCGGCCCGGCCAGAAGCGGGAGATCAAATATCTGGTTATTCATGAGACCGATAACTTTTCCGCAGGCGCAAACGCTTCGGCGCACAACGCTTTTTTACATAATATTTCAAACGATGAAGAGCTGCGCTCGTGGCATTACACGGTGGACGACAAAGAGGTATACCACCACCTGCCGGATGATGAAAACGCCTTTCACGCGGGCGACGGCATGGAAAAGAACAGCGGCAACATGAACGGCATCGGCATTGAAATGTGCGTCAACGAGGATGGCGATTACGAAAAAACGCTGAAAAACACCGAAAAGCTTTGCGCGCGCCTGCTGCTGGAATACGATTTAAAGCCCAAAGCGCTGCGCAAACACGAGGACTTTTCCGGCAAGGTGTGCCCGGCCAAGCTGATCGGAGCAAACCGCTGGGACGAGTTCTGCGACGCGGTGGAGGACCAGTGGAAGCAGATGAAAAAGGAAGAGGCGGAAAAGCAAAAGTAACGCTGCGCATGAGAAAAGCAAGCTTTTAAGGGGCTGTAAAAAACTGTTGCAAAATAGAAGAGTGCCCAAATGTCATTCTGAACGAATTGAAGAATCTCGCGCGAACGCGCGTTCCCAGCGTAAATTTCGCGCGTTCGCGCGAG
>NZ_JANGCE010000038.1 GCF_024462775.1 Butyricicoccus faecihominis
GGGGGGGGGGGGGGGGGGGGCCCCCCCTCGGCGCCGCTGCCGCCCGCGCCGAACTGCCGGATCTCCACGGTGCCGCTGCCGCCGCCGATCTCGCCGGTCTGCGCCGAATAGGAAACCTTGTTCGTAATCGACTGGCCCGCAAGCTCCGGGTCCACGTCGGTGGTCAGTACAAGGCGGTAAGCGTCATAATTGCCGCTTTCGTTTTTCGGCAGTTCAAAGGCAAAGGTGTTTTCCGCTTCGTCGTAGCGCCACTGCGACCGAAGCGCCTGCGCCAGCTCCGTTTGCTCCGCGACGAACGCCTTTCCGTTCCACCGCAGCCGCTTGATCGACACGGCGTAATCGCCATTCTCCCACCGGAGGGACAGGCCGGTTTCCAGCTTATCGATTACCGCCGGCTTTTCATAGCCGTTGGCCTTGCCGTCCTTATTCACGTCGATCGTCCAGTCGACCGCGAGAAGCGCGCCGCCGTCCGCGTCGGTCTGCTGCTTGCCGGATTTGGTGACGGACCGTTTGTCAATCGTATACTCTTGATAGTCCTTGGCAAACAGATCGTGCCCGTCTTCCTTGCCGTTTATCGCGGCAATGTTTCTAAGCGTTAATTTACCGTTTAGCTTTTGCGGGTCAACGCGCGTTTTAACATAAAGGATGTACCGCTCGCCGTTTCGCATGAGGTCGCCGAAATGGAACGTTACTTGATTTCCGTTGACCGACGGCGACAGATCGGCCTGTACGGCCTTGACTCTTTGGAGCGTATCCGAAGTGCTCAGCTTGCCGGTATAGAGCTTATACTCCTCCGCATAGCTGAGCGCCGCGGGCAGCGTATCGGTTACGGTCGCTTCATCCAGATGGCGGCCGTCCATATTGAGATGGATCATCCACCAAAGGGTGTTGTCTTGCGGATTATACGCCGCGGACTCTCCCACGGGCGCGCCCATGGTCTTGTTGATTTCCTGACTTACCACGTCTTTGGATACCTGATCCGTGGCCTCCACCCCGTTTGCGTACAGCGTTGCACGGTTCGTTACATTCTTTACCGTATTGCTGGTATACCAAACGTTTTGCAGCCCAAAGAACGTTTTGCCCACGCCCTCGGTCTCGAACGAGAAATGGTAGGTCTCGCCCTTCATTTCCTGTACGTAGATCGTCAGCAGTTCCGTTTCCGCGTCGTAGAAATAGGCTGGTTTCATAGGGTAAGAAGTCTTGTCGGTCGGCGGCGCATCCAGCTTTTCGACCGCTACGGGCGATCCGCCGTCCTTCCACCACTTGAGGGTCTCCGGCCTGAATTCGCTCTTTTCTTTTGCGTTGGCTGATTTGAGCGCTTGCTTTAAATTGTCCTCGATCCGAATGCCGCCGGTCAGATTTTGCTTGTTGTTGTTCACATCGATCGTCCACTTGAAGCGGCGGGTCGAGCGGTCATAGCTTACGTTTTTATCGATCGCAGCCTGCACAAAACCCACGTTATTGGAAGCCGCGCCCGGCTCGGTCACATGATGTCCGCCGTCGCCGTCGCCAACGCCCGGGATGTCATAGGTCAGATAGGCCGTGTTTTTCGTCGAGAAACCCGAACCGGCATCCTGCAGCACCTTGGTCGTAAACTGGAACGTATAACTGCCCGCCGACAAGCTTTCTCCCTTTTGAGAAAGGATGATCAGTTGGCGGGGATGTTCGCCGGTCGTGGAAATCTCGTCGCGAAGCGCCTGCGGCAGTTCTTCCTTTGCCGCCCATTCCGCTTTGTTCCCCGCATCGATCTTGAATATCTCTGTCTGAAATGCGGTGTTGATCTGCGCCTTCTCGTCTATCTGCACATCCGCGGGCAGCAGGTCGTAAATTTTTAGATTTTTCACCGAAAACGGGATACTATTGATTTTGATCGTCCAAGTGATTGTGTTGGACGCCGCGCCGTTGTATGTGCCGGCTTTGGTCAAAAACTTCGTTTTAAACGTTTTTTCCGCCGTTGCAGGCGCCGGTTCGGAAAACTGATTGGTTTCCGAACTTTTAACGGACGCCGTATTGGTGATATCCCATTGGCTCGCGCCATCCGCAAAAAAGCCCGATTTCAGCTGCGTTTTGATCTGTGCGGTGGCCGCCTTGTTTTTGGGCCAGACCTGCTCATCGTCCGCAAACGTAAAGGTCAGCTTATTGCCTTCGATCCGCACAGCGCTATTGTCGTTCAGCGCGATCTCCGCATCGTTCACACGCAGGCCAGTAAACTCCGCTTCAGCCGTCGACAGCTCGTCGGTCAACGTCGCGCCAGCGAGGGACGCGCCGTTTTGCGGCGTCAGAACGATTTCCCAGGTGATCGTGCGCGTTGCCGCATCATAAGTCTTTACTTTTTTGCTGATCGTGCAAAGCGGCTGCTTTTGTACTACATTGTCCCAATCCAGCTCGATCGTCGTATCGCCCAGATGGATGGAATCCGGCTTTTCGCCCTGTCCGGCGTCGTCTTTCATCGAGCAGCTCATCCAGAAGTAGAAGGACAGCGAACGCTTATTTTCAACAAACTCGCTGTTGAACGCGATCGTCGCGGTCGAATTTGCGGTATCGACCGTGATCGTGCCGAGCGCAGTCCCATCCTTCAGTTTCAGCGGCGCGGCACCGTTATTGTTCGCGCCGTCCAGACCGTTCAGCTCGAATATTTTGCCAAAGTCCGTCAGGTCGACGGTTATGCGCTTTCCCGCAATGTCGTTTAAGGTTACAAAGGGATCGAGCACGCAGTCATAGCGAATACCGAATACCTTTTGGGGATCGATCTTACCGGTGAGCGCGTTATCCGGTTGCTCATCCGGCCGTACATTTTCGCCGTACAGGCGCACCGTCTGGCTGGCATGACTGCCGTTTACGGTAAAGGTGTATCCGCTCACGCCGCCCGGCTGAATGACCCAACCGGAAGCAAGCGGTACGCCGTCTTCCCCTGCCACGCCCTCGTCCGTTCCGTTTGTCATCACGGCGCGCGGCCCGATCACACGAGTGCGCGGGGTGAAAAACGCCACCGCGGGCGATGGCTCTCCTTCGGGTGCGGGCGCTGTTTCCGGCGCGAGCTCGGGCGTGGGTTCCGGCGTGGGTTCCGGCGTGGGTTCCGGGGTCGGTTCGGGCGCGGGTTCTGGGGCTGGAACGGACTCCGGTGCAGGCGTGGATTCCGGTTGCGGTTCCACGGGCGCGGGCGCCGCGTCGCTTTTCTGCGGCGCTTCCGGCTCTACCGTCATATCGGGATCGATAGCGGCGGACGGATCAGCGGGCTGTGCAGGCTGCGCATCGATCGACGGTTCATCCGGAACTGTGGGTTCATCCGGGTTTGCCGGATCGCTTGGAGCTTGCGGTCCGTCCGGCGTTTCGCCCTGCTCCTGATCGGCCCGCTCTTCCGCGGGTGCCTTAAGCTCGTTCGAGATATTCTGTACGGGCGCTTCCCCTTCCGTATACACCACGGTATCAGAGGGCGGCATCCCGTTCACGGTATCAATAACAGCTGGTTTTCCCCCCAGATTCTCCGCAATGAGCAGGAACTGATACGAGGGCGCGGCGGTCACATCGCCGCCCACCAGCCGCCTATAGGCGGTGTAGAACTGCACGCCGTTTTGTGGCGCGCTGTGATCCACGAGGGTATAGCCGTCAAGCGCCGCTTGCGCATCAGACGGTGCTTCGGCAGCGTCCAACCCTTGAAAGATATTAAGCGCGGCTTCGGTATGCACCAAGACCGCCGAACCATCATACGTCACAATTTCGCCGCCCGCAGCGCCGGCGACAGGAATGCCGGTGCCCGAGATCAGCGTCGCCGCCGCTAGGGCCAGCGCGCCGAAACGGCGAATGAAATACTTGGTACGCATAAGAAAGAACTCCCTTTCCAAAAAGGCCGGATACACCGGTGAAAAATTTTAATTGACAGCGCCCCCATTCCCGGGTACGCTAAAATTGTGAAGGTGATTAAATGACTAAAAGAAGATGGGGAAAGTGGATATTACTGTTAGGCCTATCCCTCGCCGCGGCCGGTTTGCTATATGAAGGCATGCACTACCCTTGGGGGGCGCTGCTTGGGCGGCAAGCCGTGCCGGACGATCCCGCGCCGGTTTCCGATACATGGGTGGAAACCAGCGCCCCGGAACAGCCGCTGGCTGTTCTGCCCGGTGAAGAAGCGGAAAACGAGCCCGCAGCCGATGCCGAGCCGATGCAGGCGGGCATTATCAAGATACCGCGCCTGCAAGCGGCGGACAATATCGTCGAAGGGGTGGACCAGCCCGCGCTCCGCCTTGGCGTGGGGCATATGGGCGGCACGGCGCTGCCCGGGCAAACGGGCAACTGCGTGTTGGCCGGGCACCGGCCGCGCGACCTGCTGCGCCATTTGGATCTGGTCGAAACCGGCGACACCATTTTGTTGTCCGATCAGGAAAATCGCTATACCTACGAGGTGTTCCGCACCATGACGGTAGAGCCGACCGAATTTTGGATCACCGAACCGGTGGAGGGCCGCGACGCGGTCATAACGCTGTTTACCTGCACGCCTTACATGGTATCCACGCACCGTCTCGTTGTTCAGGCCGAACTGACGGAAACCGCGCCGCTTTCGTAGGCGGGCCTCAGCTTCCCGCAAGCTCCTGCCGCTCGGCCTGTGCCTGCATGGCGGAATCGATCAGGAACAAAAGCTCCAACGCGCTGCGGAAGCAGCGGGTCTTCTTCTCTTCCATCCACACCGCTTCGCCCTGCCAAGTGGCGTTTTGCCGGAAGTGCACGCGCACGATTACCGTGGCGATCCGTCCCGGGGTGTGCGATACCTCGCGCCACTCCCCCGCCCGCACCTGATCGGTCGGGCCAAAAGAACGGTACGTATCAAACCGCTCGGCGGCTGTTTCACGATCCAGCGTGCCGTCCAGCTCGCGCAGTAGGGGCAGCAGCGCGCTAAAACGGAATGTTTTCTGGCTCACGCCGCTGTATAGCCTTCCGGCGGGCTCCCCATTGTTATATTCATCGATACAGAGGAAGAACTGTCGGTTTTGGTAGGGCATCGCGTTAGGCATTGCCAACATGACGCATCCGCTCCTTTCATACTGCTCTTAGGTTATAGGAACAGTATAGCGCGGCCCGGTTATATCCCGGTTACATTCTTGCGCGCCATGCAAAGATTTTTGCCATTTCCCAAACAGTTTGTGTGCATTTTTCATATAAATAACCATTCCAACTTATCTAAACGGACAAAAAAGCGTTACCGCTTTATAAGCGGTAACGCTTTTTATTTTTTCTTATCCCGCCTGCCCGTTTTCCTCGTGCGAGGGGCGCAGGGGGCGCAGCTTGCAGGAAACGCTGACCGGAATACGCGGGTTATCGCGCCGGAACAGCTTCTGAATGCGCTCTAGCACCATACTGCCGGTTTCATATGTAACCGTAGAAAGCAGCACCACATACTGCGCCTGACTATACCGCGCGATCACATCGCTGCGGCGCAGACTTTGGCAGGCGGCGGCAAGCAGCCGGTCCATCGCTTTGGTCAGCACATCGGGCGTAGGGGTCTCGCATTTTGCGCCGGTCACCGTGAGCAGGCCCAGAAAAATGCGGCCGCCGTACCGCGCGAGGCACCGTTCCTCGATGCGGAAAATATCCTGAAAGATGCCGTATTCACATACGTACGCGCCGGATGAAGAGGAATCCTTCTCCTCCAAAACGCCGCGCACATTGTCAATATCAAGGTCCATCGATTGCTCTGCTTCGGCAATGCGGCGGTAAAGAGCGCGCAACTCGTCGGAAACCTGCACGCCAAGCTCGGAATAATATAGCTCGGTCACGTGCTGATATTGGGTGAGCGCGTCCTGCGAGCGGCCCGCGTCGGTCAGCGCGAGGATGAGCGCATAGTTCAGTTCCTCATCCAGCTCGTCAAACCGCAGCGCCTTGCGGCAAAGCGTGATGACCTGCTCCGGTTCGTCCTGCCGCTGGTAATAGTCGCATAGCTCGCTGATGACCTTGCGGTAGCATTCATGCAGATAGGCCGCGGGCGTAGCCATCCAAAGCTCGGAACCATCCAAAAAGCGGCCGCTGTACAGATCGCTGAGGCGCAGCAGCAGCTCGGTGCGCTTCTTCTGCGTCAAGGTGCTGTCGCTCAGACGGCGGCAAGCCTCCTCGAACTCGACCGCGTCGATCTGCGCTTCCAGCGCAGGGTTCCACTGGTAGCTGCCCTGCTGCACGAGGAAAAACGGGATGTCGCCGTCCGCGCCGCCTTCGACCAGCGCCGCGCGCAGCCGGTGGATCAGCGTTTTCAGCGCGCCGCGCGGGTTGGCGCTGCGCTCCTCCGGCCAAAAGGTATCATACAGCTCGCTGTGGGAAACCGGCCGGTCCGCGTGCAGCAGCAAGTACTGCAATACGCCGCGCAATTTCTTTGCATGACGCAGAGGCTCGCTGACCACCTTGCCATCGATTGAAACAGTGAATTCACCGAACATTCGCACGGTTATGTGCGGCATATAACTCTCCTGCACTTGCAACGCCTTCCTTCCGTTTTATGAGCAGCTTTTACTCCACAGCGGCTGGATAAAAGAAAGAATTCAACATTTCTCTAAGCGCCGCTGCCTGCATAATCAGTTAAATCCGGATGTGAACATTATCTAATGGCGATTATTATACCACAATAGGTTACAAAAGGGAAGGCTAACTTGCATCCGACACGCCCGTGCAATGATGAACAACCAGTCGTTTTTACTGGTTTTGTAGCGATTTTAGGCGTTTTGTCATTTGTTCGCGGTCTATACTGCAATGCAGCGCGTTTTCCGCAGTGATCACGCCCGCGCGGAACAGGCGCAGCAGATCGCCGTCCATCGTGCGCATTCCCTCCGCCGCGGAGGATTGCAGCACCGCGCCAAGCTGATGCTGCTTCGCATCGCGGATCAAATTGGACACGGCTGGATTGACGCGCATGATCTCAAAGGCGGGTTCGACCCGGTGGTCGCCCTGCACCAGCTGCTGGCTGACGACGGCGCGCAGCACCATGGAAAGCTGCATGCGCACCTGCGCCTGCTGGGCGGGCGGAAAAGCGTCCACGATGCGGTCGATCGCGTTGGCCGCGCCGGTGGTATGCAGGGTGGATATGACCAGATGGCCGGTCTCCGCCGCGGTCATCGCGGTGCGGATGGTCTCATAATCGCGCATCTCGCCCAGCAAAATGACGTCCGGCGCTTGCCGCAGCGCGGCGCGCAGCGCGGGCACATACCCTTCCGTGTCGACGCCGATCTCGCGCTGGGAGACAATGGACTTTTTGTGATGGTGCAGGTACTCGATCGGGTCCTCCAGCGTGACGATATGCCCCTCGCGGGTGCTATTGATACGGTCAATCAGGCAGGCCAGCGTGGTCGTTTTGCCGCTGCCCGCCGGACCGGTGACCAGCATCAGCCCGTGGGCCAGATCCGCCAGCGCCATCACTTCATCCGGGATGTGCAGCGTGCCGGGGTCGGGCAGATCGAAGGTGATGATGCGCACGACCGCCGCGAGCGAGCCGCGCTGGCGGTACACATTCGCGCGGAACCGGGACATGCCGGGCACGGAAAAAGCAAAATCATCCTCGCCGGTTTGTTCCAGCCGCGCCATCGGGCGGTTTTGCGCCATGTTGTAAATCTCCGCCACGATCGCGGCGGTATCCGCGGGCATTAGGCGCGTTTCCGTATGGCGGCAGAGCACGCCGTCCAGCTTATACGCGGGCGGCATGCCGGCGACGAAGAACGCATCCGACGCATGCTTTTCCACTACATTTTTAAAAAATTCGGTCAAATCCATGGTTATTCACTCACAATCCTTCGCTATTGGTAAACAGGCAGGGTCGTATCGGTATCGGCGGGATCATCCGGCACAATATGGCCGGAAAGAACGGTATACGCCGTCTCGCCGTTTGGTTCGGCTTGCAGGCGTATACGGAGCACATAGCTCCCCTGCGCGCCCGCTTGAAACCGCGCGGAAAACTCGCTGCCGTCAAAAGACGCGTCCGCGGCCCCCTGTTCCTCGGCGGCGGCCACGGCAAGCGCTCCGCAGCTTGCGGGCGCCTGCGCCGCGGCGCCGTCCAGCGCCGCCAGCACGGTCTCGGCTTTTCCGGCGGCTTCGTAGTATGCTTGCGCGGTATCGGCGGTGCGGCCCGCAAGCGTTCGCGCCGTCTGCGCCCGCGAAAGGGCCAGCATGGAAAACAGCGCGAACAGCAATATCAGCAGCACGGTCAACACGGTTGGCCCGCCGAATACCGAAGCGGACGCCCGCTCCTTCTTGCTCATTGGCCCGCCCCCCTTACAAACCGTTTGGTCGTGAGCTGATAAACGGAGCCGCCATCGGTCAGTCGATCGACCGCGATCGATGCCGTTGCAACGCGGTCTTGCGACTGCTTCGTATGCATCGTCAGCCGAAAGGCGGCGTTTGTTTCCACGGCGGGCTTCCACTCTTCATCAAAGAATATGGTCAGCACGTCTCCGGAGGCAGCCGCGCCAAGCAGCCGCGCCGCGCCGGCGGCGTCGCCGTTTGCGGCGGCAAAGCTTTCTGCCGCGTTTTCAGCGGCCAGCATCGCGCCGCCCAGCTCGTCGCTCTGCCGTGTCAGCGCCTGCGCGCGCGCGAGCAGCGTCAGGCAAACGGCGGCGCAGATGCAAAAAAACACCAGATCGATCGTCAATTCAAACAGGAACAAGCGCGATCGGGGCAATCGTTTCATGCCGCCGCCCCCTCTCCCAGCCGGGGCGCGAGCAGCACCTCGCCGCTGCGCCCGTCCTGACCGGTCAATACGGCGCGGACCAGTCCGCTCTCTTGCTCCCGCGACAGATGCAGCGACTTTGCCGGCAGAAGCGCCGCGCCGTCCGCCGGGGTGAGCGTCACATCCACGGGTGTGAATAATTCGCACAGCGAATCGTTATAGCAGTACAGCCGGGTCACATAGGTCTCGCCCGCCAGTTCCGCGTCAAAGGCGATCGCCTCCGTGCCGTCCGCAAAGCGCTCGATCCGCAGGCCGTCCGCCTGCCGGGCCCGGCCCGCCAAATATTGCAGCGGCGTTGCCAGCGCGTACTGGCGCTGCACGCCGCCCTCGGCTTCACGCCAAACACGCACGCCGAGCGCGAGCGACGCGGCCCCCGCGAGCAGGAACAGCATCAGCAGCAGTAGGGTAAACAGCGAATCCGCCGAATGTCGTTTGCTCATTTCGTCGCCTCCTCCGCCGGGACGACGGTGATATCCGGCGTCAGGTTTGCGCCGTCAAGCTGGTAAAACACATGAAATTTCTTGGGGTTATACGATACGCCGTACGCTTTCGTCAAATAATCGAGATCGGGCGGGTACCGCCCTTCGGCCGCGTAGCAGGTCGCGGCGGCGCGGCACAGCAGCGCGGTCAACTCGCCGGCGTCCGGCCCGGTATAGCGGGAGGCGCTGCGCGCGCCAAAAGCCAGCGCTGCGGGCAGCAGCAAAAAAAGCAGCAGCCATAGCGCCAAGCGGCGTTTTCCTTTTTTCATCCGCTCCACCGCCCCTTTAGCCAAACGCGGCGACCGAGCCGAGCAGCGGCAGCATGACCGAAAGCAGCACCAGACCCGCCGCGATCGCCAGCAGCGCGACAATCGCGGGTTCGATACGCGCGATTTGTTCGTCGACATGCGCGGCGGACTGCGCGCTCATGCGCTGGGCCACCTCATTCATCATCCGCTCGGCGCGGCCCGCGCGTTCGCCCACGCGGATCATACGCAGATAAACATTTGAAAATAGGCCGGTCTTTGTGAGCGCGTCGCTCAGCCCCGCGCCCTGCTCCAATGCGTCCGCCGCTTCGGCGGCACCTTTCGCGTTCGCCAGTTCGCCCGCGCGGGAAAGGGTTTCGGCAAGCGGCAAGCCGCTGTGCAGCATCAACGCCATGGCGGAGGCGAACCGGCCCGCCGCAGCCTGCTTATACAAACGGGTGCGGCGGACAAGACCCAGCTTACCCGTACGCAAATCGTACCAGCAAACAAGCGCGGCAAACACCGCGAACGCCAGCAGCGCGCCCGCCGCCGCGGCCAGCCACTTGCCCGCGCCGAGCAATACGGCCGCCGCCGGGGACAGCGTCAGCCCGATCGAGGCAAACGCATCCGAAAACACCGGCATGACGAAAGCCAGCAGCACGCCAAGCAGCACGAGCATCGCGCCGCCCATCAGCAGCGGGAATGCGACCGCGCTGCGAATGCTGTCCCGCAGGGCCGCTTCGCGGTCATAATAAGCGGCCAGCGCGCCTAAAACGCTTTCCTGCGTGCCCGAGCGCTCGCCCACCCTTATCATACCGATCATATAGGGCGGAAAATAACCGTCCGCGTCGAGCGCGTCGGACAGGGTTTCGCCCATTTCCAGTTGTTCCGCCGCCGCTTTGTAGCGCGCGCGCTCCTCCGGCGTGGCGGCGTCCTCCGCTAAAAGCCGCATGCATTCATCCGGCGCAACGCCCGCGCCGACCAGCTCCTGCAAAGCGGTGCACAGGGCGGCTATCGCTTCCGGCGGCGCCGCGCTGTTTTTCTGTCGCATCTCCAAAGAGCCCCTCTCCTTACCATTCTCACTGGTTCCAGTATATCATACGTATAACAAAAAAGCGACCGCGTTTGCGGCCGCTTTTTCAGTCGTTCTTTTCCAAAATGGCATGTCAGCCGTCCGTAACGATCAGTAGCAGTATTTCTCCGTATAGTTTGCCGGGTTGTTGATATACTCCATGATCTGCTGGCTGGACTTGCCGGTGGAGGCAAAGGTGGGGTCCATCAGCTTCCAGTTCGTTCCGTCAAACGAAATGACATTATTAATCCAGCCCACTTCGCTGATATGGGTGGAGATCCACGCATGGTATTCACCCCGGCTGGTATAACCGACGATCAGCTTGGTCGGGATGCCCTGCGAACGCAGCATCGAGGTCATGACCGCCGCGTAATCGAAGCAAATCCCCTTTTTCGAGGCAAGCACCGCATCCACATCGGGCAGATAGGTCGAAGGCGCGTTCTTCGCCAGATCGTAATCGTAGCTGATGTTCTGCACGGTATAGTTATAGATCGCCGTGACCTTGTCAAGCTCGTTTCCGGCGGATGCCGAAAGCTGTTCCGCGACAGAAACGACATTGCTCGAATCGTTAAAATCAACATACTGGTTGGGATAGAGGAAGGGGAGCAGGTCGTCCGACAGCGAAACGCTGATAGACTGGCCGAATTCCTGCGCGTAACGGGTGCCTTCGACATTGCGGAACACGTTCACCTGATAGGCGCCGCTGCCCTGTGAAAGCGGAAAAACATCGTACTGTCCGTTTGCATCGAGGTTATAGGTATAGGTCGTGCCGCCGGAGCGGGTGATCTGCACCTTGATGCGCGCGCTTTCGCCCGTGGCATACTGCACCATCACATAGCCCTGATCGGTATGGGAAGCGTCGATCGTCACTTTGTCGTTGCCATAGGTGACCGCGCCGGAGGCTTCGGGTGTCAGTACGCCGTTCAGCACCGGATTGGTGGCGGCGAGCGGCGCGCCTTCGTCCGGCAGGTCGACCAGCTCGTTCAGGTCTACTTGCTGCATGGTCTGTTCATCCGCCGCGACCCCGGCCGTATCCTTCGCGCCGCAAGCCGTGAGCGAAAGCGCAAGCAGAGCGGCCGTACCCAACGCCGCAAAGCGGGTTTTTATCGTATACATATTGTAAGTACCTCCTTCCGGCAAGGTAAACTTTTCTTTTTATATCTATACCTATTATATCTCTTTCGCCGCGCATTGCAAGTTACATTTTTATATTTTGGCGTTTTTGTCTATTTTGCACGTAACGTCAGTCCCAGAGCGCCTCTCTTGTCTGATTTGCCCGAAGTGTGATATAATAGCCGCAAAGCGCCAATTATCTTTGATTAAATTAATTATACCACCAGCGGCGCATAAGCGTGTTTTGACACTTCAAAAATGCCTGCCGCTGTGGTATAAACGAACCAATGCAGGGGGCTATTTATGCGAAACGAATTTTCCCGCGCCGAGCTGCTGCTCGGCGCGGAGGGATTGAAAAAGCTTACGGGCGCGCATGTCGCGGTGTTCGGTATCGGGGGCGTGGGCTCCTTTGCGGCCGAAGCGGTCGCCCGCGCGGGCGTGGGCGAGATTACGCTGATCGATAGCGACGAGGTATCTCTCACTAACCGCAACCGGCAGTTGATCGCGCTTTGCTCCACCACGGGCCGCCCCAAGGTTGAAGTGATGCGCGAGCGCATTTTGGATATCAATCCGAACGCCGCCGTACATGCGCTGAACATTTTCTTTACGCCCGAAAGCGCGCTAGACCTTTCGCAGTTCGATTATGTGATCGACGCGATCGACACGGTTTCCGCCAAACTGCACTTGATCGTCGCGTGCGACCGGCTGGGCGTGCCGCTTATCTGTTCCATGGGCACGGGCAATAAGCTCGACCCAACGCGCTTCGAGGTCGCGGATATTTACAGGACCTCGGTGTGCCCGCTCGCGCGCGTCATCCGGCAGGAATGTAAGAAACGCCGCGTCAAGCGCCTCAAGGTAGTCTATTCCACCGAGCAGCCGCGCACGCCCCTGCCCTCGGATGAGCAAAAGGGTACCGCCGGTCGGCCGGTGCCGGGCAGCGTGTCGTTCGTACCCCCGGTCGCGGGCATGATCCTTGCCGGGGAAGCCATCCGAGATATAACCGGAATCCGCTGAGGAGAAACGCATGATAACATATCGGGAACAAAAGGATTTTACAGATGCGCAGCTTGAAGCGCTGTTTCTATCCGTCGGCTGGTATTCCGGGAAGTTCCCCGAAAAGCTCCGGCAGGCATTTTCCCATTCCAGCCGCGTGCTTTCCGCTTGGGACGGCGACCGCTTGGTGGGCCTGATCCGCGGACTAGACGACGGCGTTTGGCAGGCCACTATCGACTGCCTACTGGTGCATCCCGCCTATCAGGGGCGGCACATCGCCTCCACGCTGCTCCGGCGGCTGCTTGCAATTTACGAGAGCTTCCTTTATATCGACGTTGTACCGGATGAAAAACGAAACGTCGGCTTTTATCAAAAGCATGGCTTTCACATCATGGAGGAAGGCACGCCCTTGCAGCTTCGCGGTAAGGGGTGGGAATAGTCGGAAATGCTCCGCGCACAAATATGCGTGGAGCATTTTCTTTTACTTTGTGATTTGCTCGCAGTCCATGCGGCTGAGCAGCTTGCCCTCTCCGTCATACATCATCTGACGCGTCAGGTATCCATTTTGATCATACGCATACTCGGTATGTTCATGCCGTTTCCCATCGATAAAGGTCGTTTCGGAAAGCGGTTTCCCCTGCGTGTTATATGTGCGCTCCACGCGGTAGTCCATCTCCTGCTTCCCGTCCCGGTAGCTGACCGAACGGATCAGCTGATCGTGCTCATCATATGTGCGTTCCACCGTTGTTTCCACATTTCCCTCGCCGTCTTCTACACAGATAGCGCCGCCCATATCGTCGTAATAATAGCGGCTGCGGCTTTCTTCCGTTCCATCCGCCGCGTATTGCACGACATCGCCGCTCTTTTGTCCCGCTCTGCCATAATCATAGGTGAACGTGGTTTTCACTGTAAAATCTGCAATGCGCGCTTCTCTGCTCAGTTCCCGTCCATCCGCGCCATAGGTATAATGCAGTTCGTTCGATATTTCGCCCCCTAAGCGCGTAACGCTGGAAAGGGGTTTGCCTTCCGCATTATAGGTATGATCCGTCACAAGCACCGGTTCTGCCTTATCCGGATCATACGTCATTTCGCGGATCACGCGCTCGTCCTTATCATAGCAATAAATGAGCACGGTGTGCCACGTGTGGGGTTTCAGGTCATCGGTTCCCTTATCATTCAATTCCACATACACTTCAAGCGTTTGTTTTTCATACCGTTCCGCGCGCGGCAGCAGCGAGCGCACCTGCACAGGCAACGCGTCCGCATGCACGCGGTTCGGCCCGCTCCCCGCCGTATACCACGCGGTAAACCCGGCGACCAGCGCCGCCAAAAGGACGCCCGCGAATAGCCGTTTCTTCATATTGCCGCCCCCTATTGTGTGATCTGCTCACATTCCAAAGTACTCGTTATATTGCCTGCTGCGTCGTACCAGATTTGCCGTTCTAAACGACCATCCCAATCATATTCACTTTCCGTGCGGGTTTTAAGCGCGCCGTTTTCATATGTCGCCTCTGTCAGCGGATGTCCCGCCTCGTCGTACGTGCGCTCGGTGCGTGTGGTGACCGGATCGCGGTCCGGTAATTGCACCACGCTTTGCTCAATGTAGCCATATTCATCATAAACGTATTCGCCTGTCAAGCGGAACTGTCCGGAAACCTCTTCTTTCCGGATAATTTGATCTTTTTCATCACACACAAATGTGCCGTGACCGTCCTCTCGCCCCTGCTTGTCCCTGCTTAACCATTTTCCGGTCTTCCTGCCTGCCTCATCATAGAAATACGTTGTTTTCATCACGGAGCCAAGCACGTGCTGCTCCTCGCTGACAGCGCGCCCATCCGCTCCGTAAACGATGCGCGTTTCGTTTACGATATCGCTGCCATCCTTTGCTGCAAGCTGATTATGAGAAATCAGCGCGGTCCGCCGTCCGGCGTCATCATACTGGTATTCTATGTAGCTTTCCGGCATTTCCCCATCCGGACTATACATGACGACACGAATCAGCCGATCGGCCGCGTCATAGCAGTTGACTGAGGTCGTTACAAAATCGTTCATCCTCTGCTTTTCGCCTTCCGCGCCGCCAATAACGCCGGCCAGCTGATAGGATCGCACCGTTTGCTTTTCGTACCGCGCCGCTTCCGGCAAAAGAGCCAAAACAGTTGCCGGCAGAGAATCCGCTCGCACCCGCTTTGGGACACACAGCGTATACCACGCGGTAAACCCGGCGACCAGCGCCGCCAGCAGAACGCCCGCGAATAGTCGTTTCTTCATCTGCTACCGCCCCTTTTTCTTTTATTATCCACCCTGCATCTTTTGAATGCAACAGGCATTTCCTTATTTTGTTCAAAAAAACCGTCCCCCGAAAGCGGTTGCTTTCGGGGGACGGCCTTATCAGGGACTTTGCTCATGCAAGAAGGAGCTTAAATTTCGTTTGCCGGCGCGGTTACAACGGGCTCGTCATTTGCCGGAGCGTCCGGCGTAGTGATTTCAGTTGTAGGTTCCGCAGGCGTTGTTTCCTCGCTCGGCGTTTCGCCGGTCTGGGTCTGTTCCTGCTCCGCCGGTACAACGATCTGAGCATCGTTATTTGGGGCCGGCTTCTCTTCCGGAACCTCTACCTGTGGTTCGGACTGAACGGGTTCTCCCGGCTTAGCAGTATCTTCCGGCTGCGTGGGTTCCGGCTGAACAGGCTCAGGTTGTACGGCCGGTTCCTCTGCCTTGTCTTCGGGAGCGGGCTCATTCACAGGCTGCGGCTCCTCATTTGTCTTCTCAGTCTGATACGCCTGACCATCGACGGTGATTGTTGCCTTGTCACCATCTTTAGCCACAGTGCCTGTGATTTTCTCCTGAGTAGCTGCATCCATTACAACGGTAGTAGTATGGTCGGTCTTTTCTCGTACTGCATACAGTGCATAGACCGATGCCGTTGTGTTGCCCGCGGTCAACGTCTCATTGGAACCCGCGTTAAGCGTGCAATTCGTCAGCGTCGCTTGAGCGTCATATGGGTAAGACGTTGTCGAGTTGCCCACAATAAGAGCGCCAAACGCAACCTCGTTGCCGCCGCTCCAATTATTATAGGATTGACCGGCACTCGGTATGGCATCCTTAATTAACTGCGGAGCAGCGTTGATCGTGCAATTATCAAACGTAGCCGTGCCAGCGCGTACAATCACACCTTGACGGTTGCCTGTTACGATACTGTCCTTCATGTTCAGCGTGCCAGGCACATTGAACAGGACAGCGCAATCGTCAAAATCGCCATGATTCGCTTTCAGTGTGGAGTTTTCCACATTGATCACAGCGCCGTGATTCACTGAATCGATTGCGTTTGTGCTGATGCAATATACGCCGGTCGTCTCAATGTGACTGTTCTTTACCGTTAAGGTTGCATCCTCGCCGCGAGGCAGGAACACGCTGCCAGCCGCCTTAACCGTCACACCATCGACACCATCCAGTGTAAGCTTCTGCCCCTTTTCCACCGTAAAGTTTGCAACTGTATCCGCAGAGTTATTGGCAATCAGCGTACCGTTGCAAATCGTCACATCGGC
This sequence comes from Butyricicoccus faecihominis, assembly GCF_024462775.1. Taxonomy (GTDB): domain Bacteria; phylum Bacillota; class Clostridia; order Oscillospirales; family Butyricicoccaceae; genus Agathobaculum; species Agathobaculum faecihominis_A. The sequence goes on from NZ_JANGCE010000038.1 coordinate 16,140, forward strand.
ACTTAGGTTTTTCTGATTAGAAGCTGTTTTCTCGTGCTTCGTGTCAGCTTCGTCGTTGTATCCCAACAAAACCGAACCGTTGCCGCTGACTGTCAGTGTGTTTCCGTTCAGATCAAGCGTAAGTGCATACGATCCTCTGGTGCGCCATGCCCCGGTGATATCGCCGGGGTTTTCGACCGTAATATCATTCTGTAGCGTGACAACTTCCTGTGTCGGATCGCTCATCGCGGTTTTCAACGCATCTGCCGTGGCAACCGTAGTCATTTTTTGTCCATTGATAGTCGCGTCGCCATACGTTGCAATAGCACCTTTGATTTTGTCCGTGGTCGCCTTATCCATCATGACGGTGGTCGAATAAGTATTGTTATTTGCTCTCACCGCATGCAGTGCATAGACCGGAGCGGTTACTTCCCCGACCGTCAAAGTCTTATTCTCGCCTGCATTAAGAATGCATTCGGTCAGCGTCACAGCCGCGTTATCCTTGTAAGTACTCGCCGTTTGGTTTCCCACGATCAACGCGCCATATGATACACGGTTGCCGTCTCCCCATTTCTCGGGCGAGATACTGTAGGCGTGTTCATTTGCCGAAAGCGCTGTTGTTTCCGCATTGATCGTGCAGCCTGTCAGTTTCGCCGTACCGGCGCGCACGATCACCGCCTGTCGATTACCGGTTATCGTACTATTCACCATATTCAGCGTACCGGGCACATTGATCAAGACCGCGCAGTTGTCCCTGTCATCGGATTGCGCCGTTAACGTGGATTTTTCCACATTGATCTCAACACCGTAGTTTACCGGGTCGTTTGCATTGGTGCTGATGCAATACACGCCCTTTGTTTCGATCGTGCTGTTTTTCACGGTCAGGGTCGCGCCCTCACCACGGGGAAGAAATACGCTGCCGCTAGCCGTTACATTAACGCCATTTACACCGTCCAGCGTCAACTTTTGGCCCTTTTCAATCGTAAAGCTGGCCACCGTCGCCTTCGTGTTATTAGCAATCAAATCACCGTTACGTATCGTAATATCAGCTTCCATAGATTGCTGTTCTGCCGCGGTATTCTTGTCGGTCGCGCTGTACCCTAGCAGCACCGAACCTTCGCCGCTGACGGTCAGTTTTTTCCCGTTCAGGTCAAGCGTGAGTTTGCTAGAACCTCTGGTGCGCCATGCCCCGGTGATATCGCTGGGGTTTGTGACCTCGATATCGTTCTGGAGCACTACGACTGCAGTGTTGCCTTCACTCATAGCAGCAATAAGCGTATCCGCAGTCGTAACCGGCGTGCCAAAGGTCTTCATCGTATTGATGAAAGACGTGGTCGCATTGTTCAGCGCCGTTACCGCTGCTGTGATCTGCTGCTGGGTGCTGTCGGCTGCGTTCGCGACCTTTTGTGCTTCGGCTATTGCCACACGGTAGGTCTCAACATCCTTTGCGTTATAATAGGTATCGCCAGCATGTAATGCGCCGCCGCCAATGAGATTCTTGCCATCATCACTCACTTTAGCGGTTTCCAGACGCCCGTTTGCATCCTCGATTGCCTTGGTCAGCGCAGCCTTATCAGCCTTGGCGCTCTGCTTGGCCGCATTGAACTTTGCTGTCGCTTCCGACAGGTCAGCTACGGCAGCGTCTACCTTTTCTTGCGTGTTGTCGCTGCCACTTCCGCTTGCTACTGCCTGTGCGGCTTCGATCGCCGTTTGATAAGTTTCCACATCGGCTTGCAGAACGTACTGGCCAGTCACATCGGAACCGTCCTTGCTGACCGCGACCGAATTGACGTTTACCGCCGCCGCCTTGATCGCGGCGTTCAGGGACGCCTTATCCACCGCGCCGGACGCCTTCGCATCATTGAAGGCCTTGGTCGCTTCATTCAGCGCTGCAAGCGCATCGTTTACCGCCTTCTGGTTCGCGGGATTTTCTACAGCAGCGATCGCAGCATCGATCGCGCTCCCATAGGTTGCACTCACGGCTTTTGTGACGACCGTAATATTATTATCTATCGTTTCCTTATCACCGATCGTGACGGAATTGATGTTTAGACCCGCGTTATTGATCGCGGTGACCAACTTAGCGGTATCGATCGACGCGCCCGACTTCTTAGCAGAGCCGAACGACGCGGTTGCCGCGTTTACATTCGCAAGCGCCTGACCGAGTACGGCAGCGTCCGTGCTGTCCTTGACAGCCGCCGCGTCCGCGATCGTCTTGTCAAACGCCGCCATTACGTCCGCCGTGACCCACTGCGCCGTGGGCGCAACGTCCAGCCCGTTTTCGCTGGTCTGAATATTTGCCTTGGCGGTATCCGCCGCCTTCAAAGCGTCGGACAGGGCCGCTTGCAGCTCGCCCACTTCGTTCCATGTACCGTTTTGCTTCTGGCCGTTGAAGGTGCTCAGCGCGGTGTTCAGCGCTTCTACCGCCGCTGCGACCGCCGCCGTGTTGGCGTCCGCCGCGCTCACGACCGCATTCGCTGCCGCAAGAGCGTCCTGATAGGCCTTCATCTGCGCGGTGGTGACAAACTGCACGCCCAACAGCACCTTGTCGGCCGCTTCATCCGTGCCGGAAACGCCGGTCAGGGCTGCTTCCGCCGCCTTGAGGGCGCTCTTAAGCGCAGTCTTGTCCGCCTGTACGACAGCGGTCGGGGTGGATGTGATCGGATCATAGTTCTTGATCGTTACCGTGATCGCCTTGCCAACCATCCCGTCCGTCAGCATCAGCGTTTTGCCAGTGCCAACCTCGCTGTCCCCGGCCTTCCACGAATAGGTAATCGGGTGACCCTTTGTGCTGGTCGCGTCCGCATTCACGGAGGCCGCCAGCGTTTGGCCGACGATTGCCGAGCCGGAGATCGCCGCTTCCGAAACCGCCACAGTTGCCGGAATCGTTCCCTTGACCGGCTCGCTCGCCAGCGTGTCGCCCGTGGCCTTTACTCGTACGTAATAGGTGCCGGGGGCAAATTCAGTCCCGGTGGTAAAATCATTGTACGTAACACCATTGACACTGTATTCCAAACCGGATTGAGCTGAGGTGATCTTGCCCTTGCCCTCTGCTGTTTCCGGCTCTGCAAATACGACATCACTTGGTGCGGCGGCCTTGGTCTTGACTGTGATTGTCTGATCCGTCACCGTAACACCTGTTGCTCCGCCAACCGCCGTGACTTGTGCGACCGTATCAGCGCTTGCCGTTACTGCCACATCATTTGCCAGCGCATCGACTGTGGAAACGGTGCCTTCGCCCGCGATCTCCACATTCGCCTTGGTCTCGACGACCGGGATGGTAACATCCTTTGCCACCGTGATCGTAACGTTCTCCGCGTCTGCCGGCACGGAAACCTTGTCAACGCTCTTGTTCGTGATCTGTACCGGCGCGGCGGCTTCTACCTCGGCAACATTGCCGGTGCCGCTGATGGCAACGTTCGCGGACTTGGCTTCTACCTTTTCCACCGCCGCGTTCAGTTCGACCGGCGCGGTAGCCGTTACCGTACCGACCTTGGCGTTGGACAGCGTGATCGGATTGGTCGCCGCGACTGCGGTAATCTCGCCCTCGCCGGAAACGACCGCGTTATCCGTTGTGGAGGTCAGCGTGCCGACGCTCGCGCCAGCCGCGACTTCCAGCGTCGCCTTGCTTTCCAGCGCGACTATTGCGATCTCGCCTTCCACCTTGACCGCTTCCTCGGTCGCTACGGTGAGCGCAACGCCCGCCGCCGTGCTGGTGATCGTGCCTACCTTGGCCTCAGGCGCAACCTTGACCTTTGCGGCATCCGCCGTTACCGAAATTTCCGCCATTTCGCCGGAAAGCACGACATTTTTATCCGTGGCTACCTCTACCGCCGGGGTGCTGCCCGCGTCCTGCGCGATCTCCAGCTTGCCCGCGCCAGCCAGCTTGACGGAACCGGTCTTATCGCCTACGACAAAGGTTTCGCCCGCGACCGCCTTGATGGTGACCGTACCGGCCACCGTCATATTATTCTGTACGTGCGCTTCCGCCGCGTCCACGGTCAGGCTGTTACACTTTGCGCCTTCCCCTGCCGCGCCGTCGTCTGTCAGCGTTATTTTGGTCGCCTTGGGCGCGTTGATGGTTACATCGCCCAGCGATACCTTACCGAACTTGATCTCTACCTCGCCCGCGCCTTCACGGCTAAGCGCCAGATCCTGACCGGCCGCGAAGCCGTCGCCCTTTAAGGTGATGGTCGCGATATCCGCGTCCGCAAACGCCTTTTGCAGCTCTTCCGGCGAGCTCACGTCCGCCGTGGTCACCGTGCTGCTATGGCCGCCGCCACCGCCGCCGGAGCCGCCGCCTGTCGAGGGCTTTTCCGCCGCGCCGCCGGTCTGCTCCACCTTGGTGTTCTTGGTGGTCACCTTGGTATCGTTCTTATCATTGGTCTTAACGGTCTTTACCGTGCCTTCGCCCGCTACCGTGGTGCCCTTTGCCGTTGTGGTCACGGTATCGATCGTGCCGCCCTTCTGCGCGGTGACCGCGACATTCGCCGCGTCGATCGTAACGTCCGTTACCGTACCGGATACCTCTACCTTGGCCTTTTCCGCGCCGACGGACACCGTGCCCGCCTTCGCGCCCGCGCCAACGGTAAGCGTTGCGCCCGCCGCCGCGTCGGTCAACTCGACCGCGCCAACAGAGGCGCTGCCCGTCAAAGCTACGTCCGCCTTAGCCTGTACGGTGACCGCGCCGGATACGGAAGCGCCGCTCAGCGTTACCGTGCCGCTCGCCGCGCCCGCCGCCACCAGTACGTCCGCCGCCGCGCCCGTTACGGTCACGTCAGGGGCGGCCACCAGCGTAAGGCCCGCGTTCTTCGCTTCTACCGTCGCGCCGGCCGTGTTCGCATAGCCGGTGATCGTGCGGTCCAGAATGGTGACCACCGACGCGCGGTCGATATTCTGCGCCGGGGCAAACCGGTTGGAGCCCACGCCGTTCACGATGCCCTTGTCGCTCATCGCCTTCACGTAGCCCTTGGCCCAGCCCGATACCTGCGCGCCGTCCGCAAAGGAAAGCGAGCCGGAGGTCTCCTCAACCGCCAGCGCGCGCCCCATCATAACAGCCGCTTCCTCACGGGTGATGGTGCCGTTCGGGTTCGCGCCCGTGCCGTCGCCCTTCAGGATGCCCGCCGCCGCGCATTTCAGCACCGCGTCCGCATACCATGCGCCGGACGATACGTCCGCGAACGAATTGCTCGCCTTGTCCGTCAGGCCCAACAGTTTCGACAGCACCGTCGCCATCTCGGCGCGCGTCATGGACGCGTTCGGTCGGAACGCCCCGCCCGATCCCTGTACGATACCGTAGCCGCTCCACCGGTCCACGGCGCTCTCTGCCCAGTGGCCCGCGGTGTCGCTGTAGTTTGCCGCACCCGCGGTCACCGTCATGGCCGACATTGTCGAAAGCAACATCGTACCGGTCAGGAACGCCGCCAGTTTCCGCTTTAGCTTCATTTCGTTGTCCTCCATTTCTATTGGTGATTTTGCTATCTATATGAAAACCCACCCCATCAGGTACGGTTTACCGTAGTTCCCCGGCGCGTAGCCTTGTCCGGTTAAAAAGAGCAGCCGACATCCGTCCGCTGCTTTCGCATCCCATTTGCAGCTGGCTGACTCTCCGCGGCACGGGGGGTCCCTATAGTTTTGCGTCCCTGCCTTGCGGCAGGTTTGCCATTTTTATATATATCACTACATAATATGAATTATGTGGTAATTTTATAGTTGTTTTGGAACTTTTTGATGTTCTACGGCGACTCATCTTTGGCCATAACGCATAATTTTCGTGGAAATAGCCATTGTCATTTTGTCGTTTTTGTGATATGCTACTTCCGTAACTTTGAGATAACAAAATAAAACCACCACATAATTCATATTATGTGGTGGTTTTATGCTTAAAAAATATTTACTTTCCGCACTAAAAACCCCCGCGCCGTAAAGGCGCGGGGGTTTTAAAATGCGGGTATGGAATTTTACTGCTGGCCGTACAGCGCTTCCAGCTTCTTCAGATGCGCGTAGCGCTCTACCGACGCCTTCTCAGCTTCGACAAACAGCTTTTCAGCGCGATCCGGGAAGGAACGGGTCAACGCGGAGTAGCGCGCTTCGTTCATGATGAAGCCGCGGTAATCCTCGCTCTTGGGCTCCTTGGAATCCATGATGAACGGATTCTTGCCTTCGGCCTTGAGCTGCGGATTGTAGCGGAAGTTGTTCCAGTAGCCGCAATCGACAGCCTTCTTCATCTCGGCCTGACAGTTTGCCATGCCGCCCTTGATGGAGTGCATTTCGCACGGCGCATAGCCGATAATGAGGGACGGGCCCGGATAAGCTTCCGCTTCGGCAATCGCCTTCAGCGTCTGCTGCATGTTGGCGCCCATCGCCACCTGCGCGACGTAAACATAGCCGTAGCTCATCGCGATCTCGGCAAGAGACTTCTTGCCGATGGCCTTGCCGGCCGCCGCGAACTGCGCTACCGCGCCGATCGGGGTAGCCTTGGATGCCTGACCGCCGGTGTTGGAGTAAACCTCGGTATCGAATACCATGACGTTGATATCCTGACCGGAAGCCAGCACATGGTCCAGACCGCCGAAGCCGATATCATAAGCCCAGCCGTCGCCGCCGAAGATCCAGACGGACTTCTTGGCAAGGTATTCCTTATGGGCGAGGATATCGCTCGCAAGCGCGCAAGCTTCGCAGTCGCAATGCTTCGCGCCGGAAGCCTTCAGCTCCTGAACGTGCGCCTTCATTTCGCCTACCTTATCGCCGAACACATCCTTGGCCGCCGGGCTGTTGATGAACGCTTCGCAAGCTTCCACCGGCAAAACGGATTCTTCCAGCAGAGCGATGTATTTCTTGGTGGCTTCCGCGTTGGCGTTGCCGTCGTCCATGGTATCGAGCCATGCCTGCGCGGCTTCCTTGAGCGGCGCGTACGTGTGCTCTACGGCGATCAGCTCGCGGGTCTTATCAGCCAAACGGTCGCGCAGCGCCTTCTGGCCGTAGTACATGCCAAGGCCGTGCTCCGCGTTATCCTCGAACAGGGAGTTTGCCCAAGCCGGGCCGTGGCCGTTTGCATCAACGGTGTACGGGCTGGTGGCTGCCGGACCGCCCCAGATGGACGAACAACCGGTAGCATTCGAGATATACATACGGTCGCCGCAGACCTGCGTAATCAGGCGGGCGTAAGAGGTCTCGGCGCAGCCCGCGCAGGAGCCGGAGAACTCAAGCAGCGGCTTCTTGAACTGGCTGTCCTTGACGGAATTCACGGAGATCATATCGGCCTTTTCGGCTACTTCGGCTACCATGTAGTCGAACGCGTCCTGCTGGGCGGCTTCCTGCTCCTGCGGAACCATGGTGAGGGACTTGGTCGGGCAAACGCCGACACAAACGCCGCAGCCCATGCAGTCCAGCGGGGAAACGGCCATGGAATACTTGTAAACGCCCTTGCCCTTGCCGGCCTTGATGTCGACAATCTTGGCGGAAGCCGGCGCCGCGGCCGCTTCCTCTTCGGTCAGCGCGAAGGGACGGATGGTGGCGTGCGGGCAGACATACGCGCACTGGTTGCACTGGATACAGGTATCCTGATTCCAAGCCGGTACGGTAACGGCAACGCCGCGCTTCTCGTAAGCTGCCGCGCCGTGGGAGAACGTGCCGTCCACGTGCTCGCCCGCGAAAGCGGATACGGGCAGGCTGTCGCCGTCCATACGGCCGATCGGGTCCATGATCTCCTTGACCATCTTGACGGTCTCGGGACGGCCGTGCAGCTCGGCGCCGTTCGCCTGATCCTGCGCGTTCGCCCAGTCAGCCGGTACGTCGAACTTGTGGAACGCGGTAGCGCCCGCGTCGATCGCCTTGTGGTTCATATCAACCACGTCCTGACCCTTCTTGAGGTAGGACTTGGTGGCGGCGTCCTTCATGTAGCCGATGGCTTCTTCCTGCGGCATGACCTTGGCCAGCGTGAAGAAAGCGGACTGCAGAATGGTGTTGTTGCGCTTGCCCATGCCGATCTCGATCGCAAGATCGATCGCGTTGATCGTGTAGACCTGAACGTTGTTTGCCGCGATATAGCGCTTGGCAACGGCGGGCATATGTTTGTTCAGTTCTTCGTCGGACCACTGGCAGTTGATCATAAAGATGCCGCCGGGCTTGACGTCGCGCACCATCGGGTAGCCCTTGATGATGTAGGACGGGTTGTGGCAAGCGACAAAGTCGGCCTTATTGATATAGTAGGGCGACTTGATCGGCTTGTCGCCGAAACGCAGGTGCGAAACGGTCACGCCGCCGGTCTTCTTCGAGTCGTACTGGAAGTAAGCCTGTACGAATTTATCGGTGTGGTCGCCGATGATCTTGATGGAGTTCTTGTTCGCGCCGACCGTGCCGTCGCCGCCGAGACCCCAGAACTTGCACTCGATGGTGCCTTCCGCCGCGGTGTTCGGCGAGGGCTTCTCTTCGAGGGACAGGTTCGTAACGTCATCCACGATGCCCAGCGTAAACTGGTGCTTCGGAGCGTCCTTTGCGAGTTCGTCGTATACCGCGAACACAGAGGACGGGGGCGTGTCCTTGGAGCCGAGACCGTAACGGCCGCCGGTGAGGACCAGATCGTTGCGGCCGGCGTTAGCCAGCGCGGTGACGACGTCCAGATAAAGCGGCTCGCCCTGACTGCCGGGCTCCTTGGTGCGATCGAGAACGGCGATCTTCTTGGCCGTGGCCGGGATGGCCGCGACAAACTTGTCCGCCGCGAACGGACGGTACAGGCGGACCTTAATCAGGCCGACCTTCTCGCCGTTTGCATTCATATAATCGATAACTTCCTCGGCAACGTCGCAGATGGAGCCCATGGCGACGATGACGCGGTCGGCGTCCTGCGCGCCGTAGTAGTTAAAGAGCTGGTAATCGGTGCCGAGCTTTTGGTTGACCTTGCCCATGTACTTTTCAACGATGGCCGGAACAGCCTCGTAATACCGGTTGCAGGCCTCGCGGTGCTGGAAGAAAACGTCGCCGTTTTCGTGGCTGCCGCGCATAGCCGCGTGCTCGGGGTTGAGGGCGCGCTTACGGAACGCTTCAACAGCGTCCATATCGCACATATCCTTCAGATCCTCGTAATCCCAAACCTCGATCTTCTGGATCTCGTGGGAGGTACGGAAACCGTCGAAGAAGTTGATAAACGGCACGCGGGACTCGATCGAAGCGAGATGCGCGACGGCGCCAAGGTCCATCACTTCCTGCGGGTTGGTTTCGGCCAGCATGGCAAAGCCGGTCTGGCGGCAGGCCATTACGTCGGAATGGTCGCCGAAAATATTCAGCGCGTGGCTGGCTACCGTACGTGCGGAAACATGGAACACGCAAGGCAGCAGCTCGCCCGCGATCTTGTACATATTCGGGATCATCAGCAGCAGGCCCTGAGAAGCGGTGTACGTAGTGGTGAGCGCACCGGCCGCGAGCGAACCGTGCACAGTACCCGCGGCGCCCGCCTCGGACTGCATTTCGATCACCTTTACGGTTGTGCCAAAGATGTTTTTCTGACCCGCGGCTGCCCACTGGTCAACGCTGTCTGCCATGGGGCTGGAAGGGGTGATCGGATAGATACCCGCTACCTCGGTAAACGCATACGACACGTGAGCCGCCGCTGTGTTACCGTCCATGGACTTCATTTTTCTTGCCATGATATATCCTCCTATTCAGTTAATAACTTGCTAAAGGCCTGAAAAGCGTATAAATCCGTGCTTTTGGGGCCTATGGAACGGTTTGTTTCGACCCTTTTTATTTTAGCACTCTGCCTTTAGAATGTAAACACCAAATATGACAGATTAATAACATAGATCGCCTCTCAGAAAAGTTTTTCGCCCCCTGTTTCGCCTGTTGAAACGGGGGCCGTGTTACAGTTATTTTGCATGCGCATTTGTGCATTGCACCGGCGCGGAACATATAGTATAATAAGGATAAGTATCGAATTTTGTCGCAGCGGAGGGGTTTTATGGTTTCACGCGTGTGTTCGGCCGGGCTGATCGGAATCGACGGCTGCATCGTCACGGTGGAGTGTTTTCTCTCCTCCGGTTTGCCCCGGCTGGACGTGGTCGGCCTGCCTACCGGCGCGGTGAGCGAAGCGGGCGAGCGCGTGCGCGCCGCCGCCAAGCACTGCGGGTTCGACTGGCCTGTGTCGCGCATCACGGTCAACCTCGCCCCGGCGGATACGAAAAAGGCCGGGACCGCGTACGACCTGCCCCTCCTGCTCGGCATCCTCGCGGCGGAGGGTTCGCTTTCCGCCCCGCCGAAGGACGCGGTCTTTCTCGGCGAGCTATCGCTGACGGGCGAGCTGCGCCCGGTATGCGGCGCGCTTTCCATGGCGCTGGCCGCGCGGGAAAACGGCTTTACCACCATTTTTGTGCCAGCCGACAACGCCGCCGAGGCGGCCTATGCCACGGGCGTTACCGTTTATCCGGTGAAAACCTTAAACCAGCTGATCGCCCACCTAGAGGGGCGGCAGCCGCTTGAGCCCGCAACGCCGCCGCCCGCTCCCGCGCGCACGGACGGCGCGCTTGATTTTTGCCATGTGATGGGGCAGCACAGCGTCAAGCGCGCGCTTGAAATCGCGGCGGCGGGCGGGCACAACATCCTGCTCTCCGGCCCGCCGGGTTCGGGCAAAAGCATGATGGCAAAGCGCTTTCCCACCATCCTGCCCGCGCTGACCGAGGGGGAGCGGCTCGAAGTCATCCGCGTCTGGTCCTCCGTGGGACGCGGGGCGGAAGCCGTAGCCCGGGCGGAGCGCCCCTTCCGCGCCCCGCACCACAACGCTTCGGCGGGCGCGCTCGCGGGCGGCTCCGGTACGGGAGGGCGGCTGCCAACGCCCGGCGAAATTTCGCTGGCGCACCGCGGCGTGTTATTTCTGGACGAGCTGCCCGAATTCCACCGCGACGTGCTGGAAACACTCCGCCAACCGGTGGAGGATGGCCGGGTGACTATTTCCCGCGTCGCGGGGCAGGTCACCTATCCGGCGAATTTTCAGCTCGTCGCCGCGATGAATCCCTGCAAATGCGGTTGGTACGGCACGCCGCGCTGCACCTGTTCGGAAAACGCGGTGCAGCAGTATCTGCGCCGCCTTTCCGGCCCGTTGCTCGATCGGATTGATTTACAGGTCGCGGTGCAGCCGGTGCCCTACGAAGCGCTTGCAAACCGCGCGCGCATCAAAGAGGAACCTTCCGCCGCCATTCGCGCCCGTGTGACAAGCGCCCGCGCCAAGCAGTACGCGCGGCAGGGCGAAGCCGTGTGCAACGCCGACTTGCCGCCAGCACGCCTTGCGGAAGCCTGCCCGCTTTCGCCGGATGCCTCGCGCATGTTCGCCGCCGCCTTTGATCGGCTAGGGCTCACCGCCCGCGCGCACGACCGTGTGCTGCGCGTGGCGCGCACCATCGCCGATCTGGCCGAAAGCGAAACGCTGGAAGCCGAGCATCTGGCCGAAGCGCTGCAATACCGCGCGATCGACCGGGAAACCAAGGCCGCGCCATAGGTTTTCCCCATGATGTGTGGATAAGTCTGTGGATATTGTGAATAAGTTGTGATTTCGACACATTCTGCGTGAATTCCCCTATTCTCTTCCCCAAAACGGTGTAATAGTAGCATATATACACCTTTCCACCCCGAAGGAGGTACCATTTTATGCCGCATTTCCGCCTGCGCACCGTATGCGCGCTCGCTTTGGCCGCGTCATGTCTTGCCGCGCCGGAAGCGGGCGCGCTCTCCGGCGTGTCCGGCTGGGCCGAACCGGCAGTCGCGTATGCCCAGAGGTCCGGACTCGAGCCCACCTCTTTTGCCGGGCTCAAGGCGACCGCGCCGGTCACCCGGGCCGAGTTCTGCACGGTCGCGCTGAATACCTATGAAAAGGTCACGGGCCGAACCGCTCCCAAGAGCGGAAAAAAACCTTTTTCCGACTGCTCCGATCCCGCGGTCACCGCGGCGTACGAGCTTGGGCTGGTGAGCGGGCGCGGCAGCGGTGTGTTCGATCCCAACGCCACCATCCAGCGGCAGGATCTTTGCGTGATGCTATATAATGTATTGGATGCCGCCGGTATCACGGCCCCCGCCATCGCGGGCGACGCGGCGGTAGAGGATTATCCGGATGTTTCCGACATACGCGGTTATGCCGTCACGCCCATGATCACCATGGTCGATTACTCGATCGTCAACGGCGTTGCCGCCGCGGGCAGCACAACAAAGCTGGCCCCCGCCGGCACGGCCACGCGCGAGCAGGCGCTCATCATGGCGGGCCGCTTTGCCGACGCGTTTGCCGGACAGGCCGATCCCGAGCAGCCCGGCACTACCCCCGATCCGGAGCCGGAGCCGGAGCCCGAACCCGAACCCGAACCGAAGCCCGACACCAAGCCCGTTCGTCCGCCCAGCATCGATATCACCTCGCCGTCCGACGTTCCCACGAGCAAAGAGGATAAAATGACCTTTGTTTACGGCGAGGGCGGAGAAAAGTACCAATCTAGCGAGGAAGCGCGCGCCAATATGACCGAGATTACCATCAAGGTTTGGCGTTTAGGGGAGGACGGCGCCAAAACCTCCGGCACGACCGAGATCACCGTCAACCGTGTGCTCGCCCCGCTCATCGTCAAGATCTTTGATGAGATATACGAAGGCGACGAGCAGTTCCCCATCCGCGACGTCGGCTGTTATGCTTGGCGCACGGGCGAGCATTCGCAGGGCACCGCGATCGACATCAATTACGATGAGAATATGGAAGCGACGATCAACGAGGACGGTTCCCTGACCCCGACCACCGGCACGCATTGGACGCCCGGTGAGGACCCCTACTCCATCCCCGAGGACGGCGACGTGGTAAACGCCTTTGCCAAATACGGCTTCGCTTGGGGCGGCAACGCATGGCGCAGCAAAAGAGACTATATGCACTTTAGCTTCTTTGGTACATAAAAACGCATTCATCGGTTGTGAAAAACGCATTTGGTGATACAATATAGAGGTATGGAGGAGTGTTATATGTTCACTTACAAACCCCTTTGGAAGCTTCTGATCGATCACGACATGAACAAAAGCGAGCTCAAGCGCACGCTGGGCCTATCGTCGAGCACCATGACCCGATTGGTGCATAACGAATACGTTTCGCTGGAAACGCTCGACGCGATCTGTACGGAGTTCGGCTGCACCCCGAACGACGTGATCGAGCACATCCCGCCCGAATAACCACGATGCGCACAAAATCAACCGCCGGTTGGAACAATCCTACCGGCGGTTAACTTTGCCTCCATTGCGGGCGGCACGCAGCGCATGCTACAATGAAAGCAGCAAAAGGCCTTTGCAGCAACAGACAAAGGAGTTTTTTAAGTATGGAACTGAATATCGGATCTGTCATTTCCAATGTACGGCGCGGCAAAGGGCTGACGCAGGAGGCACTGGCCGACGCGGTCGGCGTTTCTTCCGCCGCGGTCAGCAAATGGGAGACCGGCGCGAGCTACCCGGATATCACCCTGCTGCCGCCGCTCGCCCGCGCGCTGGGTCTTACGGTCGACGCGCTGCTCGATTACCATGCCCAGCCCACCGATCAGGAGCTGCACGAGCTGTCCGAACGCCTTGGCAAGGTGTTCGACGAGCAGGGATACGCCGCGGGACGGGCCGCATGCGAACAAATGCTGCACGAATACCCATCCTACGGTCCGCTCAAGCTCGTCATTGGTTCGCTGTATTATCGCTATCTATCCTTTGCCCTGGGCGGCAAGGCCGATCCGGATGCCATGATAGAGGACGTCGTACAGCAATCGCTGACGCTGTTCGAGCAGGCCGAGCAGGAAAGCAAGGACGGCAATGAAGGCCAAATGGCAAAGGCGCTTCGCATCTCGGCGCTTACCATGGCGGGGCGCTACGACGAAGCCGAAGAACTGCTCGACAGCCTGCCGGGGCGGCCGTTCATTTCGCGCCCGGAGCAGCTCTATCAGACGCTGTACCTTGCGCGCGGCGACCTTGACAAGGCCGAACAGATGGATCAGCGCGCCCTATTCGAGCAATACAGCGAGGCCGCCACTTCACTGCTGAACCTGAGCGCCGTTTCCCGCCGCCGGGGCGATATGGAAGCCGCGCAGCGGTTTACCGACGCTTACTGCGCCTTGACCGAGCTGTTCCAGCTCGATCCCATGGCCGGACTGCAAATGCAGCTCACGCTCGCCGAGGAATGCGGCGATACCGAACGCGCCCTCGACCTGTTCGGGCGGTATATCGACGCCGTCATCGCGCACACGTTCGATTACACGGATAATCCGTTTTTCTTCGCCGTGCAAACGCGCGTACCCACCAAAAACGAATTAAACGCGATGAATCGTTTGGTGCTGCGCGCCGCGGAGGAGGACGAGGGCTTTGCCGCGATCCGCGGCGAAAAACGCTTTGCCGACGCGCTAGACCGCCTGCGCAAAGCATTAGACGACTGACCCTTCAAAGGCCGGGCAGAGGAATATTCCTTTGCCCGGCCTCAGACTGTCAAAAAACTATTTTTGACAGTCTGTCGATCGAAACAAAGCCCCATTTCGATCGCGTATTCCGGCTTCTGCTCTCGGTTTTATGGCATTTTCCACTTGCGGCAAATGCCTATTTTATGCACGCTGCGGCGTGAGGACTTTTTCGACGGGCCGCCTCTTGGATTTAAGTTTGTAAGCGGGGGCGGGGTTGGGAGGTGGTCTCGTCCTCCGCCAGTATGGCGTGCATGAACCGCGCGCCAAGCTGCAATCCGGATGCGAAAGCGTCCATTTGCTCAAAGGAAGCGGAGGCTGTGTATAGGTCGCTCAGGTCGAGAAACCGGCGGTAATCGTCGTCCCGCATGACAGTGGTAAAATAGTGCGTTTCCGTCTCGATCTGTTGCTCAATCGCGTCGCGCGCCGGGCTTGACGCGCGCGGGCGCTCAAAGGGATTGTAGCGGCCATAATACAGGTCTTCGATAAATTCTTGTTTCATTGTGCATTTTCCTTTCGCAATGTTTTGCACAACGCCTTGCCAGACAAAACCGCACAGTGTATAATATTTATGCGGCTGCCTGTTTAGGTGGTTGTGCGGTGGGAAGCGGTGCATGCTTTGAGAGGTGGCGCCGCTTCCTATTTTACTTTTTCAGGCTGTCATGCACCATGTCAATTCCCTTGCGGACAACATCGGAACGGGATAAGGCAAGTTGCTTTGTGCATTCATCGAGTTTCTGTTGGGTTTCAATACTAACCCGAACAAAGATGCGATCTTTCATTGAACTGTCAGAGGGTGGACGGCCTTTTTTCTTTTGCGCCATTGTGTCACCTCGATTTCTTGTGCGCACCTATATTGTATAACTGTGCGCACAAAAAGTCAATAGATTTTAGCGACAAAGGTATGTGTAGGCGTACGGCAGGGGCAGCACACGGTAACTTCGCAGTTAGGTAGGGCCGGGTGACCCCACCCGGCCGCCCCACATGGAGCGAATGACCCCAATGATGCGGCACCCACCGCAAGAGTAAAAGGGGCTGTAAAAAAACTGTTGCAAAATAGAAGAGTACCCAAATGTCATTCTGA
>NZ_JANGCE010000039.1 GCF_024462775.1 Butyricicoccus faecihominis
CAGCTTCTCTTGGCCTTCGGCCAATTCACCTTCTCGCGCCCTACTAGCTCGGTGATTCCCCTGTTTTTTTCTATGCGTTTCCCTTATCTTTATGACATTGGTGACCCACCCCGCCGTTACGCTTGACTCGAATCAACGCAGCAATATTTTACGGTGCCTTGTTTTGTAGGTAGCGCGCTGCGGCGCGCAATTTCATGTGCGGCAGTAGCCGCAAAACAAGCGGAGAGAAACATTGAACGTGTTTCTCTCCGCTTATTTTAATTGTCTTGTGAACCAATATGGGTCCCATTGCGATGGAGTAGTTCCATAAAATAAAAGAAAATAGGACTGAAATTGGTTCACAAGGGGTATCGTTAAATGAACGAACAAAAGATTAAGCAGGATAGCATCAAAATTGGCGCCAATATACGTCGCATACGATGCGAAAACGGTTTAAAACAGACAGATCTAGTGCGGGAACTTGATTTGGCGGGGATTCCATTCACACGTGAAGCGCTTGTGAAAATAGAGAGCGGCAAACAACACCTTACAGCTACGCAATTTCGCGGTATCTGCAAGGCACTAAATACCACATATGATGAGTTGCTTTATCAGGGCGATATGCATTCTGAAAAGTAAAGCCAAGCAATATCTATTGTTTTAACTCTTTCTTTGCCCTTTTAGGCTTGCGTTGTAGAATTACCATTTTCATCAGGTTCCCTTTTGTGAACTCTGCCGCAACCTCATATCGAGTCATCCACTGATTAAAAAAAACATAAAATTCATATGTAGAAGGTGGGCGATTACGGAAAACAGGGTTGATTTCCGCATACATATGAGGAACTAGTTCCCACGAATGATTAATTCCTAAACGAATCGTGTCTCGTACTGTAAATTTTATTATTTCATATTTTGCAGCGACGGATTCCCATGCTTCATCAGGTCTTTTGCCCATGTTTAATACTAGCGGTATTGAATCATAGAGAAATGTATATTCCCTTTTTGCACGAGAAAAACCAAAGCAGACTAAAGCGTAAGATACTTGATCTTGAAAGTTTATGTGTTTTATCATTTTTATCCCTCCTTTCTTCGGGGTGGACTAGTATGGGTCCCATTATAACATGTTTTTCCCATAAGATAAAGAAAAAATGGACTAAAACTGGTTCGCTAGAGGTGTCTTATGGAAGAACAAAAAATTAAGCAAGATAGAATTAAGATTGGAGCCAATATACGCCGCGTGCGATTGAGTAAAGGGCTGGGTCAAACTGATCTAGTACGAGCACTTGATTTGTTAGGTGTTAAAATGACACGAGAAACGTTGGTCAAAATTGAGCGTGGTGTGCAGCATATCAGCGCGTCTCAACTGTGTGGAATCCGTGATGCCTTACACACCACATATGACGAATTGCTTTGCAAAGAAAATAAGCATACTCATAATATGTAAACGATGGCAGCGGATATAAGAATGCAAATTGCCTCCATTAAAGCGTGGTACTCGTCCTGTACGCGGCTACTGCCGCGCATTAAATTGCGCGCATAGCGCGCCTCCGATAAAATGAAGCGCCGGGAAAGGTGGGCGCGCAAAACTCGGCCGGTCCGGCCGAGCGAAGGCACCTATCCACTGAATCCCTAGGCACCCGATCCGGCACCGCCACAAATTGTTTATATAGCAAAAGGTCGGTTCACATCGCCTCTGGACAGGAGTAGGGAAAAGTATGGAGTACATAGGGGAGAGGAAAACCGCATGGTGTTCCTCTCCCCTATGCCCCGGCGGCGGGCGCCGCACCGTTTCTCGCGGCTACTGCCGCGCATTAAATTGCGCGCATAGCGCGCCTCCGAACAAACGCGAAAACCCCGTTTCCGTAGGGGGACGGAAACGGGGTTTTCTCATCGATTCACAAAATAAAAAGGGGGTAAAAGAGAAGTAAAAAGATCGGTAGGCTGTCTCTGTCGGTTCGGGATTGCGGCTTCCCTTGCTGACAAGATCAGTATAACGCTATTTCGCCCCCAAAGTGTGAACAAGATTTGAATAGGCTGTGAAACCTTTTTAAATAACGGAAATATCGCCGGGTTTTCCCAATGGCACGAGGAAGCCCCGCATCCGTGGGGGGACGGATACGGGGCTACTCATCGTTTCACAAAATAAAGGGGGGTAAAAGAGAAATAAAAGATCGGTAGGCTGTCTCTATCGGCTCGGGATTGCGGCTTCCCTCGCTGACAAGACCAGTATAACGCTAAATACCAATTAATGTGTGAACAGTGTTTGAACAACTTGTGAAAGAATTGTGGCTTTCAACGGGCATGCTTTTTCAGCAGCCGGATATCTTCTCCAATGAACCGCAGGGACGTGAACTCGCCAAGCAGGCGGGAGGCGACGGCGGGGGAATATTTCTCCGCGAGCACCTCCGCCGGTAGGTTGGTGTTGATGATCATCGGGCGGCTTGCCATCAGGCGGTTATTGATCAGATTGTAAAGCGCCGACACGGTGAACGCCGTGCCCATTTCAGTGCCCATATCATCGATGATGAGCAGGTCGGCGCGCTCGTAGCGGGCTGTGCGGTCGGCGGCGGCGGCTCCATCGCCGGAGCCGAATTTAAGCGTTTCGTAGGCGGCTAAAATGTTGATCGCCGTATCGTAGGCTACGGAAAAGCCGCGCTCCGATACCGCCTGCGCGATGCAGGTGGAAAGGAAGGTCTTACCCAAGCCGGTGGAGCCGGTCAGCAGCAAATTAGGCGAGTGCGGGCCAAAGCTTTTTGCATAGGCACGGCATTCGCCGAGATTGTACTCCATATTTTCGCGCGGAGAAACGCCGAGGCGGCCGTCTGGCCGGGTCGAATAATAGTCCAGCCGAAAGGCGGCGAAGTTTTGGTCGCGTATGGGTAGCGCGGCGGAAAGCTCTTCGGTCAGCAGGCGAGCGCAGCGCGCCTTGATACAGTCGCACAGCACGCTGCCGACGTAGCCGGTATCCCCGCAGAGCGGGCAGACGGGCTTGTCCGCCAGATAATCGGCGGGATAACCCGCCGTGGTGAGCAGTCTGGCGCGCTCTTCCTGTAAGGCAAGGTTTTGATCGCGCAGCCGCTCGATAGCGGCGGTCGGGTCGTCGCCCGATTCGAGCGCCACCCGCAATACGCTGGCCGCCGTGGCTGAAAGCGTGCGGTCGATCGCGCGGACGCGGGGCAGCTTGGCGTATATTTCACTTTGCCGGTCGATCAGCTGCTGCTGGCGCTGCTGGCGCTCGCGCTCCAATTCGCGCTTTGCTTCGGATAGGATCTTTTTATCGTATGGCATGGATTATTCCTCCGTTTGCCGCCGGTGGCTTTTGACACGGGCGGCCCATTCCTCTTCCCACGCGGTAAGCGTGGTGGTGTCCGTCGGCGCGGCCTGCGTCCCGCCGACGGCGGCCTTGTCCGCGCGGGTCTCGGGTTCCAGCGCGGTGATTTCGCTGATCGTATGTACGCCCTTGGAGTCCCACTGGCGCAGGATGCCGAGCGTGTAATCAAGGCTTTTGTGGCCCTGCTGCTTTTCGGTGCGGCCCACGGCGAGTTCGACCGATTCTGGCGGGAATCCGCGTGACAGGGCGAACGCGGCAAGGCGCTGCTCCTTGGGGGCGGGCGCGGCGGTATCCGCGCCAAGGGCTTGATAGATCGCGCCCAGCAGGGGTTTTTCACCGGCCCTGCGGGAAAGATAGGCTTGCGCGTCCTGCGCGGAGATGATGCCCATATCGGCCCACGCGTAAGCCTCGCGGCGGATATCGGCAAGGCGCACCGCGCCTTTTTCTTTTTTTAGATAGGAAAGCATTTCGATAATCGCCTCCGCGGACAGGCCAAGGTGGTCGTACGCGGTGAGCAGGGTGCGGAGCTGTCCCTCGGTCAGCGTACGGCCGAGCGCTTCCTCCGCCATTTGGCATACGGCGGAAAATTTATGGTCGTCCACACGGGCGCGGCGCAGCTCGTCCGAGCCGTAGGCGGGGGCTTGCGGCTTTGCCGGTTCCGCGGGAGCGGGGGTCGGCGGCGCGGTCAGCCCGTTCAGGGTAAAGGCGGCGCGCTCGAACCGGGCCTGCGTCAGATGCAGCGCGCGCATGGCGGTCTTATCGTCCGTCACCGCGCCGTGGCGCAGAATATAGAGATATAAAAGGGCGGCGTCGCCGTCGCCCACGGCGATCAGCTTGTCCAGTGTGTCGCACCGGGCGACGCGCAGCTCGCCCTCGGGCAGCGAAACGGAGGTTTGTGACATGGGTGATAGAATCCTTTCTGAATGGAAGCGTGTTTTGCATAAAAAAGTATATTGCAATTATACAATTACTATATGCTATTATACCACAGCGGCAAAGAAAAGTAAGCACTAAACATCCCGTTAAGCGCCGCTGGTGGTATAATGATTTAATCTGTGTATAATAGCCGTTTTGCGGCTATTATACCACAGCGGGCGCCGCTGGTGGTATAATGATTTAATCCGTGTATAATAGCCGTTTTGCGGCTATTATACCTTGCGCCGGGAAAAGATGCAAGGATGCGGGGAATTTTATCAAAAATGCTAATGCATTTTACCTAAAACTGTTGTATAATAACTTTGCTAGTCTCTATACGGGCTGTTTTGCCTAAAAACGTGAACGGAAGGATCTATATGAGTAATGTGATTGCCGCCATTGCAGGCGGTCTGTTCGATGAGGGCGGCGTTTCCGCTTTTTCGCGCCCCGTGCTGTTTGGCACGGCGGGGGACGCGGTGCTGGGCGCGCTGCCGAAGGAAGCCCAAACTTGCTATTTTGCGCATGACGAGCGCGAGAACCCGATCGCCGGGGCCGAGAGCATCCCGCTCGCGGAAAACCGCTTTGCCTCGTTTTTTTCGCTGACGGACGCGGAGCAGGTAATCGTCATCGCCGAGCCCTTCGCCCTCGCGGAGGACGACGCGCTCGAGCATTTAATCGAAAGCCATACCATTACGGGCTACGGCGTGAGCGTTTTGGTGGCGGAGCAGCAGGGCTTTGACGCCGAGGGCCAGCCCATCCCCGCCGACCCGGCCGTGCTGGTCGCTGTGTTTACCGGCAAAATGCTGGGCGCGGCGCTCGCGAGCGGCGCGGATACGCTGGACGCTTTGGTGGAAGCCGCGGTCGCGGCGGGCGCGCAAAAGGGCGTTGCCGTTACCAACGAGATCGTCGCCATTCGCGACGGCGCTTCCGCTTATGTGGCGCAGCTTGCCGTGCAGAACCGCGTCAATTTCGGCCTGATCCAAAACGGCGTACAGCTTTTTGATCCCACCAGTACCTACATCGCGCCCGACGCGGAAATCGAACCGGGCGCAGTCATTCTGCCGGGCTGCCATATCCGCCCGGGCTGCAAGGTCGGCGCGAAGGCCGTCATCGGCCCGAACAGCATCCTTGAAAAGGCGCAGATCGGCGCGGGCACCACGGTGAACAACTCGCAGGTGTATGAATCGACCGTGGGCGAAAACGTCACGGTTGGCCCGTTCGCTTATATCCGCCCGCAGTGCGTGGTCGGCAACGGCTGCCGCATCGGCGATTTTGTGGAGCTGAAAAAGTCCACGATCGGCGACGGCACCAAGGTATCGCACCTGACCTACATCGGCGACGCGACCGTGGGCGAGCGCGTCAACTTCGGCTGCGGCACCGTCGTGGTCAACTACGACGGCTACCATAAGAACCAAACCATCATTGGGGACGACTGCTTTATCGGCTGCAACACCAACCTTGTCTCCCCCGTAAAGCTCGGCGACCGCGTGTTCACCGCGGCGGGCACGACCGTGACCAAGGACGTGCAGGACGGCGCTTTGTGCGTTGCGCGCGCACGACAGACCGTAATGGACGGCTGGAACGACCGCCGCCGCGCCGCGCATGAAAAAGAGAAAAAATAAAAGAGCGAAAAGCTATTTTTCAAAAAAATACGGAGGGGAAAACCCATTATGATATCTCACGGAAAAAACATCAAGATCTTCGCCGGCAACTCTCACCCGGCGCTTGCCATGCAGATCGCTTCGGCCCTCGGCCTGCCGCTCGGCAAGTCGTCGATCTCCACCTTTGCGGATGGCGAGATCTCGGTCTCCATTATGGAATCCGTGCGCGGTTCGGATGTGTTTCTGGTGCAGTCCACCTGCGGCCCTGTCAACAACAACCTGATGGAGCTGCTCATTATGATCGATTCCTGCAAGCGCGCTTCCGCGGGCCGCATCACGGCGGTCATCCCGTACTTCGGCTATGCCCGGCAGGACCGCAAGAGCAAGGCGCGCGACCCGATCTCCGCCAAGCTGGTGGCCGATCTGATCACCGCCGCCGGCGCGGACCGCGTGCTGACCATGGATCTGCACGCCGCGCAGATTCAAGGCTTCTTTAACATTCCGGTCGATATGATGCTGGGCGCTTCCGTGCTCATCCCGTATATCGCGGGCAAGTTCGGCGTGGGCGCGGACGATCTGATCGTCGTTTCGCCCGATCTGGGCTCTGTCGCCCGCGCGCGCAAGTTTACGGAAAAGCTCGATCTCAAACTCGCCATTATCGACAAGCGCCGCCCCAAGGCCAATGTCAGCGAGGTCATGAACATCATCGGCGACGTGAGGGGCAAGAAGTGCATTTTGGTAGACGACCTGATCGATACCGCCGGTACACTGTGCCACGCCGCGGAAGCGCTCGTTGAAAAGGGCGGCGCGACCGAGGTATACGCCTGCGCGACCCACGGCGTGCTTTCCGGCCCGGCGGTGGAGCGCATCTCGAACAGCCCGATCCGGGAAATGGCGCTGCTCGATACCATTCCGCTGCCGCAGGAGAAGAAGATCGATAAGATCAATGTCCTTTCCACCGCGCCCATTTTTACCGAGGCAATCGCAAGAATTTACGAAGAGGTGTCTGTTTCCACGCTGTTTGATTAAGACGGCGGCGGAAGCGGCCGGGTGGGGTCACCCGGCCCTACAGCGCAACGGGTGCCACCCTGTATAGGGCGGCGTGACCTCGCGTAAAGCGTCGACACGGAAACACAACAACGGGAGGAAACCTCCTTGTGTAGGGCGGGGTGACCGCACCCCGCCGCCCGCCGCGTCCACGCGGCGAAACAATGGTTTTGTACAAAAAAGGCTGCTGCGAATCGCAGCAGCCTTTTGCTATAGAAAGGGAATATTATGAAGGTTTTAGCGGTCGGCGATATCGTCGGCGAGGCGGGGCTGGACACGCTTTCGGCGCTTTTGCGCCGCGTCCAGCGCGAGCATGGGATCGACTTCACCGTGGTTAACGGGGAAAACGCGGCGGGCGTGGGGCTAACCCCCAAGCAGGCCGACGCCATGCTGGACGCGGGCGCGGATGTGATCACGCTCGGCAACCACACGTTCGGCAAGCGGCAGATCGTTCCTTATTTAGACGACGAGCCGTGCATTCTTCGCCCGGCCAATTACGCGCCGCAAGCGCCCGGACGGGGCTGCGGTATTTTTGACGGGCCGCGCGGCGCGCGCATACTGGTGATGAATCTGATCGGCCGGTGCGAGATGCAGTTCGGCCCGGACAACCCGTTTTTGTGCGCCGACCGGCTGCTGAAGGAAAACGCGGGCGGGTACGATATCGCCCTGTGCGATTTCCACGCGGGCGCGACGAGCGAAAAGGTAGCCATGGGCTATTATCTGGATGGCCGCTGCGCCGCCGTTTGGGGCACGCACACCCACGTGCAGACCGCGGACGAGCGGGTCAACCCAAAGGGCACGGGCTATATCACCGATATCGGCATGACGGGGCCGACGGTTTCGGTGCTCGGCGTGTGTCCGGAGCAGTCCATCGCCCTATTTCGCGGCGATTTGACCGAATACTTTAAAACAGCGCCCGGCGAGACGGCGCTCGCGGGCGCTGTGTTCGAGATCAGCGAAGACGGAACATGCCTTGCGGTGACGCGAATAGCACAGAAATTTTCTCGGTAAGGTACGCTTCGGCTCCCGACGCGGGCTGGTTTTCCCAGTCGTTATAATCCGTGATGCCCTTACCCGCGTTCGGGTGGAAGTGGGAATAGATCGCGTCCGTGGTGAACAGCGCGACCAGCACGGCGCACAGCACGAGCTGCACGGGCGAGGACAGCCGGTCGATCAGCCCGCCGAGCAGCGGCCCGGCGAAGTAGACCACCGCGCAGCAGCCAAGGCCGAACACCACGGCGCCTTCCAAGCAGATGCGGCCGTTCAGGTTCATGAAATAGCCGCTGTAATCCCACCAGCGCACGCCCTTGGTCGCTTCCAGATACCAACTGGTGAAGTATTCGATCACGCTGCACAGCACCATGGAGACCAGAAAGGTCGCGACCGGGCTTTTGAACAGGCGCTTTAAAAGCAGCAGCACCAGCGCGCCGCCCGCGCCGTAGATCGGCAGCCACGGGCCAAACATCGTGCCACGGTTGATGAACATGCCCTGCGTGACGATGTGCAGCGCGACTTCCCACACCCAACCGGCGAAGGCAAACGCGAAGAAAAGCAAAATAAGCGTTTTCAGCGTGTACTTCCGGGTGTAATCGAACTTATGGTGGCGCGCCCGGTGGAACACGACCGGGCCGGTATAGAGGGTGACGCCATCCGCCGCCAGCTTTTCCTTGGGGCCGGATACCGGCTTGCGGCCAAATTCCGGAACGCTGAAAAGAGAGGCGAGCGGCGCTTGTTTTTCCAGCTGTTCGGCGCGCAGCGCGACGTACAGCTCGGCGTAGGTGGCCGCTTTATAGCCGTTGACGAAGAATAGGGACAGCAGGCAGGTGAGCAGCCCGGCGATCGACCCGGAAAGCGTCGGGTGGCCGGTGGACAAACCGAGGATTAGCCCCAAAACGCTCGCGCCCAACGTGGGCAGCAGCGTCCACTGGATCATAAAGGTCAGGTCGATCACAAAGCAGCGCCATTTGTTGCCGTGCATCATCTGCCGGGACAAGCGGATTGCTTCGCGTGCGCCTGCCTGCGGGTTTTCCGCGAGTATGTAAGGCACCATGCGGTAGGCGTACATTTTGATGAAGCCGCCGACCATGGTGAACATCCACAGGATGAGGTAGACCGATTGCAGCAGCATGGCCCGCGCGGTGTTCAGCCAGTTGCCTTTATGAAACGGTGTGAACAGGGCCGCGATGCTGATATGATCCTCCACGCGGGCCTCCAAAAAGAAGCGCCGCGCGCCGACCACCAGCACGCTTACGACGAAAATGGAGAACCACACGCCGCCCGCCATGCCGAGAACGGCGAGCGTAACGCCGCCCCAGCCGGACGAGCCCGACCGGTCGAGAAAAGCGAATAGGGCCGAGGCCGGACCGGTCAGCGTATCAAAAAAGGGTTTTACGCTTTGCGTGGCGGTGGCCCACATCGGATGCGTGCCGTCCATGGGGTCGATATCCAGCCATTTTAAAATGGTGTCCCAGTTGGAAACGGTGGTTTGCTCGTGTATGACCTCTACCTCGGTCTGAGCGCGCGACGCGTCAAAATCGCGGATGAAGGACACGGAATCCCCAAATTCCGCGCCGGTGAACGCAAGGATAAAACAGACGGCCACGGCCGCCCAAAAGTTGCGCATGAAGCTCCGCTTGCCCCGCGCTTTAAGCTCTCTTCTTTCCCACATGATGTGTCCCCCTAAATCCTATCGAATGGAGTTTTTTGCATATGCTCGCTTTTATTTTCGCACCATTTTACATATTCGTCAACCTTTATTTGGCCCGCTGGGTGCTGCGCTGGACAGGGGCTTGTCACCGCGTTTTCGGCACGAAAACCTTTCGTGTGCTGTTTGGCGCGGTTTATGCATTTCTTGCGGTGACGCCGCTCAGTTCGTTCGTGATCAAGTCGCCGGTATGGCTGCACCGGCTGCTCAAGCAAATGAATAATTTTTGGCTGGGCTGCCTGCTGTATTTAATTTTGGCGGTGCTGGTGACCGAGCTGATTCTTTTTATCGCGCGCAAATGGCGAAAGAAGGATTTCGAGGGCGTGCAGCGCGTGCGGCAGGTGCAGGGCGGTATCGCGCTGGCGCTGGTGTGCGCGCTCACCTTTTACGGCGTGGCGCATGCGGAGCGCCTGTATGTGACAGAATATGATATCGCGATCGACAAGGCGGGGGCGGACATGACAGTGGCGCTGCTGGCCGACCTGCACATGGGGTACTCGACGGACCCCGCCTATATCGAGGAGGTCGCGGCGGCGGTTAATGAAATGCGGCCCGATCTGATCGTTTACGCGGGCGATATCTTCGATAACGAGTACGAGGCCGTGCCCGAACCCGAGCGGATCGGCGCCGCGCTCGCCTCGATGAAAAGCCGGTACGGGGTGTACGCCTGCTGGGGCAACCACGACCTGCGCGAGCCAATTTTGGCGGGTTTTACATGGGATACCAAGGATTCTGAAAAAAATGACCCCCGCATGGAAAAATTTTTGGAGGACGCCGGGATCTCGCTGCTGAACGATGAAAGCGTCACACTTGCAAACGGTGTGACCATCGCGGGACGGAAAGACCCCTCGCGGACGAAAAAGGTGGGTCAGTCACGGCTAACGCCCGAAGAACTGCTGGCCGGCGCGGACAAGGAAAAACCGGTTTTTGTCATTGACCACCAGCCGAAGGAGCTCGCGGAGCTGGCCGCGAGCGGGGCCGATCTCGATCTGTCCGGCCACACGCACGACGGGCAGATGTTCCCCGGCAACCTGACGATAAAGCTGATGTGGGAAAACGCTTGCGGCCATATTAAGGTGGGCGATATGCATTCGGTCGTCACCTCGGGCGTCGGCGTATGGGGGCCGAACATGCGTGTGGGTACGAAAAGCGAGGTCGTTCGCCTGAACGTGCGCTTTACTGGGATAAATTAGCGGTAAACACTTGTCCATCTGGTGAGAACGACTATAATTTTCCGCTCGATTTTGTACATTCTGCAAGAACTTGTCGCATAACTTGCAAAAATAGCAAAATCGGTTGACGGCGGGGTGGGTTTTGATGTATGCTATAAATGAACTAAATCGGACCTTGCGCGGGCACCCTACATTGTCGGCGAAGATCCATTGCCAGCATCGCCCGCG
Organism: Butyricicoccus faecihominis; assembly: GCF_024462775.1. GTDB lineage: Bacteria > Bacillota > Clostridia > Oscillospirales > Butyricicoccaceae > Agathobaculum > Agathobaculum faecihominis_A. The sequence goes on from NZ_JANGCE010000039.1 coordinate 10,978, forward strand.
TAACGCTGCCCCGTTCGCGCGATGCCAAAGGAGGAAACGATATCATGAACCCACTGCTCACCAAATTCACTTTTACGGATGAACTGACGGACGTTATCGAAAACTGCAAGGGCGTTTCAGTTCCTACAAGCAAGGCCGAGCTGTACGAAATGGTGTTCGGGCCGGACAAGGCGGACGTGTACGACGTTGTTTTCGACGTAAAGGGACGCGGCCCCGTCAAGGAAGGCGACGTAACCCGCTGCAAGAACGGCGCTTCGGTCAACTACGTGGAGGACTACATGCGCCGCCGCGATCCCGACTGCATGCGCATCGCGGACGACAAGCCCACGGACAAAAAGCGGTTTGCCGATGTTTACGGCTATCCCTTTGCCGACCTGCGCCGCGAGACCATGGAATGGTTTAAGGAACAGGAACTGATCCTAATGCCCTTCAATTCCGGCGGCAACATCTACGGCTACGGCTCTATGCTGGTCTGCCCCAAGCAGGCCGCGTTTTTCGCGTTTGCGCTGGCTCATTTGCAGGGCTTTGTAAACGCCGAGGAATCGGAGGGCTACAAGCCGCGCGCGATCGTTTACGTCGCGCCCCCGTTCCGCCACACCCATTTTGACGGCAAGCAGGTCGTCGTGCACAACCGTTTGGACGACTGCCACGAGGTATTCTCCTACAACCTTTATCCCGGCCCGTCCGCGAAGAAGGGCGTTTACTCCGTGCTGCTCGATATCGGCGAGCAGGAAAACTGGGTCACCGCGCACACCTCTTGCGGCCGCCTCGTCACCCCGTACGAGAACGAGATGGTCATCATGCACGAGGGCGCTTCGGGCGGCGGCAAGAGCGAAATGCTGCAGGATATCTCCCGCCAGCCGGATAACCGCGTGCTGCTTTCGACCAACACGGTGACCGGCGAGGAGACCTTCCTCAACATGGGCCCGACCTGCTCGATCGAGCCGGTGTGCGACGATATGGCCACCTGCTATCCCTCCATCCAGAACCGATCCGGCAAGCTGTGCCTCGTCGACGGCGAGGACGGCTGGTTCCTCCGCATGGACGGCGTCACGCACTACGGCTCCGACCCGGTTTATGAGCGAATCTGCACCGAGCCCGCCGAGCCGCTGATCTTCTTTAATATGGAAGGACACCCCGGTTCGACGCTGCTGATCTGGGAGCACACGCTCGATTCCAACGGCAAGCGCTGCCCCAATCCGCGCGCCATCGTGCCGCGCTGGGATGTGCCGCATATCGTCAAGGAGCCTGTCGAGGTCGACGTGCGCTCGTTCGGCGTCCGTATGCCCCCCACAACGCGCGAGAACCCGAACTACGGCATCATGGGCATGATGCATATCATTCCGCCCGCGCTCGCTTGGCTGTGGCGTCTCGTCGCGCCGCGCGGCTTTAACAACCCGTCCATCGTTTCCGGCAACGAGCTCAAGAGCGAGGGCGTCGGTTCCTATTGGCCCTTTGCGACCGGTAAGCGCGTCAAGCAGGCCAACCTGCTGCTCGACCAGATCACCGCTTGCCCGAACACCCGCTACGTGCTCATCCCGAACCAGCACATCGGCGTGTACAAGGTCGGCTTCATGGCGGAATGGATCAGCCGCGAGTATCTGGCCCGCCACGGCGGCGCGAAGATCCGCCGCGAGCACTTGCAGCCCGCGCGCTGCCCGCTGCTCGGCTACGCGATGAAGGATTTGACCATCGACGGCCAGCGCATCCGTTCCAAGTACCTGCGCGTTGACACGCAGGACCGCGTCGGCGAGGACGGCTATGACGCGGGCGCCAAGATCTTGACCGATTTCTTCAAGAAAGAAGTCGCCAAGTTCGATACGCCTGAGCTTCACCCCCTCGGCAAGCAGATCATCGACTGCTTCATGAACGGCGGCACGCTCGAGGATTACGAGGCGATCACGCCCACCAATTTATAAGAACCTACAAAAGAGGACCGCTTTTCGCGGCCCTCTTTTTTGTGCGCAGAAGAGTATATTATGATATAATAAAGTTCAGTGGAAATGAAAAGGAGCGGCTTTATGCGGGAAATTGATCTGATCGCGCTTGATCTGGATGGGACGGCGCTCATGCCGGACAACACGGTATCCGAACGAACGAAGGAGGCGGTGCGCCGGGCAAAGCAGGCGGGGGTGCACGTGGTAATCGCCACCGGGCGCATCTGCGCGGAGGCGCGCGAGTTCGCGCGCGAGATCGGCGCGGACGATACCATGGTCACATCGGGCGGGGCGACGCTGTCCTCGGTCGAATACGGCACGTGCTCGGTGCGCATCTCAATGCCGTGGGAACCCGCGGTGCGCGCAGCCGCCGTGGTGGAGCGCATCGGCATGACCGCGATGGTCTACGCGGGCGAGCGCCTGCTCATCACGCCTTATGATGAGATCGAGTTTGGCCGTTATAAATCGAACGAGGGCTATCTCGCCGCCAAGCAGGTCGAAGCGTCTGTGGCCGAGTATATCGCGAACGAGCGCCTATCGGTGGATAAGATATTCGTCCGTTCGAGCGACGACGCAAACCTGCGCTATGCGCGCGCCCAGCTTGAAAGCATCCCCGGCGTGCGGGTGATGAGCTCCGCGTCGGACAACATCGAAATCATTTCGCCGATCGCGGATAAGGGCATGGCGCTCGGCATGCTGTGCCGCACGCTCGGCACCAACCTGAGCCGGGCCGCCGCCATTGGAGACAGCGAAAACGATATGGAAATGCTGCACGCGGTCGCGCTGCCGGTCGCCATGGGCAACGCGACCGACGCGGTCAAGGCCGCCTGCCGCCGCACCACCGCGACCAACGCCATGGACGGCGTGGCTAAGGCGATAGAAGAGATACTGGACAGCGAAACGCACTGACACAGCAGACAGACGGACAGAGAATGAGGAAGACATGATGAGCTTGAGCATACACGAAATGGTCGCCGGCGCGCGTCATTTTGTCCAAACGATCTGGGAGATCGACCTTGCTTCCGGGAAGGTGAAGATATGGCACGATTCCGCGCGGCAGCAACTGAACGGGAGCGAGATCGATTACGAAACGATCGAGCAGTCGTATCGGGCGAGCGTATATCCGCCGGATTTGGAGAAATGGGATAGCACCTTGTCACTTGCGGCGCTTCGAGCCTTTGCCAAAAGCGGGGAAAAGAATATTTCGTTTGAAATGCGGTTCAACGGGCAGCCGTTCGGATTTGAATGGCACGAGGCCTTCCTTGACCTGCTGGACGACGGCGAGAGCGGAGCGGGACGCGTTTTGCTGACCAGCCAATATATCGACAGCCAGAAACGGGCGCATATCGTGGAAGCCGCCGTCAGCGCGGAATACGACTATGTGGTCTATATCGACGCGGACCGGAACAGCTATGTGATGTATAGCGCCAACCAAGAAAACGGCACGCCCACGCCGCCGCTGGCCAGTAACGATTATGAGCGCGAAGTGGTCGCGTTTCACGAAGCCTTTGTTCCGGCGGACGAGCGCGAAGAGCTTAACCAAAGCCTGATGCTGGCCAATGTGCTGCCGATTCTGGAAGAGAACGACGAATATATCGTTTATTGCAAGGTGGCTGAAAACGGCAAGCTGCGCGATAAAAAGATGCGCTTTAGCTATTATAATAGGGAGAGAAACATGCTGCTGCTCACCCGCACGGATGTGAGCGAGGTGCGCGAGGTCAAGCGGCAGCGCGAGCTGCTGGAGGACGCGCTGCACGCCGCCAACGTGGCGAATCGCGCGAAGTCGGACTTTTTATCCAGAATGAGCCACGATATCCGCACGCCGATGAACGCCATCATCGGCATGACCGCGATCGCCGGCGCGCATATCGATTCCCGTGAGCGTGTGCTCGATTGTTTGGAGAAGATTAGCGCCTCGTCCAAGCTGCTGCTCAGTCTGATCAATGAAACGCTCGATATGGCGAAGATCGAAAGCGGCCGCATCACGTTGGCCGAGGAGGAGATCAGCCTAGGCGACCTGCTGCAAAACGTGGGCACCATCATCCGTCCCGCAATCGCGGCCAAGGGCCACCGCTTTGACGTGCATGTGCATGAATTGCGGCACGAATTGGTGATCGGCGATATGCAGCGCATCCAGCAGGTGTTTTTAAATATCCTGTCCAACGCGGTCAAGTATACGCCGGAACACGGGCACATCGTGCTGGATATCGCGGAGAAATTATCTCCTGCGAGCGGCTACGGGCTTTATGAATTTGTTTTTCAGGATAACGGCGTGGGCATCAAGCCGGAGTTTTTGAGCAAGGTATTCGCGCCCTTTGAACGCGCGGAGGACCCGGACATCCGCACCATACAGGGCACCGGCCTTGGCATGGCGATCTGCGATAACATCGTGCGTATGATGAACGGAACGATAAAAGCCGAAAGCGAGTTCGGCCGGGGCAGCCGGTTCACCGTGACCATACAGCTGAGACTGCGCGAGCAGGATATGCCCGATGTGCGCGAGCTGACGGCGCTGCCCATATTGGTCGCGGACGACGACCCCATCACCTGCGAGTGCGTTTCGATGCGGCTGGGCGAGCTCGGCATGACCTGCCGCTGTGTGGGCTGCGGCGCGGAAGCGGTGGCCGAAGTCACCGCCGCCCATGAGGCGGACCGGGATTATTTCGCGGCCATCCTCGACCTGCGTATGCCCGGCATGAACGGCATAGAGACCGCCCGGCGCATCCGCGCCAGCGTGGGGCCGGATATGCCCATCATCCTGATCTCGGCTTACGATTGGTCGGAATGCGAAGCGGAGGCGCACGCCGCCGGCATCGACGGGTTTATCACAAAGCCGCTGCTGACCTCCAACCTGATATACATGCTGCGCAAATACGCGCTCAAGGAGGAACCGCGCCGATTCAGGCAGTTGGATGCGATACCCGCGGCAGACTATTCGTTTGCCCGCATTCTGCTGGTGGAGGATAACGAATTGAACCGCGAGATCGCGGCAGAGCTGCTCAGCGGCAGCGGCGCGGAGATAGACCCGGCGGAGAATGGGCGCGAGGCGCTCGAGCGCTTTGCCGCCGCAAAGCCCGGCACCTACGACCTGATCCTGATGGACATACAAATGCCGGTGATGGACGGCATGGCGGCCACCCGCGCGATTCGCGCGCTCGACCGGCCGGACGCAAAGACGGTGCCCATCGTCGCCATGACGGCGAACGCCTTTGAAGAGGACCGGAAAGCGGCGCTGCAAGCCGGTATGGACGAATTTATCGCCAAGCCCATTGATCTGCAAAAGGTGTTTGGCGTATTAAGCGCGTTGCTGAAAAAGAACAGATAAAACACCCGCGCCCGGCGTATCGTTACGCCGGGCGCGGACTTTTTTAGATGCTTTGCGGTGCCGCGTTGGCCGTGCCGCTTTCCATGAACACCGCGGCCATGAGCAAAGCCCCAAGGCGGAAGCCGTATTCAAAATTGGCGTAGCAGTCCAGATCTGCTGTTTCGCCCAGCAGTTGCTGGTATTTTTCAAACCGTTTGGCATCCGCAGGAGATAGTCTGCCGGTCAGGTGGTTATATTCCTCGGTGATTTGCTGTCCGATTTTCCGGTAATTCTTCTCCTTGGGAACGATCTGCTCGCTAGGGTAGATTAGTCCCCGGTATAGGTCTTTCAAAATGCACATGTTGATGATTCCTTTCGTATCGTCATGCACGACACCTTGCCAGAACGAACCGCACAGTGTATAATATTTATGCGATTTGCCCCTTGGGGTGTTCGCGCGGGAGAAGTGGCGGTTACTTGTGAGAGGGTAGCGCCACTTCTTTCATTGTTTTCGGAGGGCTTTTATGCCATCGCGTAATCCCTGCGGACGGGATACGTCCTTTTCACGGCAATACTCATCAAGCATTTTCAGCTCTTTTTCCGTCAGGCGTATATCGATGCGCAGATTCTTTGGATTATTGGATGGCGGCCGTCCCATCTTTTTCGGCATACGATCCTCCTTCCTTGCCATATGTTCAGTATAGATTATGACTGTCAAAAAGTCAAGACTATTTTACCGTCAAAATGTATTGTTATGAGATTCTTCCTGTCCCCGCGGCGGGCGCCGCGCCGCCCCTATTGCGGCAAATTTCGGTGGTAAAGGCAGAAATGCTGTGTTATAATGAAATCGTATGGATACTGATCCGATCGAGAGGAGAAACATCAATGAGTTTATGGTTCGCGATCCTGCTGGGACTGGTACAGGGGCTGACGGAGTTTCTGCCCGTTTCCTCGTCCGGCCATCTGGTGCTGGCGCAAACGCTGTTCGGCGGCGACGTCGAGGCGGATTACATGCTGTTCAACGTTTTGCTGCACTTCGGCACGCTGCTTTCCGTCGTTGTCGCGTTCTGGAAGGATATCAAGGAGCTGTTCGTCGAGTTCTTCGGCTGGGTGAAGGACGGCTTTAAAATCAACGGCCACCCGTACCGCCGCTTCGTCATCATGGTGCTGCTCACTATCGTGCCGATGTTCGCGGTCCTGCCCATTAAATCCAAACTGGAAGCCGCGTTTTCCTCGCCGCTGGTCGTCGGGCTGCTGCTGCTGGTAACCGCCGGCATTTTGCTGCTTTCTGAAAAAGCGCCGCATAAGAACAAGACTGAGGAAAACGCCACTTGGCTGGACGCGCTGCTCGTCGGCGTGGCGCAGTGCTTCGCGGTGCTGCCCGGCCTGTCCCGCTCGGGCACCACGATCTGCGCGGGCCTGTTCCGCGGCTTTTCGCGCGATTTCGCCGTGCGCTTCGCGTTCATCATGTCGCTGCCCGTCGTGCTGGGCGCAAACATATTGGAGCTGGCGGACGCGATCAAAGCGCCGGCAGCCGCGGGCGCGGTGCCGCTGTATATCTACATTGTCGGTATTTTGGTCGCGATGATCGCCGGCTTGGCCGCGATCAAAATGGTGCGCATGGTATCGAAGAGCGGGCACTTCCGGCCGTTCGCCGTGTACTGCGCGCTGATCGGTGTCATCACCATCGTCGTGACCCTTGTTAAAACGCTCTGAGAAAAGAGGATAAGATCACTTGGCTGCAAGAAAGACCACCACGAAAAAACCGGCGGCAAAGCGCACAGGCGCCGCGCCGCGCAGAAAGCCCGAACCCGCCGCGCCGCAGGGCATGCTGTCCCGCACGGCGTGGGGCGCGGTTTGGGGGCTTTTGGGCCTGTTAGGGCTGCTTAGCCTTTTGCCGATCGACGGATTCATCCTGCACGCGCTGCATCAGGGCGTGGGGGCGCTGATCGGCGGGGGCGTATATGTGCTGCCGTTTGCCTTGCTGGGCCTTGCGGTGCTGCTGTTTGTGCGGCAAAAGGGCCCGGTGCGCCTGCGGGGCGCCGCCATCGGCGCGCTGCCCGTGCTGGTGGGCGGCATCGCGCATTCGTTCACCCACGCAAATGAATATACCTTTTCCATGGAAACGCTGTCCGACTTGATCGAGACAGGCATGAAAGGTTCGTCCGGCGGTCTGCTTTCGGGCGGGCTGTACATTGTTTTGGAATGGGGGCTTTCCTCGGTCGGCGCGCTGCTGATTCTGGTGCTGCTGACGCTGGCCGCCGTGCTGCTCGCCTTCCGCGTGACGCCGCAGGCGCTGATGGAAATGCTCCGACCGCCCGAATACGATTACGAGGACGAGGAGGAGCGCGAGCGCTACGAAGCCCCGGTAAAGCTGCCCAACGTACATGTGGCCGTGGCCCAGCGCGCGGAAAAGCGCGCGCAGAAGCGGCAGGCCAGCATCGATATCCCGCTCGACGAGGGCCCGCCGCCGGACAAGCTTTCCGAAGCGGAGGATGCGCCGCGCGAGACGCTCAAGAAGAAAAAGCCCATTGCGCCGGACGAATACCTGCGCGCGATGGAGGGGGGCGAACTGACCGGCGAGCAGACCAGCATCATGGATCTGGTGCAGCCTCCGGCCGACGAGGACGAACCGCCCTTTGCCGCGGATAAGCCCAAAAAACCCGAAAAGATATCCGAGGACGAGCAGGCCGCGCTGAGCGCGGCGATAGACGAAAACCAAAAGGCCCCCGTGCCGGTGTACGACTATCCGCCGATGGACCTGCTCGCGGCGGGCAAACGCGTTTCGACCGCCGGAGCCGAGCGGGAGCTGCAAGAGAACTCCGAATGCCTGCTGGACACGCTGCAATCCTTCGGTATCGACGCGCAGATCATCGGCATCGTGCGCGGACCGTCGGTCACCCGGTTTGAGCTGACCATTCCGCGCGGCATCAAGATCTCGCGCATTTCCTCGCTGTCCGATGATATCGCGCTGTCGCTCGGCGCGGTGTCGGTGCGTATCGCGCCCATACCGGACAAGGTCGCCGTCGGCATCGAGGTGCCGAACAAGGCGGTGAACACCGTGTTTATCCGCGAGTGCATCTCTTCGCCCGCGTTCACGGGCGCCAAAAGCCGCGTGTCCTTTGCCGTTGGCAAGGATATCACGGGCAAGCCCGTCATTGGCGACATCGCCAAAATGCCGCATATGCTGATCGCCGGTACGACCGGTTCCGGTAAATCGGTGTGCATCAACTCCATGCTCATTTCGCTTTTGTATAAGTCCACGCCCGAAGAGGTGCGGCTCATCATGGTCGACCCCAAAATGGTCGAGCTGGGCAACTACAACGGCGTGCCGCACCTGCTCATCCCGGTCGTGACCGACCCGCGCAAGGCGGCGGGCGCGCTCAACTGGGCGGTGGGCGAAATGGAACGGCGCTATAAGCTCTTTGCCGACCATCAGGTGCGCAACCTTGTCGGCTATAACGATCTGATGCGCGCCGAGCGCCAGAAGGCCGAAAAGGAAGAGGGCGGCACGCCGGATCAGTATCAGGTGCTGCCGCAGATCGTCATCGTTATCGACGAGCTGGCCGACCTGATGATGGTCGCCGCCAAGGAGGTGGAAACCTCGATCTGCCGCATCGCGCAGAAGGCGCGCGCGGCGGGCATGCATTTGGTCGTCGCCACGCAGCGTCCCTCGGCGGACGTGATTACCGGCATCATGAAGGCGAACATTCCCTCGCGCATCGCCTTCGCAGTCGCCAGCCAGATCGAATCGCGCATCATTTTGGATACCACGGGCGCGGAAAAGCTGATCGGCAAGGGCGATATGCTGTACGCCCCCCTTGGCGAGGGCAAGCCCACGCGCGTGCAGGGCTGCTTTATTTCGTCCGATGAGATAGAAGCCGTGATCGCGCATATCAAGGAGACAAGCACCGCTGAATATGATGAAGAGATACTCGAGCACATCGAGCGTCAAGCGGAGCAGGCCGATTCCAAGGGCGGCTCTTCTTCCGGCGACCCGGGCGAGGAAGAGGACGAGATGATCGAGGAGGCGATCGACGTGATCATGGATTGCCGCCAAGCCTCGACCTCGATGCTGCAGCGGCGGTTGAAGCTCGGCTATTCCCGCGCCGCGCGCATCATCGATCAGATCGAGGAACGCGGCATCATCGGTTCGTTTGAAGGCTCCAAGCCCCGGCAGATTCTCATTTCCCGCGAGGATTGGCAGGAGATGAAGATGAGAAGGCACGACACTCCGTAAGAATTAGTAATGAGTAGTTAGTAATTAGTAATTTGGCGTTAGTGGTAAGAATTGCGTGGGCGCGCTTTGCGCGCGATTAAAATGATCGGCCGACGGCCGATACCGCAATTCCTAACTACTAATTCCTAACTAACAGTAGTGGGAGGTATTTTTATGTCACTTACCAAAATCGATATTACAAAGCAAGCCATGCACGTATTCGACCTGCTCGCTAAGGATTGGATGCTGATTTCCGCGGGCACGGAGGAAAAGTGGAACACCATGACCGCGAGCTGGGGCGGCATCGGCGTGATTTGGGGCAAGCCCTCGGTGACCGCGTATATCCGCCACAGCCGCTATACCAAGGAATTTGTTGATAACAGCGAGTATTTTACCATCACTTTTTTACAGGATGGACACCGCGACGCGCTCAATACGCTGGGTTCCAAATCGGGCCGCGAGATCGACAAGATGCACGAAAGCGGCCTAACGCCGGTGTTTGTCGAGGGCCAGCCCACGTTTGAAGAGGCGAAGCTTGTGCTTGTTTGCCGCAAGCGCTGCAAGAGCGAGATCGCGCCCGAAGATATCCTGCAGCAGGAAACGATCGATAAGTGGTACGGCGACCATGATTTCCACACGATGTATATCGGGGAGATCGTCGCGGCGTACCAAGGATAAAAACGCAGAAAACCCATATCCCGTTCACAGAAAAACCACAGGCGTCGGTCAGAATGGGGATATAAGGAGGGAGCAAATCCATGAAAAAGAAGCTGCTTAGCCTGTTGCTGTCGGCATTGCTGGCAGTCGCCTCCATACCGTTCGCTTTCGCGGGGTATGAGAATTTTACGGCTGCGAAAAGCTATGTACAAGGCCAGTTTACCGATGTGCCCGTGGGCGCGTGGTACGCGGGCAACGTCGCAACGGCGTACGAATACGGCCTGATCAATGGCACAACGGCCACCACCTTTGCGCCGGACGACGACCTGACATTGGCCGAGGCCGTCAAGCTGGCGGCTTGCCTGAGAAGTATTTACGAGACCGGCGCAGCGGATTTTTCTTCCTCCAAACCGTGGTACCGTACCTATGCGGATTACGCCCTGCGGGAGGGCATTATCGCGGCCGACTACGCAAACTACGATGCGAACGCCACCCGCGCGCAGTTTGCCGTGCTGTTTGCCGCCGCCCTGCCGGATGATGCGCTGCCCGCCATCAACGATGTGGAGGACGGCGCGATCCCGGATGTATCCTCCGCCAGCATGTACGCCGCTTCGGTCTATAAGCTGTACCGCGCGGGCGTGCTGACCGGGTCGAATTCCTCCGGCCGGTTCCAGCCCTCCAGCAATATCACGCGCGGCGAGGTCGCCGCGATCGTCACGCGCATGGCGGACAAATCGCTGCGCAAAAGCATCACGCTGCTGAAAAAGGAAGATACGTCGCTTTCAAGCGAGGACCTTTTTGCAAAGTGCTCGCCCAGTGTGTTCTATATCGAGATCTATGACAAGGCGGGCAACGCGACCGCCGCCGGCAGCGGCGTGTTCCTCACCGCGTCGGGCGAAGCCGTGACCAATTATCACGTGATCGAGGGGGCGGCTTCCGCCAAAATCCAGACCGCGGACGGCAAGGTGTACGACGTTTCAGGCGTTTACGCCTACGACGAGGAGCTCGATCTGGCGCGTATCAAGGTGAACGGCTCGGGCTTTACGCCGGTCTCGATCGGCGACAGCGCGTCCCTTGCCACCGGCGCCAAGGTATACGCCATCGGCAGCCCGCAGGGCCTTTCCAACACCCTGTCGGACGGCATCATTTCCAATGCAAAGCGCACGATCAGCGGCATGGATTATATCCAAACCACCGCCGCGATCTCGCACGGTTCCTCGGGCGGCGCGTTGCTTAACGCCTCGGGCGAGCTGATCGGTATCACCTCCGCCTATATCGACGGCGGACAGAACCTGAACCTTGCCATTCCGGCGTACTATCTGGATGAGCTGGGCACAGGCTCGCTTAAAAGCTTTGCCGATTTGACGGGGCAGGCCTCGCAGGTCAACTCCAAGGTCGCGTGCTACGACGGCTATTATCCCGCGCCCGATTACGGCGCTTATACCGGCGCGCCGGTTTACAGCAAGAACCTGACGGACGGCATTCAGCATTATTATTACGACCTGCGAAGCATTTCCACCGGCGTGGAGGTGGCTGTGGACGGGTATATCGGCTGCCTTGAGGATAACGGCTTCCGCGTTGTGAACGCGAGCGAGGGCGACGGCCAGACCATGCTGTATTATTACCAGAACGGCTACAGCATCGCGCTCGGTTTCGGCCTTGAAGAGGTCGGCCAGCGCGCGTTCATCCATATCATGCTGCAAAAGAGTTAAACAAAAGGGTCTTTTGCAAAACAAAAAAACACTCGATTGTCATTCTGAACGAAGTGAAGAATCTCACACGAACACGCGGAAGATGTGTGGGAATCGCGTGCTCGCGCGAGATTCTTCGTCGCTTTACGCCTCAGAATGACAAGTTTTAGAGTGTTTTTTTATTTTGCAAAAGGCCCTTTATTATATCCTGAAAATCATGCCGAACAGGGCGGCGGAAAAGACCAATACCAACGGGTGTACGCTTTTGGTGCGGGGCAGGTGGGTAATGACCAAACCGGCCGCAAAGATCAAGAACGCGGGCAGATGAGCGGTACCGTCAACAAATAAACTGATTTGCATCAGTCCCCATACCGCGCTGATGATCACGGCCACAACGGCGGGGCGTAAGCCGTAGAAAAAGCGCGTGACGGCGGGGTGCTTGCTAAAGTCGCGCAAAAAGGCGGCGATTAGGTTCACCAGAATCAAGCTTGGCACGCACAGTCCCGCAACCGCACACAAGACGCCGGGCAGACCGGCCGCTTCAAAGCCAATATAGCCGGCCATGTTCACGCCGCCCGGTCCGGGAGCGCTTTCGCCTACTGCGATGATGACCGCCATTTCTTCGGGTGAGGTCCAGCCGAATCGCGCAGGCAATTCCAGCAAATAGGGGATCGTGGCCGCCCCGCCGCCCAGCGTACATAGGCCGATCCGGGCAAACGTCCAGAACAAGGTGCAGCAGGTCACGAAGGCTTTCCCCCTTTGAGCAGCAGCCCCAGCAGCCCTGCCCCGAGCATGACCGCGATCAGCGGCACATGCAGCAGTAGGGACAGGACGACCCCGGCGGCGCAGAGCATCACGGTCGGAATGTCCACCAAGCTTTTTTGGCCCATGCGCCAAGCGGTGTTACATAACAAGACGCACACCATGGCGCGTATGCCGGCAAGCGCGTGCTGAAAAAGCGGCTGCTCGGTCAGATGCTGAAAGGAGAAGGCGATGCAGGTGATCAGACAGATGGGCGAAGTGATTTGCCCTAGCACCGCGGCAAGACTGCCGGGCACTCCCGCTACATGGCTGCCGACATAGACGGCGGTATTAACGGCGATAATACCCGGCGCGCACTGCGCGACGGCGTACATGTCGATCAGTTCTTCTTCCGTCGCCCAGCCATAGCGCTCCACGACCTCGTGTTGTAGCAGCGGCAGCATGGCCAACCCGCCGCCGAAGGTAAAGGCGCCCAGCCGCAGGAACGCAAAATAAAGCCGGCCATATTGCTTCACAGGCGATCTCCTTCGCATCCGGAGAGGCGGCGCAGGGTATCGGACATGAAGCCGATAGGGGCGTCATACCCCGTCCATAGCTTAATCTGGCGCGCCCCTTGATAAACAGCCATGGCGCGCCCGTTCATGGTGCGGCAGCCCGCCGCCTCGGCATCGGCAAGCAATCGGGTCCGCGCCGGGCGGTAGGCGAGGTCGCACACGAACAGGCGCGGTGAAAGCAGCGCGGCGGGCAACGGGGTTTGCCCCACGTGCGGCTCCATGCCAAGGCCGGTCGCGTTAATCAGGATATCGGCCATGGGCAGGGCGGATGAAAGCTCGCCCCAAGGCAATGCTTCACATGGAATAGGGAAGCGGAGGCTCACCGCCTGCGCAAGCGCGCGTGCGGTTTCCAGCGTGCGGTTCACAAGCAGGATGCGCCCCTTGCCGCGCAGGCAAAGCACAGCGCGCGCGAAGCGCCGCCTGCGCCCAGAACCAGCAGTGTGGCGCCGCGGATATCGCCGTATGCTCCGGTGAGGGCGTCGGCAAAGCCCTCGCCGTCCGTATTGTGGGCGGTCCACCGCCCGTTTTTGAAACAAACCGTATTGCACGAGCCGATTTGCGCGACCAGCGGGTCCAATTCGTCCAGATAGGGGAGGATGCTGATCTTGAGCGGCTTGGTGACGGCCAGCCCGATAAACGGCATGCGGCGGAATGCTGCGAGCAGCACGGGCAGATCGTACGATTCACACTCCACAGGAAGGTAGAGTGCGTCCATGCCCAGCGCGCGAAACGCGCTGTTCTGCATGGCGGGCGCGAGTGTAAAGCCCAGCGGGCGGCCCAGCAGCGCGATCAATCCGGTGCGTGTCGAGACGGACATATCAGGCAAGCACCTGATAGCGGGTGACCAATTCGGCATCATCAAACATGGCGGCGAACTGCGGAACGATGCGGGTGAAGTGCTCTGTCGCGACGTGGGTATCGATCGCGGCCTGATCCTTCCAGCATTCGATGAACAGATGCACGCGCTTGTCCTCCTCGGCTTGCACCGAGCGATAGCCGGCGCAGCCGGGCTCGGCGCGGGAGCTTTCGGCAAGCTCTGCCGCCAGCGCATGATAAGCGTCGAAGCAGGCGGGCTTGATGACCTGACGGGCGATGGTAACGATCATGATAATATCCTCCTTTTTTAAAACGCCGCGAGCTTTTGCACGCAGTCGGCTGAAGAAATTTCGGGATCGAGCTCAAAGCCCCAAACGATATCAAGGCCGAGCTCGTCACAGACGACATGCTTGATCTTATCAAAGTTGATCTCGCCGGTGCCCGGCTCGTGGCGCTCCGGACAGTCGCCCACATGAATATAGCCGAGTACGTCCGCGTATTTGCGCAGATTGGCGACCATGTTGCCTTCCATCTGCTGCATGTGCCAGATATCATACAGTATTTTTAGGTTTGGCGATCCGACCACCTTGCACAGGTTTCCGGTATAGCGGCAGCTGGTCATGTAGTAACCGGGTTTTGAAATGTTGTTGACCGCTTCTAGTACGAGGGTTACGGCAGCCTGCTCGGCCATGCGCGCCGCGTCCTGCGCGGTCAGCGCAGCGCTGTAAAGCTTGACCGGTTCGTCCAGATCGCTGCCGTCGCTGGTAAACGCGCCGGTATCGTCCATGGCCTGCGAATGAATGACGAGATTTTGGCAGCCAAGGGTCTTGGCGACCTCGATGGACTGCGCCAGATAGTCGAGGAATGCCGCGCGATCCTTTGGCACGATCAGCGAGGCCTTGAAATCTGCCGAAAAGGTGGTGACCGTCAGCCCGTGCTTGTCGCATTCGGCCTTGATGCGGTCGATGTCGCGGCCCGGCCAATAGCCAAATTCAACATACTGAAAACCTGCTTCGGCCACCTTGGCAAAGCGGTCGTAAAAGTCGTGCTCTAAAAATATTTTTTCAATACAGATCGATTTTTTCATGAGTATTCTGCTCCTTTTTAACATGAGTCCGGGCTTGACGGCCCGCACAAGATGCAATACAATAAAATGAACAAGTAACGGCCGGAGCCGGAGAGGGGGGAACGCCGTGATCAAGCTGCATTTTGAAAAACAGCCTTCTACGTTCCTTGCGGATAACGCGAATTTTCAAGTGACCGAGATTACCCACGTATTTGGCAACCCAAACTGGGTGTTTCATTTCCATTCCCACGAGGCGCTGGCGGAGATCATTTATATCGCCGGTGGACAGGGGATATACACGGTGAACGATTCGGTGTTCCACGCGAGCCGGGGCGATTTGCTGATTATCAATCCCGACACGGTGCATTCGGTTGTTTCCGACCCGAACGATGCGCTGGATGCATGGACGCTCACGATGACGGGGGTCAAGCTGGATAATGTGCCGCCCGGCTACATCGTTTCGCCCAAGACCTATCCGTACTATGCGGCGGGCGAGGCGGGGGAGACGATCCGGCTGCTGCTGGAACGAATCCTTGCCGCCTATACGCAGGACGCGGCCAGCCACTACACGCACGATTTGACGCACATGCTGAGCCTGTCGCTGCTGCTGATTGCGCACCGTATGGTGGAGCACAACGATTCCCACGCTAAGCCTACCCGAAAGGAAACCACACGCAGGCAGATTGCGCTCGACATCCTGCATTACATCGATAAGAACTACCGCACCGTGATCAAGGTGGAACAGCTTTCCGCGCACTTTCACGTAAGCGCCAGCTATCTGACGCACCTTTTCACAACAGAGTTCGGCATTTCGCCGATCAACTATCAGATCAGCCGCCGCATGAGCGACGCGCAGTGGCAGCTGATCCGCACGACGCATTCGGTCAGCGCGATCGCGCGGCAGGTGGGCTATGAAAACCCTTACCACTTCACCAAGCTGTTTATGCGGCACATCGGCCTGCATCCGCAGGCGTTTCGCGAACGGTTTACCACGGTAACGCCCGATGAATCCTCGTTGTTCTTATAAAGCTTTTGTAGAAGCTCCCGCTCTCGCGGGGGCTTTTTATTCCTCGTAACCGCATTTGATCTTGGCTCGGTCGACCGCGTCGAGCAATGCGTCGGTCAGTTCGTCGCCGACCTGCTCACGAATCATGGGCCAGACCTGTTCTTCCTCAATCGCGGAGATCTGGTTGAATACCTCGTCCGACAGATGGACGACCTCCATGCCCGCGTCGATCAGATCCTGTTCGTTGTTGATGCTGTCCGAGCGCTCACGGGAGATGGGAAGCAATTCGGTGCAGCAGGCGTCGATCCAGCTCCGGTACTCCTCCGGCAGCTCCTGATAAAACCGGTCGTTCGTGATCACGGTGATGTCGTGGAACAGGTGGTTGGTCGCGACCGCGTACTGCTGAACCTCTTGATAGTTGTTCAGGAGAAAGTTCACGTAAGGGTCCTCCTGCGCCATAAGCAGGCCCTGTTGCAGGGCAAGGAACACCTCGCCGCGGTTCATCGGGGTCGGGTTCGCGCCGAGCGCCTTCCAAAGCGCCAGATGGATGGGGTTTTCCATCGTGCGGATGTCCAGCCCTTTAAAATCGTTCAGCGTTTGCAATTTGCGGTTCGACGAGGTCTGCCGGTAGCCCATGTCCGAGATCATCAGCAGCTTCAAGCCGATTTCGGGATACAGCGCGTCGTACACCTTGCGAAATTCGGGGTCGTCCAGCGTTTGGCGCGCGATTTCAATATTGGGGAATAAGTACGGCATATCGAGCACCTTTGCGCCCGTGATATCGTTTACCTGAGCCGAGTGATTCTGCACGACAAACTCCACATCGCCCGAAATACAACTTTGAATCAGCTCTTTGTCCGAACCGAGCTGGCCGGACGGGTATACATGCGCGGTGATCTTGCCGCCGCTTTTCTCTTCCAGCATTTCCGCAAGGCTGGTGGCGATGATGCCGGTGACGGAATCCGGCTGAGAATCATAGGCGACGCTGACGACCAGCTTGCCTTCCTTATCCGGGCTCGCGACCGCGTTCAGCGGTTCGCAGGCGGCGCAGGAGAGCGTTACGCCGCCGGTAAGCAGCAGCGCGGTAAGCTTTCGCAATCGTTTTATCATTTCCGGCCCTCCTTTACTGGACGAGCAGCAGGGAGACCTGCGGCACAAAGGTGATGATTAGTAGCGCGATAAAGAAGGCCGCCATAAACGGCACCGCCTTTTTCGCAATCGCTGTTACGGGCAGCTTGGTCAGGGTGGAGGCGACGTACAGGTTGTTGCCGATCGGCGGCGTGACAAAGCCGATGGCGAGGTTTACGATCATAATAACGCCGAAATGTACCGGATCGATGCCCGCCGCCGTGACGATGGGCACGAGGATGGGGGTCAAAATCAAAATAGCGGGGCCGGTGTCCATCACCATGCCGACGAACAACAAGAATACGTTGATCAGTAGAATGAGCGCAACCTTGGAGCTGATCGCCGAGCCCATGGCCTCGGCCAGCTGCTGGGGCGCTTGTGTCAGCGTGAGCACGCGGCTGAACGCCTGCGCCGCGCCGAGGATGAACAAGATGGGCGCATAGGTCTCCACGCCCTCGCGTAAAACGGCGTACAACTCGCGGGGCTTTAGCGTTTTGTAGACAAACAGGCAGATCACGAGCGCGTACACGACCGAGATGACCGCCGCTTCGGTCGGCGTGCAGATGCCGCCGTAGATCGAGCCGAGAATGATGACCGGGCTGAGCAGAGCCCAGAAGCTTTCCATAAACACCTTAATAAAGCCCTTTTGGCGAAGCTCTGCGATGTTTTCACGCAGCTTCTCCTTATCCTCGCCGTGCTTTTTACAGTAGAAGACGGAATAAACCATCAGGCAAACGCCGATCAGGATGCCGGGCAAAATGCCGGCCATGAACAGCGCGCCCACCGAAGCGCCTGAGTTCATGGAATACAGGATGAACGGAATGGACGGGGGAATAATGACGCCCAATCCGCCCGCGATAGCGACGAGCGCCGCGCAGAAGGTCAGATCATAGCCGAGGCTGACCAGAATCGGGATGGTCATCGCACCGACCGCCGCGGTGGTCGCGGGCGCGGAGCCCGAAATGGCCCCGTAAAACAGGCAGGTGATGACCGCCGCGCACGGCAGGCCGCCGGTCTTATCGCCAATAAAATAGGAGAATACGTTAAACAGCTTCTTGGATATGCCGCCGCGCGCCATGATGATACCCGACAGCACGAACATCGGAATGGCGATCAGGGTGATGGAATCCAAGCCGGAAACCATTTGCCGGAGAATGAACATGGGGCTGGCCGCAAAGGTGGGGTCAAGCCCGTAGGGGATCAGAGAGATCATGGCGATCACGACACAGATCGGGACCGCGAGCACCAGCAGCACCAGCATGCCGGCAAAAATTGCGCCTACCATCAGACCGTGCCCCCTTCCTCAGGTTTCGTGTTGATGACAATATCGTGCGTATGGTTTTTGCCAAGGCCCTTGAACACGACGATGAGCGCCTGAATACTGCGCACCGTGGTCAGGATAAAGCCCACCACGGGGGCTAGATAGACGTACACCATCGGCATGCCGAGCGCGGCGCTCGTCTGGTGCATGGAGCCGAGCTGCACCACCGCCACCGCCGCCATATACCCGAAAAATGCTGTGAGCGCGATATACACCACCGCGATGCATATGTGCCGCACCATGCGCGGCATCGCGGCGACCAGCATGGTAAGGCGCATGGCCGATTGATTCTGAATGGTAAAGCTGATGCTGAGAAAGCCCGACCATACGAACAGATACCGCACGACCTCTTCCGCCCACGAAAGGGACGAACCCATGACGCGGCGCATGAATATTTGCGCGATTTCCACAACAAGCATGACCACGAGCATTGCCACCAGAAGAACCTCTTCAGCATGTCGGTTAAGCCACTTGATCGCTTTCATTCCTTTCCCTCCTGTCTGTTTCCCTTGCTTTGCGTAGCCGTTCAGCGGCGTTTTACCTCGGCTCCCGCGATGTCCTCCAGAATTTTTGTAACGGCCCAGTTATCCTCGTCCGGGTAGCGGATGAAGCCGGCCTGCACCATTTCGCGGGCGATCGCAACAGTCGGCATGGCGCAGCCCACCTCGCGCGCCAGATCCATCGTGATATTCAGATCCTTGCTCATCACGGCAAGCGACGAGCCGGTGTTCTTGAATTTGCGATCCATGATGAGCGGCACGCAGATATCGAACAGCTTGCTGCCCGCAACCGAGGTGCTGATCACGTTTTGCAGCACCTGCGGGTCCACGCCTGCCTTGCAGCCCATGACCATCAATTCAAAGATCGCGGTGTACTGCGCGCCGACCAGCGCTTGCAGGCATGCCTTGACGACCTGCCCCTGACCGGGCTCTTCTCCCACGTGGTTGGGATTGGTCGCGATCGCGTCCATGACGTCGGCACAGCTTTCGTAAACAGGTTTTTTTCCGGCCGCCATCAGCGTTAGCGTGCCGTTCTGCGCGCCCGGCAGGCCGCCGGAGACCGCGCAGTCGATCATTTCAATGCCTTTTGCCGCAAGGCCCTCGTGCAGTTTTTTTGCATACCCCAGACCGATGGTGGAGGTTAGGAAGTAGACCGAGCCGGGGCGCATTGTTTGCACAAGACCGTTTTCGCCAAACGCGACGTCAAGCGCCTGCTGGCCGTTGAGCACCATGACGAACACAACATCCGCGTCGTGGCCCACCTCCGCCGGGTTGGCGCAAGGCTGGCCTCCTGCCTCGCGGAATTCGTCAAGCTTGGGGGCGAATACATCAAAGCCCTTGACGGGAAACCCCTTTTTTATCAGGTTTTTGGCCATGCCCATGCCCATGTTGCCAAGACCGATCATGCCGACTGTTTTCATGATTCACTTCTCCTTTTATAATAGACCAAGAATTGAGATTTTGAAAGAGACAGCGAACTGGAATCGTTCGCCGTCGATGTGGGGGATTCAGGAAGATTGGCTGCGGGGCGGGGTTGACGCCCCGCAGCCGAAAATGAAGGGAGCTTTTTCAGCCGAACCGTTTTTGCAGCTCGGGGATATCGAGGTAGTACCCATCGATAAAATCGCCGCCGT
>NZ_JANGCE010000004.1 GCF_024462775.1 Butyricicoccus faecihominis
CGCCAAAAATCATTTTTGCGTTGTGGAACGCGGTGGTGTGCGCCTTGCCCATCCAGCCAGCGCCAATCAAACCAATGCGAATTTCTTTCATGTCATATTCCTCCCAAATGATCGCTCTCTCAAATTTTCCTCTTCGTTATATCAAGAAATGATATTGGCATCTTTTCCGTGTGCTCTTCTTTTTACCAATGAACAATCAGAAAAAAGGCCTGCAAACCGGTGCTTTTTTGCTTGCTTTTGTTTGCAGCCCTATCGTATAATATTTACTATCAGAAATCACTACATAATCTTGATATAAAACATCAAAAAATCATACTGTTTTATGGAAGCGCGAAAGGAAGGTTTCTTTATGCTGAAGGACGTTGGCGTACTGCCCGATTCCATCCGCTTTTACCGCGAACCGGATACCTTTACCGCCGCTAACCTTTGCCATGCGCCGCACGCCGGGATCTACCACTGCGACCGCCAGTATGTGGTACAGCGAGACGAGCCGCTCCATGCCTGCCAGATCATCATTGTGGACGCGGGCGAGCTTGGCTGCGAATATTTGGGCCAACACAAGACCGTGCCCTCCGGCGCGATCCTGCTGCTCGACTGCCGTACGCCGCACCGCTATTACGCCGTGACGGACGACCTGCGCATGCGCTGGTTCCATATGGTCGGCGGCGGAAGCGAAGCCTATACCCAGCTGATCCTGCAAAGCCAAGGCTTTGTGCTGCCCATCGCCCACAGCGCCGCGATAGAGACCTGCTGCGAGCGCGTGCTCACCGTAATTCGCCGCAAGGTGGACGAACCGCACATGCTTTCCGTCGCGCTGAACGATCTGCTGGCGCATTTGGCGATCATGGCGAACGCCAGCCCCAAGAGCGAGTTGGAACAAGCGATCCAGTCCTCCGCCGCATATATGGATACGCACTTTGCGGATAAAACCACCTCGGTAGAGCAGCTTGCCCACCGGGCCGCCATGAGCACCTGCTATTATCTGCGCAAATTCAAGGAATACCGCGCGGTCACTCCGCACCAATATTTACTGAACGTCCGTCTGCGCGCGGCCAAGGAGCAGCTGACCACCACCTCCCGCAGCGTTGAGGAGATCGCCGAAGCATGTGGTTTTTGCAGCACCTCCCACCTTGTTTCGGCCTTTCGCAAAGGCACCGGCCTTACCCCCCTGCAATTTCGCATCAAATGGCGATAAAATGCGCGAAGGCCGCGCCCCAATGGGGCGCGGCCTTCGCGTTCTTCTCTTCTCTCTTCTTTATGATACGCTCACTTCTTGAGCTTATCAACATAGGACATAATGACTTCCACTGCATTTTCCACGCCCAGACGGCCCGCGTTGATGCAAAGGTCGTAATGGTCGCACTTGCCCCACACCTTGCCGGTGTAGTAGTTGTAATAAGTAGAACGCTGTTTATCCATCTTTTCGAGCGCAGCCTCCGGCGTTTTGCCTTCGATCTCGTAATCGCCGCAGGTCTGAATGCGTTTGACGCGGTCTTCGATGGAACCATGGATGAAGAAATCGAACCGGTTTTCAAAATCCCGTAGGACGTGGTCGGCGCAGCGGCCAACGACGACACAGGGGCCCGCCTCCGCGAGTTCGCGGATGGTGTTGGCTTGCGCCAGATAAAGCTGATCGGTCAGGCTCATGCCGTTCAGGCCGACCGAACCAAACATGGTAAGCGAATACAGGAAGCTGTTGGTGGCCCGCTTGTCGAGCTGTTCAAACAGCTTTTCATCAAAGCCGGTTTTCTTGGCTGCGCGCGTGATGAGCTCGCGGTCATAGAACGCAATGCCCAGACGGAGGGCCAATTTCTGGCCGATTTCCCGACCACCTGTGCCATATTCACGGCCTATCGTGATAACTAAGTTCTGATTCATAACGCACCCTCCTTTTGTCCTGCCAACTATACAAAGTGTACAATCTTGATAACCATAGTATGCACCAGTTTATGATTTTTGTCAAGAGGATTTCACTATTTTATTCTAATTCATGGAAACGCATAGCGTTGCATCAACATAGGGCCCAAACATCTGTTTTCGCGTTCACCTCGAACAAGTACTCTATTTCTTCCAGTTGATAAACGGCTAAATTTAATATACAATTACGCTAAGAAAAACGTTTTGGGGTGCTGTTAGGCATGGTACCTAGTCTAATCTAAAAATAATATAAAGTAAATTGCGGATGATTCCGCGGAAAGATGGTGATTTCGTTGGAACATTCACAGGATCAAATATGCTTCTACATCTGTAATGCGGAAAAAAGCAATTTATTCTTTGGAAACGGAATTGATGTTGTGCTGTCCACCGCTGGGCACAACAGTATTATGGTAAGTGGAAAGATATATGAATTGCAGCAAGGCGGGCTATACGTCGTTAATCGTTTTGAGTTATCCTATTGTGAATGCGCAGCAGATGGTAAAATTATTTATTTACATATTCCATATGAATATCTGCACCTATCAGGCGTGGAAAACTGTATATTTTCTTGTTATGTGCTTGATGATGCCGCCGGTGTTGACGGTCGGTTCGATGCGGTTCGCAAATTGCTCTCAAATGTATTTCAGACCTATTTCCGCGAGCCGGACAATCGAATCCCGACGACACAGCACACCATTCGCCTTCTCAACTTTTTGCAAGAGAACTTTTTACAATTAGATAGCGGTAATGCAAAAGCAATTAAAATGGACACGATGCGGCGGATCGAGCATTTGCTGTCGTACATTCATCAGCATTGGAATGAGGATTTGCGAGTTGCTGATTTAGCGGCACGTGAGTTCTTATCCCCTAACTATCTGGCACGACTGGTGCAAAAAACGCTACACTGTACGTTGACCGAATATATTACTCGTCTCCGTTTGCTACAGGCTCAGCATGAACTGTTGCGAACCGATCATTCCGTCACACACATCAGCTACGCATGCGGTTTTAAGAATACCGCATCTTTTATTCACTATTTTAAAACACAGCATGGGATGACACCAAACGAATATCGTAAACAGCATCCGATAGAAAGTGTTTTTCAAAAGAGCAGCGAACTGCAACTAATGGATATGTCATATTTGCTGCAATTTGCTGATAATGACGAGGAGACTTCTGCTGAAGACGTACCCGCTGTAAGCACGGAGCGCTTTCATTTACGCCTTTCTTATACAGCAGAAGGTCGCGCACTGCGGCACACATGGAAGAACCTATTAAATGTCGGTTATGCACACGATATTTTAATTCAGGTCGTGCAGGATCAGATTATTCAAGCTCAGCAAGAAATCGGCTTTCAATATTTGAGATTTCACGGCATTCTAGACGACGATATGGGGCTTTATAATGAAGATGCAGAAGGAAACTTACGGCTGAGTTTTATCAATGTTGATCTGGTACTTGATTTTATCGTATCTGCTGGCCTGCGTCCTTTTATAGAGTTGAGCTATGTGCCAATGGGGTTAGCTAAAACGCCTAGAACACCATTTCGCCGACGCAGCTTTTATTCCGTTGCCAATGACCGACTGAAATGGGAGCGGATGATTTATGGATTGGTCATTCATTTATTGGAACGATATGGGGCAACCGAAGTACGTACTTGGCGCTTCGAGACGATGAGCTTTTCGATTGTTATGACGGAATGGATCAGTTTTGAAGAATGTTGTGAAATGTATGAGGCGAGCTATCGGGCAGTCAAGCGGGCTGATAAGCAGCTTTTATTTGGCGGCCCGTCCACGCATGCAAGTGCTGTATATGAAAACGACCATATTGGATGGTTCATAGAGTTTGCTAAAAACCATAATTGCCTTCCAGATTTTTTTACACTCAAAAATTATCCGTATCAGACTATCCAACGCGACCCCGATTTTGCAAAGTTTTCACTATCTCAGATGTCGGCTCCTTCCATACTGTCACGCGACACAAACTTTACACAAAACATTTTGTCGGAAATCTATAAGCTATTACACACACTCGGCATGGACGGCTCGGAAGTCTGGTTGGTCGAATGGAGTTCAACGCTATGGCAACGCGATCTCGCGGCAGAGACCTGCTATAAGTCCTCTTGGATTGTACAGACAATTTGCCGAAATTATGACCGGTCCGAATCATTCGGTTATTGGTTGCTGACAGACTATTTGGAGGAGCATGACATGGATGGGACATTCCATGGCGGACCTGGGCTGTTTACCTATAACGGAATCCCCAAAGCCGGCTGGCAAGCCATGCGCTTATTGAATCGTCTCGGCGAACGCATACTGGGCAGCGGAGATGGTTATTTCGTGACAGCCGGTGAGAACTGTGTGCAGCTTTTATTTTATAACTGCACACAGTATGATAATCTTTACCGCTATCGCTACTGTACGCTGCAAAATCCAGCGGACGCATATAGTGTTTTTATCAACAATCCGGATAGCACCTTTTCCGTTTTGATACAAAATCTCCCGGCGGGGATATGGCGTTTACGACGCTATCAAATCAGTCGGCAGAATGGTTCTACCTTTGACCATTGGCTTTCGATGGGGGCTCCCGCGTATTTGCGGGCTGAACAGGCAGATAAATTAAGGCGTTATGCAGATCAGCTCCTGATCGAGGATAAAAATCTATCCATCGATGATGAAATCCAGCTATCTGCATGTTTAAAAACTCATGAAGTTGAAATGATTATCCTAGAAAAGGAATTATAACGGCAACATTGTGCAGTTTGTACAAGAAATATCTATCCACGCTGCGTGCAAAATCTATCCTGCTATAATATCCCACCAAAAAGTGGTCAGTTTTTAGAAAGAATCCGGTACAAAATGAAATCGCTGAACCCTCTTGGCGTTTGGTATACTTCAATCATAGAAGATACATCAAACGACCACGCAGCTAATACTGCGCAAAGGAGGGTTCAGTTTTGTTTGACCATCAGGAGAGAAGTATCGATCCTGTCCATCCATATATTCCGTTATTCCAAGGTGCATATGAAGAATCCATCGTAATAAATGGTCAAAAACGCAGATTTTTGCTCTATATTCCAGAGGAGACTCGGGAATCGTGCGCAGGTCTAATGATTTTACCGGAAAACGGCGTGCGACTTGAACAAGTCTATAATGAAAGCTTGTGGCGATTTATTGCGGATACAGAGGAAAGTCTAGAGAAGATGGTGCTGATTTTTCTTGAGCCACTAGATAAAGGCTGGAATACCAATGAGTCTTATGCCGACCCGACTGGTGACGTGGCTTACATTGATACAGTGGCCGGTCTAGCTCGGCAGCGTGGTAAATGCTGTGTTCACGAATCAAAACTGTATATTACCGGTTGTCGTCAAGGCGGTGTGCTTGCAAATATGGCGGTAATGTGGAATCCTACTTTTTATGCCGGCATTGTTGCTGTGGGCGGATCGTTAATTGCCGCTGATTATCTTGCCGCCGCTCAAAACGATGTTTGCAACAAGTTGTGCGGTTACACAGATGTTTCATCTCGTAATTCGTATCGCAAAGGTGCAATCCCTGTGCCAGCATGGATAATCGACGATCCCTTATCCCCGATCGGAGAGGACAGCCAAACTATCGCATATTGGCAACACGCGTGCGGTGTTTCGGGCAAGAAGCATAGAATCAGCCCCGATACTGTTGAATATCGACGAAAATGTGAGACCGCTTATCCCCGCAATCAAGATTGCAAAGCTTATGTAGTTCGGCACAGTATCATCCCTAAAAGCTCGGCCACATTCGCAAATTTACTGCTGCGCCGTATTTGGAAAGGATTCTTGTACCGCCATCGCCGCTGGATGGCAGACCCCGAGGGGGACCTGCGTGTCACCTTAGATCCGATTAACGATCTGGAAATGGAATATCATTGCGAGGTAATTGAAGGTTGGATGCGCGAATGGTATGTATATGTGCCAGAATCGGTGCTGGATACACCGCAAAAACCGGTGCCACTGGTATTCGCGATGCATGGCTACTCTTGCAACGGCGCGGTCTACGCTGGTAACTCCGGGTGGGATCGGGTCGCTCGGGATCGAGGTTTTATTCTTGCACTACCGACAGCACTGTACGGAAAGCCGACTCATCGCCATCCTGATTCGGGCGCCGGGCCGGACAATATGCCATTACCCACTTGGAATTTTCTCGGCAATGTAGAAAACGGACCGAAAGAGGAACATTTCTTTAAAGCCATGATTGAGCAAATTTGTTGCGAACATGCCATTGATCGATCCCGCATGTATATTACCGGACATTCGCATGGTTCTATGATGGTGCAAGCACTGGCTATGACCATGAGCAAATACTTCGCTGCCGCAGCGCCGTGTTCGGGCACGATGCTTCAGCTCGACTTTGCCCGTCCCGGACTGCTTGAGCGTGAGGATATCAAAAGCAGAGAGGACTGCGAAATCCCTATTTGGATGTTTTGCGGTGAGATGGAACCGTGGCTGATTCCTCATCTTCCAGCTGATGGAAACACCACAGCGCTTGCATTGACCACTTGGCGCAAAAATAACCACTTGAATCCGGAAACTCCAGATAATTGGACGGATGGCTGGACTCGCCATGGTGACCGATGGCACGACCTAACATATCGCAATGTGGACGGAGTCCCGATGGTGCGTTTTAGCTGGATTGAGTTTTTTCCTCATGCTACCATGCCGGAAATGTCCTACCGTATTTGGGATGAGCATTTTAGCCGCTTCTCTCGGGAAAACGGCTCGGTGGTTTATCACGATAGATCTTATGAGACCTGCTTACGCGCCAAACTTGACAGCAAACATATTAAAATTAGTAAGGAGAGAACAAAATGAAAAAGCACACGAAACGATTTTGTACCTTGGGTCTAGCTACTGTTATGCTATTCAGCGCATTGACTGGTTGCGGTAGCAACGCGAAAGTAGAATCCACAGATGAGAATTCTGAAAAGTCTGGCGGCAAAACTATCTCTATCAAATTAGCCAGCATGAACGGTGAAGACCACGCTTCCGGTAATGCATGGCGCTATATCAAGGATGAACTGGAGTCACGCACAGATGGCACGCTAAAGTGCGAAATATATTGGAATGGTGCCCTCGGAGCAGATATGGACAATATAGAGCAGGTACAAAATGGCGCTCCGATGATCGCTTGTGCAGGTTCACCATTGCTGGGCGACTTAGTGCCTGATATCTCTATTGTTGGCGCGCCTTATATTTACGATGATCTGTACGATTACGAAAAACTAAACGCCTCTGAATGGTGGGATTCCATTCAAGCGACGTTATCCGAGCAAGGAATGCACGCATATGACATGATGTACTGCGGCCCTCGCGTAGTATGCTCCAACAAAACTATCAAGTCGCCAGCCGATATGCAGGGCATGAAACTTCGTGCACCGTCTAGCCCGATGTACTGGGAAATCTGCCAAGCTATGACCGGCGGTTCAGCAACCACATTGTCTTTCTCGGAGCAATATAACGGGCTTCAACAGAAAGTGGTGGACGCATGTGAGCCTTCCTACCCCGATCTATATGATTGCAAGCTATATGAAGTAACCTCACATGTCGCGGAGACCAATCATATGATTTTAACCTCGATTTACTATACCTCGGAGGAGCTTTACAATTCGCTCCCCGACGAATATAAAGCTGTTTTTGACCAAGTATTAACCGAAGCAGGCGTTATCTACAGCGATGATAACAAGGCGCTCAATGATGAGGTGAAGGACAAGCTAACCAATGAATTTGGTATTCAAATTGATGAAGTTGACCTTGATGCGTTTAAAGAGGCCACTGAAGTAGTTTACACCAAGTTCCCCGAGTGGTCCGATGGCCTGCGTGAAACGGTACGAACCGCAATGGGTTACGAGAACTAAACGAATGGTATGTGGCGCGGCCCATAGCCCTATGAGCCGCGCCCATTTAACACAACGAAAGGGGGATTTCAAGTGGACTCAGTAAAAAAAATACTTAAAAATTTGGATATTATCATTACGGGCATTCTTTTTACGCTGGTCGTCGGCTTAACGATTGTCAATGTGTTCTTTCGTTATTTCTTTTCGACAATTAACTTTGGTTGGGCATCAGAAACCATTACCATGCTATATGTCTGGTGCATATTTGTCGGTGCAGCTGCTGTTTACCGTTCGCGCGGCCATATCAGCATTGAAGCAGCTATGGAACTGCTGCCCGCAAAGATACAGAAAGCGATAACCGTATTCGTTGATATCGCCATGCTTGTGATTTTTGCTTATGTTGCATGGCTTGCACTTGACTATACCTTAAACGGATCGGTCAAGGTCATGGGGGTATTGCGGCTCTCATATGCCTATGAGTATGCCGCAATGCCTGTTGGGTTCGGTTTGATGTCTGTTTACACCATTCCGCATATTATTGAAGATTTTCGGCTTTTGAAAGAAGGGGATGCGTGATGAATGATTTTATGATTTGGCTGCCCCTTATTATCTGTGTTGTCATGTTTCTCATGAACTTTCCGGTTTATTCCTGCCTATTGGTACCCGGCATCTTTTATTTCGTTTTCATCAGCACAGATCTTGATGTCGGTATATGCTTTCAACGCATTGCGGTCGCAACAGAAAACTTCCCTTTGATGGCGGTACCGTTCTTCGTTATGGCTGGTGAGATTATGAATTATGCCGGCATCTCATCGCGTATGATGAAATTTGCCCGCATGATCGTTTCACGGTTTACCGGCGGTTTGGCGCAAGTAAACGTACTGCTCAGCGCGCTCATGGGCGGTGTATCCGGTTCTGCATTAGCAGACTGCGCCAACGAATGTAAAATTCTTGTTCCCGATATGGTCAAGGACGGTTATCCCAAAAGCTTTTCGACCGCGCTTTCATCCATCAGTTCAATCGTTACACCTATTATTCCCCCCGGCATTTCACTGATTATGTACGCGTTTTATGCTAACTGCTCAGTCGGAGATATGTTTCTTGCCGGATATATTCCAGCAATCGTGATAGCCGCTTGCTTAATGTTCACTGTGTGGTATCTCAGCAAAAGAAACCATTGGGGCATCAAGTCTGATCGAAGATATTCTCCAAAGGAGTGGTTGCTCTCACTCAAGGACTCCATTTGGGCGCTGATTATGCCGATTGGCCTGCTCGGCGGTATGCGTATTGGCTTATTCACCGCCACTGAGGGCGGCGCGATGTGCGTGCTGTATGCTTCCATTATCGGCCTGTTCGTATACCGTGAAATGAAATTTTCCGATTTTAAAAAAATCATTGTCAGTTCTGCTAAGAGCACGGCCTCTATCCTCATTATTGTCGGATGCGCCGCGGCGCTCGGTTATTATCTTTCGTGGGAAGCAATACCACAGCGTGTTACTGAGTTGCTGCTTAGCGTTTCTACCAACAAGTACGTAATCTTACTCATTATTAATATTTTCCTGCTCATTATCGGCATGTTTATGGAAGGTAACGTGGTCACTGTACTTATCTTGCCGCTGCTGCTTCCAGTACTCGGCGAAGTCGGGATAAACATCGTGCACTTTGGCATTCTGTATTCGGTCAACGGGCTAATAGGTGCATGTACACCGCCATTTGGTACGGTTATGTTTACCGCCTGCCAAACAACCGGTATTACAGTAAAGGAATATACCAAAGCTGCCATGCCACTTTTCGCCGCGGGCATCGTGGCATTAGCGATCATCACCTATGTGCCGGCCCTCTCTCTCTTTTTACCGTCCATTTTCGGCGGATAAGTTGTATTGGCACGCTTCCCTCTTTTCTTTTTCTACTCTTTTGAATAGCAAACGGCCGGCTAAGCAGCCGGCCGTTTGCTTTGGAGGTAAATTATTGTGTTCACATTTAATCAAACTACATTAACAATAATGTGTGTGTTCGGCATTGCGCTTCTGGGCTACTTTCTGGGATCAATACGAATAAAAGGCATTGGGCTAGGCACCGCCGCTATTTTTCTTGTTGGACTTGTATTTGGACACTTGGGTGTCGAATTACCTGAGATTTTACAAACGGTTGGACTTGTTCTCTTTATTACTTCCGTGGGCTTTAGCGCTGGGCCGGGATTTTTGCAGCGTTTAAAGAAAAACGGCTTGTCCTATGTAATTTTGTGTCTTGTAACCGCTACGGTAGGATATTGCCTGTGCCTTGCAGTCATCCATATTGGAAAAGTCGATGCGCCGCTTGCCGTTGGTATTATGACCGGAGCCTTTACGACTTCGCCCGGCTTTGCAGCAGCCAAAGAGGCAGTCGCTGCTTCCTCCAATGCGGCCACTGTGGTGGCAGCGGGATATGGTATCGTGTATCCTGTGGGGGTAGTTTGTAAGGTTTTATTTATACAGTTGATTCCAAAAATACTTCATGCCAACATGTCACAAGAGCGTGCGCTGATTGCGCAGCCTACTGCTACAGCTGAAAAAAATAGCCGTAAAAATCTGCTTCAGTTTGAGAAATTGGGGTTGTTTCCGTTTGCTATTGCTGTGCTGATCGGCATTCCGCTTGGCGCGCTTCACCTAACATTACCCAGTGGCGGCGCCTTCGCTCTTGGAGTTACCGGAGGCCCTCTATTAGCCAGTCTATTGCTCAGCGGCATTGGCCACTTAGGCAGAATAGATCTGCGATGTTCCTCAGCACTCATCATCCCAGCCAAAGAGCTAGGTCTGCTATTATTCTATTCCGGCGCAGGTGTTCAAGGCGGACATGGGGTATCGGAGATATTTCACCTATATGGGATCTGGCCTGTTTTATATGGGTTTCTTTTTGTCATTGTTCCGTTATTTTCTGGATTTGCGGTGTTTCGCTATCTGCTGAAATTGCCATTGCTGAACGGTCTAGGCGCAATGACAGCCAGCATGACCTGTACGCCTTCACTCGCGGCGTTAACACAAGCAGCAGAAACTGATGATGTTGTTGCCGCCTATGCAACCACCTATCCGGTCGCATTAATCACGTTAGTTTTGGTTGTACAGTTTCTTTTATCTTAGAAATGTATCCCTCTTAAATACATTCTGGTTACCAATTAACGAATGATTATGAACAGTAGCAGCTTAAACTCAACGGTACTTCCCTGCCTTAAGTCCTTGTCGCATACTTTTACACCACAGCGGACACAAAAAGGTCACCTTAAAAAACGGGTGGCCTTTTTGTGTCCGCTATGGATTTATTAATTTTCCCTTTTGCTTTTCCAAAAGTGGGCTCTTAAAAGCTATTTCTCAAATAATTGCGTGTATTTTATTGGCCACATGCATACGAACGCTCATAGATCCCCGCACATTCCTCGGCACTGAGCGGCACCCGGTCACATGCGAACAGGCCGCCCATGGTAGCGCGGGCATTTTCAGCCAAGGTCATAAACTCGTCGCTCCGGATACCGTAATCGGACATTTTAAGGTTTTCTACGCCGCATTCCTTTTGAAGCTGCCCCAACCGCTTGACAAAGTCCATCGGTTCCTTGGCTTCGGCCATGCCCAAAGCTTTCGCCATACGGACAAACCGCTCGTCACAGGCGTGATGGTCGATGAACCATGTATAATACGCTTTAGAGATCATGATGAGACCCGCGCCGTGGGGCAGTTCCGGGTGATAGGCGCTCATCGCATGCTCCATAGAGTGCTCGCTGGTGCAGGCGCTGACCGTCATCACCACGCCGGACAGGGTATTGGCAAAGGCCACGCCCGCTCTTGCTTCTCGGTCGCCACCATTCTTCACCGCCCGTGCTAGATATTTACCGATATGCTCAATCGCCGTGAGCGCATACATATCCCCCATGGGGTTGGCTGCGGCGGATATATAGCATTCGGTGGCGTGAAACAGCGCGTCGAAGCCCTGATAGGCGGTGAACTTGGGGGGAACGGTTGCCATCAGTTCCGGATCTACGACAGCCAATACGGGAAACAGGCTGTCCATGCCGCCGCAGCCGATCTTTTCATTGGTTTCCGGATTGGTGACCACGCCCCACTGATCCACCTCAGATCCGGTGCCCGCGGTGGTGGTGATACAGATCACGGGCAAAGCCGCCTCCTCTAAGGGGCGGTTTTTGCCTGTCGCTCCCGCGACATAGTCCCAAAGCTCGCCGGGCTGGAGCGCATACATCGCCATGATCTTCGCCGCGTCCATCACGGAGCCCCCGCCCAGCGCTGTGACGAAGTCGCAGCCACTGTCCTTTGCTAATTTAGCCCCTTCTTCCACTGTGGCTTTGAGCGGATTGGCGCCTACCTTGTCAAACAAAACGGTCTCCACACCGGCCATACGCAGCTGCTCTTCCGTACGCTTCAGTGCGCCGTTCTCCCGGACAGATCTCCCGTTAGAAATGACCAGCAGGGCCTTTTTACCCGGCATGGTCTGGTTGTGCAGCTCATTCAGTTTTCCCTCGCCGAACAAAATGCGGGTCGGTACATACATTTCAAAATTCATGTCATAGTCCTCCATTAACGAAAATCATAGGTTTATTACTATCAGCCGTATCAGTCCGCCTTTCCCTGATCGACATGCTGCTTATGTTCCCTCCTTTTCGGCAGCCTCGTTGACACAACGAAGGGCGTTTAAACTGCGAGGATAGCCGATGTAGGGAAGGCACTGTGAAACGATTTTGATCAAAAACGCCTTATCGTTGCCCACTCGCAGATTGGCGGCGGCATGGCTGACGAGTTGCGGCTCACACCCGCCCTGCGCAGCCAGAAAACAGAACGTAATCATCTCACGCTGTCGGTAATCCAATCCCCCGCGGGTATAGAAATCGCCAAAACAGTTGGCGGCCAACCAGCGGTTGATGTGGCGGCTCTCCTCAGGACCGGACTGCCAGAAATCCCGCATCCCTTCGCCAAAGATATCCACTTGCGCCTGAATACCGGCTGCCAACCGGGTGTCCATGGTGGTTTTTGCCTGCGCCTCTAGGGGCAGGCGTTCACCGCGCGCCGTCAGCGCCTCGTTCAGCGTGTTTAGAAAAGGAAACACCCTTCCCATTCCCAGATAGTCCACGGCCTGATAGACGATCTCCCGAATTTCTATCGGTGTAACGCCAAAGTTTAACGCCGCGGGAAGCATATCCCGAAACAGGTCCGTACCCTGACAGCCCAACAGCGCCGACAGGATCGCTATAAAACGGGTACGCCCATCTAAATCGTCGCTATTCACCACCTCGTCAAAAGCAAAGTTTTGAAACCGTTCGATCAACTCCGGGTCGGTCGTGCATAGGTGCGTTTGATGACCGGGAAACATTTTTTCATAGTAGTGTTTTGAATAATCCGAGAGCTCCATACGCTTTCCTCCTGCTGCTTTATTTCTTTGAAGATTTCTTGCTCACAGCTTTCTGATATGACTGTACCACTTGGAGTAAACTCCATGTCAAGAGAAAATTTGAAATTTATTTTTCCGCGCAGCGTCGTTCTTTTCCGGACTATATGAAAACCTCCAGTCATAGTTTGATCCTACGACTGGAGGTTTTTTACACGATTCATTGCTATGTCGAAACCTGATACATCGCCTTA
This sequence comes from Butyricicoccus faecihominis, assembly GCF_024462775.1. Taxonomy (GTDB): domain Bacteria; phylum Bacillota; class Clostridia; order Oscillospirales; family Butyricicoccaceae; genus Agathobaculum; species Agathobaculum faecihominis_A. Next base: position 13,401 of record NZ_JANGCE010000004.1, read on the forward strand.
AACGCATGGCCAAAGCCTTTTCCACTACGAATTTAAACCGACCGGCAGCCAATAATCGCCGTCCTTGTGCATATGTACATCGACTGAGCCGCTGCTGTCGTCAAATGTGAGCCGCACGACGGCGTCGCTCTCATTTTGGGATAGGATTAAAGTTTCACCATGAAATTGACTATACCATTCTAAATTCGTATAAGTAGTGGATTGCAGCGCGGTATCCGGCTGGCGCAATGTGGAAAGATCGGGCCCATTATAACATCCGGCATCACCCGCCCGAATATTTAAAGCATATTCCAGCAACGGCCAACCCAACCCCGTTCCGTAATATAAGTTAAATTTATCACTTTGCGTATATTCCAAATCACTTATATTTTCTATAGCGGTAATGACCGAGCGGCCGTTTTCCTGTCCGGTTGTGACGCGGTACGCCACTCGCCCATCGCTGGACCCTCCGCCATAGCTTTGCAGCACGGCGATACAGGCTTTGGGGTCGTCCGTCGATACAATGACATAATCCCGGAACGCGGGCGACGAACCGCCCAGTTTCGTATACCATACTTCTTTTTTGTCCGGCGTGGCATCAGCCGACAAACGCAACTGATAATTGACCAATTTCTGCCGCTGTTCCTTGGATTGTACGGTGTAAAGAGGCCATACCGACTTATGATAAGCCGATCGTGCAAACTGCCGTGTCAAATCTGCGGCGGTGCGGCTGTTCTCGCCCTTTTCGGTCGTCCAGTCTTGCGGCAACCATACCTTCTTATCACCATTTGAAGAGGCGGCTAGCACCGGAGCCATGGTCAAGCGCACGACGCTATTATCTGCAAAGACATAGCGAACCTCGGCAAGGTCGTTCGTTCCGTCGTTCGTTGCATCCCACATACGGATTAACGATCCCTCGCCGCCATTAAGCTGTAATATGGCAACCGCCGCCTGCACGGGATCGCACATCGTTTCCGGCGGTTCATCCCAAATGTGCTGTCCGGAACTTCCCGGCGCATGATCTGGCAAACCAAGATCATTTTGGTACAAAGTGCAGAATGCTTCCAAGCTATTCGCCTTTTGCATAAACGGCGTGTCATTGATATAAGGGTTGCCTTCCACCTTATCTACCTTCCATGTACCGTTTTGTTGCCGAAAATGCAGTCGCTCGGCAATCCGCGTCGGCACGCTGTCAGTCCCGCCCCACTCCGTTACCAAAATCACCTGTTGCGTTATTTCATCCGGAAGTACGGTAAACCGTTCCACATGCGGGTTGGACGCACCGATGCGCCACAAAGGCTCGCCCGGTATCGCACCCCCCAATTCACCGACTTGCTTGCCGTAGTCCACTTGCTTATCGTACAACTGTTTTGCCAGATCATCGGTCAGCAGCCGATACCACGGCTCTGCGTCACGGTAGCTTCCGCTCATCCATTGTCGTCCAAGCTCAACCAATTCTGCATCCGTCAAGCTTTCCGTTTTCTCACGGATCGAAAAACCGCAGCCCAACGTGCCGACCAGCACGGCGGCCGCGACGACCAGCGCCGCGCCGCGTTTTTTCACCCGCGTATCAAACAAACCCTCAAACCGCCGCATCAGCGTTTTCTTATCCCCGGTAAAGCACGATACCAGTGAACGGCGTTTGGCCTTATCGATCGCCGAGCGCAAGATCGTCTCACCGTACGCACGGCGTTCCGCGCTGTCCAAATTCTTTGCGACCGCGTCGTCACACGCCATTTCGATATCCTCACAGGCAAACCGCGCCATTAGATGGATTAGCGGATTGAACCACTGCATGGACCGTGCCAGCACGAGCAGCAGCTTGATCCACAGATCGCCGTGCCGATAGTGTATCAGCTCATGCCGGAAGATGAACGCCGCGTCCTCACGCAAAAGCGCCTCCCCCGGCAAGTAGAGCGTGGGACTGATCAATCCGGCCAGCATGGGACAGTCCGCCGCGCCGCTGACCAACAGCGGAATGTCCCGCGAAATGCCAAGCGCTTGCTTTTCCCGCATGAACACTGCGTTAAGGAATTCATTTTTCATCACGCACGCGTTTTTCCTCAGCCGCCGGCGGAATAACAAATACATGACCGCCTGCCAAGCAGCGAAGCCCATAGCGCCCGCAAGCCATATCCAAGCGACCATCGGCCCCACATGAAGAGTGGTGATGGAAGCCGTGTCTTGCTCGCCCAGCGCTGCCGCCTGCCGCTTATCCAGCCAGTGACTGTCCAGCGAGTCCAATGTCGTTTCGTTCTGCTGCGGTAACGCCACCTCATGCAGCAAATAATAGGTGTGCGGCGTCACCTGTACCGGCGGTTCAGGCAATGTCAGCTGCACTGGTATAAGCAGACGAACCGCGAGCAACGCCCACACCAGACACATGGCCCGCGCGGGGTAGCGTTTTTTCAGCACCCGGCGCAGCACGATCGGAATCAGCGCGACCGCCGAAACGGTTAGCCCGATTTGCAATAGATCAAAAAGTAGGTTCTCCCACATTTTACGCCCCTCCGTCTCTTGGGTTCAGGCCGCTTTTTTATGTGCTTCCCATAGCTCACGCAGCGCACTGTTCCCCGACCAATCGATGGACGCATCGACCGCGTCGTCCACCTCTTCCGGGTCGCTGGCATACCGGCGGTCCAGTTCTGCAAGGATGTCATCGGTGTATGGGTCAGCCCAGCCCATATCCAAATACCAGAGCAGTTCATTCGTATCACGGTAGGGATAATAATCGACCGCTTCCGCAAGCAGCACATCGTAGGGACTGTATTGGCGGCCCAGCATGCCGATCGTTTCACCTTTTGCGTTATAAAGCGACCAATCATCTGGTACGTAGATTGCAGGGCGTTCCGTCGTCAACTGTATGCGGCGCAGGTTGAGCCGCAGCGTCGGCCCATCGGACAGCTTACCGGTCAACGTTACATTCTCTTCGTCCGCCGCCGTCGTATCGCGTGACCATTTGATGTTCCGTGTGCCGAGCACGGTATCCGCCGCATGCTCAGGCGTATCCAGACCGCCCGCTTGCAGATCGGTCTGCGCATATCCCAACACCATCGGGCTAAGCGTTGGGAACCACGAGCCGCCTCGGTACAGCGTTAAAAAATCCGCTGAAGAGGTCACGCCGTCGCGGCTGTCGCCCAGCGGCTCAGTGCGCGCGATCTCCCCGTTTTCCTGAAAGTATACCCGTTCGGCGGTATAAAGCAGCACTTTTTCTCCACTTTCGCTGCTCCATTGCACGCGTACTGTGCAGGCGTTTGCATCCGGCTCCGGCGTAATCTCCCAGCTATCAATAAATAGCCCCTCTGCCGTTCTGTCTTGGCTATACATGTACTGTTCTCCCTGCTTTTTCAGGCGAAGCGTCTTGCACGCTTGTTTCTGCGCCTCTGTCTGGCTGGCAAAGGAAAGGGATTGCGGACCCAGCCGCGCCGCATCGCGCCGCATGGTCTGATAAGCTGCAGCTATATCTGAATTATGCGTATCATACTGTACATCGGAAGCAAAGGCCAGAAAATAGGTCAAACCGTCCCGTTCGGCAAGCTTGGTGCAAGGCACCGGATAGTTAGCTTCCCAGTTTTCTCCAAAATTTTCATAAAGCACTGCTGTTAAATCCATGTTCAGCCACATGATAGCGCCGTAGTCGGTCTCATTTTCCACATCCTTACCCATTGCGTATTGCAGCCCGAACCGCGGCAATCCCTCTTTAACCAGTAGATAGCCGCGCCCAAGGAAGCTTTCAGGCAAAGTAAGCGTGTAGCCATAGGTCGGATCGTAATACGTGGCTGAAGAAATGGAATGGTCTTCCTCTACCGGTGCGTTTTCATTTTCCGTGCGGAACACAAAGGAGGCCGTATAGCGTGTGCCTTCCGCTTCGTACCGGACGGTTATGCCGCGATAGGTATATCGTTTGATCGTGGAAGCTAATAATTCAGCAAAATTCGGTTCCACAACAAACTGACATCCGCTTCCGTCCTGCGCAAACTGGATTTCTTTGTGCTCCGTCACGCGCTCGTCATATTGCAGGGCGCCGTCCTCGCGAACGACCGCGTCCGTCACCGTAGCGTTTATGGGAGCCGCTTTTCCGTCAAGCGGCTCCAGCTTGATCTTCACGCCTTCAGGCAGGATCGGGATATCTCCGGCAGCGGCTGCCACAGCTTCTTCTACTGTCGCGCCGGTTGGCAGGGCTTTGCCGTCGATCCACGCGTGAAAGCTTTCGTCAAACCGGTCGACAAGGCCGGTCGGCAGCCAATAATCGCCAGCCTTCTGCATGCCGATATCGACCGATCCGCTGCCGTCGTCAAACGTGAGCCGCACGACCGCATTGCTTGCGGTTTGGGAAAGAAGCTCTACCCCGGCGAGCCACGACCGAAACGAGGTGTCCGCGCCGTTTTCCGTTTGCTTCGTAACCCATTCGCCAAAGTAGCCGAATACGGTTTCCGCCGCGCTCAGCGGCTGCGCCAAATCGGCGTAATGACCGCTGTTATAACTGTATTCCAACGGGATATCTGCTTTCGCCGTGGGCCACGGCAGGCCGGAATTGTAATATATATCAAACAATTCATTTCGCGTGAGCCCGGTTATTCGCGCCGCCATGTCGTCCATATCTTCCAATAGGAAAGCCAGATGGGTATCGTATTCTTCAAAGCCTGTGATGACCGAGCGGCCGTTCTCCTTGCCCACAATCACTTTCACCGCGGTGCGGAAGTCTGTCGTACCGCCGCCGTGTCCCTGAAAAACAGCAATGCAGGCATTTGGGTCTTCCGTCGGTACGATGACGAACGCATCAAACGTCGGCGACGAACCGCCGAACTTGCTATACCAAACGCCGCCCGGCTCGCTATCCGCCCATCTCCGTTGATGGTTCGCCAAGGCTTGCCCTTCATTGGGCAGCACCGGATACAGCGGCCACACCGATTTGTGCGAGACCGCGCGGGCAAACTGCTGCGTGAGGTCGGCGGCCGTACGGTTATTCGTACCATCCGCCGCCGTCCAGTCCCCTCCCACGAAGATCACGACGCTGCCGTCGGCAAAGGTATACCGCGTTTCGGCCATATCGTCTTCCCCGTTGCCCGTTGCGTCCCATTCCCGGATCACTTCCGCCGTAGCGCCTTGCAGGAAATCGGATTCTGAAACACGGTCGGGCAGGCCAAGGTCATTTTCATACAGCATACGGAAGGTTTCCAGACTGTCCGCCTTGGTGGCGACGGTTTCGCTTCTCGCAACGCTCCAGCTGTTACCGTTTTTTTCAAAATACAGCCGCTCCGCAACGCGCGGCTCTGCGCCCACGGTTTCGTCTTCCCTTGCTAGGATAAGCAGCGCCGTATCCTCTTCCGGTACGACCGTATAGCGGGTATAGCCGCTTTGCTGCTTTTCCACGGCCACAGCGGCTGCCAAACGCAGCATTTCTTCTTTTTCCGGGCCGCCGCTGCCCGCGCGCACGGAAAACGCACACCCCAGCGTGCCGACCAACACGGCGACCGCGACGACAAGGGCCACGCCGCGTTTTTTCACCCGTGTATCAAACAGCCCCTCAAACCGCCGCATCAGAGTTTTTTTATCCCCGGTAAAGCATGAAACCAGCACGCGGCGTTTGGCCTGCGCCACAGCCGAGCGCAAAATAGCCTCGCCGTACGCGCGGCGTTCGGCGCCGTCCATCTCCTTTGCGACCGCATCGTCGCACGCCAGCTCAATATCCTCGTAAGCAAACCGCGCCATCAGATGAACCAGCGGATTAAACCACTGCATCGCCCGCGCCAGCACGAGCAGCAATTTGAGCCATAGATCCCCGCGCTTGCAATGCGTCAGTTCATGCCGAAAGATAAACGCCGCATCGGGCGCGCTAAGGCTTTCATCCGGCAGGAAGATCGCGGGCCTTGCAAACCCCGCCAGCATGGGGCAATCCGCCGCGCCGCTGACCAGCAAAGGAATCTCCCGTGCAATGCCGAGCGACTGCTTTTCTTCCTCAAAGACCGCCCGCAGTATGGGATTTTTCACATCCGTTGCTTGTTCATTCAGCGCCTGCCTAAAGCGAAGGTAGCCGCGCCACTGCCGAAAGACGAACAGCGCCATGCCAAGCAGCCATATGTAAAACAAGATATTGCCCCAATAGGTTCTGATCCAGCTATTTTCCCCAGCCGCGCCGGCATACTGATCGGCTTCGGCGGCCGTCATCCAACGGCCTGCGGATTCAATCTGCTGAAGCTTTTGATTGGCGGTCTGCGGCTGCGTCATCCGCACATAATTGACGCGCGGCGTGACCTGTACCGGCGGTTCGGGCAGCGTCAGCTGCACCGGGATAAGCAGCCGTATCGCGAGCAGCGCCCACACCAGACACATGGCCCGCGCGGGGTAGCGCTTTTTCAGTACCCGGCGCAGTACGATCGGGATCAGCGCCACCAATGAAACCGTCAGCCCAATTTGCAACAAATTAAAAAGAAGGTTTTCCCACATTATGTCCGCCCCTCCGTTCTTATCGTCCCTGCGCGTCAAGGAAGGCGCGCAGTTCGTCGATATCGCTGTCGGTCAGCTCGCCCGCGTCCGACAGACTGGCCACCAAATTTTTGACCGACCCACCGCACAGCCGCCTGACAAAGCTGGCGCTCTCGCGCTGCAAATAAGCTTCCCGCCCGATCAACGGCGTGTAAAAGTTCTGCCGCCCCTCTTTTTCGCACCGCAGGAAGCCCTTTTCACACAGGCGCGATAAAAAGGTAAGCACGCTTGTGGCCTTCCAGTCCTTCGCGGCGTTCTGCTGTACGTCAGCCGCGGTGATCGGCGGCGAATGCGCCCATATGATCTGCATGACCTCCAGCTCGGCGTCGGATAACCGCTTGATCTCCTGCATCCCGTCCCCTCCTTTTCTATGTTTGTAGAATTCTTTCTGGCTATATTCTACATCAGTAGAATATAGCTGTCAAGTATGCGCAGTTTACAATTTGGAAGCACGCAAACAGCCCGCGTTCGGTCAAGCCGAATGCGGGCTGTCTGCGTTGTATGGATATCGGTACGTCAAACCACCAAGATCGTGATGCCGTTGTTATGTCGCTCTAAATCGCGGTCCTGCCGCAGCGCGGGCGCGAGGTCGAGCGCCCGCCGGGTGTCCGCGTCGAAAATAGAGAGCTTCTCGCCCGTGATAAAAAAGGAAATACGCCCGGACTGCTGCATCCGTTCCAGCTTACGCCGTACCTCGATACGGATGCGGCCGCCGGTGCCCGAAGAGCCGTAACCATGGATCAGCTTGATTACCTGACCCCGGCGGCAGCTTTCCAGCGTGTGCAGCAGCCTGCCGATGGCCTGCGCGGCGGTCGGCAGACCCTCTTCCAAATTTAAGACCTGATAATTTTCAGCCATGTCCCTGCCCTTACGAAGCGCCTGAGACCAGCATCGGGCCCACCTCGTTGATGTTGCCCGCGCCCATCGTCAGCACCAGATCGTTCGGGCCCGCTTCGCGCGCAAGATAAGCCGCGATCTCCTCAAAGCTGTCCAGCGCGACCGCGCCGGGCACCTTTTCCGCCAGATCGTGCGAGGAAATGCCCACGGTATTTTTTTCCCGCGCGGCGTAAATCGGCGCGAGCACCGCCTGATCGCACAGGGAAAGCGAATGCACGAATTCATCAAACAGCGCCTTGGTGCGGGTATAGGTGTGCGGCTGGAACGCGCACAGAATGCGGTCGAAGTTCATTTGGCGCGCGGCGTCCAGCGTGGCGCGCATTTCGCTCGGGTGGTGCGCGTAATCGTCCACCACCGTCGCGCCGCAGGGCATTTTGCCCATCAGCTGGAACCGGCGGGAAGAGCCGGTAAACGCCGAAAGCCCCGCCGCGGCCTTATCGCCGGGCACGCCGAGATATTCAGCCGCCGCGCAGCAAGCCAGCGCGTTCATCATATTATGCCGCCCCGGCACGGAAAGGCGCACCTTTGCGTAGGGGGCGCCGTCCACCAGTACGGTAAAACGATAGTATCCGTTTTCCTCCAATATCTCAGCGGCGCGCACATCGGCGTTTTCCGAAAGGCCAAAGGTGCGCACGCGGCGCTTCAGCCCATCGATGCAGCGCATGACGTTTGCATCGTCCGCGTTCGCAACAACGAGACCGCCCTCCGGCGTCAGCTCGCAGAACGAACGGAACGAATGGATGATGTCGCTGAGATCCTTGAAGAAGTCTAAGTGATCCTCCTCAATATTGAGCACGACCGTAACCGTGGGCGCGAAATTCAAAAAGGAGTTGCAGTATTCGCAGCTTTCCGCGACAAAGTAGCCCTTACCGCCGATGCGCAGCGTGCCGTCGATCGCGGGCAGGCGGCTGCCGACCATAACGGTCGGATCGAGGCCGCCCTCAAGCGAAACGAGCGTCATCATCGAGGTCGAGGTGGTCTTGCCGTGCGTGCCGGAAAAGCATACGACGTTTTCATAATCGCGCATCAGATGGCCCCAAGCCTCGGCCCGCTCCATCACGGGAATGCCCTTTTCATGCGCGCGCACCATTTCGGGGTTATCGTCGTGCACGGCGGCCGTGCGGACGACCAGCGCCGCCCCTTCGACGTTTTCAGCCAGATGCGCGTAGGTGATTTTTGCGCCCAGCTGTTCCAGCCGGTCGGTCACTTCGGTATGGAGGCGGTCGGAGCCGGTGACCGGCACCCCCATAGAGAGCAGCAGCTCGGCCAGCGAGTTCATGGATACGCCGCCGATACCGGTCAGATGGATCGTTTCTTTCCGGTCGATATACGGTTTGATTGAAAGGGCCATTCGTGAGAGCCTCCCAGATTTTTTCATTCTTTTTATTGGTCTACGGTATATTATAATGCAGGATGCCCAAAATATATATAGGCAAACAGACGAAATTGACATTTTATTTGGTAGCAAAGGAGTATACTATGGAGATCACGGATATCAAATTTCGCCACCTTGAGGAATACGGGCGGTTGAAAGCGCTGGTTTCGGTTACATTCGACGGCGTGTTTGCGGTGCATGACATTAAGATCATCGACGGGCACGACCGTCTTTTTCTTGCTATGCCCTCGCGGCGAATGCCGGACGGCAAGTTCCGCGACATTGCGCATCCGGTCGGCAATGAGCTGCGCGAGGAACTGGAGCACCGCGTGCTGGACGCCTACCGCGCGACCATTATGGAATGAGCCTTGATCGGGCGCGCCATCACGGTTCGAATCGGTTTATTTGCATTTTTCCCCACCTTCGTGTAAAATAGCCTTATATGAGGTGGAGTTTAAATGAGAGTATTGATTTTATCGGTAACGGCGGGCTTTGGCCACCACGCCACCGCCAAAGCGATCGGCGACATGCTTACCGCCAAGGGCGCGGAGGTGCACACGCTCGATGTTTACGCCTATATCAGCGGTCTTGTCAAAACAACGATCGACAAGGGCTATCTGTTTTCTTCCAAGCATATGCAAACGCTTTACCGCCTAGTCTATCAGCTGGCGGAAAATAACGGGCAGAGCTATCTTTCCGCGGGGCCGAGCATGATTAACGTTATCAACGCGCTCGGCGCTTCCAAGTTTGCCAAGGTGCTGGCGGGCTACGCACCGGATGTGATCCTGTGCACCCATGTTTTTGCCGCGCAAATGGTGGACGAGCTGAAAAAGCGGAAAAAGCTGCCCGATATCATGACCATCGGCATCGTGACGGATTACACCCTCCATCCCTATTGGGAGGATGTGCCGCGCGTGCAGTATATCGTCACCGCGAGCGAGTTATTAACCTACCGCTGCGTGGGGCGCGGCATACCGGCTTCGCGCATCCTGCCGTTCGGCATCCCGGTGCACCCTAAATTCAACCAGCCGCTCTCGCGCGAGGACGCGGCGGGGCAGCTCGGCATCGATCCAGCCCGGCCCACCATCCTGCTGATGGGCGGCTCAATGGGCTACGCGGACAATGCCAAGAATCTCGAAAAGCTGACCGAGATCGGTCTCCCCTTCCAGTTCCTTGTCGTATGCGGCAACAACAAAAAGCAGCTGCTCCGCGTTGAACAATACGCTTCCCGGTACGAGGGCGACTGTCTGGTAAAGCCCTACGGCTTTGTCGGCAATGTGGAAGTGATGATGAGCGCGGCGGACTGCATCGTATCCAAGCCGGGCGGACTGACCGTGAGCGAAGCGCTGGCCAAAAACCTGCCCATGCTTCTGGTCGACCCGATTCCGGGCCACGAGGAGCGCAACGTCGATTTTCTGGTCAACAACGGCATGGCCGCGCTGATCACCAAGCATTTTCCCATTGACGAAGCGGTCTATCAGCTGTTTCACAGTCCCGGCCGCTTAAACACGATTCGGCAAACCATGAACGCCGTCGCCCACCCGGACGCCACCGAGCGGCTGGCGGACTTTGTTCTAAACCTGAAAACGAAATAAAAGAGGGAGCGCAGCCTTTTTAGGGCCGCGCTCCCTTGTCATATACCTCTGTCATTCTGAATGTAACGGAGTGAAATGAAGAATCCCGCGCGTACAGCGACACGGCAAGTCATTTCAAAACAAACGGGCGGCAAGCCTCGCCCCAGACAGCGCAAGGGGAAAGGATGGAGATCAAAGGGGAAGGGAAAACCGCACGGTTTTCCCTTCCCCTTTGTTCCCGCGGCGGACGCCGCACGCTATTTCTCCAACTGGATGAGCGGCGAGAGCACATGCTCCATCAGTACGACGATATCCCTGCTTGAAATTTCGTCGCCGCTGCTGATCCACTTTTCCAGCATGCCAATCACGCCGCTGGCGATGAAGCGCGCCACATACCGGTCCTCCACCGTCCGCCCGGGCGTGATGGCAAGGCGGCATTCCTCCACTACCTCGATCAGCTTGCGTCCAAAGCCCTCCGGGGCGGATGTGCGCATCAGCACGGTCACCGCGTCGCGGTTTTCCTCTAGATAATCGACCGCGCGCGCCAGCATGGGGCGCAGCGAGGTATTGCGCTCGGTCGGTCGGAAGCCGTCGATCATGGCGCGGAAATCCGCGATCATCTCCTCCTCGATGCGTTCGCGCAGGTCATATACATCCCGGTAATGCGCATAGAAGGTACCGCGGTTGATATCGGCTTCGCGCACGACATCGGTCACAGTGATGCTCTGAAAATCCTTTTGCTGCATCAATGTCGTCAGCGCCTGCCGCAGCAGCTTTTTGGTACGCCGGATTCGTTTGTCCTCTTGTGGTTCCATAGGTGCGCCATCCTCCTTTTGCTGTGAAAATATTTGTCCGCAAACATACATTAACTATACACTTTGTTCATTATCATATATTTAATACATATTTAGCTCTTGTGTTCAGTAATCTTATGCTATATACTATAACACGAAAAGAAAACGAACGCAACGTCTATTTTTCGGAAGAGTGGTGTTTTTCTTGTGAAACTTAAGGGACACAGCCCTGTCGACCTGATCATTAACCATCGCAAGCTGATTGAAAAGATATTTGCCATATGCGTGTTGTTCAGCCTGCTCAGCGTGCCTTTCGTGGGCGTTAACTACGATTTGACCAAATACCTGCCGGATTCCACGCCCTCCGCGCAGGCGCTCGATATCATGAAAGAGGAATTCACTTACCCCGGCATCGGCCGCGTCATGCTAAACGATGTAACGCTGTATGAAGCCAAATCCATCAAGGACCGCATTGCCGATGTGGACGGCGTAGACCTAATCCTTTGGTGCGATACCTCGACCAACATTTACGGTTCCAGCCAGTTTATCGACTATTCCAAGATAGACGATTACTACAAAGACGGTTCAGCCTATATGGACCTCACCTTTGCGGAGAGCGACTCCTCCTCCCGCACACACCGCGCGGTAAAGGAGATTCGCGAGATCGTGGGCGACCGGGGGCTCGTCGCGGGCTCGGCCGCGTCGGACACCGATTTAGGGCCGACGATCAACGGCGAGGTCGCGCGCGTGATGGTGCTCGCGGTCATATTCATCTTTATCATCCTGACGCTCACCACCACTTCGTGGTTCGAGCCGGTGCTCTTTCTCTCGGTCATGGGCATTGCAATCGTGATGAATATGGGCACGAACATTATATTCGGCGAGATCTCGTTCCTGTCCAACGCGGTGGGCGCGGTGTTGCAGCTCGCTTGCTCAATGGACTATTCCATCTTCCTGCTGCACTCGTTCACGCATGAAAAGGCCAACGGCATCGAACCCGAGCAAGCCATGGCCAACGCGCTGCGCAGCGCCTTTACCTCGATCGGCGCGTCCGGCGCGACCACCGTCGTCGGCTTTCTGGCGCTGGCGCTCATGCGCTTCGGTATCGGACCGGATATGGGCTTTGTGCTGGCCAAGGGCATTATTCTAAGCCTTGTCACCGTCCTGCTGCTCATGCCCGCGCTTATCCTTCGTTTCCAAAAGCTGATTGACCGAACGCAGCACCGCTCCTTCATGCCGTCGTTTCGCCGTTTCGGCGAATTCGCGTATAAAATCCGCAAGCCGGTCTTTATCCTTGTGATGCTGCTGGTGCTCCCCTGCTACATCGGGCAGGGCATGGCGGATTTTACATATGGCAACGAAGCGGTATCCAATTCGCCCGGCACGCCCGTGTACGCGGCGGAACAGCAAATGAACGCCAAGTTTGGGCAGAGCAATATGATGCTCGCCCTCATTCCCGCCGGCGACAACGTGACCGAAAAGGAAATGTCAGACGAGATAGGCGACCTGCCCTATGTCAAGGCGGCGCTCGGCCTGTCCTCTGTTTTGCCGGACGGCATTCCCGAAAGCTTTTTGCCGCACAGCTTGACCAGCCAGCTCCACGGCGATAATTGGGCGCGCGTTATCGTAAACGTCCGTTCCGCAGGCGAAAGCGACGCCGCGTTCCGCTATTCGGACGAGATCCGCGCCATCATCGAGCGGTATTACCCCGATCAGCAGACCTATCTTGTCGGCGTCACGCCCTCGACGCAGGATATCAAGGCCATCATCACCACGGACTATTCGTTCGTCAATATCATTTCGCTGCTCGGCGTTGCGATCGTCGTCGCGATCACGTTTAAATCCATCGTGCTGCCGCTCGTCGTGCTGATTCCAATCGAGGCCGCCGTGTTCATCAACACCGCGCTGCCCTACATCACCGGCACGCGGACCATGTTCCTCGGCTTTATTATTGTTTCTTGTGTGCAGCTCGGCGCGACGATCGACTATTCCATTTTACTTACCAACAACTATCTGGACGCCCGCGCGCAGGGCGACAAAAAGGAAGCCGCCATTCGCGCCGTCACGTCGAGCGCGCTGTCCGTGCTCACCTCGGGCATTATCCTGATGACGGTGGCCTACGGCCTGTATTTCATGTCCTCGATCGAAGCGATCGGCGGGCTCGGCCATTTGATCGGCCGCGGCGCGCTACTTTCCATGATCTTGGTGCTGCTGATGCTGCCCGTCTGCCTGATGTTGTTTGACCGCTTCATCGTCAAGCCGGACTACGCGCAGAAGAAGCACGCCCGCATGAACCGTATCCGCGCGCGCAAGATCAAGCTGCCCACGATCGACAAGCTGCGCGAGCAGCGCTTGCAGCTGCAATCCCAGATCCGCGAAAACCGCCGCGCGCGGCATAAGGCCATCCGCGACCGGTTGGCGCGATATACCAAGTGCGCCAAACAGGACGCGCCGACTGATCCGCCCCAAAACGACTCCACCCCTACCGCCGAGGAGGAAAACGACCATGAAAAGAAATAAAACGCGCCTGACCGCCATGGCGCTCGCCCTGATCCTGCTGTTCACCAGTGCGGCCACCGCCGCGCCGCCGACGGTGGAGACCGACGAGGTCGTATATGTTAACCTTGACTATTACGGCGTGCCGCACGACACGCGCATCGTCAAGGGCGTCAGCCTGAACGGACAGGATACTTTTACCGATTACGGCAATTATGCCGATGTCTACAACATGACCTCGCACGACCAGCCGGAGCTGGCGGACGGTTCGGTGACTTGGAACCTGAACAGCGACGAGCGCCAGCGTTTTTACTATGAATGCATCCCGAACGAGACCGAGACCATGCAAATGCCGTGGGATTTCGACGTATCCTACAAGCTGAACGGCGTGCCCACCACGGCGGAAAAGTGCGCCGGGGCGGACGGTCTGGTGGAGATCACTCTGCACGCGCTGCCGAACGACGCGGCCAGCGAATACTACAAAAACAATATGATGCTGATCGCCGCGACCGGTATCGACACCTCCAAGGCCCTTTCGATTGACGCGCCCGGCGCGCAGATTCAATCGGTCGGCACGTACAAGATCGTCTTCTTCATGGGCCTGCCCGGCGAAGAAAACACCTTTACCGTGCGCATCGGTTCAAACAGCTTTGAAAGCATGGGTCTGATCCTGTTCATGGCGCCCGCCACGCTTTCCTCGCTGAATCTGCTTTCCGATATGCGCGATATCAAGGACCGCATCGGCGATTCTGGCGACAGCCTGTATCAGGGCTTATCCGACATGCTCAAGACCATGCAGTCGATGCAGGGCGGACTGAACACCATGAGTCAGGGCATCGCGGGCATCAACGAGGTGCGCCGCCAGCTAATCGATTCGCGCGGCACGCTCGACCCGGAGGCCGATGAAGCCCTCGCCGCGCTGGACGCGCTCGCGGGGCAGTCCGATTCCCTGATCCCGGAGCTGAACTCGATGCAAACCACGCTTACCTCGCTCAACGCGACGGTAAACAGCATGCTTGGCACGCTTTCCGATTCTAACCCCACGGTATCCGGCTATCAAAAGCTGTTGCAGGACCTGTATAAGACGCTCGGCAATCTGGACGATATGCTGGAAGAGTTACGGGAGAAAAAGGAAGCGAACGACTGGCTTTACATCAATGATTTACAGGAATCGATCAGCGGTCTGGAAAAAGATCTGACCACGCTGCAAGGCGATATGAAGACCATGCGCGAGCGGCTGGACAGCCTCGCCGGCCGGCTTGTCGCCCTGCGCGGCCAAATCGACGACGCGCCGCTCGGCGACGAGCTGCGCGGCCTGCTGGATGTTTTTCTCGGAAGCGCGGAAGACCTGACCGATTCGCTCATGGGTACGCTGAAGACACTGTCCGACGCGACCGGCAGGCTCAGTTCTTTGATGGGCACGTCGGATTCGATGCTGGACACTCTGGATGATATGAACGACATTCTGACCGATTACGACGGTATCTCCGGCGATCTGATTGGCGAAGGACAGGATTTCACCCGTCTGGCCGAAAGCTCGCTGGAAATGGTCGGCAAGCTGCTGGCCGATATCCCCGCGCTGTCCGTTTCGCTGGAACAGCTCACCTCGGACGCGAACGCAATGGCGGATAAAGGCTCCAATATGATGGTATCCCTCACCAAAACGCTCGCTTCCGCGACCAAGTTGATGCAATCCGCGCAGGACACGCTGCGCTCGGTGCGGGATAAGTCGGACGCAAGCATGCAGACCTCAATCGACGGCCTGCTCGACGTATTGGAGCGCGCGGCCGGTTCCAGCTCTTCCAGCAGCCTGCAATCCGCAACCGATTCCATCCACAACGCGATCGACGAGGGCAAAAAGGATCTGGAAGAGGACACCAACGTTCTCAACATCGACGCCGAGGCCGATCTGCAATCGGTCACCTCGTCGGAAAATCCCTCTCCCGCCAGCCTGCAATTCATTTTGCGCACCGATGAAATATCGGTGGATGAACTGGAAGACGACGCGCAAAACGAACCCGAAACCGCAGACGAAGGCGTGTTCGCCCGCATCGCCAACATCTTCAAAAAGCTCTTCTCCGCCATTGCGGGCGTATTCACATCGGAGGAGTAAGAAAATCAAACAAATAAAAACGCCGCATGATAGCGGCGTTTTTATTTGTTTCATCCCTTTATATCATCTTTTCGCTTTCTTTAAGCGTAAAGATCCCATCATCATCACAGTCTAACGCTGCCGCGATCTCGCGCAGCTCTTTTTCGGAAAAATTGTCACACGCCAGCTTATTGCTCAGGTTGTTTCAGTTTGTCCCAATCCTTGTGGCAAGCTCCTTGATCGTCATATCCCGCTCCAGCAGCACCGTTCTGATTTTCTTTGCCATTCCCATTTGTGTAATCCTCCATCTATATGTCACAAATTGTATACCAAAATAGCGATTCTTCAACAAATTTTGTTATTTATATATAAAAGCGGGTTTCACCATATGACATCCTCTCGTATTCAACTGTAAAATATTATATCGCACAAAATAGCTATAGTTAATATTATTGATAACTACTCTTCGACAAACGTAAAAATTATCGGTATAGTAAAACAAAAAGATAAGTTGTAGGAATGAATAAACAATAGAACTAAAAAGAGGGGTTAAACATGAAGCTTTTGATGGGGCAACGCTTGAAAAAAGCACGAATCAGCCGTGGACTGACCGGCGAACAATTAGCGGAATTATGTCACATCAATGCGACTTATCTTCGCCAAATCGAAGCAGAGCGAAAGACGCCCAGTCTGCCGGTATTTATCAGCTTATGCGACGAACTTAAAGTATCGCCAACCTACTTACTTACCGAAGTGCTGATAGAAAACGAACTAAGCAATTTTGGCGTACTTTCGGATCTATGGCAGAGCGCAACGCCTATTCAAATTCAAATTGTGACCGCTATGGTGCGCAGTGCATTGGAGCAACTGTAGTTTGGCATACCAAGAATCGGCGGAGCGGGGGCACTCCGCCCTACAAGCGGGTTACGCTTGGCTGTCGTAGGGCGGCGTGACTCACGCCGCCGCACGCGGCTACTGCCGCGCATTTCATTGTGAGCGCAGCGAACCACCAATCAAGCGGAGCGCCGGCAAATGTGGGCGCGCAAAGCAGGCCGGTCCGGCCGAGCGGAGGCACCTGTCCACCGAATCCCTAGGCACCCGATACAGCGCCACAAAACGTCATACAGGTACAAAGGGGCGGCGCGCGCCGCCCCAAACGGCATAAGGGAAAAGCGTGGAAGTCAAGAGGGAGGGGAAAACCGTTTAGGTTGTCCCCTCCCTTTTGCCCCCGCGGTGGGCGCCGTAACGTTCCCCCGCGGCTACCGCCGCGCATGAAATTGTGAGCGCAGCGAGCCACCAATACAAAAAGGACGCGCCAAAGCGCATCCTTTTCATTTCATCAGTTGGCCGCTTCGATCGCGTCCACCTGCGTTAAATATTTTTGCTGGTAGTATTTCAGCTTGTCCGCAAACTGGCGGGTCTTCTTGTACTCCTCCTTGGCGTACTGGTGCGTATCGAATTCGGACGCGCCCTCGCCGAGCTGGATGGTATAGATCGCGATGTTGGAGCAGTGATCGCTGATCTTCTCCAAATCGTGTACGATATCGAGGAAATGGATGCCGGTCTGCATCGTGCAGTCGCCCGCGCCAAGCCGCTCAATATGGCGGCTCTTGAGGCGCTCCTTGAGCGTATCGACAACCTCTTCGACCGGCTCGACCGTACGGGCTACGGAGACCGAACGGGTCACATAGCCCTCTACCGTCAAATCGAGCGCTTCGCCCACTGCCTGACACATGACGTGCAGCTCCTGCGAAGCGGAATCAGAAAAGCTGAGTTCGCTTTGGCGGAACGCTTCCATGCGGTCGAAAATATTCTGCGCATAGTCGCCGATCTTTTCAAAATCAGAAAGCGAATGCATCATCTCCGCCGACTGGCGGCGCTGATCCACCGAACGGATGTTATGAACATTCAGCAGATACTTGCCGATCTCGACTTCGGCACGGTCCAAAAACGCCTCGTGCTCGCGGAAGGTCTCATCATCCGGCTGCTCGTTGCCAAACAGCGGATCGGTCGCAAGGCGGAAGTTGCGCTTGGCCGCGTCGCCCATTTCGGCGATGCAGCGCTGCGCCTGCTCCAGCGCCAGCGACGGCGTGGTCAGGAAGCGAGGCTCCAGCTTGGAGAGCGGGTCCTCCTTCTGCTCGCCCGTGGGCACGCTCCACTCCGCCAGACGAACCAAAAACCCGGTAAAGGGCAGGAACACCAACGTACAGGCCACGTTGAACAGCGTGTGGAAGTTTGCAATGCCGCCCTTATCGATCGCCGTGTCCCAGAAGGAGAAGCCGATCGCGGCGTTTAGCCCGTATATCGCGGTTAAAAACACGATGGAACCGATTAGGTTGAAGTAAAAGTGCACCATCGCCGTGCGGCGCGCGTTTTTCGAGCCGCCGAGCGAGGACAGAAACGCGGTAATACAGGTACCGATATTCTGGCCCAGAATGATCGGCACGGCGGCGGCATAGGTAATGACGCCCGTGGTGGACAGCGCCTGCAAAATACCGACCGACGCGGAGGAGGACTGGATGATCGCGGTAACGCCCGCGCCGACCAGCACGCCCAGAATCGGGTTGGAAATCGCGGCGAACAACTGCGAGAACTGCGGCAGGTCGGCCAGCGGCGCGACCGATTTTTCCATAATCGACATACCGATAAACAGAATACCGAAGCCGGAGAAAATATCCGCAATATCGCGCGTGCGGCGTTTCTTCGCCAGCATCATCACGATAACGCCGACCAAGACGATCACATACGCGAGGTTGGCCGGCTTTAGCATTTGCATAAACAGGTTGCCGCTCAACCCGCCGCCCGAATCGAGCCGCAGGATCTGCGCGGTGATGGTGGTGCCGATATTGGCGCCGAGAATGACGCCGACCGACTGCCGCAGTGTCATAATGCCGGCGTTAACAAAACCGACCACCATAACGGTCGTCGCCGAGGACGACTGAATGACCATGGTGACGACCATGCCCATCAGCAAGGCTTTGCCGACGTTGCTGGTCATTTTTTCAAGCGTTTTTTCCAATTTGGCGCCCGCGGCGCGTTCGAGGCCCTTCCCCATTGTCGTCATGCCGTAGATAAACAGCGCCAAACCGCCTACCAACTGCACGAGCGAGAGCACATTGAACTCCATGCGCTTCCTCCGTTTCACACATTCCTTACACGTTTCTTACCATTTCTCCATACGTTATAAGTATACAGTACTACGCAAACCCAGTCAACGGGTAAACGTGGAAGGAGGAAAAACATGGCGAAATGCCCACTGATCTTAGTATCCACCGGCCGCGGGATGGGAGAATTGTCAGTTTTTCGCCGTCAAAGTGAGCTTTACGGCGATTCTGTCGACCGCGCGGGCGGCGCGGCGGTGCTTGCGAGCGGCGGCAGCGCGCACATTTTGGCCGCACGGATGGACGGCCTGCTGCTCGCGGGCGGCGGCGATCTGCACCCAGCCCTATACGGCGAAGCGCGCAATAGCGACCGGCTTTCCATCGACACCACGCGCGACGCGGAAGAGCTGGCGCTTTTCGAGGCCTTTTATGCCTGCGGCAAGCCCATCTTCGGCATCTGTCGCGGCATACAAGCCATCAACGTTTTTTTAGGCGGCACGCTGCACCAGCATATCGAGGATCACGGCGAGGGCTGTCATCCCGTATGCTGCACAGCCCTTCTCGGCGCGCGTATCGGCGCGGCGCCCATGGTGAACAGCTACCACCACCAAGCCTGCGCGCGCATCGCGCCGGGGCTGACGGTTGCCGCCCGCGCGTCGGACGGCACAGTGGAGGCTCTGGTGGGCGGCAGCGCGCCCTTGCTCGGCGTACAGTGGCACCCGGAGCGCATGGCGCCGCCCCTTTGCGAGGACGTCAAAGGGGCCGACCATCTGCCGCTGTTTACCTGGTTGATCGAGCGCTGCTGACACACCTTCCAAAAAAGGACCCGCGCGGCTGACGGAACGCCGCGCGGGTCTCAGACTGTCAAAAAATTATTTTTTGACAGTCTGGCGGCCTGCTCCCAACGGAGCAAGCCGCTTTACCATAATTGTATCGTTTAGTTTAAAAAATCCTTTAGCTTCTTGCTTCTGGACGGATGGCGTAGCTTGCGCAGCGCCTTGGCTTCGATCTGGCGGATGCGTTCGCGGGTGACGTTGAATTCCTTGCCCACCTCTTCCAGCGTGCGGGTGTGGCCGTCCTCGATGCCGAAGCGCAGACGCAGCACCTTTTCCTCACGCGGGGTCAGCGTTTTGAGCACCTCGACCAGCTGCTCCTTGAGCAGCATAAAGGATGCGGCCTCCGCCGGTTCGGGCGCGTCGTCGTCCGGGATAAAATCGCCCAGATGGGAATCCTCTTCCTCGCCGATCGGCGTTTCAAGCGAAACCGGCTCCTGCGCGATCTTCAAAATATCGCGCACGCGGTCCACCGGCATCGACATTTCCTTGGCGATCTCCTCCGGGCTGGGGTCGTGTCCCAGCTCCTGCAGCAGCTGGCGGGAAACGCGGATGACCTTATTGATCGTTTCCACCATGTGCACCGGAATGCGGATGGTACGCGCCTGATCCGCGATCGCGCGGGTGATGGCCTGACGGATCCACCACGTCGCATAGGTGGAGAACTTAAAGCCCTTGGTGCTGTCGAACTTTTCGACCGCCTTAATCAGGCCCAGATTGCCTTCTTGGATCAGGTCGAGAAACAGCATGCCGCGGCCCACATAACGCTTGGCAATGGAAACGACCAGACGAAGGTTTGCCTCGGCCAGACGCTTTTTGGCCTGCTCGCCGGGATAGCCGCCGGCGGCCATTTTTTCCGCCAGCGCGATCTCTTCCTCCGGCGAGAGCAGATCGACCTTGCCGATCTCCTTCAAATACATACGCACCGGGTCGTCGATCGCAAAGGTCTCGGCCATGGCGGAGGTGTCAACCAGCTCCTCCTCGGGGACCTCTTCCACTTCCTCGGGCTCGAACACCTCGTCGTCGTCATTACCAAGCGCCTTTTCCAAAACGCCCTCGGCTTCGATCTCGATGCCCATGCCTTCCATGGTTTCGTACAGCTTATCGATGTCCTCGCTCTCCAGCTCCAGCTGGGAGAGCGCGTCGGCGATCTCCTTGAGCGTCAGCTTGCCGTTTTTCTTGCCCAGCGCGAGCAGATCGGTCAAAACCTTCTGCTGCTGCTCCATATCCGGCGCGCCGCCCTTTGCGTTCGTATTGCTCATCGTCATATCGTTTGTCCTCCAGCGTTTTGTTTTTTCATGCGTCCAAAGGTCAGCAGCGGATCCTCGCCCTGCTCGGCGGTCGTGCCGTCCTTGACACGCTGCAGCCTGATGGTATTTATGTATTCTAATAGCGCTTTTTGTTGCTCCGCGGCGGGAACGCCTTCGTTCAGCACACGGGTCAGGTGGCTCATTTCCCCCGGCTCCAGATAGCCTTCAAAGGCCACGACGTCCACCATGTGCCCTTCGGCGTCCAGTTCCAGTGCGCGCTCGTATATCTTACGCAGCACCGGCGCGGAGAACCACGCGGCGGGCAAATCTTTTTTCAGCCCCGCCACCAGCTTTTGATCGGAAAAGATCAGGCGCAGCACGCCCTCCTCCGCCTTGGCCGATTTAATATCCGGATAGGTGAGGGAGCGGTCCTTGGGCTGCGCCATGCCCACGGGCGAGCGGATCTCGCGCCGCTCGGCGGTTTTCCGTTTTTTCAGGCGAATGCCAAGCTCGCGCTTGACTTCGACCAGCATGGCTTCCGGCGTGACGCCCGCCATGCGCGCCGCCTTGCCCGCGTACACCTCGCGCTCGACTCCGCTGTCGATACCCGCGAGCATACGCGCCGCGTCCTTCAGGAACAGCACGCGCGCCTCGTCGTCCTCCAAATCGTACTTGGAGGCGATCTGCTCCAGCCGGTAAGCGTTGTGGTTTTCACTCCGCTCGATCAAAGCGCGGAACGCATCCGGCCCTTTTTCGCGCAGAAACTCGTCCGGGTCCTTTGCGCCCGGTATTTTCAGCACCTTGACCTGCAAATCGCAGCGCCCCAGAATATCGATCGCGCGCTGGGCGGCGGCCTGCCCGGCCCCGTCCGCGTCGTAGGAGATCACGATCTCACTCGTATGCCGCGCCATCATGCGGGCCTGATCCTCGGTCAGCGAGGTGCCGAGCGAGGCGACCGCCGAATCGAACCCCGCCTGATGCAGGGCAATGACGTCCATATACCCTTCCGCCAATATAAAGTAACCGTTTCGCGTGGTTTTAGCCAAATTCAGCGCAAAAAGGTTGCGGCTCTTGTGAAAAATCGGCGTTTCGGGTGAATTCAGGTACTTTGGTTTGGAATCATCCATCACGCGGCCGCCGAAGGCGATCACATTGCCGCGCACATCGATGATGGGAAACATCACGCGGCCCCGGAACCGGTCGTACACGCGCCCCTTTTCGGATTTGCTTAAAAGCCCGGCGTCCAGCATTTCCTCCCGCGTGTAGCCCTTGGCCTTCATCGCGTCCAAAAGCGCGGAAAAGTTGTCCGGCGCATAACCCAGACCAAAACGGTTCATCGTACGCCGGTGCAGGCCGCGGTTGAAAAAATATTGCTGCACCGCCCGGTTTTCGGGCTGCCAAAGCGTATCGTAAAAAAAGCGCGCGGCGTCCTTGCACAAGGCATACAGCCGGTCGCGGCGGCGGGCCGCCTGCCGGTCGGCCTCGCCCTGCGTGGGCACCTCCATACCGGCCTTTCCTGCCAAAAAGCGTACGGCGTCCGGGAATTCCAGCCCCTCCGCCTTCATCACAAAGGTGATTACGCTGCCGCCCGCCCCGCAGCCAAAGCAGTGAAAGATCTGCTTATCCGGTGCAACGGAAAACGACGCCGTTTTTTCATTGTGAAACGGACACAAGCCAAAATAGTTTGCTCCGCTCTTTTTCAGCTGTACATACTGAGAGACGATATCGACGATATCGTTTCGCGCGGCCAGCTCGTCCAAAAACACACGGTCGAACGGCACTTCCCGTCACCTCTTTTCTCTATAGCATACCCATTTCGTCAGGCTTCTATTTTATTCCAGCTTTTCGGGATGAATATTCGCTTATAGGTCGCGATCGAGTAGCGGTCCGTCATGCAGGCGATATAATCGCAAACGGCGCGCTCCCGCGGGTCGCCCTCGCGCATCAGGCGCTGGTAATCCTCCGGCAGCTCCTCCGGGTGGGCGTCAAAGTATTCATAGAGCATGCGCAGCATATTTCTGGCGCGCTGCTCCTCGCTCTGCGCCTCGGTGCCCTGATAGACATGGTTAAACATGAACTCGCGCAGCGCCATCATATCGTCATGTACGCGGCTGTCCATGCCGATTTCGCGGTGCTGCTGCCCGTAGGAGATCATCGCGGTCACCATGGTGTCGATACGGCGGCCGTGCGAATCCCCCAAGCTATCAAGTAGCGAGCCCGGGATATCCTCGGCGGCGATTAGCCCGCCGCGCACCGCGTCGTCGATATCGTGGTTGATGTAGGCGATGCGGTCGGCGTAATGGATGATGCGCCCTTCCGGCGTATCCGCTTTTTTCGCGCCGGTGTGGCAAACGATGCCGTCCCGCACCTCATAGGTAAGGTTCAGTTCCTCCAGCCGGTCCACCATGCGCAGGCTCTGTTCGTTATGGTGGAAGCCGAGGGGGCACACCTCGTCCAGCGCGCGCTCGCCCGCGTGGCCGAAGGGCGTATGGCCAAGATCGTGGCCAAGGGCGATCGCCTCGGTCAGATCCTCGTTCAGGCCCAGCGCGCGCGCGACCGTGCGCGCGATCTGCGCCACCTCCAACGTATGCGTCAGCCGGGCGCGGTAGTGGTCGCCTTCGGGCGAAATAAAAACCTGCGTTTTATTCGAGAGCCGGCGAAACGCCTTGGAGTGGATGATCCGGTCCCGGTCGCGCTGAAAGCAGGTGCGGTAGGGGCACTCGGCCATCGGCCGCTGCCGCCCATGCGAGGTGGAGGACGGCGTGGCCCAGTCCGCTAAAATAAGCGCTTCCCGCTCCTGCTGCTGTTCCCTGACGGTCATAGGATTTCCTCCCTTTTGACACAGCGAAAATGTCTTGCATATTGGTTATACCGCGCGCGCGGAGAAAATCCTCTTTTTTCGTAAAGAATATTTTTAGAAAATTTTGCGGCCCATGAACCGGGTCTCGATGGTCTCCGCATAGACCGCACCCGCCGTCGCCTCGGCCAGCGCCTCGTTCAGCGCCGTTTCTCCGCCCGCGGGCACGGTGGCGGTCAGCGTCACATCCGCGCCGAAATCGGTATCCTGCACCGCGCAGTCAAAATCGGGCAGCAGGCGCTGCACCTTGTCAAAAAGCGGATACGGACAGGCGATGAGCACCTCGGCGTAAAGACTCATCCGCTGTACGCCCGCCGCTTCCACGGCCACTTGCGCGCCCTTGGTGTACGCGCGCACCAGTCCGCCCGTGCCAAGCAAAACGCCGCCGAAATACCGCGTTACCACGCAGAGCACGTTTGTCAGCTCCATATGGCGCAGCACGTCCAGAATGGGCATACCCGCCGTGCCCTGCGGTTCGCCGTCGTCCGAGTATCGCATCAGGTTGCCTTCGCGGATCAGGTAGGCCCAGCAGTGGTGGTTGGCGTCCCGGTGCGCCTCGCGCACCTCGCGCAAACGGGCGAGCGCCTCGTCCGCCGTTTCCACCCGCCATAGCCTGCCGATGAATTTTGAGCGTTTTTCCTCAAACCCATCCTCGCCAAACGGAGCGGCG
This sequence comes from Butyricicoccus faecihominis, assembly GCF_024462775.1. GTDB lineage: Bacteria > Bacillota > Clostridia > Oscillospirales > Butyricicoccaceae > Agathobaculum > Agathobaculum faecihominis_A. The sequence continues at coordinate 37,805 of NZ_JANGCE010000004.1, forward strand.
GGTACAAAATAATCTTTTTCCGTCATAAGGGCACCACCGGTCACTCTTCAATTAAATATGCGGCCACGCGGCCGAACGTTTTATCATCCACCACGGCTTCGACCAGCGTGCCGTTTTCGACGTATTCCGTGCGCTCAATCTGCGCCTCGCGGTGCAGCAGGTCGAGCACCGCGCCCTCGCTGTAAGGAACGAGCAGCCGGACCGGATGCTTACCCCGGCCGAGCGCCTGCTCGACCGCCGCCAGCAGCCCGTCCAGTCCCGCGCCCGTTTTAGCCGAAATTTTCACGCCCTCCTTGGGGTCTATAAAGGGCAGCACATCCGGATCGCACCTATCCGCCTTGTTGAAAACAAGGATGCGCGGGATCTCCTTCGCGCCCAGCTGGCCGATGACCTTTTCCACCGTTTCGGCCTGCCCGCGCCAATCCTCGTCGGATACGTCGATGACGTGCAGCAGCAGATCGGCATAGGTCAGCTCCTCAAGCGTTGCCTTGAAGGCCGAGATCAAATGGTGCGGCAGCTTGCGGATAAAGCCCACCGTATCGGACAGCAGGATCTCCTGCGTATCCGAAATGCGCTTTTTGCGCGTTGTCGGATCGAGCGTGTCAAACAGGCGGTCGTTCGCTTCGATACCCGCGCCCGTCAACTGATTGAGCAGCGTGCTTTTGCCCGCGTTTGTGTAGCCGACGATCGCCACCATGGGCAGCTCGGTCTTTTTGCGCTGGCGGCGCTGTACGGCGCGCACCTGACGCACCTGCTCCAGCTCCTCCTTCAGCTTATCGATACGGCGGCGGATATGCCGCCGGTCGCTTTCCAGCTTGCTTTCGCCCGGGCCGCGCGTGCCGATGCCGCCGCCAAGGCGGCTCATCGTTTTGCCGAGACCGGCAAGGCGCGGCAGGATATACTGGTACTGCGCCAGCTCGACCTGCAGCTTGCCCTCGCCCGTGCGGGCGCGTTGGGCGAAAATATCGAGAATCAGCCCCGAGCGGTCGAGCACCGGCAGGCCGGTCTCCTCTTCGAGCACGCGCATCTGCGAGGGGGACAGCTCGTTGTCAAACACGATCAGGTCGGCCCCCTCGGCCTCGGCCAGCTGCCGTACCTCGAGCGCCTTGCCCTCGCCGATAAACGTGCGCGCATCGGGCGCGGGACGGCGCTGCAGCGTCATCGCGGCGGCTTCGCCGCCCGCTGTTTCCACCAGCGCGCGCAGCTCGTCCATCGTGCGCTCGTCCGTGTCCTCCTCCCGGCTAAAGCCGGGGCAGGACAGGCCGACCAGCACCGCCCGTTCTATTTTTTTCTCTTCTTTTCTTTCGTTCATAAAAAAATTCCTCCCTTTCGGGACGCCGCGCGCATAAGGCGCGCATGTTAAAAATCGCAAAGCGACCGCATCTGTTCCGACCGAAACAAAAAACCATCGAAAACAGACGTTTCGATGGTTTCCCGTAATTACTTATCCAGATTGAAACGCTTCTTGAAGCGATCAACACGTCCGCCGGTGTCTACCAGCTTCTGCTTACCCGTGAAGAAGGGGTGGCACTTGGAGCAAACGTCAACGACGATGTTCTCCTTGGTGGAGCCGGTCTCAATGACATTGCCGCAGGCACAGCGGATGGTCGTCTGCTTGTACTCGGGATGGATGCCCTGTTTCATGTTGTTTCACCTCTTTCCACGATAAATATCTCAAAGTCGTAAAATCATGATATCACATATGTTTGCAAAATGCAAGAATTATTTTTGATAAACGAGTTTTTCCTCGCTCCAATCCTGCAATACCGGTATCATGGACGCGGCCAGCTTTTTCGCTCCGGCCAGATCGTGCAGCAGATAATTGCCGCATTCCACGCGGCTCGCGCCCGGGATCTCGCCCTCGTACGCCGCGACAAAGTCCATCGTTTCGCGTACCAGCGCGATCGCGTCGGCCGGCTTAAGATCGCGCACCAGAAAATAAAAGCCGGTCTGGCAGCCCATGGGCCCGCAGTAAATAATGTTTTCCGCAAACCGCGAATTGCGCGCATAGGTTGCGAACAAATGCTCAAACGTATGGCTGGCGGCGGGCGAAAGATACGTGCCCGCGTTCGGATAGACCATGCGGATGTCATAAGTCGTGATATCGCCGTCCACACGGGAAACATACATGCCCGGCGTGAGCTTATCATGGTTTACTTCAAAGCTTGCAATGCGTTTCATGCTACCGTCTCCTTTTCCGTACTGGAAAAATTAAAATATAAATAAGTATTGACTCTCACGCATCGTGATAGTGTACAGTAGAAGTTGTAAAACCGGTTTACAAAGCCCTCCCCATTCTGCTGGAAAGAAGGTATGCCCTTTTTATGATGACGGTCAAACAAGTCTCTTTGCTGACAGGCGTCAGCATCCGCTCGCTGCAATTCTACGACGAAATCGGCTTATTAAAGCCAACGCAAACCACCGCCGCGGGATACCGCCTGTATGACGACGCTGCGCTCGAAAAGCTGCAGCAAATCCTATTTTTCAAAGAACTTGAGTTCACGCTCAAGGAAATCAAAACGATCATGTCAGAACCCGCGTTCGACAAAGCGGCCGCCTTTGCAAAGCAGCGCGAGCTGCTCGAACTCAAACGCGACCGGCTCTCCGCCATGCTGGGGCTGCTTGACAAACTGATCAAAGGAGAAGCTTGTATGGATTTCAAAACGTTTGATATGCGAGAATACTACCGTATCCTAGACGACTTCAAACGCACCCACACCGAGGCCATCACCACGCGGCTCGGCAGTATGGAGCGTTTTGACGAAATGGTGCGGGAGCTGCAGGGCAATGAAAACGAGATCGCCGAAATGGCAGAAAAGCAATTCGGCAGCCTGAGCGGCTACACCAACGCCATGGAAAAAAATCTTGCCGCGTTTTTGGAGAACGGCCCTTCCGTGTCCCCGGCGGACGCGGAAGGCCTCAGCCGCAAAACGGATGAACTGACCCAAAGGCTGACCGCGCTTCAGGACCGCGACGAAAACGCAGCGGAAGTGCGGTCGGCGGTCGGTGAGCTGATTGAATTCGTAAACGCCTGCAACGGCGATATGGAAATGGGCGAAAACTATTGGCCCTTTATGGCGGAGCTCTATCTCTCAAACCCCGCCTTTATCCAAGCGACGGATCAGAAATACGGCGCCGGCGCGTCCCGTTTTATCGGGCGCGCCATCCGGGCGTATCTCGGCGGGTAGGCCCTGTCAGTCGCCGTCGCCGAGCGTGCGCAGCTCGGTACGGTAAATACGGTAAAGCAGCGCGTAGGAGATAAAGAAGGCCGCGATCTCCGCGATCGGGAACGAATACCAAATGGCCGAAAGACCTTTCCACTGTCCCAGCAGCCAAGCCACGGGCAGAATGATGACGAGCTGGCGGCAGACCGAAACGATCAAACTGGCCATGCCCCGGCCAACCGCCTGAAAGATAGTCGAGTTGATGATACCGAACGCCGCGCCAAGGAAGGATAGGCTGATGATCTTCAGCGCGGGCACGCCCACCGCCAGCATTTCCTGCGCGGCAGCCGCGTCGTTCTTGTCCACAAACATCATCAGCATGTTTTCGGAAAACAGCTGGAACACGATCAGACCCAGCACCATGATGGCGACCGCCCCGCCGAGCGTAATTTTATACGCGCTGCCCAGCCGCTTTTTGTTGCGCGCGCCGTAGTTGTAGCCCATGACGGGCAGCGCGCCCTGATTGAGGCCGAACACCGGCATAAACACAAAGGTTTGCAGCTTAAAGTACACGCCGAGCACGTTGACGGCGGTTTGCGAAAAACCGATGAGGATGCCGTTCAGGCCCGCCGTCATCACGGAAACGACGCTTTGCATGACGATGCCGGGCAGGCCGACGCGGTAAATATCCTGCACGGTGCGCGCGCGCCACTTGAACTCGCGCATTTTTACCTGCAAGATTTTCTGGTGCACAAACACACCCCACAGGCCGATCACCATGCCTGCGATCTGGCCAACGACGGTCGCGATCGCCGCGCCCTGCACGCCCAGACGCGGGAACGGGCCGATGCCGAAGATCAGCAGCGGGTCGAGGATGATGTTGATGATCGCGCCGGTCAGGCCCTGCACCATCGGGATCATCATGTTGCCCGTGGACTGCTGGATCTTTTCACACATCATGGAGATCAGCACGAATACGCTGAGGCCCACCGCGATATGCGAATACTGCACCGCCTGCGTGTATACCTCCTCCGAGGCTTTGAACGCGCCGAGGAACGGCCCGGCCAGCACGAAGCCGATGATGATGAACGCCGCGCCGCCGATCACCGATAGCGCGATGCCGTGCTCCGCGGCGGAGTTCGCGTGCAGCTGGCGCTTTTCGCCGAGCCGTCTGGCGATCAGCGAGTTGACGCCCACGCCGGTGCCGACGCCCAGCGCGATCACCAGCGTTTGCAGCGGAAATACCAGCGAGACCGCGGCCAGCGCACTCTGCGAATACTGGGCCACAAAGATACTGTCCACGATGTTGTACAGCGCGTTGATCAGCATCGAGATCATCGCGGGCAGCGCCATTGAAAAAATCAGCGGACCCATACGGGCGGTGCCCATCTTATTGGTTTGTTCCAAACAAAAACCCTCCTGTCAAAATGCGGCTGCGGCGGAATTCTCCGCCGCAGCCGTCAAGCTTTTCTCATACGTATAGTGTAAGGCATAATCCTACGCTTTTCAAGGGGTTTTTTACATTTTCCCTGAAAGTTCGTCAAAAGAACGCTCGACGAACCAGTCGCTCGCCGCGCGGAGCAGGCGCTCCCCTTCGGCGTAGGCCGGTTCGGCCATGCCGCACACGCGAAAGCCCGCTTTCTTCGCGGTCTGCCCCGCATAGGGCGCATCCTCGAATACGACGCAGCAAGCGGGGCGCAGCCCCAGCCGGTCCGCCGCCGCAAGATAAATATCCGGCTCGCGTTTGGATACGCCCACATCCTCGATCGTGAGCATGAACTCAAAATATTGCAAAAGTCCCCGGTCGCGCAGCGCCTTTTCCGCGTGGTGACGCGCGGTCAGCGTCGCGATCGCCAGCTTTACGCCGCGCGCCCGCAGCCCTTCAAGAAAGGGGCGTACGCCGTCCTTGGGCCGCGCAAGCTGCTCGTACCGCGCGGTGATCAGCTGATCCAGCCCGGCAATCAGCGTTTCCGCGGTCAGCGGCAGAAAGGGATAGGTATCGATAAAGTACTGCGCGCCTTGCAGCTGGGTCGTGCCCTCGATCGCTTCGTAATCCGCCTTGGTCACGTCAACGCCGTACTGTCCCAAAAAACGCTGGCTGAGCTGATCCCAAACCGGCATGGAATCCAAAAGGGTGCCGTCCATATCAAAAATCGCACCCTGTATTTCGGTCATTCTTCACTTCCCCCTTCTTTTGATAATTAGTAGTTAGTAATTAGTAATTTGGTGACGAACGGTCAGTAGCTGACACTGAAGCCGACTCGTCCTTATTCTAATACAGCGAGCATACGCGAGCTTCCTCAACTCCTAATTCCTAATTATTTGTCACTTCGTTTTCCGGTCGATAAACTGCGGCCGCATTTTGGAGTAGATGATCTTCTGTTCGCTGTACAGGCCGTAATAGCCGGACAGCATGTAGGCGATCGCGATCACGTACGCATACATCGGCAGGCCCGAGCCGCCGAACAGCTCATAGGCCAAAAACATCGAGGTCAGCGGCGAGTTGGTCACCCCGCAGAACACCGCCACCATGCCGAGCGCCGCGCCGAACGAGGGGGTAAGGCCCAGCAGCCCGCCCGCCACGCAGCCGAACGTCGCGCCCATGAAGAACACGGGCACAATCTCGCCGCCCTTGTAGCCCACGCCGATGGTCACAGCGGTAAACAGCAGCTTCCAGAAGAACGCGAGCGGCGAAGCCTGCCCTAAGAGCGCCCGCTCGATCACCTGCATGCCCGCGCCGTTGTAATCGTGCGTCTGCAAAAGAAGCGTCAGCGCGATCACGATCACGCCGCCCAGCGCGATACACAGGTACCGGTTCGGGCACGCCCGCTTTAACAGTCCGCCGATGCGGTGGAACAGAATACAGACCAGCGCCGCGAACACCGCGCACAAAACGCCCAGCACGGTAAGCCGCACCAGCACGGCAACGCCCACTGCGTCGCCCGAAGGCACGCCCATGATGGCGTATTCCTTCGCGAACACGCCAAGGCGGGCGGCCACCAATCTGGCGATCATGGCGGAAAGCACGCACGGAAACAGCGCGGCGTAGTACATCACGCCCACGCTGATGACCTCCATTGCGAAAACGACGGCCGCGAGCGGCGTGCCGAACAGCGCGGTAAAGCCCGCCGCCATGCCGCACATGGTAATCGTGCGGGCGTCCCGGTCGTCCAGTCGCATCCAGTGGCCGATATTGCCCGAAATAGAGCCGCCCAGCTGCAGCGCCGCGCCCTCGCGCCCCGCCGAACCGCCGCACAGGTGCGTGAGCACCGTGCCCACGACGATCAGCGGCGCCATACGCAGCCGCACCGGGTGGTTTTCCCGCACAGAGGTCAAAATAAAATTGGTGCCGCGCTCGAGCGGCAGATCGGCCTTTTCATACAAAAAAGCGATTATGATGCCGATGACCGGCAGCAGATACAGCAGCGCCCAATGGTGATCCCTCGTTTCGCCCGCCCAGTCGAGCGCATGGTGGAACCCCGCGCCCGCCGCGCCGACGGTCACGCCGATGATCGCCCCGAACACACACCATCGCAAAAAAATAAGCCCGTTTTTCGCCTGCCGTTTGAAATACTCCCTCGGCGTCTCCATGATTATCCCCCATTTCGGCCAAAATTGCCCCGCGGCCAAGGCTGCGGGGCAAAAAAGTGTTTTATTTGGAAGTGGAAGCAGTTTCCTTCGGCACCACGTCGTGCGCGCCGCCCTCGACGATCGAGGTGGCGGAAACGAGCGTGATCTTGGCCTTCTTCTGAAAATCCGCAATGTTCAGCGCGCCGCAGTTGCACATGGTGGAACGCACCTTGTTGAGCGTCAGCGTCACGTTGTCCTTCAAAGAACCTGCGTACGGCACGTAGGAATCGACGCCCTCCTCGAAGGAAAGCTTTTTATCGCCGCCCATATCGTAGCGCTGCCAGTTGCGCGCACGGGAAGAGCCCTCGCCCCAGTATTCCTTCATATAGCTGCCGTTTACATTGACCTTGTTGGTCGGCGATTCGTCGAATCGGGAGAAATAGCGGCCCAGCATCAGGAAATCCGCGCCCATGGCGAGCGCCATGGTGCAGTGGTAATCGTGCACGATACCGCCGTCCGAGCAAACGGGAATATAAATGCCGGTCTCAAGGAAGTACTCGTCGCGCGCGGCGGCTACCTCGATCAATGCGGTGGCCTGTCCGCGGCCAATGCCCTTTTGCTCGCGCGTGATGCAGATCGAACCGCCGCCGATACCGACCTTGATGAAATCCGCCCCGGCTTCGGCCAAAAAGCGGAAGCCCTCGCGGTCCACCACGTTGCCCGCGCCGATCTTGACGCTTTCGCCGTAGTTCTCGCGGACCCAAGCGATCGTGCGGCTCTGCCATTCGGAAAAGCCCTCGGAGGAGTCGATGCAGAGCACATCGGCCCCGGCTTCGACCAGCGCCGGCACGCGCTCGGTAAAATCGCGGGTGTTGACGCCCGCGCCGACCACGTAACGCTTTTGCGCGTCGAGCAGCTCAAGGGAGTTGGCCTTGTGGCTGTCGTAATCCTTGCGGAAAACCATATAGACAAGGCGCTGGTTTTCATCGACCAGCGGCAGCGCGTTAAGCTTGTGATCCCAGATGATGTCGTTGGCCGTTTTCAGGCTGGTGTCCGCCGGGGCGGTGATCAGCTTTTCAAACGGAGTCATGAACTCGGTGACCGGCACGTTTTTCTCCATGCGGGAAACGCGGTAATCGCGGCTGGTGATGATGCCGAGCAGCTTGCCGGTGGCCGTGCCGTCCTCGGTCACGGCCACGGTGGAGTGTCCGGTGCGCTCCTTGAGCGCCAAAACGTCCGCCAAGGTCTGGTTCGGCATAACGTTGGAATCGGATACGATAAAGCCCGCCTTGTAGCTCTTGACGCGGGCGACCATGGCGGCCTCGCTCTCGATGGACTGCGAGCCGTAAATGAAGGAAATGCCGCCTTCCTGCGCCAAGGCGATGGCCATACGGTCGTCCGAGACCGCCTGCATGATGGCTGAGACCAGCGGGATGTTGGCGTACAGGGCGGATTCGCCGCCCTTTTTAAACTTGACGATCGGCGTGCGCAGGCTCACGTTCGCGGGGATACATTCCGCGGAGGAATAGCCGGGCACGAGCAGATATTCGCTGAAGGTGCGCGATGGTTCCTTGAAGTAAAAAGCCATGGATACTGCTCCTTTTCTCTTTCCTGTCTTAAAGTTATTATTGGTATTTATTATATCCTTTTCCCCGCGCAAAGTAAAGCATGCTTGTGACGGTTTTTGCGGCCTTTTGTCACTTACCGCTTATGCAATCGGCATAAAGCTATACTTCACACTGCGCGCCCGTATGCAGGAAATACAAAAGCTTTTGATACGCGGGCTTGCCGAATATCTCATTTACCGCGAGCGCGTAGGCCTCCATCTGAGGGCGGTAGCGCGCGGCGCGGGCGGCAACGCCGTCCGCCGCGACCCGGTCGGTCTTAAAATCGAGAAGGACAAAGCCCGCGTCCGTTTCGATCAAACAGTCGATGACGCCTTGCAGCAGCACGCGCTCGTCCGGGGCCGCCTTGGCTTCCGGCCAATACAGTGCCGCCGGCACAAGAATGGAAAATTTGAATTCCCGCCGCACCCGGCCCTTCCGCATGGTCTCGCGGAAAAGGGGGCTTTCAAAAAAGCGGGCTATTTTTGCGGCGTCCACCGCGTCCGCCTGCGCGGGCGACAGAATGGCGCGCTCGCGCAGGCGCTGCCGCTCCCGCTCGATTCCGCCCGGCGTTTGCGCGGTTTCAAAATCACAAAACTGTAAAAACAGGTGGTGGGCCGTGCCGATCTCCGCCGGGGAAAGCTTTACCTGCCCCGCCTCAAACAGCGGCACGCGCAGCTGTTTTTCGCGCCGGGGCGCGGGCGTTTGCTCGGCCGCCTCCGCCGCCCGGTACCCCCGGCCAATGCCGGTCGCGGTCAGCTTGCTGGGCAGGTCGCTCAAAAACGCCTGCGGATAGGGCTTTGCTGGCGGCACTTGAAGCGTTTCCCCCGCCCCGTCCGCAAAGCGCAAAACCTCCGCTTCGGCGGGCGGCGCAAGCTCGCCCGCCGGGATCACGCGCACGGTGAAAACATCCGGCGCGCCCGGCGCTTCGGGCACGGTTAGTCCGTACTGCTCGCGCAATTCGCGCGTGCACGGGTGGCGCAGCAGCGGCGTCATCAGCCAAGCGAGCGGCGCGCGCACCGCGCCCATCGCGTATTGCGGCAAGCGGGGCAGCGCGGCGAGCAGCGCCCACTTTTGCAGGTTTGCTGAGAGCGTGCCGCTCGCGCAGGTGACGATCAGCTTTTCCTTGGCCCGCGTCATGGCGACGTACAAAACGCGCAGCTCCTCGGATACCATCTCGCGCCGCTGCGCGGCGGCGACCGCCGCGCGCTCGGCCGTGTCGTATTGCACGCCGCGCGCCGTATCGCGGCACTTGCAGCCAAAGCCCAGTTCGCTGTGCACCAGCACCGCCTGCCGCAGGTCGCTTTCGTTAAAGCGCTTGGCGCAGTCCGCGAGCAAAACGATGGGAAATTCCAAGCCCTTGGATTTATGGATGGACATGATGCGCACCACGCCGCCCGAAGCGGCGGCGTCCACCCGCTGGTAATCCTCGCCGGTCTCCAGCATACCGCGCAGGCGGCGCACAAAGGCGAACAGCCCGCGGCTGCCCGCAGCCTCGAACGCGCGCGCCCGCTCGAAAAAGGCGTATAGGTTCTGCCGCCGCTGCACGCCGTTCGGCTGGGCGGCCACAAAACCCAGCGCGCCGGTATCCTGATACAGCCGCCAGATCAGGCGGCACACAGGCGCGTCGCACGCATAGTCGCGCCACGCGGCAAGGCGCGCGAGAAAGGAAGCGCACGCCGCATCGTCCGCCGCCGCGCGCCGCACCGCGTCGTAAAAGCTGGCCGATCGATCGAGCAGCCGGATATCGGCCAAATGCTGCTCGGTAAAGCCCATAAGAGGCGAGCGCATCACGCCGATCAGCTCCACATCCTGCCGGGGATTGTCAATCACCGAAAGGAGCGATACCATGAGCGACACCTCGCTCGTTTCCAAAAGCCCGCCGCGCTCCTCCGCCGAGGCCGCGACGCCGTACGCCTCCAGCGCGTCGACATAGACGCGCGCCTTGGTCCGGGGCGAGCGCAGCAAAATCACCACATCGCCCGGCGAAGCGGGCCGGAGGGCTCCGGTCTCCTTATCCAGCACGGGAAAGCCCTCGTCCAGCAGCGCGCGGATACGGCGGGCGGCCAAACGCGCCTCCAGCGCGGTCTTATCCTCCGCGTCGTCGTCCTCGCCCGCGGCGGCGGCGTCCGCGAGCAGCACCTCGGTCTTATAGCGCGCCGCGCCCGGTTCCGGAAAGGCCGCGCCGAGATACAGCGCTTCGCGCGCCGTATAGGTAAGACCGCCCACCGTGTCGCCCATCACAGCTTCAAAGATAAAATTGCAGGCGTCCAATACGGAGGCGCGGGAGCGAAAGTTTTGCCCCAGCACAACGCGGCGCGGCGCGCCGTCCGCCGCCTCGCCCGCGTCTGAAAACGCGCGGTATTTAGCCAGAAAGATCGAAGGGTCGGCCAGTCGGAAGCCATATATGCTCTGCTTGACGTCGCCCACCATGAACAGGTTGCGTCCCTCCTGCGACAGCGCGCCGAAGATCGCGTCCTGCACGGCGTTGGTATCCTGATATTCATCCACCAGTATTTCCGCGTAGCGCTCGCGCAGCGAAAGGGCCAGCGCGCTCGGCGCGCCGTCCTTCAATAGCAGGCGCACCGCGAAATGCTCCAGATCGTTGAAATCCGCGGCGTTCCGCTGCCGCTTGGCGGCGGCGAACGCTTCGTCAAAGGCGTTCACCGTGTCGATCAGCGCGTTCATCGCCGGGGCAATCAGGCTGCGGTCGTACACCGCGTCGTTCGTACCCACGGCGAGCCATTTGCCTGAAATCGTCTTGGCCGCGGTTTTCCACTCCTCGCGCAGCGCCTTGATATGCTCCAAAAACGCTTTGTCCTCAAAGCCGCGCGCGGCTTTCAGCCGGTCGAAGGATATCTCCTGCGCGGCGGATACCGCCGCGTCCCAATCCCCGGAATCGATCGCCGCGAGCAGGCTTTCGGCCCCGCGCAGGTCGCTTGTCAGCGCGGGCAAATACGCGTCCTGTAGCTGGTCTATGCCAGCCAGCTCCTCCACCGCCTGCCGCAAAAACGCCGCGCCGTGCGCCGCCGCCTCGCGCGACTGGGTGAGCAGCACGCGCGCGTGCGGGGTGTTCATGTCGCCCGCGTACAGGCCGCGCCGCACGGCTTCCAAAAACGCGCGCGGGTCGGGGTGCGCCTGTATTTTTTCATGGGTGGCGAGCACGGTCTCGGCAAGCCGCGCGTCGTCCCGCCCGGCGGAGAGCAGGTCGGACAGGGCGAAAAAGCCCGCGTCCTCGCGCTCATACGCGGCTTCCAGCACGGTTTCGAGCACCTCGGCGCGCAGCAGCTTGCCTTCCTGCTCGTCCAGCACGCGAAAATCCGGCGCGATACCAAGCTCCGCCGCCTGCTCGCGCGCCAGCCGCTGGCACAGCGCGTGCACGGTCGTGATCTGCGCGCGGTGCGTCAAAAACAGTTGGCGGCGCAGCCGCGTGTCGGACGGGCGCCCCGCCGCCGCTTGGGCGATCGCGGCGGCGATGCGCTCTCGCATCTCGGCCGCGGCGGCCGAGGTAAAGGTCATTAGCAGCAGCCGGTCGATATCCACGGGGTCACGCTCATCGGTCAGGCGGCGCAGCACCCGTTCGACCAGCACGGCGGTCTTGCCGGAGCCCGCCGCCGCCGATACCAGCAGCGCGCCGCCCCGGTCCTCGATCGCGCGGCGTTGGTCACTTGTCCACTGCGGCATTCGGCGTTCCCCCAATCTCGTCCCAAAATTCCTCGTTCGTCAAATGGCGCAGCAGGCGCGCGCGGTCGCCCGCGCTCTCATCGAACCGGCAGGCCGCGCGGTAATCGCACCAATCGCAATAGCTCGATACCTTGTCCTTTTTGCGCGGATCGGCACCTATGCTGCCCGCGCGCAGCTCGCGCCCCATTTCCAGCAGCTTTTGCCGCGTGTAGCGCGCCAGTCTGCCGAACTTCGCCAGATCGGCCACAGCCGAACGGGCGGTGAGCGTCGGCTCGTCCTCGCCCTTTTTCACCTTGACGGAAACGGGCAAAAAACGTCCGTCGCCCGAAAGGCCGCGCTCCATCGCGTCCAGCAGCTCCATATCGTCGGATACCAGACCGGAACGGCGCAGCGCCTTGTCGCGCATGTCGCGCAGCGTTTCTTCATCCACATCCCGGGCGGCTTCGGGCAGCTCGTCCCTGACAGGTACGTACAGAATGCCCGCGGGCACGATCTCGTTTAGCTCGGCCGCCAGCCGTTCGCGGTAGCGGTCCAGACCCTCCTGCTGCAAGGCGTACAGATAGATGATCATCTGCATGTTCAGGCCGTACCACACGTCGGACAGCGAAAACGACTTTTTGCCGCTTTTATAGTCCATCACGCGCAGATACAGGCGGCCGTCCTTTACATAGCCGTCCACCCGGTCGACCTTGCCGGAAAGCGCGACCTCCACGCCCGCGTCCTCGCACGAGATGGGCGGCAGATCGCCGGAGCGCGAAAAGTCCACCTCGTAATCAATGGGCGCGAAGTCGGAAACGCGCAATTCCTCCAGCACATTATCCAAAATTTCCTCTGCGGTTTTGGTCAGCCTGCGGAAGAGATAGCGAAAGCGCGCGGTCTGCCCTTCCAGTCCGCCCAGCTCGTCCCGCACATAAGCGCGCACCGCCTCGCGGCAGGCGCGCTTTGCCTGCTCGGCCGTGGCCGCCGCCGCGCCGCCCGGCTTTTCGCCCAGCGCGGTGAGCGCGTGTTCCAGCACATAATGAAGAAAGGTGCCGGTCTGCATCGCGTCGAATTTCGCCACGCGGCGCTTTTTCGCTTTCAAACCGTACTGCATGAAAAACGCGAACCGGCAGGAATAGAACGTATCCACGCGCGACGCGGTCAGGTTCAGCTGCTTGCCGTACAGCCCGTCGATCGTGTGCCGGTTTTCGAGCGGGCCGCGCGCAAGCCGCTGGCTTTTCGCGGCGAGCACCCGTTCCTCTCCCCGGTAGGCTTCAAAGGCCGCGCGCGCGGCGGGCGTATGGTCGCCCGCGAGATAGGCGCAGGCCAGCTCGATCGCCGGGCCTTCGGCCTCCAGCCGGTCGGCGCTGCCGTGAAAATCCTTCATCGGCACGCCCGGCAGCAGGCTGCGCACCGCGCCGATGAAGTAAGAGGGCCGCGCCTCCTTGCCCGCCGCGTCCGCCGCGTGCCAACAAAGGGTTAGGCTCTCCGTTGGGCAGGCCAGCGCGCGGTAAAGCGTTTCCTGCTCCATCAGCAGCCGTTCCGCCCCGTAGCTTTTCAGTTCCACGCCGAGGGCGTCCAGCTTTTCCCGGTCAAAATCCGTCAACAGTCCCGCGCCCGCGCCGGTGCGCGGAATCAGCCCGTCGTTCACGCCAAGCAGGATCACATGCTTGGCGTTTTCGCCGCAGGCGCGGTCGATATCGCCGCAGGTCACCCGGTCGAGCGATACCGGGATGGTGCCCACCTCGTACTCGCCCAGCACCAGCCGAAACAAGGCGGAGAACCGCTCGGCCGTAAGCGGTATCTCTCCGCATACCCAAGCAAATTGCTCCATCGCGGAAACCAGAATGTCCCATAGCTGGCGGTATTCATCGGCCAGCTGCGGCCGCCCAGCCTCCTCGTGCGCTTCGGCGCGCTGCGAAAGGCGCTCGGGCGCGCGCACCGCGCACAAAAAGGCGTAGAGCGCGCGCACGCAATCCACCGCCGCGTTTTCGCCCGCAAGGGACGCGCGCAGCGCCGCAAACGGCGCGATCGCTTTTTCCCGCAGCGCGTTCAGTTCGGCCAAACGCGCGGAGGCGGCCTCGTCCATGGGCAGGCCGTAGCCGTCCGGATGCGCTTCCCACGGGCGCTCCCACGCGCCGCCGCGCAGGCCCCAAGTGAGCGCATAGTTTTCCAGCTTGTCGATCTCGTCCCAAGAAAGCGCGGTCAGGCCGGTCTTGAAGCAGCCGAACAGCTCTTCATAGTGGTAATGCGTGCGCACCGCCTCAAGCGCGAGGGCAACCAGCGCGATCGGCGGGCGGGAAAGCAGATCGGGCTTTTCGGCCAAAAAGCAGGGCACGCCGTACCGCTCCATCGCCATGGCGAGCGGAGCCTCGTACCCCGCCATATCGCGCGCGGCCACCACAAAATCACGGTACCGAAGTCCCTCCTCCCGCACGCGGCGGCGGATGAGCGCGGCCGCGTGCTCGCATTCCTCAAACACGGTCTCGGCGGCATAGATGCAAACGCCCTGCCCCTCTGCCGGACGCGGTGTGCGCAGCGGCAGCAGACCTTCCGCTTCCAGCGCCGCCAAATCGGCCGGGCGGGGTATTTTACTTTCGCCCAAGTCTATTTTTTCGGCTTCCTTGCCATGCCGCGCCGCCATGCGCGAAAGGGCCTTTACCGTGCGGCAGCCGGTCACGAACACATCGGGGTAGCGCAAATCACCCGTCACCGCCACGGTGAGCGGCACGCCGCAGGCAAGCATCGTGTCCAGCACCTGTGTTTCCTGCGGGGTGAAGCTCAAAAAGCCATCCAGATAGACGGCAGCGCCGTCCAGCACGCCCGACGCCGCGAGGCCGTCCCGCAGCAGGGTCAGCCGGTCGCGCGGATCGGGCAGCGACTCGTCGCAAAGCCGGTCGTAGGCGGTGAGCAGCACCGCCAGATCGGATAGCTTGGCCGCAAGCGCCGTGTCCTCCGCCTCGCCCGAAGCTTCAAAAAGCGACTGCGGCGGCACGGCGCAGGTCTTGCACTCATCGATCAGCGCCAGCGCCTCGCGCAGCAGCTCAGGCTTATCCGCAAGGCCGGGCCACGCTTGGATGCTGGTTTGCACGGTAAGCGCGGCGCGCTGCAGGGTGAGCAGCCGCCCCGCGTCCGTCAGCGCCTGCTGCGCCAAGCCGCCCACGGCGGCCAGCACCCGGTCGGTCAGCCGCGAAAAGGTGAGCACTTCGGCGGTGCGCGCGCCATGGTTATTCGTGAATTTCGCGAGCCTCCGTTCGTATATGTGGGAATTCAGCTCAGGCACCAGAAGAATCTGCCGCCCCTCGCCCCGCTCGCAGCATCCGGCGATCTCGCGGAGCAGAAACGTGCTTTTCCCGCTGCCCGCCCGGCCGGTCAGGATACGCATGCCGCCGCCTCCTTTCAAAAACATGATATTTCTTTATATGGTAGCACGGAACAGAAAAAGAAGCAAGGTATAGTGTTTTCCACTATACCTTGCCTCACAGCGTATCAAAGAACTCCCTCGCGCCGCAGCGCGCATAAAATAGAATTTTGCCGTTTGCGGCAAAATTCATAAAAACCGGGAGCATGTATCTCGGTTTTTATACAAACCGACTTCAAGTGTGCCTGTAAGGCGCGCGCAGAAGTCGGAATTCTCGATCGAAATGGGGCTATGTTTCGATCGACAGACTGTCAAAACTTGTTTTTTGACAGTCTGAGAGGCAAGGTATAGTGTTTTCCACTATCCCTTGCTTCAGGCTGTCCCCTATAAGTACCGTGATTCGTATTCCTCTATGGGGATCGGCTTGCTGAACAGATATCCCTGCACCAGCTCCACGCCGCAAGCGCGCAAAGCGCCCAGCTGTTCCTCTTGCTCAATGCCTTCGGCCACCAGTTGGATCCCCATCTTCTTGCAGCTATCCACGATCGATGTGATCATGGCCTGCGTTTTGGCGTTGCTCGCCACATCCTGCACCATGCTTTTATCCAGCTTTAGCACGTCGAATTCCACCGCCGTCAGCAACGCCAAGTTGGCGTAATCGGTGCCAAAATCGTCTATCGTGACCGCAAAGCCCTTCCTTCGCAGCTCCGTGACCAGACGGCTGATGTCGATCCCATCCACTTCCCGCACGCTTTCCGTGATCTCGATCTCCAAGTAAGTGGGCGAAATACCGTATTTCCGGCATATCTCGACCAACCGCTCGACAAAGTGCGGCTGAATCAGCGAGTAGCGGGAAAAGTTGATGGCAACCGGAAAACCGCTTTTGCCTTCCTTAAACCAAGAATCGATCTTGGAGCAGACCAGCTCGAAAACGTAAAAATCGATCTGGCTGATCGTCTTCGCTTCTTCCAAAAGCGGGAGAAAATTGCCCGGCAAAACCAACGCGCCGTCGCTGGACTGGTAACGGATCAGCGCCTCCGCGCCCACCGCCGTGCGGTCGGAGGACGATACCTTGGGCTGCAAGTAAACCACAAAACGTTCCCGGTTTATTTCTTCCCGCAGGATGTTCGGATCGGCCAGCTGCAGCACGTCGTCGCTGTGATAACGATAGCGGTTTGCCGCTTTGTTTTTTCTGTAAAACTCTTTTTTGTCTTCATACATTTTGGCGTCCGCATCGGCCACGATCTGGTTGGGATTTTGGAAGCTTTCCGCCCAATGGGTGCCGATGGCCGCTTTACAGCGGGCATCAAACGCAAAGCTTTGTTTAAGCTGCGCCACCTTTTCTTCAAACCGATCCTCGGGTATATTCAGGCAGATGACGACAAATTCATCGCCGCCCACCCGGTAACAATCCGATTGCCGGAACACCGCCTTTATTTTACCGGCCGCCTCGATCAGCAGCTGGTCGCCGCTGGCGTGCCCCTGCTTGTCATTTACCGCCTTCAACCCGTTTACGTCGAGATAGACGATGCCGACAGACACGTTTTCATCCGCCAACGAATCCAGATCTTTGATAAACCGGTTGCGGTTATAAAACGAAGTCAGAGTATCGTAAAAGCTCAAATGCGAAAGCTGCTGTTCATTTTCCGCGCGGCGAAACGCCAGCATCATGAAGTAGCAGAGCGTTTGCAGCAGCGACGCAATATTCCACAGCTTATCCTTCGGCGGATTATCCACGCCCAGACAGCCGGTAAGCTTGCCGTCGCGTTCCAGCGGCGCCACAACAAGGCTATTGATGCCCTGCACCGCAAGCGTTTGGTATTCCTCCGGATCGCTTACGCGGTAATCCTCCACATCCTCGATCACGACGCATTCCTGCTTTTCAAACGTCGGGATCCAGCGCCCGAAGGCGGACATCGGCACAGCCTGCAGGTTTTCCTTTTGCGGTGCAACGCCGGGCGCGCACCATTCATAATCATTAGAACTCGAACCGCTGTGGAAACTGAAAATATAGGCGCGCTCCGCCCCTAAAAAAGTAGTGACCTGTTCCAGCATCCGGTGGATATCGTTATCCAGATCGCGCCCTTGGTAAAGAATCCGGATGCATTCCATCACCATATTTTCCGTGTCCAGCGCGTATTTCAGCTTTTGCTTCTCTTGCTCCACCTGCGTCATATCAAAGGCGATTTCCAGACGGGCCATGCGTCCATCCCATTCGACCAGCCGGTCCTTGAGCATATAATGGCGCTTGGTCAGCGGGTTGGTGGTTTCCCAGCTATAATTTTCTCCCGGCTTCAGCTTGGAGTTCGTGCAGTACGGACACGGGCTGTCCCTGCCCTGCAGCGCCTGATAGCACATCTGGCCGTTCACCTCGTCCAGATGGAACGTTTTTTTGCCCGCCTCGTTGACAAACAGCAACTCGTAGGTTTCAATATCCGACACGTAGATGAGTTCGGATATTTCATTGATGGGCGCCTGCAGCGCCTTGGTCATCTGCGTCAGATGCTCGCTTCTCTTTTCGTTTTCATTCTGCGCTTTTTCAAGCGCCTTTTCCCGTTTATTTTGCACCGAGCTGAGCCAGATCAGAAATACCGCCACGACCATAAAGACAGCAGCCAAGATTAAAAAGCAGATCTTGACGATGCGCGCGTTGCGCGCCGAATACGCCTCCGCCTCGGATACCGTACGGTCCGCAAGGTCGAAATACTGTTCGCTCAGCTCGAACAGCCGCCGGTCGTCCGCGCCCTGCCGCACATGTAGAATCTCGGTTTTCAGCTCCGCCCATTCGCCTTCCATTTCGAGCATCAGCTGCTGGAACGCCGCGTCATTGAGCCGGATCAGCCCAAGCTCGCCTTCACCGGTTTTCAGTTCCTCTATGATGGCGTCCAGACGCCGCATCAGCGCGTCGTTGTTCATGCCCTGCATTTCCTGCTTGATCAGCCTTTGCGTCGCGCCGCGCACCACGCCCGCGTAATTGATGACGCGGGCGTTGCCTTGCAGCCTTTCAATGAATACAATGGACAGCAAGCCCACCGCAGCCAAAGCGATTGATAAAACAATGGCAATTAGTTTCTTTCGCCATGCATTGCCGCCCGTCATGCCGCTCCCCCCATGTATCCTAAATCTGTTTATAGCAAAAAACCGCCTGTCACATAGCGCGAAACAGGCCGGTAAAGATGCGTTAAAATACGATAAGCGGGAACAATATCCCCGCCAATTTGTATACCATTTTAGTATGCAAATGGATGCCATCCTAAAAACTGATACCGTTTTCAAGACTCAGTATAGCACAGGAAACAAGCTTTTGCAAACATTGATTATGCCCCCGGAAACACGGCGCGCGCCGCAGGCTAAAACCTGCGGCGCGCCAGTTCTTCCGCCTTATTGCGCGGCGGAGCCTTCCATCGTTTGCTTGACGATGCTTTCCATCATATCCGCGGAAAGAGATTGCACAATATAGCCGAAAACATTGCCGTCCTTATCGATCATAAAGGTGGTCGGAAACGCGCTGACCGCGTAATCGGCGAACACATCGCCCGTTGTATCCATCACGACCGGATAGGAATAACCGTTATCCGTCAAAAACTGCGTCACCTCGGCCTCGCTCACATCCTGATTGTACGGATGTTCGTCGGTTTTTGGATTGGCTACGCCCAGCACCACCAAATCCTCCGCGTTTTTTCCGTAGCTTTCATAAAGCGCCTGAATATCCGGCATTTCGCGGCGGCACGGCGGGCACCAAGTGGCCCAAAAGTTGAGGAACACGGTCTTGCCCTTGTAATCCGATAGCGTATGCGTTTCGCCGAACTGATCGGTCAGCGTAAAATCGGGCGCTACGATAACGTCCTTATCCTCCGGCTGCGCGGCTGCGCCGTCCTGCGTTTCGCTCTCGTCCGGAGCGGGCTCGGCCGGCTCCGGCTCCTTGGGCTCGTTCGTTGTTGTTTGATCTTGCTGTCCCGCCAGCGAGCCCACGTTCGACAAGTAGCTGGTCACGCCGTTCATGAAGCCGGTGAGCGTCATCACGCCCATCAGGATGAGCAGCGCGCCGCCTACCTTGACGGTGTAGCGCACCACCTGACCGTGCTTTTTGAAAAAGTCCAGCACCGCGCCGGTGAACAGGCCGACCGCGATAAACGGCAGCACAAAGCCCAGCGTATACACGCCGATGAGCAGAAAGCCCATGGCGGAGGTGCCCGCGGAGGACGCCATCAGCAGCACGCTACCCAGCGCGGGGCCGACGCACGGCGTCCATGCAAAGCTGAACGTAAAGCCCAAAACAAAGGCCACGGCGGGGTTCATGGCGAACCGGTCGAGCCGGAACGGCAGCCGCCGCTCGCGCTCGATCGCGTTCGCGTGGCCAAACACGCCGAACTGGTACAGGCCGAACAGCACCATGATGATGCCGCTGATGCGCGCGAACCACGCGCGGTTACTGCTGAAAAACCGGCCCAGCGCCGTGAAGCCGAAGCCCAGCAAAAAGAAGGTGAAACTGACGCCGAGCACGAAAAACAGCGTATTAAGCAGCACCCGGCGGCGCGGGTAATGCACGGTACCGTCCTCGTCCACAGTTTTTGCGCCGCCCGCGAGGTAGCCGACATAAAGCGGCACCAGCGGCAGCACACAGGGCGAGAAAAAGCTTAAAATGCCCTGCAAGAATACGGTCAGCGCCGGCACGCCGGCGGATACGGTAAAGCCCATAGGGTTAACTCCTTATTCCATCGTTTCGGGTGGAAAGCGGTGCGCTGCTGCTCAGGAAAGAGCGGCAAACAGGTCGTTCAGCGCCTCACTCATCGTCGGGTGGGTGTAGATCGCGTCGCGCAGCACGGTGTACGGCAGCTTTGCGTCCATTGCCAGCTTAATCAGGTTGATCATCTCATGCGATTCCGCGCAAAACAGATGCGCGCCGAGAATCAGGCCGGTGTCCGCGTCCACGATCGCCTTTAAAAAGCCGGTGGGCTGACGCAGCACCTGCGCCTTCGGGATCGCGGCGGCGGGCAGACGGGCGACCTTGATCGCATGGCCCTGCTTTTTCGCTTCGTCCTCGGTCATGCCGACGCGGGACAGCGGCGGATCGAGGAACACGCTGTAAGGAACCGCGCCGCGGTTCTCCGTGGTGCGCGTTCCGTCGCCCATGAGCTGGGATTTGACGATGCGGGAATCATCCAGCGAAATATAGGTGAACTGCAAGCCGCCTACCACGTCGCCCATGGCCCAAATGTTGTCCGCCGTGGTGCGTAACGTTTCATCCACCTGCACCGCGCCGCGCGGGGTAAGCTGCACGCCCGCCGCTTCCAGATTCAGACCGCCCACGTTAGGCCGACGGCCGGTCGCGATCAGCACGGCTTCCGCCGGGTATTCGTCCGGCGCGCCGTCGCGCAAAACCGTGACGACGGCGTGACCCGTTTCATCCCGCACGCCCGCTACCTTAACGCCGCGCAGCACCTTGGCGCCGCGCGCTTCCAGACTTTCCAGTACCTTGGCGGCTACCTCGGCGTCCTCGCGCGGAATAAACGTCTCGCCGTCCTGCGCGATGGTCACTTCGGAGCCAAAGTTCAGGTAGTAGGAAGCAAACTCAAGGCCGATGTAGCCGCCGCCGACGATAAACAGGCGGCGGGGCAATTCTTCCAGCTCCATCATGGCTTCGCTCACACGGGCGAAGCGGCTTTCGACTAGCCCTTCGATCGGCGGCACGAACGGACGCGCGCCGGTGTTGATCAATACCTTATCCGCGTTTAGCCGCTCTTCGCCGCCATCCGCAAGCTTTACCGAAATCGTGTGCGCGTCGACGAACGAAGCCGTGCCGACGATGACGGACACGCCCGCGCCAGCCGCCTTATCATAGTTCTTTTGGCGCAGCATGGCGGTCAATCTGCGCTTTTCCTCGATCGCGGCGCGGTAACGGGCCGCCTTGGCCGCAAAATCGCCGCCCTGCGCCGCGCTTAGGCGCGCCGCGTGCTCGAGCGACTTAGTCGGGATGCAGGCCACGTTGATGCAGGTGCCGCCGAACATTTGATCGCTCTGCTCCACAAGGGCCACCTTTTGTCCCGCTCCGGCGAGCGCGCCCGCCATCGTCTTGCCGCCCTTGCCAAAACCGATCACTACGGTATCAAACTGTTTCATGCAAAATCGCTCCTCACTTGTTGTCCGCGCCGGAAACCGGCTTTATGAATATCTTTTCGTCCAAATCCGCGATCGTGATCTGCCCCAGCCGCTCCATGCAGCGCGTGTTCAGATCGTCGAACACATCCGCCATCAGATCGCCCATACCGCTCGCGATCAGGCACTCGAGCTCCTTGTCGCCGCTTTTCCACGCGGTATCGACAAACCGGATATCGAGCGCCTCGGCCAGCGCCGCGAGCGTTACGCCCGCCGGGTCGCGCTCAAAACGGTACCCGCCGGAAGAGCCCTCCCGGGTTTCCAAAAAGCCGCTCTTTTTCAGCTTTGCCATCACCTTGCGCACGCGCGCCGGGTTGGTGCAGATGTTTTGCGCCAGCTCCTCGCTGGATAAAACACACGCCTTATGATTCAAATAGACCAGCGCGTGCACCGCCACGCAAAAATCACTCGTCATATCGTTCCCCCCAATTATTCTTCACTGACCGTATCGTACGGCCAATCGGCGATCCCGCCGAAATCGTAAACGTTTTGATACCCCAGCTCGACCAGCTTGTCGGAGGCCTGCTTGCTCCGCACGCCCGTGCGGCAATGCACCAGCAGCACCGCGTCCTTATCCGGCAGGGCCTCGGGCGCTTCGTCTCCGATCGACTCATTCGGTACAAGGATGGAATCCGGTATGTGTTCGGCGTTATACTCCTCCTCGGTGCGTACGTCGACAATGGTCACGCCGCCCTCGTCGATCATCTTTTTGGCTTGCTCCGCGTCGATCTTGTGGTACGCTTCGCTCGCTCCGGGTTTCGTTTGATCCGCCGTGGCGGTATCCTGCTGCGCCGGTGCGCCGCAAGCGGCGAGCAACAGCAGTGTCAGCGCAGCTACGCCGCTGAAAAGTCGTTTCATGGGGTCATCTCCTTAACTGTAATTTTCTCTGTTACATTTCGTACTGTAACTATAACATATACAGATAAGACTGTCAAGCGTTTGGTGAAAATTTTTACCTTTACATTGACGCTGCGCCGAACCGCGCTTATAATGAAGCTTATATAAACCCGAAACGGAGGCTGCTATTATGAACGGAACGGTTTACGCCTTATATTTTAGTCCGACGCATACCTCCCGCGCGGTTTCGCGCCGCGCGGCCCAATCTCTGGCGGAAGCGCTGAACCTGCCCTTTGAAGAGATCGATCTGACGCCGCCAGCCGCGCGCGGCAAGGCTTATCCCTTTTCCGCGGCGGATATCGTCGTGTTCGGTTTCCCGGTATACGGCGGCCGAATCCCCGCGCTTTTGGAGGATACGCTCTCGCTGATCGAGGGAAACGGCGCGGCCGCCGTGCCAGTGGCGGTATACGGCAACCGCGCGGTGGAGGACGCCCTCGCCGAGGCGGCGGACTGGCTCGAAGCGCGGCAGATGACGGTAATCGCGGCGGGCTCGTTCATTGGAGAGCATTCGTATACCGCCAAGGTGGGACACGCCCGGCCCGATGAAAGCGACCTTTCGCAGGCCGCCGCCTTTGGCGCGGCGATCGCGGAAAAGCTGGGGCGCGGCGACCGGTCTCCCGTGGCGGTGCCCGGCAACCGGCCCTATAAGGATCGCGCGCCCGCATCCCCCGGCGCGCCGGTCACGGCGGATACCTGCACCAAATGCGGCCTATGCGTCACCGGCTGCCCAATGGGCGTGATTGATAAGGACGATCCCGCGAAAATCGCGCCGGGCTGCATTAAGTGCTGCGCCTGCGTCAAGGTATGTCCGCTCGGCGCGAAGTCCTTTAAAGACGCGCGCGTGACCGCCATCACCAAAATGCTGGAACTGACCTGTAAAAAGCCCAAGGCTCCCGCATGGTTCGTCTAACCCCTTACATAGCCAAAAAGCAGATGGAAGAGAAACTTGTTCTCTTCCATCTGCTCAACTTGTCAAAGACCCCCTCGCGCCGCAGCGCGTAATAAAATTGAAAATTGAAGCTTTGCTTCAATTTGACCAAAAACCGGGAGCATGTATCTCGGTTTTTGAACAAACCGGCGGCGAAGTGTGCCCAAAGGGCGCGCGCCAGAGCCGGAATTCTCGATCGAAATGGGGCTTTGTTTCGATCGACAGACTGTCAAAAATATTTTTGACAGTCTGAGCAGATGGAAGAGAAACTTGTTCTCTTCCATCTGCTTTTTTGGTTTGTTATTCCTCGCCGTCCTTGCGGTGGCCGAGCAGCGCGCCGACAGCGGCGGTGAGCAGGCCGAGCGGGAACAGCAGGCCCGGGGTAAGGCCGCCGGTCTGCGGCAGCTTTGCCGCCGCTTTCGGTACCTCTTCGTCGGGAAGCTCGACGGTTTTGCCGTCCTCTTCCTCCGCGCCGGGCGCGAGAGGCGTCTCCCCTTCCGGAATCTCCGTGGTATCGCCGGGGGAAAGCGGCGCCTCGCCGTCCGGGATCTCGGTTGTATCGCCGGGCGAGAGCGGTATTTCACCATCCGGGATATCGATCCCGCCGTCGGGTTGGCCCGGCTTATGGTTGTTATGGCCGCCGTCGTTACGGCTGGGCTCGCGTTCATTCATGACGGTCAGCGCTGCGCCATCGGCATGCGCCGTACCTTCCGTATCCAGACGGCGCACGGATATAGAACCGTTTTGCTCAAAAAGCTCGATGGGCCAAACGGCCTTTCGCTCGCTCTGTCCGGCGATCGATTCGCCCAAATAGTAACCGTCCGGCGCCTTGGTCTCGGTCAGCGTATACGCGCCTGTCGGCAGGTTCTGAAAGACGATGCGCCCGTTTTCATCGGTCGTGAGCGGCTTTTCCTCTGTGTATTTCGCGCCCGTTACGTCGTAATACGCGCCCGCGGCGTCTTTCAGGGTAAACACCGCGCCCGCGAGCGTATTGCCCAACTGGCTGTTCTCCTGCTCCGCATCACGCTTGACAATGGAAAGCGCGCCAAAGCGAACGTTTGTAATCGTGATCGCGCCGTTTTCCACCGCGGTCGCGCCTTCGCTGTCCGCCCGCTCGACAATGGGCGCGCCGTTCTCATCGCGCTTTACATTCAGCTTCCAAACGGTCTTGCGCGCGGTCTGCCCCTCCACCTGTTCACCGAGGTGATAGCCCGCGGGAGCGACGGTCTCGGTCAGCGTATAGCCGCCCATGGGCAGGTTTCTGAAAACAAGCTTGCCGTCCGCCTGCGTTTCCAGTTCGCGCGTTTCGCCTTCGCCGAGCTTGCCGGAAGCGCCGTAATAGTTCCCCTCGTCGTCCGCAAGCGTAAATTTCGCGCCAGCCAGAGCGCCAGCCGTTTCCGCATCGCGCTTCACGACGGTGATCGAGCCGTAGCGCTCGTTCGTAATGACCAGCTTGCCGTCCGTAAGCTGCATGTCTTCGCTGGAAACTATCGTATCGCCGTTTGCGTTTTGCTCCACCGTCAGTTTCCAGCTGGTCTTGCGCGGCGTTTGTCCATTCGCCATGCCAAGCTGGTATCCTTCCGGGGCGGCGGTCTCGGTCAGCGTGTATGTACCCACCGGCAGCTTGCCGAAGGCGATACGGCCGGCAGCGTCGGTCTCAAGCTCCTTTTTATCCGCCGATACCGCGCCGGTGGCATCGTAATACTTGCCGTGCGCGTCGGTCAGCGTAAACTTTGCGCCCGCAAGGACCGCGCCGTTTTCCGCATCCTGTTTTTCCACGGTCAGCGAACCGACCGGATCGTTTTTAATCGTTGCGGTAAGCGTCTTTTCGCCGTCGAATGCAAATACGTGTTCCGCGTTCTCCGGAAGTTGATAGCCGTCCGGCGCCTGTGTCTCCGTTAGCTTGACAAACTGGGTATCCTTCGGCAAGCCGCTGATCTTCAGCGTGCCGTCCGCCTTGGTTTTTAAGCCCGCCGCGAACGTGGTATAGGTTTGACCGTCCGCGGAATAGGCGGCGTCAAATTTCGCGCCCGCAAGCTTTAGCGCGGTGTTTTGGGAAGAAACCTTGGTCAATGTCAGGCTTTTGCGTTCGGCGGCCGTGCCGCCGTGGGGGCCGCCCGCGCCCCCCCCCCCCCGCCGGCCGCTTTTTTGCCCTGCGGGCGTAGAATCTCCAAAAGGCGGGTAGAGCGTGGGCAAATTCGCTACATCTTGTACAAAAATCGGTTTTTGTTCCCGAATTAGCTGTGAAACCGCGCGGGAATGTGGTATACTGATACAGATTGAATATATGACAAACGGAGGATATCCTATCCATGATCACTGTATCTGAATTAAGCCTGAACTTCAGCGGCGAGCCGCTGTTTAAAAACGTCAACATGAAATTTACCGAGGGCAACTGCTACGGTATTATCGGCGCGAACGGCGCGGGTAAATCTACTTTTTTGCGCATCCTCTCGGGCGATCTTGATTCCTCTTCCGGCACGGTATCCATCGCTTCCAAAGCGCGTATGTCCGTGCTCAAACAGGATCACTTCGAGTTTAACGAGGAAACCGTTTTGAACACCGTATTGGGCGGCAACCCGCGCCTGCTCGCCGTGATGCGCGAGAAGGACGAGCTGTACATGAAGGACCCCTTCACCGAGGAGGACGGCAACAAGGCAGCCGATCTGGAAGCCGAATTCGCCGAAATGAACGGTTGGGATTCCGAGACCGAAGCGTCCCAGCTGCTGAACGGTCTGGGCCTTGACGCGGACGCGATCCTGTACAGCGAAATGAAAACGCTGGGCGACACCGAAAAGGTAAAGGTGCTGCTGGCGCGCGCGCTGTTCGGCAAGCCCGATATCCTGCTGATGGACGAACCGACCAACCACTTGGACGTGGCTGCCGTGCATTGGCTCGAGGATTTCCTGATGGATTTTGAAGGCACCGTGCTGGTGGTTTCACATGACCGCCATTTCCTCAATAACGTGTGTACGCACATTGTCGATATCGATTTTGGCAAGATCAAGGTATACGTGGGCAACTACGAATTCTGGTATGAATCCTCGCAGATGATGCAGCGCATGATCAAGGATCAGAACAAGAAGAACGAGGATAAGATCAAGGAGCTGCAAGGCTTTATCCAGCGCTTCTCGGCCAACAAGTCCAAGTCCCGTCAGGCGACCAGCCGCAAAAAGCTGATCGATAAGCTGACGGTAGAGGAACTGCCCGCTTCCTCCCGCCGCTATCCGTGGGTCGCCTTTACCGCTGACCGCGAAGCGGGCAAGGATATCCTCGAGGTGCGCGGCATCTCCAAAACGGTGGACGGCGAAAAGATTCTCGACAATGTTTCCTTCATCGTGCGGCGCGACGACAAGATCGCCTTCATCTCCGACAACGAACAGGCGATGACCGTGCTGTTTCAGATCCTGATGGGGGAGATGCAGCCGGACGAGGGCACCTTCAAATGGGGCACAACCACCTCGCAGAGCTATTTCCCCAAGGACAACTCCGAATATTTCAACGGCCACAAGGAAAACATGCTCGACTGGCTCGCGCCATATTCCCGCACCGACACGCTGGAATCGACGCTGCGCGGATTTTTGGGCCGCATGCTCTTCTCGGGCGACGATGTGTATAAGCCGGTCAACGTGCTTTCCGGCGGCGAAAAGGTGCGCATGATGCTTTCCCGCATGATGCTGTTCGGTTCCAACGTGCTGGTGATCGATCAGCCGACCAACCACCTTGATCTGGAAAGCATCACCGCGGTCAACAACGGCGTGCGCGACTTTAAGGGCACCGTGCTGTTCGCCAGCCATGACCATGAGTTCGTGCAGACGATCGCGACCCGTGTGATCGAGCTGCGCGAGCACGGCGTGCTGGATAAGGAATGCAGCTACGACGAGTTTTTGGAATTCCGCGAGAGCTATCAGAGCTGATGAGCAAGGGCGTGAAGGGCCTTTTGCTGCTGCTCGCCGTCGCCGTGCTCGCGTACGGCACGGCGGGCGTGCTCGGCTTTGGCTGTCCGGCGCAGCGCCTTACCGGCGTGCCCTGCCCGGGGTGCGGGCTGTCCCGCGCGGCGGCAAGCGTGCTGCGCGGCGATCTGGCGGGGGCCCTTCGCATGCACCCGATGATCTTTGTGCTGCCGCCGGTATTCCTTTACGTCTTATTTGGGAAAAAGCCGCTTCTGGGCAGTAAAAAGAGGGAACGGGCTCTGCTTTGGGGCGTGATCGCGCTGTGGATCGTCCTTTGGCTCGTTCGGCTGGCGGTGCGCGATCCGGTGTTGTTTCTCTGACGGCGATTGTGCCCCGGCGCTTGCAATAGAACTACATTTTGTGTTAGAATAGCGGAAAGCAGCTTTTTTGCACAGTTATCGCAATCAAGCCTCCCGGCGGCTCGGCGGAATTAAACGCGTTTGCCGCTGCGGAATACCGGGTACACTTTGTGATATCCGCCGCGTGAGAAAGAAAGGATTGTTCCGCATGACCGTACAGTGCCCGCATTGCCATGAAGAGAGCGAGCATAAGGTGATTGACCATATCAATATCGACCGCACGCCTGAAATGAGAGAAAAGGTGCGCGATCTTTCGCTATTCCGAGTGAAGTGCCCAAACTGCGGTGAAACCGTGCTGGCGGTGCACCCCTGCCTATACCACGATATGTCAAACGGCTTTATGGTTTGGCTTTGGAACGAAGAGGAGCCCGTGCCCACGGCTGATTTTGACCCGCTGGCCGGTTATAAGCTGCGCGAGGTAGAAACCATGAACGCGTTCCGCGAAAAGATCGCGGTTTTGGAACTTGGACTGGACGACCGCGCGGTAGAGATTATGAAGCTGTTGCTGCTGATGCGGCTCCGGCACGATCTTGACGTGGTGGAACTGGTCTTTCACGAGCTTGACGCGCGCACCGGCGATTTTCGCTTTGTCGCCGTTTTGTCCGATGGGGTGGAACAGTACGCCGCCATGCCGGGCGCGCTGTACCAGCGCCTGAAGCAGGATGTGGAGGAACGGCTTTTTACCTCGGCAAAGAATTTTACCCGCGTTGATATGGATTGGGCCGCGCAAGCGCTCGAACTGCTGCACGAGGCGGAGTAAAAACAAAAAAACATCCTGAGCGAAGCAAAAGCGCCCGGCGGATACACGGGGAGCTTTTGCTGCGTTCAGGATGAAAATGAACGATAGCGGAAAAAGCTTAGCCAAAAAGCTGCAGCAACGTGCCGCCCAGTACGGCGAGCACAAGCGTGGCGGCAATGATGGGAAGCGCGCGGCGGCGGCCGGCCTTTTCCTGAAACAGTACGATATAGCCGAAGCCCGCGCCGGTGGATAATCCGGCGATTAACGCGCCGAAGCTGATCGTGCCGTTTACAAACAGCTGGGAAAGCAGCACGCTCATCGCGCAGCTGGGCACAAGGCCGAGCACCGCGCAGAGCAGCGGCTGCCAAATGCTGTCCGCCAGAAGCAGGGTGGAAAGGCGGTCCTCGCCGATCCATGCGATCGCCCCATTCAGCGCCAGCAGGATGAGGAAGAGGAACAACCCGGTTTTGAGAGTCCGCCACAAAACGACGGCAACCGGAGAACCTTCGCCGCAGCAGGAGCAGTCCTCCACTTCGATCTCGATGGGTTCATGCCCGCGCCTTTTTTCTCGGAACACGGTCAGCCGCAGCAAATAACCGCCCACGACCGCGAGCGCAAATTTGGCGAGGAGCAGTAAAAGTACCTTTTGAAGGCCCACGCCGCCCGCGAGCAGCACGGGCACCGCTTCGTCCGACGTTGCCAAAAACACGGCGACCAGCGTGGCCGGTGCGAGGTAGCCCGCTGAAAACAGCGCGGCGGCAGCGGCGGAAAAACCGCACTGGGGTACCGTGCCCGCCAGCGCGCCGACGACCGGACCGAACCGCGCCGCGCGGGCCAGCAAGGTGGGAGCGTTCGTCAGCCGGTTTTCCACGTAGTAAAGCAGCGCGTACACCAGCAAAAGCAGCGGCAGGGTCTTGACGATGTCGAAAAATGAATCGGACAGGATCTCTAACAAATGGGTTCACCTCATAAAAATGCATTGAAAACGTTAAAACAGCTATTTATTATTATAACACAGGTTTGCCCGTGCGAGCAAGCAGGATTTGCCTGCGCCGCCGGGCGGATACAAGAAAGGGAATCGTACGACCAATATGAAATTCAGTGAATTAGGAATCGAAAAGAACATTTTAAAGGCCTTGAACGAGGCGGGCTATGACGAGCCGACGCCGATCCAGCAAAAGGCGATCCCGCCGCTGATCGACGGGCACGACATCATGGGCTGCGCCCAGACGGGCACGGGCAAGACCTGCGCGTTTGCCGTGCCGATCATTCAGCGGCTGGAGGCGCAGACCGCCAAGGGCCGCGCGCCGCGCGCGCTCATCCTTACGCCGACGCGCGAGCTGGCTTTGCAGATTTTCGAGAATATCTGCCAATACGCGCGCTATACGGGCCGCACGGCCGCTGTTATTTTCGGCGGCGTGTCGCAGGTGCCGCAGGTGGATGCGATTAAGCGCGGCGCGGATATTCTGATCGCCACGCCGGGCCGCCTTTGGGACCTGATGGGACAGGGACACGTAACGCTTGGCTCGATCGAATGCTTCGTGCTGGATGAGGCCGACCGGATGCTGGATATGGGCTTTTTCCCGGATGTCAAGCGCATCATCAAGTTCCTGCCGGAAAAGCGGCAGACCATGCTGTTCTCCGCCACCATCCCGAAGGAGATCGCAGCACTGGCGGACAGCTTGCTTCATACCCCGGTGCGCATTGCGATCACCCCGTCGGCCAAGCCGGTTGAAAAGATCGAGCAGAAGCTGTATTTTGTGGAAAAAGCGGAAAAAAGGGAACTGCTGGCGGAAGTGATCCGTCAAAGCAACGTTGCGCAGACGCTGGTCTTTACCCGCACCAAGCATGGGGCCGACCGCGTCGCGCGCGATTTGAACCGCGCGGGCATCAAGTCCAAGGCGATCCACGGCGATAAATCGCAGAACCAGCGCCAAACCGCACTGAGCGACTTCAAGGCGTGCAAGATCGCGGCTCTGGTTGCGACCGATATCGCCGCGCGCGGCATCGATATCAATGAATTGCCGCTTGTTATCAATTTTGAACTGCCCAATATTCCGGAAACCTATGTGCACCGCATTGGCCGCACGGGCCGCGCCGGGCAGGAAGGCACCGCCATTTCCTTCTGCGACCATACCGAACGGCCCTATCTGGCCGATATTGAAAAGCTGATCGGCCGGGCGATCCCGGTCGAGGGCGAAGTGCCGCATGTGCCGAAGGAGGGCGAGGAGACCGCGCGCCGCGCGCCCGCGCCCCGCGGTAGGACCCGCAAGCCGGTTTCGGAAAACGCCACGGCGGAAGAGGTCGCGGCGGACGTCCAGCGCCAAAAAGCGCAGAAGCCGCGCCGCCAGCCGGCCGCAAAGGCCGCAGCGCCCGCCGCGGGCCAGACCGCCCGCCGCGCACCCGCCGCGGAGGCGCGCGAGGAACAGCGCGCCAAAGCGGCCGCGCCGCGCCGCTCGCGTTCGTCTTCGGCAGGCGCGCGGGGCCGTGGACGCGCCCCCTATGCAAAATATGAACAGAACGAACCCCGGTACGACGCGCACACCCCCGCCCGCACCGGCGAACTGAGCGAGGCGGCAGCCGCGCGCATCCGGCAGAAGGTCGCGGCGGCTATGGCGGCCCGCACGGAAGCGGCGCCCGCCGCTAAACAAGCCGGCGGACAGCCTGCGGCTTCCTCCGCAAGACCGGCGCGTTCGCGTTCGTTCCGCGGCCACCGCAAGGGCTAAGCCGCCGGCATCAATAGATAAAGATAGTGACCGCCTAAGCCACAGAGAGATAAGGGGAGAGATACGGCCATGAACGGCGCCCGACACCGCTTTGCACTTGGTTTTACGTGCTTTATACTCGTGTGTATCACCGCAGTCTATCCCTTTCTGCTTTACACACCGAACAACTTCGTCACCCGCTGGCGGGAATGGTACATCGAGACCGCCATGGGCACCATGACCCACCAGTGGTTGGCGACGTGGTTCATCCCGCACGACATCATCAACGACGTCATGCTCAAACGGTATTTGATGAACCGCAACCAAGCCGGCTTGGAAAGTACGTGGGAACCGGAAACGGATCCTGCCGACGAAACGCCAACCACTCCGCGCGGTCAATTTTTGAGCCGCTTTTCCGAGTTGGACGCGGAAAGCTTCGATGCTTTCATTCAGCAAAACCCTGAATACATAGAGGATGGCTACGATAAGATCGATATCGACCTTGTCGGCGACGATCCGACCAAAAAGCGGTATGATACCGGCTTATGGACGACGCAGGGCGATCCCGTGGTCGCCATCAACGCGGAGTATGGGATTTTGATTGCCCAAATCGCCGGCGAGGATGAGCTTGGTCTGGAATATGCGGGCAAGCTCGCGTTCTGTCACCAGCCGGAGCGCGTCTCCGTCGGCCTATGCGAAGGGCTGTTTTCTTACGGCTCGTTCGTATCCGATATGGCGCGCGATTACGACGCGATGCTCGCCGTCAACGCTTCCGGCTTTGCCGATTATGAGGGCAACGGCACGGGCGGTATCCCTTACGGCTTTCTCAAGAGCGAGGGCCGCGAGATACAAGGGGCCGAGGGCGGCGATTGGAAGATCATCGGTTTTGATAATGAAGATCGCTTGCAGATCGGCGCGTTTTCCGATACCTCCAGCCTGCGCGACGCGGTGGAGTTCTGGCCGGTGCTCATTTTAAACGGTGAGAATATCATACGCAACGCAGGGCTGAACGATGCGCAGCCGCGCACCGCGATCGGACAGACCAAGGACAAAACCGCGATGTTCCTTGTTGTGGATGGACGAAAGACGCATTCGTTCGGCATCACCTATGCGGGCTGCGGCGAGATCATGGAGCGCTACGGCGCGTATCAGGCCGCTATGCTGGACGGCGGATCCTCCTCGGTCATGGTCTATAACGGCCGCGAGATTACCAGCCCCACCACGCTTTCGCAAAACCCGGAGGGACGCTACCTGCCCGATTGCTTTGTGGTAAAATAGCGGTCGATACGACCGGATAACAAGAACCGCCGTGCCAAATTTTCCTTTGGCACGGCGGTTCATATTTTATTCCTGCCGCAGGCGGCGCACGATGCGCCGGAGCAGGACGGCGGACAAGAGCGCCGCAAGCAGACCGGCGGCGAGCGGGGAGAGCCAAACGCCGTCCAGCCCCCACAGGCGGGGCAGAAGGAGCAGGCTCAGCCCGGGCAGCAGCAGCGTTTGGCTGAAGGAAAGCAGGAGCGAGCTGAGCGGACGACCGAGCGCCGTGAAGAAAGACCCCGATACAATGCCGCACCAACTGACCAAATAGGAAAGGGCGAACAGATGCAGCGCGCGGCGGCTCAGTTCAAGCAGCGCGGTGTTGCCTGACTCCATGAAATAGGGGAGAATGCTTTGGGCGCCGGTCAGCATCCACGCAAGCACGGCGATGGATACCAAAAACCCGGCAAGCTGTACCCGGCGTTCAAGCGCGAACACGCGGCGCGTGTCGCGCGCGCCGTAGTTATAGCTGATCGCGGGCTGGAGCGCGTCGGACATGCCGAACAGAATGGATTTTACCACGCTGTCGATATACATGATCACGCTGAACGCGGCCACGGCCAAATAGCCGCCTTGCGCCATCAGCACCGCGTTAAACAGCACCATGCAGACCGAACTGGCGATGTTGGAGAAAAACTCCGAGCTGCCGTTGGCAACGATGTTGAAAACCGCTCGCGGCTTTAATGAAGAACGGGTAAAGCGAAGCGGCAGCCTGCCGCGCAGAAAGGGCCAAAAGCCAATCGCCGTGCCCGCAGCGAGACATAGGCAGGAGGCGAGCGCGGCAGCGGCGACGCCCTTGCGGAAACCGACGATGAACAGCGCGTCCAGCGCGATGTTGGCCAGCGAAATGACGATGTTCATGATCATGCTGTAGCGCACCTTGCCGCAAATGCGCAAAAAGTTGTCCACTGCAAAAAAGATCATGATCGCGGGTGAAAACAGCGCGTATACCCGCATATAGTCGACCGCGTATCGCAGCACGGCCCCCTCCGCGCCGAGCAGGCGCATCAGATCGCCGGCAAAGAAGAAGCCGATCGCCCCGGCCGCGACTGAAATGGCAAAGATCAGCCCGCAGGCGAAAGAAAAAATACGGTTGGCTTCGTGTTCGTCACGTTCGCCCAGACGAATGGCGATCTGTACGGACGAGCCGACCGCCACCATGTCCGCCAGCGCAAAGCTGATCATGATCAGCGGCATGACAAGGTTGACGGCGGCCAGCGCTTCCGCGCCGATAAAGCGGCCGACGAAGATGCCGTCCGCGATCGTATAGAGTGAAGTGACCGCCATGCTGACCATGCTGGGCAGCGCGCAGCGAAAAAACAACCGTGTCGGCGGCAGGGAGCCGAAGAGCCGCTCGTGTTCTAATTGGGGTGCCATGGAAAGATTCCTCCGTGTCAAAGATTGATTGCCGATAAGCTATATGATAAACTATAGGGTAACACCATAGTCAAGAGGTTTTTTCAATGAGCGAGATGCAAAAGCTTTATTTTAACACCGGCGAATTCGCCCGCCTATGCGGCACGACAAAGGAAACGTTGTTTTATTATGACCGCATCGGCATTTTAAAACCGGATAAGGTGGCGCCGAACGGTTACCGCTGTTATTCCTGCACGCAGTTTCTCGATTATGACTTGATTCGCGTGCTGGGGCAAGCGGGCAGCAGCCTGAAAGAGATCAAATGGTATTTGGAGCATTACGACAGTCATCATTTTTTATCCCTTTTGCGCGAAAAACAAGAAAAGATCGCCATACAGCGCAGACGCTTGGAGCAGATGGAGCAAATGCTCGCGCATACGGTAACCATGACTGAACGGGCGCTTGGGGCGGTATATGGCGAACCGTATATAGAGCGGCAGGAGAGGGAGCTGCTGCTCGCCGTGCCGCTCGCGCCCGGCGAAGGAGAGCGGGCGGAGGGCATCGTCGCGCGGCTGGCCGAACATTTTGCGCGCTGCGAGCAATATAGGCTGGCGGACAAATTTCCGCTCGGTTCGATCATTCCCCGGGAAAACGTGCTGCGCGGCAGCGATGAGGAAAGCTTTTTCTTCAGCCGCGTGCCTGCGGATTTTGAACACGAGGGCCTGTATCAAAAACCGGCGGGCAGCTATGCCACCATTTTGCATAAAGGCAAAAGCGAGACCTTTGGGGACGCATACCGCGTTCTGCTGCGATATATCGAAGAACAAGGCCGCGTGGTATGCGGTAACTGCTATGTATATGATCTGGTCAGCTATCTGGCTTCGGGCACGGAAGAGAATTTTGTCTATCAAATTTCCATTCAAATCAGCCCTGCCCCCCAATGAAAAGAGGGGGTGAACTTGTGTGAAAAAAATAGACTTTTATGAGAACTTGTGATATACTGACGATAATAAAGACGAAAATGAGAGACAACCGGCATGGGCTATCCGTGCGCTCCTGAAACGGCACAAACGATAGAAAATGCTTAATGAAAAAAATTATCAATAATTTTCGCCAAACCCCTTGACAAAATCGGGGGTCAATACTATACTAAAGATGTTCCAATTAGAGAAAGGAAGGGACGACTTGAGAATCACGCATGAAGCGGATTACGCGATTCGCGTGGCCTACTGTCTCGGCTTGGCTGGGGGTAAGCAATGCGCCAAGGATATTTCGGAATCTACCGGCGTAACATTGCGCTTTGCCCTAAAGATCCTTCGCAAGCTCACGCAGGCCGGTATTACCAGATCTTATAAAGGTGTATCCGGTGGCTACGAATTGGGCCGCGCCCCTTCCGAAATTAGCCTTGGCGAGATCATTGAAAGCATAGACGGGCCGATTGCGATCAATCACTGCCTGTCCAATGAATTTCAGTGCACCCGCGTAGGCGACCGGAATGAATGCGATTTTCACCGTGTGTTTGGCGAGATCAACCGCTCGCTGCGAAAAGAGCTGTTCGCCATCACGCTGGATCGGTTTATTCCATTACACAGCTAACCTATATTATAAAAATTATTTTACTTAGGAGGAAAAAACCATGAAAAAGTTTGTATGTTCTGTCTGCGGTTATGTTCACGAGGGCGATTCCGCCCCGTCTGAGTGCCCGATCTGCCACGCTCCGGCCGATAAGTTCAAGGAGCAGTCCGGCGAGAAGACTTGGGCTGCCGAGCACGTTGTAGGCGTTGCCAAGGGCGCTCCGCAGGAGATCATCGACGGTCTTCGCATGAACTTCGAGGGCGAGTGCTCCGAGGTCGGCATGTATCTGGCGATGGCGCGCGTCGCGCACCGCGAGGGCTATCCGGAAATCGGCCTGTACTGGGAGAAGGCCGCTTACGAAGAGGCCGAGCATGCTTCCAAGTTTGCCGAACTGCTTGGCGAAGTAGTGACCGACTCCACCAAGAAGAACCTCGAAATGCGTGTAGACGCTGAGAACGGCGCGACCGCCGGCAAGTTCGAGCTGGCCAAGCTGGCGAAGCAGCACAACCTCGACGCGATCCATGACACCGTTCATGAGATGGCGCGCGACGAGGCGAGACATGGGAAAGCATTTGAAGGCCTCCTGAAGAGATACTTCAACTAAGCTGAAATAACAACATTTAAGCCCCTTGACAATGGGAAATACCCTATTGTCAAGGGGTTTTTCTAATTTCTGAACATGATACTAAAACACTGATTTGTTGTTATCTCAACCTGTCCTCCCAATACGTTTTTGAGGATTTGAAGGGAAATTGAAGGGAAAAATCCTCTGTTTTACCCCTGAAAAAGTCTTTCCCTTCAGTGCTTTTCCCTTGAGCTGCCTTGTAGCCCTTGCGTCCCAAGGGCTACAAGGTTTTAGACCTTTCCCATGAGTAAGGATTTGAGAGGTCATTTTGAAATATGTATTTCAAAAAGAACAAAAAGTGTGTGCATTGAGAGTAAAATAAAAATGCT
The DNA here is from genome assembly GCF_024462775.1 of Butyricicoccus faecihominis. GTDB lineage: Bacteria > Bacillota > Clostridia > Oscillospirales > Butyricicoccaceae > Agathobaculum > Agathobaculum faecihominis_A. The sequence goes on from NZ_JANGCE010000004.1 coordinate 74,106, forward strand.
ACTACCACATTCCACCTTTGCATGGTAGAATAGTGGCAGTAGCTTTCTATTTATCAAATTTTAGTAACGTATCAGGCTCAATTTCCAATGCGTCAGCAATATCAAATAGTGTCCTGAGAGAAATTCCTTTGCTAACAGAGGGGGCTTCAATCATTCCTACATAGCCAGCAGACTTTCCAATCTTCTCTGCTAAATCCTCTTGGCTTAGACCACGCAATTTTCTATAATAACTGATCTTCAGGCTCATTTGTAAAATCTTGGTTTTGTAGTCATAGTCAGATACCAAACTTATCACCTCTATTTAAGGTTACACCATTGACAAGTTATGTAGTATCTTCTAAAATATAAGTAACTTTAACGTAAAGTTAAAATAGAGCAAAATGAAAAAGAAAAGGGGTACAAAAAATGAAAAAATTCCTATCTAGTATTTTGGCAACAGTCATGTTGTTGTCAGTCTTGACAGTTCCAGCTTATGCTTCTACTTGGGTTGTTCCTGTCAATAAGACACCATTGCCTTTCACAGATGCAGATTATCTGAGAGAGGATTTTGGTTATCAGGATTATAAGGAGTATATTAGTGGTCCAACAGATAAGAAAGCAGTAGCTTGGCCTGAAGGTGCAACAGTAGTTAAAAATGCTATCTTAAATGAAGGTGGGGATATTAGAGATAATGAAGATTATGATAGTAGTGCAACTACTATTACTCTTCCAAAGAGTACAGTAATAATTGGTCTTGGTTGTTTGAATTATCGTAAAAGTGTAACAACAATAAATTGGAAAGACCTTGTGAACTTGAAGTTTATTGATGGGCTTTCAGTAGGTTATACAAAGATTTCTACTTTGGATTTGACAAACACTCAGGTAGTAAGGATTGGTGATGCTGCATTTAGTAATTCAAATAATCTGACTACTTTTAAAGCGCCTTCTACTTTAAAGAGGATTGATGCTCATGCTTTTGAGGGCTGTTTGAGAATTACAACTTTGGAACTAAATGAGGGCTTGGAGTATATTGGTGAAAGTGCTCTTGATTCAGGGTATGGATATAATAATGTTATCATCCCTTCAACAGTAACTTATATTGGTTCAAATGGTCTGAGAACAGACAAGACTTATAAGGTCTATCAGGGTTCTTATGGTGAGCAGTGGTGTAAGGATAATAATGTAAAGTATACCTATGTTGATGGTTCTACAACACCATCCACCACCCCTCCAACCACCCCAACCACCAACCCATCTCAAAATACAACAGCTCCTACAATGGAACACACTCAAAAAGTTGGTGGCGTAACATTTTCAAACTTTGTATCACAAAAAGAAATAGTGGCTAAAGATACAAATAGTGTAGATATTCCTGTATTTGTGGTAGAGATTGGCCCAAATGGTTGTATGCGTTCTGATGTAGATAATACAGATTTTATTTATTGGTCTGCGGGTAGTTGGGGTGCTTCTAATCCTTATAATGGAGAAACGTATGGTGTATACACAGATAAGGGTGCTTGGAATGGTGATTATCGTACAGAAACTTTAGATATGCATAACATTACGCCTTATCCTTCCACAAAGAATAGCAATGGTACTTGGAGTAAGGGTCTAACTTGGCAGTATGGTGATTTTGATACAGAATATGTAGATTATAATAAATATCGTGTAACAGTTAATGAGGGTAAAAATGTTTATTACTATTATATCAAGGTAGTCCAAAATCCAGTTTACTCTACCAATACAGAAACCTCAGTAACTCCTTCTACCCCCTCTCAATCAGCAACAGCCAATCCAAACAATTCAAAGGTCTTGGTAAATGGTAAAACAGTTGCTTTTGATGCCTACAATATCAACAACAATAATTATTTCAAGCTGAGAGATATTGCACAGGTATTAAGAGGAACAGATAAGCAATTTGAGGTAGTTTGGGATTCAAGTAAGAATGCCATTAACATGACTTCCAACAAGGCTTATACAACAGTAGGTGGGGAGTTAAAGACAGGTGATGGTGTAACAAAGGAATGTGTTTTGAATAGTTCTCCAATCTATAAGGATGGGGTACAGGTAAGCCTAACAGCTTATACAATCAATGGAAATAACTATTTCAAGCTGAGGGATTTGGGTGAAGCGTTTAATTTTGATGTGTCTTGGGATGCAGGTCAAAATGCGGTAGTAATTGATACGAGTCATGCTTATAATGCTGATACCTAATTTAATATACAACTGATCTTTCAGTGTATATAAAAAACAAAAGGAGATAGGGAAAAATGAGGAACACAGTAAGAAAAGCACTTTCAATGTGTCTGGTGCTGGTAATAGTACTGGCAATGGGAACAACTGCACTTGCAGTTGAAACAGTCAAACTAAATGGCTATCCCAACAATAAGGTTGGTGAAGAAGGAATTACAGCAGAGTTTCAAGTTAGTATTTCTAATGTGGTAAGAAAGGATAGCAATATCCATGCTTCTTTAGGTGAAGTCTATGTTTGTCAAGCACCTGCTGTTGTAACTTCTCTTGATGAACTTTCTGGATTTGGTGTTTCTACCTTTGTTCCTATGATGGATACATATATCGAAGGTGAATATCTGATACCTGATGGCCAAACTGAAAGTTGGTTTGAGGAAGAGGTTTCTTCTATCCCTGCTGGTACTAAATTTACTCTGACTACCCCTGGACTTTATTATGTCTATGGAAACTATGGGGCTTTGGAAGGTGGAGTTACACAAGTAATTCTTGTTGAGGGTTCTTCCACTACTCCCACCACACCTACTACCCCTCCTGCAACTAATGCCATTACTGCAACTCCCACTAGTTCCAAAGTTCTTGTAAATGGTACTGCAATGGAGTTTGACGCATATACCATCAATGGAAACAATTATTTCAAGCTGAGGGATGTTGCAAAGGTAGTTTCTGGTTCAGAAAAGCAATTTGAAGTCACTTGGAATAGTGAGAAAAAAGCGATTGATATGGTGTCTGGCCAGCCCTACACAGTAGTTGGTGGTGAAATGGCAAAGGGGGATGGCACTTCTAAGAGTGCTACCCTGAATACTTCTACTGTCTACAAGGATGGTGCAGTAGTGGAACTGACTGCTTATACTATTAATGGGAACAATTATTTCAAGTTGAGAGATTTGGGTCAGGCTTTCAATTTCAATGTGTCTTGGGATGGTGCTAATAACTGCATTGTCGTGAACACCTCTGAGGGCTATACTGCTGATTAACCAACTGAATTTCTTTTAAGGTGTGCGCCGATCTCCGGTGCACACCTTTATTTTGTTTGGACACTTGTACCTACTGAGTGGACAGAAAATTTTATCTTCCTTTGAATGTGATTATTCAAAGGAGGATGGAGCAAGTGCAAATTAGTGAGATAGTAGCTTTTCTTGAAAATGCTTATCAGGTTCTAAATTTAAAATACTTCAATGGGGAGCTGCCCCCAGTAGTGATTACAGTACAGTCAAGCCCAAAAGCCTATGGACACTATACAACTTGGGATGCTTGGAAAAAGGAAGATGCAGGATTTAGAGAAATAAACATAGGGGCTGAAACTCTTGACAGACCAATAGAAAATACTATTGCTACCCTTATCCATGAGATGGTACATCATTACTGTGCTATGAGTGGAATTAAAGATACTTCAAGAGGTGGAACTTATCACAACAAAAATTTCAAAAGGGAAGCTGAGCTAAGAGGACTAATCATAGGATATGACACAAGGATAGGCCATAGCCCTACAAGCCCCTCAGAGAGCCTTGTAGCCTTTATAGAGGAACAAGGGTGGACAGGTATTGATCTGTCCAGAAAAGGGCTTGTAGGGCTTGCAGGGGGCAAAGGTGGAGGAAGGACTAGTAATGTGAGAAAGTATGTGTGTCCTGAATGTGGGTGTAGTGTAAGGGCTACTAAGGAAGTTCACATAGGTTGTCTGGACTGTGATACAGTCATGGAGCTTGAAGAAAAATAGAGTAAATTTTAATCTAATAAATCCTGAACTATCAAATGGTTGGGCAGGATTTTTTAAATGCTCAAAATCTGCAAAAATCCACTTTGGAGAATAAAGAAAAATCCTTGTGTGAGATAGATTCATTGAGTGCAGCCACTACCTAAAAATGCCCACCTTTTGTTCTTTGTGGTTTGACAGCTTTAAAATGGATTTGGTCAAAAAATGAGTTCTGAAATACAATTTTCATAAAAGTATAGGAGTAGCCCCCGCCGATCACGGCGGGGGCTACTCCTATTTGAATATGTATATTCAATATTGTCAGGAGCTGGAGGGTAGGTTATACTGAAAACATAGAAAAGAACAAAAGGTGGGTGCAGTATGGCTGAGGAAAGAAAATATAAAGGTATATACCAAAGTGAAAATGGAACTTGGTATTATAGAATAAAGAAAGTTCATTCAAAGGGTGAAAAGCCTAAATACTATGAAAAGGGTGGTTTTGTTACTCAGGGAGAAGCATTTCAAGCAAGACAAACAAGACTACAAATAGAAACTGTTGGTATAGACACTTGGACTGGTGATAAAATCAGTTATGAAAAATCAGATTTTACGGGTATGACTTTTGAGGACTATTTTATGGAATTCCTTAAAAGTGTTAAATCAGCAGAAAAGTATCAATCTCTTTATGATGCCCAGTTAAAAATATGGACTGAAAGAGATATTACTACTATAACAGATGGAGAAGTAGAGATACTTTTACTTAGGCTTTCCTTAATGGGGAAAAAGCAAAGTTACATTACTTCTTTTAGAAATATGCTAAAGAGATTTTTTAAATTTGCAAGGCATTTAAATTCTGGTGTTAGGCCTGTTGCACAGTTCATTTCTAAAGAGCCTTACAAACTGAGAGTTCTAAGTTTGTTTTCTGGAATTGGTGCTCCAGAACAGGCATTGAAAGAACTTAAAGAGGAAATTGGACTTGACTATAAACTGGTAGGCTACTGTGAATGGGATGACAAAGCATCTTATGCCTATAGCCTACTTCATAATGTAGACTTGTCCTGTGACTATTGTGATGTTGAAAACCTTGACTTTGAGAGTTGCAAGCAATGTGTACCAGATTTTGATTTATTGATTTTTGGTTCACCCTGTCAAGATTTCAGTTCTCAAGGTAAGAGGAAAGGATTTTTTGACCCTGAGCATAAAAGGGAATGTTTAGAATTAAGGGCAAAACATGAAGCTAAGAAAAAAGGGATTAAATACAAAAAGGGTCAGATAACAGAGGAAATAAAGATACCTGAACTATATGATTTTGCGGATTTGTACTATGATAGAGTTGACGCTGAAATACTTTCCAGAAGTGGCCTGATATACAGAGCAGTACAGATTATCCTGTGGAAGAATCCAAAATTTGTTGTGGTAGAAAATGTATCATCCCTTATGGGAGAGAAATTTAAGGAAGGCTTTGACTCAATTATCACAATTATTCAGAGTGCAGGTTATAATGTCTATTACCACAAATTCAATAGTCTTGAATTTAATGTGCCACAAAACAGAAGTCGGCTCTTCATGGTATTTGTCAGGGATGATCTCAAACTTAGCTACATATTCCCTGAGCCTTTAATATCAATTCGAGAAGCAAAAAGTGGTATAACCCAAACAAATAGTGATAAATGCGAAAAAGCCATAGACTGGTTTTTCAAAGAAGTAGCAGACGAATACTACTTTTCTGCTAATGATGCAGAAAAACTGGAAGAAGAAATTAAAGAAAGGAAAAGTTATATTCCAAATCTAAGGGAAAACTACATTTCTTGCATTACTACCACAATAGGACAGGGTGACACTCGTATTAGAAGAACTATTGTTAAAGACAATAAAGGATTTCGTAGATTGAGTAGTGAGGAACTTATGAAGTTTCAAGGCTTTCCTCCTGAATATGGTACACTGTTAAGGAATAATGGCTACACGGAAGAAGAAGTAGGCAGCCTTGTAGGTAACTCCATCACAGTACCAGTTATAAAAGCAATTTTGAAAAGCATAGTGGACTGTATAACAGACCCTATCCCCTTCTATTAAGAACACTTTTTGTTCTTTTACAGAGGTAGCCCCGCCGTGATCGGCGGGGCTACCTCTATATGTGCTACCCTCTCCCTGATCTGGAGGGGATTTTCTTATACTGGCTTCTATTATAAAATCTGTTCCAGTTTTTATAAAATAGAGATGGTCTTTTATAATTTATGTTTTAAGACTTGCAAGCACACACTTTTTGTTCTTTTTATAAAAATAATAGATAGAGGGGGGCAACACGAATGTTGCCCCCCTCTATCTATCTTAAAGAGTGATACCCAGCTTTTTAGCCACTTCTTCAAGGTCGAGACCCTTTTCCTCTGCCTTTTCCAAAAGCAACTTTGCTTGAGCTGCCTTGCTCACTTTTGGACTAAGGATGTCCTCTTTTTTCTGTTTCAGGTTTACAATACATCTTTCATGGTATTCGATTTTGTCATCAATCTCTTTTACGATGTCCTCTTTTGTTCTTCTCGATTTCTTCTCTGCCATGTTAAACACTCCTTATAATATAGAATGGGAACTTCATTTGATAATGAGACAATACCATGACCAAAAACTAAAGTCAAGAAATATTTTTATATTTCTTCATTTTATTCGTTGACTTCTAAATGTGTTTGCGTTAATGTAAATTCACAAACAAAAAACAAATAAAAAACTTATTGAAAATATAAAAACAAAACTACGTTACAGTTTCGTTACGAGTAATTAAATTGCTTGACGAACTTTTGATAGTGCGTTATTATTCAGACACAAGAAAAATAAGAAAAGTTTTTTAACATAAAAGAAGTTCTTTGGACAGACAAAGTAAAAAGTACACAATAAAAATTATTATAAAGTGAAAAGCAAAGACAGATGGTTGGATTGTAGTTTTACTACAAGGTGTGGGTTCGAGTCCCACCTTTGCAATCACCTCTTTGATAAGAGGTAGAAAAAATTAAATTTTAAAAGGAGATTTAAAAATGAAGAAAAGTATTATTTTAGTTATGAGTGGTCATGTAGCAACAAAAAAGTATGGTTATACAGGAAATGCAAAACTTGTAAATATGAGTTTTGACATTGATTTGGATGCTCTTTCTCCTGCTGCAAGAGTGATTGCTAAAAACATCTGCACTACTGAGAGGAGAGACGATTTGTCTAAAATTTGGTTAGAGGGTGAATCATTTAAAGAATTGGCAATTAAAGAGGGTAAAATGGAAGAGTACAAGATGTACGAAAAGGCTTATAAAAATCTTGAAAAGCCCATTGTAAGAGTTTGGGATTTTGACCTTCTCAGGGGCTATGAGAGTCCTGAAGAATACTTAAATAATCAAGTGAAAGAAATGAAGAGGTGCGGATGGCTGAAAATAAAACACAGCACCTTTAATGACAATATTGATTTCCCTCTTTAATCTGTTTTCCCCAGCAAAGCCAGAGCATGGAGTGATCTTGTAGCCAGCGACTACAAGGGAGGGGGTTCGATTCCCCCCTCTGGACACAGCCCTAGGGCTGAAAATAAAAGGAGGATATATTTTGATGATTCGTTTAGGTACTAAAAAAGTTGGTGAGGTTACTCATAGTAGAGTGGTGGATGGGGATTTGCAGACTGATAGATTTAGTGTAAAAATTCCTTTATCTGTCCTATCAGATGAAGCAAAGGATTTATTGGATTATTGGTATGTAGAAGAATTTGATTACGCTTATTTAGATAGGGAAAGTGGCTTGTTGGTTCTTGTTGCTACACATGAGGGTGTTCTACCTGATGGGTATGAGCCTGAAAGTTTAGAGGATTAAGAACAGAAAGTGGGGTTGTTGTGAAGAACATCGGAACGATGTTCTTCACAACAGACAAAGAAAAAATTAAAAGGAGAATGTTAGTTATGGTTAAAAAAGTTGATGCAGCACTTCTATCCTTATTACTTGTTATGACTGAGCAAGTACAAGGAACAAAGGATATGTGGATAAAAAAGTGGGATTTGTATTTTCAGGTAATGGGTTTTTCAGAATTTGCAGCTATCACTGGTTACACAGTAACCCAGTTTAAAGAAGCATATAACATTTTCACTCAAAAGGTTCAATCTTATTATGATACCTTTAAATGTGAAAGAGGGGTTCAATACTCTACCCTGTATGCTGGTGTAAGCCTTTATGGTGGGCTTGGATTTAATTGGGGCATTCCCTCCAAAGTAGGAGATTTTGAGGAATTTTCTGATAGTATGAGCTGGCGCTACTCACACATAAATGCTTTGCAGGGTGGCTATCTCCCCATGAATGATAAGAAAAAACTTGAATTTAAAACTGTCGAGGAAGTCATGAAGGGTCTTATTATCATGTACTACGAGAATAGAGAATTTTTTGATAGGGGTACAGAGGGGTCAAGGTATGCCTTCTTTCCACAGGTAGACCTGAAGGCAGCACTTGAAAGTGTATAATCAAAACTGATGGTGGAGTAGATCGGCGTCACGCCGATCTACTCCCCACAGAGGAAGATTGAGTTTCTAGGCTAAAACAGGATTTGGGAAGTTGTTGGGTAATTGTTTTTATAAAAGTCTGTTTTTCCTTGCCATTACTGAAATAAAAGACAATTACCCAAATTCAAAATTCCATCTCTCAAAATGTTGCTACCAGAAGCAGAAAGTGAGTTGGGGATTTGGGTAATTGCTTTTCAAAAAGTCTGTATTAATTTATACGTTATAAAATTTTAGGTCATTATCTATATATAATAATTTTTTTCATGGGACTTTAGAAAAGTAATTACCCAACTTCCCAAATGCAGTTTAATGGTGTGGTGATAAGGAAAACACTTGGGAGGTTTTTGGATTTTGGGTAATTGGTATTTTTTCTGTTGATATTAGTGAGTTTTGGAGATTCGGACAATGAAATTAGAAAAAAGGAAAAGTGTTGATATGGTAGCATATATTTTTTAGGTAAAATCAATTTGGGTAATTGCCTTTTAAGGCTGTCATAGCAACACTTAAATTAGAAATAGAAAGGTGTTGCTTTAATGTTAAATTTAAAGATAGATTGTATTCCAGAGAGATTAAAAAAGAACAAAAAGTGGGTTGGTTTCACTCTATCAGATGAAGGAAAGAAAATTCCTATTGACCCAAAGCCAAATTCTTTTGGTGGGTATGCTAAAATAAATGGCCCTGACACATGGGGTAGCTTTGAGGATGCTATAAAGACTGTTGAAGTGGGATTATGTGTGGCTGTTGGCTACGCTCTCACCAAAGAGGATGGTTTAATTTTTGTAGACTTGGACTGTCATACTGATGGGGTAGAAACAGAAGAAAAAGAGAAGTTGGAAAAGCTCTATAAAAGCCTTTGTAAAACAGTCAGTTATTTTGATACCTATATGGAGAAAAGCCTATCTGGTGAGGGTGTTCACCTGCTGGCAGAGGGTAGCCTAGCTGATGATCTGGCCAGAGGTAGTTCCCCTATATCTCCAATAGAAATTTATGATGATAAAAGATTTATAATAGTAACAGGCCACAGGCTAAATGATTTTGATATAGAAAGTAACGATAGAACAATTGGAGCAATTCAAAATCTACATAAAATTCATTTCCCCAAAGCTAATACAAATACTTCTCTTGAATTGGGAAAATCCAATATTCCCATTTCACCAGACCAGAAATATTCAGATAAGGAAGTGTTAGAGGTAGCACTAAGAAACAAAGATTTTGAATTATTGTGGAATGACCATTGGGATAAGGTTATAGACAAAGAGGGCAAACAAAAATATACACAACAACATTATTCAGATTTCGCATTGATTAGAAAATTGACTTTCTATACCTGTAATTGCCCTTCTCAGGTAGAGAGATTATATAAGGGTAGCCCAACATATCAGGCTTATGGGAAGAATGGCAAATGGCCTAAATTTGAAAGTGATATTAGAAAAGATATTCAAAAAGCAGGCACTACTTGTAGTGCAGTCTATTCCCCTCTGGTAAAGACTCTTGGTAGTGGTGAAACTGAGGTAGTCGATGGGGAGCCAACTCCTCCAGCAGAGTGGAAACCAAATTTTCAGGAGATTTACAAACTCTTATCTGTTGAGGATGAAGAAAGCAAGCTATTCAAAAATTCTACTTTAATTACTATGTTAAAAGATTATATTGTTAAATTCTCTGGTAGGACAGATATAAGATATATCCCTTATCTTTTCAAAGAAGATAGAAATATAAATGGTTGCACCAATATAGTAAAACAAGCATTTCAAGAGAGTTTAAAATATAGTTTTAAGTTTGGTGGTTACTACATTTGGGATGGTAAAAGATACGTCAACTATGGAGATAGTGAAGTTTTAATTCATCCCATAACAGAGGTTTTAGGGTTGGTGGAACACTCTGTTTTCCACTGGGTTATGACATATGTAGTAAACGCTGAAAACAAAGATTTTTTGGAAGAAAAATCTATTAGATTATTTGAAGAAAGTAAAAAGTATGTTACTTCAAAACTTGCTCAGGATGTTCTTAAAAAATATAAGGGTATGAATATTGGAAATGACATTACAGGCTATTACGATAGCCCATATATCAATATGGAAAATGGAGTTTTGAATTTAGACACTAAGGAACTTTTACCCCATGACCCTATTTATAATCAAAGCAAAATTACAAATTGCAGTTTTGACCCACTAGCCACTTGTCCAGAATTTGAAGCTATGATGGAAAGATTAGTTCCAGATCAGGCAGTCAGGAAAGAGCTACAAAAGGCTTTTGGGCTATGCTTGGCAAAGGAGCAGCTACCCGCAAAGAAGGTTTTAATGCTTTTGGTAGGCCCCAAAGATACAGGAAAGACTACTGCACTAAATGCAATTTTAGATGTGCTTGGGGAGTATGGGACTTCCATTGATAATGCTGTTTTAATGCAGAACACAAAAGACAAGAGTAGAGGGCCAGAAATGTATGATTTTCGTGAAACTCTAATGATAACAACATCTGAGTCAAACGAGAATGATAAATTAGATACTGGTAGAGTTAAGGCATTGACTGGTGAAACAATGCAGAGTGTCAGAAATAACTATTCCACTAAGATGGATAAATTCAGAATGATAGGGTTGATTTTTATTGATAGTAACTTCAAACCATACATACCACCACGAGATACAGCTACATGGGGTAGACTAAGATTATTTCCTTTTGTATCTGTTATTAAAGATAAAGACCCTACCCTAAAAAGTAAGTTGGTAGCTGAAAAGTCAGGTATTTTTAATTGGGTGCTACATGGTTTGCAATTAGTATTAGAAGAAAAAGAAATATTTGAAACTCCATCTATGCTAGAGTATAAAGAACAGTATCAAAAGGAAATGGACACGACAGAACAATTTTTGAAAGATTGTGTTGAGAGTGTAGAAGATCAGTATATACGAATACCAACTACTGTACTCTTTACTACATATAAAAATTGGTGTAAGGATAATGGATTTAGGGATAGTGTTAGAAACAGGTTTTATGAAGAAGTAAACAAGACTTTTGAAAAAAAGAAAAGTGGGATTGATTACTATATCAATATAAAATTCACAGACCTTGGCTACTTGTATAGTACAATGGGTGAAATATCATCACAGGACTTTGCAAAGAAAAAGAGAAAACTGTTGGAGGGTTCAAGACTGGATTTGCCCTATTCTGTTTTGAGAAGTGCAACATTTATTAAGGGGAAAGAGTGGTTTTATAAGGTGGACAAGGACACAGACAAAAGTTACTACCCTTATTATTGCTCATGGTGTGCTGCACACATTTTAGCCCCACTGACACTAGAAGATTTTGTTGCAAAGGTAGACTTTATAAAAAGCAAGCTGGATAGTAAGACAGGCTTTGTCTCAAATGACCTGATAGAGAGTGCAAAGGATATATGGAGCGATATCAAATATTAAAATTGAATATACATATTCAATAGAGGTGCGCCGTGTTCGGCGCACCTCTATTTTTTCATCTTATTGACTACTAAGCAGCCAGCCCCCTACCAGACGCACACCTTTTGTTCCTTATCCTTAAAAAATATGCAATTTTTCATAGGTGAAAAAGGAAAAAGCAGGTTGGACAGTTGAAGAAACAATTTTGACTAAAACGCAATTTTTGGAACTATTTATATTTTAATAGGACATCTAAATTTACTCTTGATATGGGGTGAGTAGTACAGTCCAACTACTCACGCTAAAGATCAATATGGAGGGGGGGGTAGCACTATGGAACAGGGTGTAATTCTGTTACAGACAAAAAATGACAAAGATAGTATAAGGAGCTTTTCTTTTCAATTAACCCAAATTGTTGAAAGAGCATTTAAAAACAAGATAAAGTTAGTGGATATAATTATCATATATGATGTTAAAGATGTTGCTAAAACAGCAGTTAGAGAAGTGACAAAGTTGGATGCCAAAAAGAGATTTGATAGTCTGCTGATTTATTCACCTTCGCAGATTTGCAGGGATGCAGTAGAGTATCAGGCTTTTGTAGCTCTTATGGCACAAGAATTTAAAGTTAAAGTTAGATACATAAGAAGTAACTTTTAGAGTGTCCACAAATCTTAGGAGATTTATGGACTGTCTATAAATCCTAGAGAAAAATACACGTCCACATATCCTAGAGATTTTTACACACTCTGAATTTATTAAAAATATTTTTGAAAAAAGTGATTTATATTTTTTGAAGGATAAAAAGTGCTATTAAATATAGTGAATTTATCAAAAAAAATATGGTGTCAGTTTTTGAGTACATGAAAACCAACACTTTTTTCTGTCCATAAATCTCTAGAGAAAAAAGAACGTCCACAAATCCTAGAGATTTGTGGACGTGTAAAAATCCTAGAGATAAATAGACAGTCTATAAATCTCTAGAGATTAAAAGACAGGGGGGATAGCTTATCAAGTACGCATACTTTATAGACACTCAAAAGGATGAAGAAACAGGAAAAAATCAAAAGATATTTCTTTTAATTAGAGAACTGAATTTACCTGATACTTGTGTTTTTGCTGATACTTCCCCTGAACATAGAGTGGAATTTGAACAGCTTTTAGATACTTTAAAATCTAATGACACACTTTATGTCAGATCAATTATAGATATGGAAAGTGATTTAGAAGTTTTGCAACATGATATTCTTCCCTATCTATCTGAGCTAAAAGTTGAGTTACATAGTATTGAAGAGTCTTTTCTATGTGGCCTTGATTATCTGCAAACATTGAATAGGATTGTGAATTTAATGGACTTCTACAATAGACAGAAAAGAAAAATTCAGTATCAAAAGGCAGTCAAAGAACAAAAGGTGGGAAGACCATCAAAATCAGATAAGATAGAAAAGGCTATCAGACTTTATGAAAGTGGAAAATACAAAGTAATAGAAATATCAAATCTAACAGGGGTAAGCAAATCAGCACTATATAAACATTTAAAAAAGAACAAAAAGTGATTGTGGAGGATATATCATGGAATTTAAATTAAAAGCCCTTCAGGGTGAATTAGGAGAAGTTTTAGAAAAGATAATTCGTACAAAACCACTAGTGCTAGTTGAGGAAGAAGAAAAGGAAAAACAGTTGTGGCTAGAGCCAGACTATTTATATATTCAAGAGTTGGGCTTGTGCATCTACTCTGGTATCATCTGTCTTTACTATGAACAGATTGAGGATTATGAAGTAGATTGTAGTCTATATATTTTCTACTCAGAGACAGGGGAAGAAATTTATTCCGAGATAGGTAGCTCTTTACCAGTGTGTTTATCTAATTATTATCATTGTTTAGGACAAGAAAAAACACAAGATGAAATAGAAAAACTAAATTGTACTTATTTTTTCAACAAGGGGAAATTCCTTCATGAGAAGGTCATAAGTAGAAAATCCTTTGAGTTAAAGGGAGAAATAGATATTTAAGATTTTGTTTCGTTAAATAGATAGAAAAAGAAAAGTATAGGAGTAGCAGGATGTGAATTTCTGCTACTCTCAAAGAACGAAAAGTGAGTTTCTATTTAACGCAATTTTTCAGTTAGGAGGATAAGAGAGATGGCCAATAAAAAAACAAGGGCAGTCAGCAAACAGGAGCTTGAGCAGATTATTATTACAATTAGAACAGGGTTTGTTTTGCCTACTGGTGAAAAGTTTAGAGCAAATGAGAGGATAGCAGTAGCCCTTACGCTGCAAGCCAATTTGGGTTTAAGAATTGGGGATATTGTTAAGTTGAAACTATCAGATATTGTCTTAGAGAATGGGAGATACCACCTTCAGATCATAGAGCAGAAGACAGGAAAGGCAAGGAATTTCACAGTTCCATCTGAGGTTTATATATTTATTCAAAGCTATGCTCTAAATAGAGGATTAAAGCCCACCCAAAGACTGTTTGATTTAACTGTAAGAGCAGTACAAAACCATCTACAAAAGGTATGTGGGTATTTGGAGATAAAAGGTGTTTCCACCCATAGTTTCAGGAAATTCTTTGCTCAATCTATGTATGAGGAAAATAATTATGATATAGCACTCATACAGGAATTACTACAACATAGCAGTATAGCAATTACACAGAGGTATCTAGGTGTCAGTAGTCAAAAGGTAGAGCAAGCATTACAAAAGCATATAGTCATTCCAGCATAAGGACAGGTGGCCGGAGACGGCCACCTGTTTTCTTTCCCAACACTCTTTTATAAATCTTCCCAACTAAAATCTTTTCCCAATGGACATAAAAGCCCTGAAACACACTAAAATCAGGGCAGTTGAAGCTATAAGGGTATGTAAGGAAGTTTTGAAATGTTTCGTGTACTTTTCCCTTGACTATAGCTAAGTGAAGAGTTAGGATGTGACCAAAATTCAGAATGGCCTTACAAATCTAAGAATAGTGAGGATTTATATAATGGCTGAGAATGTTAGAAAAAAGGGTAGCACTTATAGCTATCGTATCAATGTAAAAGACCCTGAAACTGGGAAATGGAGAACCATTGAAAAAAGTGGTTTTAAGACCATAGCAGAAGCCAAAGCAGCTATGGCAGCTAAGAAACTAGAAGTAGTAGAAAATCCTGATAGTGTTATGGTAAAAGATAAGCCTATTACTTTGGGAGAAGTCTACAAAGAGTTTATTGAAAAATATGCTCAGTATGATAGGGAACAATCCACAATCAAGAGATACAGTTGTCTTTTTAGAAATCACATTGGAATGAAGTGGGGCAATCGTCAAATAAGCACTATTAAAGCTACTGAAATTTCAGAGTACCTTTTTGCAATGACAGCTACACACTCCTATGCTTACATTATGAGTATCCATAAATTCATAGGTGTACTTTGGGACTATGCTTATAAACATAAGTATATGAAACACGACAATTTTAGAGAAATTGAAACTCCCAAAGAGGATAGTTCTGATGACTTTATAGAGAAGATTTATACAGAGGAAGAATTAGATAAAATGGAAGAACGCTTTTCTTCTACTAATCTTATCACAGCTTTTAAAATAGGCAGGGCTTTAGGGGTAAGGGTAGCTGAATGTTTTGGACTGAGATGGTCAGATGTGGATTGGAAGAAACACACCATTTGGGTGAAACGTCAAATGGTGTGGGAAGATCAGATGTGGTGTCTGAGGAATACAAAGACAAAAGCTGCAATTCGTGAAATAGACTTACAGGATGATATTTATTACTACTTAAAAGACTTGAAAGAGAAACAGGAAGAACAGAAAGTGAGTGCAGGGGTAGCCTACCACCAAACAAGGATAGCAATAGATAATGGTAGAAGTAAAGCCAAGACCATAGAGGAAAACCCTGATTTGATTAACTTAAAAGAAAATGGTGATTATCTTTCTACTGATAGTGCAAAAGTCCTTTTCAGGATTGCAAGGGATGATTGTCAAATCCATTTTAAGTATCACAATTTAAGACACACTCACGCAAGTTGGCTTGCAGAACATAGTGTCCCAGCTATTGTTACTAAGAAAAGATTAGGACATTCCAAAGAAGAGACTACTTTGAGATACTACCAACATATCACTCAGGGTATGAGGACTGACCTTCTTGATAAGTTGAATGGAGATAGTGAAAAGGATAAGGCAGGTTAATGGAGGGGGCTACGCCCCCTCCCCCTGATCTTCTAAAGGGAATACTCAAGGGAAGTGAGTTTTCCTTGTCATATCAACATTTCAGAAAATACAGTTTTTGAAGGGAAATTGAAGGGAAATCAGGGTATTAGAAAAAATATGTTGCAGAAACTCAACATCCGTGTTATAAGTAACAAGACGAAGCCCGTCACGGCAAGGCTTTTGAAGGTCTGCTGGCTCGTTACTTCGGCTAATACCGATAGACAAACGGATAATAAAAAATCCTCCCGATATGGGAGGATTTTTTTAACCCAGAAACAGGGAACCAATCGAAACGAGCAGCGAAGTGATCAGTCCCGCCACGCCGATGGCAAGGCCGCTCATTGCGCCTTCGGTCTCGCCCAACTCGATGGCGCGCGCCGTGCCGACCGAGTGCGCCGCCGTGCCGATCGACAGGCCCATCTGCACCGGATTGCGCACGCGCAGCAGTTTTAAGAACGGAGGCAGCAGGATCGCGCCGACAATGCCGGTGAAAACGATGCACACGGCGGTGATCGGGGCAAGGCCGCCCAGCATTTCGGATAGCGCCACGCCGATCGGCGTGGTGACCGACTTAGGCACCAACGAACGGGTGGTCACATCCGACAAACCAAACAGGCGGCAAAAGCCCAGAACGCTTCCGATGGAAACGATGGAGCCCACCAGCGCGCCCGCCAGAATGGGGGCCAGATTTTTCTTCAGCACCTCCAGCTTGCGGTAGATCGGCAGGGCTAGGGCGACGGTCGCGGGCGTCAAGCAAAAGGAAATCAGCGCGCCCGCGTTCTGGTACTGCTCCAGAGAAACGCCGGCGGCGATGAGTAGCGCGCCGACCAAAACCGATGCGAACAGCAGGGGATTGAGCAGGGCGGAACCTGATTTGCGCTGTAACCATTGGCCCAGCGCGTAGGCCGCGATCGATACGCAAAGCCACAGCGCGGGAGCGGCAATCAGATCAGTCATGGTCGAACGCCTCCTCGGTCTCGCGGTGCTGCAGGCGAAACACCAGATGCACGGTGACCGCCGTGGCTGCTGCGGTGCACAGCGTGGTCAGCACGCATACGGCGACAATCCCGAGAATCTCTCCCTTGATCTGGGAAAAGATATCCAGCACGCCCAGACAGGCGGGCAAAAAGAAAAAGGCCATGTTCTGCAACAGAAAATCCGCGGTATCCTCGATATGCGCGGGCCGTACCCGGCCAAGCGCGAGCAACAGGAGCAGCAGCGCCATGCCTAGCACGTTGCCGGGCAGGCGGCGCTGCAGCAGGATGGACAGTGCGTCGCCCGCGACGCAGCAGGCGAGCAAAACGCACAGTTGTTTCAGATAGTTCAAGCTTTCTCGTCCTTCTTTGTTTCATAATCTGCGGTGAGCGCGCGTAAAAGCGTTTGGTAGATCTGCTCGGCGTTGCCCTTGAACGCGCGTTCGAGCATGGAGGCTTGCGCACGGCTGACCACGCACATTTCAATGGAAAAAACCTGATCCATTTCCATGCGCACGGTCAGGTCGTTCGCCGCGTGCTCGGTGACCGACGTGGATACCGCGGCGTCCCGGCGGATCTGCCGCACCACGCGGATGGCGGAGCGCTGCGCGGCTTCGCGCACGGGGTAGGGGATCTGTTTTTCAAATACGGGCACAGCCTCCCGCCCCTTGTCGGTGATGGAATAAACAGGCTCGTTTTCGCCTGCCTGCTCGTCGATATGGCCGGAAGGCACCATTTCATAAAATGCCTCGCTCAGCTCGAAATAACCAAAACCGTCGTCGCACCAAGTCGTTAGGTCGACAATGGTGCTGAAGCTGACGGGAAACGGCAGCAGATCCATGGCAAACAGGATGAGGAACTTGATCTCTTCTTTGGTGTGGATAAATCCGTAACGAACCATCGCTCCTGCATCTCCTTTCAAAAAAAGCGTATAAAAAGTATATCGCAAAATTGCACAAAATACAAGTCGAACATCCGTACGATTTTCTGGTCTTTGACAGGCAAATTGCTATTGAAGATTACGGACGCGGGTAGTATAATAAAACGGTAGATTTTTTAGCGAAACAAGGGGAAAAGAATAGAATGAGCGATGTGATCTTACGTGTGGCGGACGAAGCGGACGCGCCCGCCATGCTCGCCCTGTACGCGCCTTATGTGATCGAAACGACCGTTTCCTCCGAATACGAGCCGCCCTCGCTGGAAGAGTTTCTTCGCCGCATGCGCGCCTACGGTGAAAAATTGCCGTGGCTGGTCTGCACGCAGGGCGATGAGGTGATCGGCTATGGCTACGCTTCGCCGCACCGCACGCGGGCGGCCTACCAGTGGTCGGTCGAGACCTCGATCTATGTCGCGCGCGAGCATCACCGGCGCGGCGTGGCGGGCGCGATCTACGCGGCGCTGTTTGAATTGCTTGCAATGCAGGGATACTATAACATCTATGTCGGTATCACCTCGCCGAACGAGACCTCGATCAAATTCCATACCGCGATGGGCTTTGTTATTTCGGGCGCCTATCAGGACAGTATGTATAAGTTTGGAAAATGGCGCGATGTGCTCTGGATGGCAAAAACGCTGCGCGCGCACGAGGATGAACCGCAGCCGACCGTGCCGTTTCCCTCGGTGAAGGACGGGCCGGTGGCCGAACGCGTGCTCCGGCAGGCCGCGCAGCGCATCCGCATCGGTTAACGGCTTGAAAAAGGAGGGCGGACGCATGCCGGACGGCAGCCTGCACGCGCATCACCGTAAGCGCATGATGGAGAAATTCCAAAAGTACGGCATGGACGTCTTTACCGACGTTGAAGCGCTGGAGCTGGCGCTCTACCTCTCCATTCCGCGCGGCAACACCAACGATATCGCACACCGGCTGATCAACACGTTTGGCTCGCTGCACGCCGTGTTTGAAGCGACGGAGGAGGCGCTGCGGCAGGTGGAGGGCATCGGCCCGGTCAGCGCGCTCAATCTTCGGTTTCTGCGCGAGCTGTTCAGCCGTTACCGCGCCGATTCGGTGAAGGTGGAGCTGCACGGCTGCGCGCTGACCACGGAGGAAAAGATGGCCGCTTACTTCGTGCCGCAGTTCGAGGGCTACACGGTCGAACGCATGCTGGCCGCCTATCTGGACGGCAAGGGCCGCGTGCTGCGCTGCGAGGAGATCGGCCGGGGCAGCATCACGCAGGTGCGGGCCGACCTCAGACTGTTGATGACGAACGCGGTGAACGTGCACGCGGCGGGCGTGGCGCTCGCGCACAACCATCCGGACGGACAACTGGTCATATCGAAAGAGGATATCTCCGTGACCATCCAGATCGAGGATTTGCTGCGCAGCGTGCAGGTGAGCCTTGTCGACCATCTGGTCGTGCAGGGGGACCGTTATATATCGGTCTGTTCTAAAATGCGGATAAACGGCGGAAAGGGGCTGCATTGACCATGCCGGATTTTAAGATCGTAAGTGAATACAAAATGGCGGGCGACCAGCCCGAAGCGGTCGGCAAGCTGGTGGAGGGCATTCAAAACGGCCTGACCGAGCAAACGCTGATGGGTGTGACCGGTTCGGGTAAAACGTTCACCATGGCCAATATCATCGAGCAAACGCAAAGACCCACGCTGGTTCTGGCGCACAATAAAACGCTCGCCGCGCAGCTCTGCACCGAGCTGCGTGAATTTTTCCCGAACAACGCGGTCGAATACTTTGTGTCTTATTACGACTATTACCAGCCCGAGGCGTACATCGCTTCGACCGACACCTATATCGAAAAGGATTCCGCGATCAACGACGAAATAGACCGCCTGCGGCACTCGGCCACCTCGGCCCTGTCCGAACGGCGGGATGTGATCATCGTTTCCTCGGTAAGCTGTATCTATTCGCTCGGCGACCCGATCGACTATAAAAGCATGGTCATTTCGCTGCGTCCCGGCACCGAGATCAGCCGCGACCAGCTCATCCGTCGCCTGATCGATATCCAGTATGAGCGCAACGATATCGCGTTTGAGCGCAACCGTTTCCGGGTGCGCGGCGACACGGTGGAGATCTGGCCGGTTTATTCGGACGAGGACGTGGTGCGCATCGAGTTCTTCGGCGACGAGGTTGAACGCATCAGCCGGATCAATCCGCTCACCGGCGTCAGCCTCGGCGTGCTGGGGCACACGGCGATCTTCCCGGCCAGTCACTATGTCACGCCCAAGGAAAAGCTGCAAGAAGCTATCGTCGACCTTGAAAACGAAATGAACGCGTGTATCGCCAATTTTGAGGCGCAGGGCAAGCTGATCGAGGCGCAGCGCATTGGCCAGCGCACGCGGTACGATATCGAGATGCTGCAGGAGATCGGCTTTTGCAGCGGCATCGAAAACTATTCGCGCGTGCTGTCGCGCCGCGAGCCGGGTTCGTCGCCGTATACGCTGATCGATTATTTCCCAAAGGATTTTCTGCTCATCGTGGACGAAAGCCACGTCACCTTGCCGCAGGTGCGCGCCATGTACCACGGCGACCGCGCCCGCAAGGAAAGTCTTGTCGAAAACGGCTTTCGCCTGCCGTCGGCTTTCGATAACCGCCCGCTGAATTTCGACGAATTCAACGAACGCCTGAACCAGATTGTCTATGTATCCGCCACGCCGGCGGAATACGAGCTGTCCCGTTCCGGGCAGGTGGTCGAACAGGTCATCCGGCCGACCGGCCTGCTCGATCCGGAGGTCGTCATCCGCCCGGTCGAGGGGCAGATCGACGATCTAATCGGCGAGATCAACGACCGCGCCGCGCGCGGCGAGCGCGTACTGGTGACGACGCTGACCAAAAAGATGGCCGAGGATCTGACCGATTATTTGGAGACCGCGGGCATCCGGGTGCGGTATATGCACCACGACGTCAAGACCATAGAGCGACAGGAGCTGATCCGCGATCTGCGTCTCGGGGTGTTCGACGTGCTGATCGGCATTAACCTGCTGCGCGAGGGACTGGACCTGCCCGAGGTATCGCTCGTCGCGATCTTGGACGCGGACAAGGAAGGCTTTTTGCGTTCGGAGACCTCGCTGATCCAGACCATTGGCCGCGCCGCGCGAAACGAGCACGGCTTGGTCGTGCTGTACGCGGATAAGATCACGCCGTCGATGCACCGCGCGATGAGCGAGACCGAACGCCGCCGCAAAATACAAAACGAATTTAATATCGCGCATGGCATTACGCCGCGCTCGGTGCGCAAAAAGGTGGCCGATGTGATCGAGATCACGTCCAACGTGCCCGAGAACAGCAAACGCAAAATGCGCACCAAGGGCGAAAAGCAAAACGAGATCGACCGTCTGTCCAAACAGATGCGGGAGGCTGCCAAGATGCTGGAATTCGAGATCGCCGCCGAGCTGCGCGACCGCATCAAGGCGCTGGAGGAAAGCTGATGCTGGAGGAAGAGCTGCGCGAAGTCCTAACCGCGCGGGGCGCGGATCTGATCGGCTTTGGGGCGCTGAAAGGCGTGCCGGGCGCGCCGCTGCCCAACGGCGTCGCGGTCGCCGTGCGCATTCCGCGCGAGGTGCTGCGTGATATCCGGCAGGGGCCGACAAAACGGTATTATGATTGTTATCAAGTTTTAAACGAACGCTTGAACGGGATCGTATTGGCTGGCGAGCGCTTTTTGCGGGAGCGCGGCTTTGGCGCGCGCGCATTGTCCACCGATCGCGTCACCCAGTCGGGCGACGCGCGCACGGCGCTGCCGCATAAAACGGTAGCCGTGCGGGCGGGGCTGGGGTGGATCGGTAAGTGCGCGCTGCTCGTGACCGAAGCGTACGGCTCTGCTGTCCGTATCTCATCGCTGGTGACGGACGCGCCGCTCGTTTGCGACGTTCCCGTGCTGCCGCGCTGCGGCGGCTGCGCCCGCTGCGAGCAATATTGTCCCGCGGGCGCGGTGCGCGGCCGCGCGTGGGAAAACGGTACCGACCGCGATGAACTGGTGGATATCGCGGCGTGCCGCCGCCAAATGCTGCAAATGACGCGGGAGAGCTTCGGCGTTGCCACGACGATTTGCGGGCAGTGCATGGTACATTGTCCTTTTACCAACCGCTATGCAGAAACGGGAAATATGGAACGTGCGGTGTCGCGCGGCGCGGAATCGGCGGAGGAAAGCTGATGCGGTATTTTATTGTCGACGCGTTCGCGCAAGGCGCCTATTTGGGCAATCCGGCGGGCGTGTGCCTGCCGGAGCAGCCGCTCTCCACAAGACAGATGCAGCGTATCGCGGCGGAAAACAACCTGCCGGAAACGGCGTTCGTGACTCGCGCGCGCGGCGCTTACCAGATCCGTTGGTTTACGCCGGCGGGCGAGGTCGACCTGTGCGGACACGCGACGCTGGCAAGCGCGTTTGTGATCAGACACGTGCTGGAGCCGCACGCCGACCGCGTGACCTTCCAGAGCGTGAGCGGGCCGCTCTATGTGGACACGGTTGAAGAACGTTTTCGTCTGGATTTTCCGGCCCGGCCCGCGAGGCGGACCGAGCCGTTGCCGCGGATCGAGGCGGCTTTGGGCGCAAAACCGCTGGAGACCTATTTGGCGCGCGATTGGCTGGTGGTTTTGGACAGCGAGCAGACCGTGCGCGGTCTGCAACCGGACTTTGCGGCCATGGCAAAAATTCCGCAAGGGGACGGCGTGATCGTGACCGCGCGGGGCGAAAGCTGCGATTTTGTTTCCCGCTGCTTTTATCCCAAAAGCGGTGTGAACGAAGACCCGGTGACCGGCTCCGCCCATTGCAACCTAACGCCGTACTGGGCGGAACGACTGGGCAAAACGCGGCTTGTTGCCAGACAACTCTCGGCCCGCGGCGGCGCGCTGGCCTGTGCGCTCACGGACGACCGAGTGCTGCTCACGGGCGGCGCGCGGCTCTATCTCAGCGGCGAAATTTCAACGGCTTATTTAAGTGAGGAATTATCATAAATATGCACGAATATATTCATGTGAAGGGTGCCAGAGAGCACAATTTAAAAAATATTGATATCAAGATCCCGCGCGACAAGCTGACCGTGCTGACCGGCCTGTCCGGTTCGGGCAAGTCGTCTCTGGCGTTCGACACGATCTATGCCGAGGGGCAGCGCCGCTATGTGGAATCGCTGTCCAGCTATGCGCGGATGTTCTTGGGGCAGATGGACAAGCCGGATGTCGATTATATTGACGGCCTGTCGCCCGCTATCTCGATCGACCAAAAAACGACCAGCAAAAACCCGCGTTCGACAGTCGGCACAGTGACCGAGATCTACGACTACATGCGCCTGCTGTGGGCGCGCATCGGCACGCCGCACTGCCCGAAATGCGGCAAGGAAATCCACCAGCAGACGATCGACCAGATCATCGACCGGCTGATGGCGCTGCCTGAAAAAACGCGCCTGCAAATTCTGGCCCCGGTCATTCGCGGCAAAAAAGGCGAACACACCAAGGTGCTGGAGGACGCGCGCAAATCCGGCTATGTCCGCGTGCGGGTGGACGGCGAGGTTTACGACCTTTCCGAAGAGATCAAGCTGAAAAAGACCTATAAGCACAACATCGAGATCGTGGTGGACCGCGTGGTGGTCAAGCCTGATATCCGCGCGCGCCTGACCGATTCCGTTGAGAGCGCTTCGGCTCTTTCCGGCGGCATTGTGATCGCGGATGTGATCGGCGGCGAGCCGATCATGTTCTCGCAGAACTATGCGTGCGAGGATTGCGGCATCTCGATCGAAGAGCTGACGCCCCGCATGTTCTCCTTTAACAATCCCTACGGCGCGTGCCCGACCTGTACCGGTCTGGGCGTGCAGATGAAGGTGGATCCGAACCGCATCATCCCGAACCGTAAGCTTTCCATCAAGCAGGGGGCGATCCGCGCTTCCGGCTGGGCCAATGCCGATCCCGGCACTATTTCGTATATGTATTACACCGCGCTGGGCAAACGCAACGGTTTCACGCTCGATACGCCGATTGAAGAATTCAGCGAAAAGGCGCTGGACGAGCTGCTGTACGGCACAAAGGGCGAATCCATTGAAATATCGGTCAGCCGCGTTTCCGGCGGCGTGATGCGCCAGCCGTTCGAGGGCCTGATCAATAATTTGGAGCGCCGCTACCGTGAGACCTCGAGCGAGTACTCGCGCGCCGAGATCGAGGACTGCATGAGCGAGACCCCGTGCCCGGATTGCGGCGGCCGCCGCCTTCGGCCGGAGGTGCTGGCCGTCACGATCGGCGGCCTGAATGTCGCGGAGTTTGCCGAGCGTTCGGTCGTCAAGGCGATGGAGTTCATCCATACCCTGCAGCTGACCGAGATGCAGCACAAGATCGGCGACCGCGTGATCAAGGAGATCATGGACCGATTGGGCTTTTTACAGTCCGTCGGTTTGGAATATTTGACGCTCAGCCGCGCGTCGGGCACGCTGTCCGGCGGCGAGAGCCAGCGTATCCGGCTGGCGACCCAGATCGGTTCGTCGCTGATGGGCGTGCTGTATATTCTGGACGAGCCTTCGATCGGCCTGCACCAGCGCGATAACGATAAGCTGCTGGCGACGCTCGGCCGACTGCGCGATCTGGGCAACACGCTGATCGTCGTAGAGCACGATGAGGACACCATGTACGCGGCGGATCATATTGTCGATATCGGCCCCGGCGCGGGGCGGCACGGCGGGGAGGTCGTGTTTGAAGGCACGATCGACGAGCTGCTGAAGGATGAAAGGTCCGTTACCGGCAAATATCTGTCGGGCCGCATGGCCATTCCGATCCCCGAGGTACGCCGGAAGGGAAACGGCAAAAATTTAGTGGTAAAGGGCTGCACGGTCAATAACCTCAAGCATACCGATTTTACCATTCCGCTCGGCACGTTTACCTGCGTGACCGGCGTGTCCGGTTCGGGCAAATCCTCGTTTGTCAACGAGATCCTCTACAAGAAGCTGGCCGCCGAGCTAAACGGCGCAAAAACGCGCGCGGGCGCGCATGATGAAATGACCGGTCTGGAGCATCTGGACAAGGTGATCGACATTAACCAGTCGCCGATCGGCCGCACGCCGCGCTCCAACCCCGCGACCTACACGGGTGTGTTCAATGATATCCGCGAGTTGTTCGCCCAGACGGCGGACGCTAAGGCGCGCGGCTACGGGGCGAGCCGGTTTTCCTTCAATGTCAAGGGCGGCCGGTGCGAGGCATGCTCGGGCGACGGCCTGCTCAAGATTGAAATGCACTTTCTGCCCGACGTATACGTGCCCTGTGATGTGTGCAAGGGCCGCCGTTACAACAAGGAAACGCTTGAGGTGCGGTATAAGGGCAAGAACATCTATGAAGTGCTCGACATGACCGTGGACGAGGCTTGTGAGTTCTTCGAGAACGTGCCCAAGATCGCCCGTCGGATGCAGACCATGCAGGAGGTCGGTTTGGGCTATGTCAAGCTCGGACAGTCCTCCACCACGCTGTCCGGCGGCGAGGCGCAGCGCGCCAAGCTCGCGACAGAGCTGTCGCGCCGCTCTACCGGTAAGACCATCTATATCCTTGACGAGCCGACCACCGGCCTGCACGTTGCGGACGTGCACCGTTTGGTCGACGTGCTGCAAAAGCTGGTGGACGCGGGCAATTCCGTGGTCGTCATCGAGCACAACCTCGATGTGATCAAAACGGCCGATCATATCCTCGATCTCGGCCCGGAGGGCGGCGACGAGGGCGGCCGTCTGGTCACCGTGGGCACGCCGGAGCAGGTAGCGGCCTGCAAGGATTCCTACACCGGCCAGTACCTGAAAAAGATATTGGAAAAAAGTAAACAGTGAACCGATGGGGGCGTTGCCGAAGAAAGCAACGCCCCCATATCTTATGGCTATCGTCTTAAACCAAGTGCAGGAACCCGTGCATTTTGCAGCTTGCATAAAATATGTTGAGATATGGAGAGATATTTGGTATAATAATTGTAATTAAAAATAAAAATGAGGGAGTTCCCATGAAAATAAAACGATGGGTGATCGCCGCACCTGACGAGGCGTGCGTACGCACGCTGCAGCGCGACGGCGGTTTTCCTCCGCTGGCCGCCGCCGTATTGGCCGCCCGCGGCGTCACCTCCTGCGCGCAGGCGGAGACGTACTTATCCTGCGACCCCAAAGGTTTGAACGACCCGTTCGCCCTGCCCGATATGGCGGTGGCGGTGGAGACCATACGCGACTCTGTGAGCCGGGGCGAACGCATCACGGTGTTCGGCGATTACGATGTGGACGGCGTTACCGCCACCTGTATGTTGACCCATTATCTGCGCTCGGTGGGAGCCGACTGCGCTTATTACATCCCAAACCGCCTGAGCGAGGGTTACGGCCTGTCGCGCGCGGCGCTGGAGCAGCTTTGGCAGGACGGCACGCGCCTGATTATCACGGTGGACGCGGGCATTACCGCGCTTGACGAAATAGCCGCGGCCCGCGCCCTTGGCATGCGCGTGGTCGTGACCGACCACCACGAGTGTCACGACGCGCTGCCCGACGCGGAGGCGATTGTCGATTATAAACGGCCGGGAAGCGAGTATCCGTTTCGCCATCTGGCCGGCGTCGGCGTGGCGTTTAAGCTGATCAGCGCGCTATCAGGCGATGCGGAGGAAATGCTCGCGCGCTATGCCGATCTGGCCGCGCTCGGCACCGTGGCGGATGTGATGCCCATTGTGGGCGAAAACCGCATCATCGTTGCGACCGGGCTGGAACGGATGGCGCGGACCAAGAATCTGGGTCTTGAAATGCTGCTGCGCGAGTCGGGCATGAAAACCAAGCGGCTTACCTCGTCCACGATCAGCTTTGTGCTCGCGCCGCGAATCAACGCCGCCGGACGTATGGGCCGGGCCGAGCTGGCCGCCGAATTGTTCCTGACGGACGACCCCGTTCGTGCGCAGGCGCTGGCCGCCGAGCTGTGCGAGCAGAATAAAAAACGCCAGAGTGAGGAAAACCACATTTTGGAGCAGGCGCTCACCCGTCTGCGCAAGGAATATAATCCGGCGGAGGATCGCGTGATTGTGCTGTCCGGCGAAAACTGGCACCATGGCGTGATCGGCATCGTCTGTTCGCGCCTGTGCGACCGTTACGGCTGCCCGGTCATCCTGATCGCGCTGGACGGCGATACGGGCAAGGGTTCGGGCCGTTCGGTCAAGGGCTTCAACCTGTTCGACGCGCTGTCCTCCTGCGAGGATCTGCTGCGCCGCTACGGCGGGCATGAGCTGGCAGCCGGACTGACCGTGGACCGCGAAAAGATTGAAGAGCTGCGCGCGCGGCTGAGCGAGTACGCCAGCGAGCACGTCACCATCGCGGACCTGCAGCCGCAGCTGCAGATCGATTGCGAGGTCGATCCCTCGTGGATCAGCGAGCAGGCGATCAAGGGGCTGTCGCTCCTTGAACCGTTTGGACAGCAGAACGCCGAGCCGGTGTTTTGCATGCGCGGCATGACGGTGGAGGATATCACGCCCATTTCGAGCGACCGCCATGTGCGCGTGACGCTGACCAAGGACGGCAAGCGCTTTTCCGCCATGCTGTTCGGCACCGGGCTGGGCGGCTGCGGCTTTGCGCAGGGCAATTCGGTCGACGCGGCTTTTCATTTGGAGCTGAACGAGTTTCGCGGCCGCGCCACCGTGCAGCTCACCCTGTGCGACGTACAGCTGAGCGAATGCGAGCATCTGGCCGACCAGAGGCTTTTGAATCTATACAATACCTATATGCAGGATGGGCCGCTCTCCGCGGCCGAAGCACGCGTGCTGCTGCCGAGCCGGGCCGAGCTGGTCGCGGTATGGCGGCACGTGTCCTGCCGCGCGGAGGACGGCCGCCTGTCCGTTCCGGACGGCGCGCTGTCCCGCCGCATCGCGTGGGAAAGCCGCCGCGATATCAACATCGGCAAGCTGCTGGTCTGCCTTGATGTATTCTCCGAATCGCAGCTGATCAGCTATCATTTTAAAGAGGGTTTGATCAATATCACCCTCAAACCGTATGAAGGCAAAGCGGATATTTCCGGTTCGGTCGTGCTCGCCACGTTGCAGAGTATGGCCGGTTGAGCCTCAAAATGGGGGAGAAACTTATGCAGGATAAATTGGATTTTTTGCTGGAACGGGTAAAGAAACAGAACCCGCAGGCCAATACCAAGAAGATACGCGCGGCCTATGAATGCGCCGCGAAAGCGCATGAAGGACAAAAACGCAAAAACGGCGAACCCTATATCATCCACCCGGTATCCGTGGCGGAGATCATCGTCGAGATGGGGCTGGATACCGATTCGATCTGCGCCGGGTTGCTGCATGACTGTATCGAGGATACGCAGTTTGGCTACCGGGAGATCGAAAACAAATTTGGCACCACGGTGGCCGAACTGGTGGACGGCGTCACACGCCTTGGCATGCTGCGTTATTCCAAGGAACAGGAGCAGTTTGAAGATCTGCGCAAAATGTTTCTGGCCATGGCGCGCGATATCCGCGTCATCCTGATCAAGCTGGCCGACCGGCTGCACAACATGCGCACCATCCAGCACCTGCCGGAGCGCAAGCAGCGCGACAAGGCGCTCGAAACGATGGAAATCTACGCGCCGATCGCACACCGCTTGGGCATG
Source organism: Butyricicoccus faecihominis (assembly GCF_024462775.1). Lineage (GTDB taxonomy): Bacteria > Bacillota > Clostridia > Oscillospirales > Butyricicoccaceae > Agathobaculum > Agathobaculum faecihominis_A. The sequence continues at coordinate 102,618 of NZ_JANGCE010000004.1, forward strand.
AGCCGCATCAAGTGGGAACTGGAGGACCTGTCGCTCAAGTGCCTTGACCCGATCGGCTACAAGGAGATCGTCGACGGCCTGAGAGAGCAGAGCGAGCAGCATGAGGAATTCCTCAAGGGAATCACCGACCGTATTGGCGGCAAATTAAAGGAAGCCAAGATCGAAAACACGATCTCGGCGCGCGTCAAGCACATCTATTCGATCTATCGCAAGATGTACGCCCAACACAAGACCATTAACGAGATCTACGATATCTGCGCGGTGCGCGTGATCGTTGAGACCGTGGCGGACTGCTACAATGTCCTCGGCTACGTGCACGATCTGTATAAGCCCATACCGGGCCGCTTTAAGGATTATATCTCAACGCCCAAGCCCAACGGCTATCAGTCGCTGCACACGACCGTCATCGGCCGCGCGGGCATTCCGTTTGAAATCCAGATCCGCACCTCCGAAATGCACAAAACAGCGGAATACGGCGTTGCCGCGCACTGGAAGTATAAGCAGGGACTGGATAAGGCCGGGAATGAAGAGGCCTTTGCGTGGATCCGCCAGCTGCTCGAAGCGCAGCAGGACACCGAGGCCGAGGATTTCATTAAGAACATCAAGGTCGATCTGTTTGCGGATGAGGTGTTCGTGTTCACCCCCAAGGGCGATGTGGTCAATATGCCCGCGGGCGCAACGCCGATCGATCTGGCTTACGCGATCCACTCCGCCGTCGGCAACCGCATGACGGGCTGCAAGCTCAACGGCCGAATCGCGCCGATCGACAGCCTGCTCAAAAACGGCGATATCGTTGAAATACTGACTTCCAAGGAAGCGCGCGGCCCCAGCCGCGATTGGGTCAAGATCGTCAAAACGACCGAGGCCCGCAACAAGATCAAGCAGTGGTTCAAAAAGGAATGCCGGGAAGAGAACATTGTTAGCGGCCGTGACGATCTGGACCGCGAGCTGCGCGCCAACCTGCTGTATAACGGCTTTTATGACAACGATGAGATCCAGAAGAACACGCTGAACAAGTTTTCGTTCGGCTCGCTCGACGAGCTGTACGCCGCAATCGGCTACGGCGGCATCACGCTGACCAAGGTCATCAACAAGGTCAAGGACGACGTGGGCCGTTTGCGCCGCCAAAACGAGCCGGAGAGCGCGGCGGAACAGCCGGTGCACAATACCCAGCCCGAGCGCCGCGCCACACACAGCAAAAGCGGCGTTGTGGTGGAAGGGATCGCCAACTGTTTGGTCAAGTTCGCCCGCTGCTGCACGCCGATCCCGGGCGACGAGATCGTGGGCTATGTCACGCGCGGCTATGGCGTTTCCATTCACCGGCGGGACTGTGTCAACGTGCACGAGGAGGAAGAGCCCGATCGCTGGGTCAAGGCCTGGTGGGACGAGGATATCACGGTCGCGGACCGGCAGAATCGTTTTTCGACCGGTCTGCAAATATCGACCCGCAGCCGCATTGGGGTTCTGAGCGATGTGACGGCCGTGCTCGCCGCCTGCAAGATCAACGTGCATGAAATTTCGGCCCGCGATCTAAACGATGGTTTTGGCGTGATTAACGCGATGGTGGACGTTGCGGGCGTGCACCAGCTCGACAACCTGATCAGCCGCATGCGCAGTATCAAGGGCGTGCTGGATGTGACGAGAACAGTGGACACAAACTAACATTTGTTAATTAGGAGTTAGGAATTCGCAATTAGGAATTGTGGTGCCGCGCATAGCGCGGTTATGCAAAATATCGGCCTTTGGCCGATACATTCAACTGCTAATTCCTAACTCAATGAAGGATGAAGAAAATGCGTGCTGTGATTCAAAGGGTTGAAAAAGCGTCGGTTTCGATCGGCGGGGCGGTTTGCGGCAAGATCGGGCAGGGGTTTTTGGTCCTGCTGGGCGTGACCGAGGGGGACACGGTGGAAGACGCGCACTATCTCGCGGATAAGACGATAAAGCTACGTGTGTTCACCGATGAAAACGATAAGATGAATCTGTCGCTGGCCGATATTGGCGGCGGTTTGCTGATCGTTTCGCAGTTCACGCTTTACGGCGACTGCAAAAAAGGCAACCGGCCTAGCTTCACCGGCGCGGCGCGGCCCGATACAGCGATCCCGCTGTATGAGGCGTTCGTCGCGCGCTGCCGCGCGTCCGGCTTGCCGGTCGCAACCGGCAGGTTTGGCGCGGACATGGCGGTAAGCCTTGTAAACGACGGCCCCGTCACACTCATCATGGATACCGCGCAAATGCGCAATAATAATTAGAAATTAGTAGTTAGTAATTAGTAATGGAAAGCGGAAGTAAAATAATTCCTAACTCCTAATTACTAATTACTAATTAAAAAAGGAAGGTTGTTTTTATGAAAATTCTTCAGTTTTGTGTCGGCCCGGTCGCGACGAACTGTTATATCGTATATGACGAACAGAGCTTGGACGCCGCGGTGATCGATCCCGGCGACAGCGCGCCGTCTATTTTAGCTGCGGCGGATAAGGAAGGTCTGCACATTCGGTACGTGCTGCTCACGCATGCGCATTTTGATCATATCCTTGCGGCGCATGAGATTTTGCAGCAGACCGGCGCAAAATATGTCGTGCCCGAAGCGGATACGTGGTTGCTGAAAAAGGAAGCGATGGGAGAATTCCGTCCCTTTGTCCGCTCGTATGTCGAGGACGTACCCGATATCCTCGCGTCCGAGGGGACGACCGTCACCTTTGGTTCGCTTACGGCGGCATATATGAATACGCCGGGCCACACGCCCGGTTCATCCGTGATCCGCATAGGGGATTGCCTGTTTACCGGCGATACGCTGTTTCGTCACGAGTGCGGGCGTTGCGATCTGGAGGGCGGCGACTTTTCGCAGATGCTCCGGTCGCTGCGGCGGCTTTATGAACTGGAGGGCGACTATCAGGTGCTGCCCGGCCACGAAGGCCTGTCGACCCTTGCGGAGGAGCGCGCGCGCAATCCCTATATGAAGCAGGCGATCGGGAAATGACCTACGTTCTGATCGGACATGAGATGAAGCACGCGGTCGAAGAAATGCTGCTGCACCTGCTACCGGCCGCTGTGCTCACCCGCGCGGAAAAACTGCCGGAAACGGGCGACCGCTGTCTCTCCATGCTGCGCGAGCAGGATGGCCGCGCGTATGCCTTGGCGGAAGCCGTGGTGGACGGGCGTTGTCTGCGGTGCGAGCGCGACGCGGCCATTGACGGGATGGACGAACTGGCGCGCAAGCGCACGGTGACCGAACTGATCAAAACCACCTTATACGAAGCCATCGCGCCCGGCCTGCCGGAGGCGCCCGTTTGGGGGAGCCTTACCGGCGTGCGCCCGGCCAAGCTCGCGAGGGGTCTGATCGAACGCGGCAAAAGCCGCGCCGAGACGGCCGAGGCCCTGCGCGGGCATTTTTTCGTTTCTCAAAAGCGTGTTTCGCTCACGATCCGCGCGGCGGAAACCGCTCTCTTCTTTGGCAATGAGATCGGGCCGGATGATATTTCGCTCTATGTCGGCATTCCGTTCTGCCCGTCCCGCTGCTATTACTGCTCGTTCGTTTCGGCGGCGACCGCGCAGTCCGGCCACTTGATCGAGCCCTATCTGGACGCGCTGTGCCGCGAGATCGAAGAGACCGGCGCTATGGTGCGCGAGGCGGGCAAGCGGGTACAGAGTATTTATATCGGCGGCGGCACGCCGACCACGCTCACGGCGGAGCAGCTAAAGCGATTGACCGCGCGGCTTGCAGAAGCGTTCGATTTCTCGTTCCTTCGTGAATATACTGTAGAAGCCGGGCGGCCGGATACGATCACGCCGGAAAAGCTCGCGGCGCTGAAAACCGCGGGCGTCACCCGTGTGAGCATCAACCCGCAAAGCATGGAGGACGAGGTGCTGCGGCAGATCGGACGGCGCCACACGGCAACAGATGTGCTGCGCGCTTATGAAGAGGCGCGTCAGGCAGGGTTCCGAGAGATTAATATGGATCTGATCGCCGGTCTTGCCGGCGATACGCCCGAATCCTTCGGTCGGTCTGTTCATACGCTCATCGGACTTGCGCCGGAGAATATTACGGTGCATACGCTGGCCATCAAGCGGGGCGCGGATCTGTCCGATAAGGCGGCGAACGCCGCCGAGCGGCGTAAGGTGGGGGAAATGCTCGATCTTGCGGAAACGGCGCTTGGCGCGGCGGGATACGGGCCATACTACCTGTACCGCCAGAAGTTTTCGGCCGGAGGGTTTGAAAACGTAGGCTGGTGCAAGCCGGGAACCGAGTGCTTCTATAATGTTGCGATGATGGAGGAGCTGCAAACGATCTTGTCTCTGGGCGCGGGCGGCGTATCCAAGCGCGTCGAGCGCGACACAGGCTGGATCGAACGCACGAATAACCCAAAGTATCCGCAGGAGTATATCGGCGCGGCCGGCCGGCTTTCGGCCGGCAAGCGAAAACTGCTGCGGCTCGGCGTCTGAATCAGAGAGGAGGCCACTCAAATGGCTGAATTCACCGTCAATTATATCAACCACCGCGCGCGGTATGACGCCGCGGATTTTGTCATGGACTGCGAGACCTATTACCGCGAGCGCGTTTCACGCGCGGCGAATGAGATCGCCAAAAACATTAAGCAAAAGCCGATCGTTTTAATCAACGGCCCGTCCTCCAGCGGCAAAACGACCACCAACGATCGCTTGGGCCGCGCGCTGTTAAAGCTGGGCATCCACGCGGAGACCATTTCCATGGATGATTATTACCGCACGATCGGCACCTATGAGGTGCCGCGCGATACGGAAAATAATGTGCCCGATCTTGAATCGCCGGAGTGCATGAACCTGCCGCTGCTCAGCAAGCATTTGGCGCAGCTGATCGCGGGCGAGGAAATCTCCATTCCCCGGTTTGAGTTCGAGACGCGCACCTCGATCCCGAACGACCGCACGCTAAGCCTCGCATCCGACGAGGTCGCGCTGATCGAGGGCATCCATTCGTTTAATCCGGTCATTATGGGCGATCTGGCGCATGCCGCGACAAGCGTGTATCTCTCAGTGGCGTCCACGGTCGTGCCGCGCGAAGGTCCTAGGCTGGAACCGTATATGCTGCGCTTTCTGCGCCGCGCCATGCGGGACAGCCTGTTCCGCTCCTCGCCGGTCGCGGAAACGCTGCACCAATGGAACTCCGTACGGCGCGGCGAAACGCTTTATATCGCCCCCTATCGGGGTCAGGCCAATCTGACCATCGACACCTTTTTGCCATACGAACTATGCATTTTCATGCAGTATTTGAGCGACGAGCTGAAAAACCGGGAAAACGAACTTGAAGCGGCTGATCTGTACCCAATCTATAAGGTTTTGGACAGAATCGCGCCGATCGACTATAAAAAAGTTATCCCGGAGGACTCGGTTTTGCATGAATTTATCGGCTGAAAAATGAGCAAAACCGCATTATATCTTGCTTTTTGGATATCGTAGGTTTATAATAATGTCTACTGAATAAACCGTAAAGTGGTTTATTTGTGCGGAATAATGCCGCACAATCACTTAAAATGACGATTTTTTAACATTTTAAATGATCGATACCCGGCTTTCAACACATCAGAAAAACGCCAATATACCGGGCGGCCCGCCGCCCGCCGGAAGGAGAGGATCGCAATGGATGCGAAAGTGCAGACGCTGCTGGACAAAATCAGGGTAGTTGCCACGAGGACGGGGCAGGCTGCCGGCCGCGCGGCGGACGTCGCCGGTAAAAAAGCCGGCGAGCTGGCTTCGGCAACGAGGATCAACCTGCAAATTTTCGATTTGAATACCGAATGCGAGGTCCTCTACAAGGAGATTGGCCGGATGGTGTACGATGTGCACCGCGGGATCGAGGCCGCGAGCGAAGAAATGGACGAACGCATCGACCGGCTGGATGAAAAGCAGGCCAAGGTCGCGGCGCTCCGTGAGGAACTGGCCGGCATGCGGTCGTTTGTGACCTGCCCCGGCTGCGGCAAGCAATGCAGCCGGGAGGATTCCTTTTGTCCCGGTTGTGGTAAGGCGCTTTAATAGCGCATATTCCGTCACGCCCGGCATACGGTTAAAGAAAAAGAATTTGCATAAAGGGCGTGTATCGTTTGCAGCGTAAAAAACAGAACTTTATCGAAGGCGCGGCGATTCTGGTCGTTGCAAGCCTGATCGTCAAGGTGATCGGCGCGGTTTTCCAGATCCCGCTCGTCAATCTGATCGGCGGCAAGGATAATCCGGCGTTTGGCCTGTTCACGGCAGCCTACCGCATTTATATGACCATGCTGGTCATATCCACGGTCGGCCTGCCCGCGGCGCTTTCCAAAATGGTGGCCGAAGCCACCGCGGGCGGCCGCGAACACGAGGTGCGCCGCATTGTCAAGGTGGCGGCGGTCATCTTTATTCCGTTCGGCGCGGTCTGTTCGGTGGCGCTTTACGCGGGCGCGGGCGTCTTTTCCGACCTGATCAAATCCGCGGACGCGCGCTTTGCCGTTATGGCGATCGCGCCCAGTGTTTTGATGGTGTGCATCCTATCCGTGTTCCGCGGCTACTATCAGGGACGCGCCAATATGGTGCCTACCGCTGTTTCGCAGGTCATCGAGGCGCTCGGCAAAATGTTCGTCGGCCTTGGGCTGACCTATTATGCGGTCGGACAGGGATACGATGCGCCGCATGTCGCGGCGATGGCGGTTTTGGGCGTCACGATCGGCGAGGTCGCCGCGGCGTTCTATATGGTGGTCCGGGCGGCGCTGACCAGAAAAAAAGCCTCTGTCCTAAGCCACGGCCTGAACAACGCCGTGCGTCCGTTCAGCCAGCTTTGCGGGCAGCTCTTGTCGCTGTCCATTCCCATTACCATCACCTCGGCCGTGATGAGCCTGACCGACTTGATCGATATGGCGCTCATCTCCGCGCGGCTGCAGTCGCCCGCGATCGCGATGACCTCGGATCAGGCGATGGCGATCTACGGCGTGTACACGGGGTATGCGGTCAACTTTTTTAATTTGCCGCAAACGCTGATCACCGCGATCTCGGTGAGCGTGCTGCCCGTGATCGCGGGCGCGCGCGCGATGCAGAATTTTACCAAGGTATCCAAGACCATGTCCACCGCATTTCGGCTGACGCTGCTGATTACCCTGCCTGCCGGCGCGGGTTTTCTGCTGTTCGGTCAGCAGATCGTGCGGTTGGTTTATTCCAAGGACACCGTGCTGGGCGGTCAGCTGCTGCAGATCCTCGGCTTTGCCGTGCCGGCCGTCGCGCTGGTGGCCATCACCAACGCGATCCTGCAGGCGTTTGGCCGGGTCGATCTGCCGCTGATCTCCATGTTTATCGGCGCGCTGATCAAAATTTGCGGTGATTATGTGATGGTAGCCGACCCGCGGCTGCAGATCGCGGGCGCGCCTGTCAGCACCACGCTGTGCTATTGGGTGATCGCGCTGATCAATCTGGTGCAGATCGGCCGCCTGTCGCACGGCCTGCCGCCATTCGGCAGAACGGTCGTGCGGCCAATAGCCGCGACAATCGGCATGGGCGCGTCAAGCATGATCTGCTTCACGCTGTTGTCGCGTGCGCTGGCCGCCGCGCCGGGGTCGGTTGTCGACAAGCTGGTCACGCTCGTTTCCATTATGGTTGCCGTGTTGGTATACGGCGTGCTGCTGCTGCTTTTGCACGCGGTCGAGCGCGAGGACGTGCTGCTTTTGCCAAAGGGCGAAAAAATAGCAAATTTGCTGCGCCTGAAATAGGCGCGAACAAGAAAGAGAAAAAAGTATGGTAGATTTTAAGCAAAAAGAGCAATATACATTTGAAGACCTGCTTCGTATTATCGAGATTCTGCGCGCGCCGGACGGCTGCATGTGGGACCGGGAGCAGGATCACCACAGCATCCGCCGCAACTTTATCGAGGAGACGTACGAGGTGTGCGAGGCTATTGATGAAGAGGACGCCGAGCATCTCAAAGAAGAACTGGGCGACGTGCTGTTGCAGGTAGTGTTCCATACCGAAATGGAGCGGGAAAAGGGTGTTTTCGATATCGGCGACGTGGCGGACGGCGTGTGCAAGAAGCTGATTTACCGCCATCCCCACATTTTTGCCGACACCGTGGTCGCCTCCTCGGCTGAGATACTAAACAACTGGGACGATCTCAAGCGCAAGGAAAAAAAGCAGGAGACCGTGACCGACGCGCTTTCCAGCGTGGCGCGCAGCCTGCCTGCGCTGATCCGCGCTGAAAAGGTACAGAAAAAAGCTTCTAAGGCCGGTTTTGACTGGAAGGATGTTTCCGGCGCGGCCGATAAGGTGACCGAGGAGCTGCGCGAGGTGAACGACGCGTTTGCCGGCAGCGGCGATGTGGAAGAGGAGATCGGCGACCTGCTGTTCGCGGCGGTCAATGTGGCGCGGTTTGCAAAGGTAGACCCGGAACGCGCGCTGGAAAAGGCGACGGATAAGTTTGTCGCCCGGTTTGCCCGAGTGGAGCAGACCGCGTTTGATCAGGACAAGGTGCTGTCTGATTTGTCGGAGGACGAGCTGGACACGCTTTGGAATAAATCGAAAGAAAAGGTATAACGGAGGTAACAAAATGAAAAAAAGCGATTTCGTGACGATGGTAGCGGAGCAGGCCGAGCTTTCTAAGAAGGATACTGAAAAGGTGATAGACGTTGTGTTTGCCGCGCTGGGCGACGTACTGGCGCAGAACGACAAGCTGCAGATCAGCGGCTTCGGCACATTTGAAACCAAGGAGCGCGCCGCGCGCACGGGCCATAATCCCCGCACCGGCGAAGCCATTGAGATTGCCGCTGCTACCATGCCCGTATTCAAGCCCGGCAAGGCTCTGAAGGACAAGCTGAACGAACAGTGAGACTGGATAAATACCTAAAGGTATCCCGTCTGATCAAACGGCGCACGGTCGCGAACGACGCCTGCGACGCCGCGCGCATCACGGTGAACGATAAGCCGGCCAAAGCCTCCTATCAGGTAAAAGTGGGCGATATCATCGAGATCGCTTTCGGCCAGCGTACGCTGAAGGTAGAGGTGCTCGATATTGCCGAGCACGCCCTTAAGGCGGACGCCGCCGCGCTTTACCGCGAGCTTTTGTAATCATACCATCCCTCGGTAAAAACATGCCGTGTTTTTACCGGAAATTCGTATAAAGCATCCCGCCCTCACGTATGATGATGAGCGGGATGTTTTATTTTTGTTTGCTGGGAGGGCGGTACCATGGCAGCCGAGGAACGCGGTCGGGAAATGCCGCACACAATTATTCTGGAGGGAAGACAGAAACTCTCCGTTTCGGGTGTGACGGATGTGCAGAGCTTTGATGAGGAACAGATATTATTGGAGACCGTGCGCGGCATGCTCGCCGTGCGCGGCGAGGGGCTGCATGTGGAGCGTTTGCAGCTGGAGGCGGGCGAGCTGATCGTTTTAGGGGAAATCGGCTCGATCGAATACGATGACAGCGTCCAGCCGCGCGGCGGCATGCTGTCGCGCCTGTTCGGCAGGTGAGGCCGCTATGTTTTTTCCGATGGAAGCGCAGGGACTGATCCTGATACAGAGCATTCTTTTGGGCGCGGGCATCGGTGTGTTTTACGATGTGCTGCGCGCGCTGCGGCGGCAGTGCCGCGCCGGACGGGGGCTCACGGCGCTGCTGGACGCCGTGTTCTGGGCGGGCGTGCTCTTTGCCATGTTTGAATACGGCATCACGCTGGCCGCGGGGCAGGGGCGGTATTTTGTGCTCGCGGGCGCGGGCATTGGCGCGGGAATCTATTTTTCGCTGATCAGCGGTCCGGTGTTAGCACTTTTACACTTGTTCTTTTCATCGTTTGCATTTGTAAGGGACAGGGCCGTGCAGGCGGCGCGCCTTGTAAAAGGACTTGCCGAACGGTTTGGTCTTTCCAAAAAAATAAAGGAATGCGCAAAAAAGTTTAACAAAACCCCTTCCATTTTTCGTGGAAAGGGTTTAAAATAAAACTCGTATCAGTCAAGCAGTGCACAGAAAAGAGGAAAGGCGGCGCGAAATGACAAAACGGCAGATCCCTATGTTGGTCAAAATCGCGGCGCTCATTTTCCTGCTTTATGCAGCGGTCAAGATCGTTGGTCTGCAATCGCAGATTGCTGAAAAAAAAGATCAGCTGAACTCTCTGAACATGCGCGTGGAGGAATACGAGGCTTCCAACGAAGCGATGAAGGAAGACCTTAAAAGCGGCATTTCAGACGAGGATATCAGTGAGATCGCCCGCACGGAGCTTGGCTATGCGGAACCCGGCGAGCGTGTCTTTGTAGACACATCAAGCAGATAAGCCGGGCAAATTGTTAACGGAGGCAAAAAAATTTATATGGATTTGGCAGTGGGATCGATCGTAGACGGCAAAGTAACGGGAATTACCAAGTTCGGCGCGTTTGTCGCCCTGCCCGAAGGGAAATCGGGCATGGTGCACATTTCTGAGGTCGCGTCTAGTTTCGTCAACGATATCAAGGATTTTTTGCAGGAAGGCCAGCAGGTTCAGGTCAAGATCATTGGCATCGACCAAGCGGGCCGCATCAATCTGTCCATTAAAAAGGCGCAGGCACAGCAGAACCCTCAACCGGGCGCGGGCAATTTTGCGCCCCGGCAGCCGCGTTTTCAGCGCGCTGCGGCGCCGCGCGGCCGCGCGGCCGCACCAAAGGATCCCGCGAGCATGACCTTTGAAGATAAGCTCAAAGCGTTTATGACCGACAGCGAAACCCGTCAGGCCGATGTGCGCCACGCGACCGACCGCAAGAACGGTTCGCGCCGCCGGAAGTAAAGGCCGGGCGTTTTGGCCGATCGCGCTTATTTACCGCATGACAAAAACCGGGGGAAGCCTCGGTTTTCGTTTTATCCTCATGTAATAAAAAAAGGGGCGCTCAGCCGCAAATGCGGCCGAACGCCAAAAAATAGGATTGTGGGGATAAAGATATGAACGGTGCATGGCAGCATTCCTGCCACCGTCATTAATATACCATGAATTACAAATAATGTCAACTATATTTTTCAAAAAAGAGGAATCGCATGAAAAAAACGCTGATTAAAAATGTGCATGTACTGACTGTGAACCAAACGGACGAGCAGTTTTTCGGCTTCGCCGCGTTTGCGGACGGCAAAATAGAAACGCTGGGTCCAGCGGAAAAAACACCGGCGGAAAAGGAATTTGACGAAGTGATAGACGGGCGGGAGGGCTATCTGCTGCCCGGCATGATCGACGTGCATTCCCATTTGGGCCTTTACGAGGACAGCCTTGGCTTTGAAGGCGCGGACGGGAACGAGGATACCGATCCCGTTACGCCGCACCTGCGCGCCATCGACGGCGTCAATCCGATGGATCGGTCGTTTCGCGAAACGATCGAGGCGGGCGTGACCACGGTGGCGGTCAGCCCGGGCAGCGCCAACCCGATCGGCGGACAGATTGCCGCGATCAAGACCGCCGGCCGCCGGCTGGACGATATGGTGCTGCGCGCGCCGCTTGCGATCAAGTTCGCGCTGGGCGAAAACCCCAAATCGGTTTATCATGAGAAGGACGAAACGCCGGTTACCCGCATGGCGACCGCTGCGCTGATCCGTGAGCAGCTTTATAAAGCGCGCGAATATCTGGCCCGCAAGGATCGCGCCGAGGGCGATCCGGATGAGGACGCGCCCGATTTCGACATCAAGCTCGAAGCGCTGGTGCCTTTGCTGCGCGGCGAGATCGATGCGCATTTCCACGCGCATCGGGCGGATGACATCTTTACCGCGCTGCGTATTGCGCGGGAATTCGGGCTAAAGCCCGTGATCGTGCACGGCACGGAGGCCCACCTTGTCGCCGACCTGCTGGCGGGGGAAAACGTGCCTGTGATCAGCGGCCCCTATCTGACCGACCGCTCCAAACCCGAGTTGCGGGCGCTGACCGAGCGCTCGCCTCTGCTGCTGCATCAGGCGGGCATCGAGACCGCGATCACGGTAGATCACCCGGAGCTGCCGCTGCGGCTGCTGCCGATGGCGGCGCAGATCGCGGTAAAGGCGGGGCTTTCGGCAGACGCGGCGTTGCGCGCGGTCACGGCGGCGCCCGCGCTTATCGCGGGGCTGGGGGCGCGTATCGGCTCGCTCGCGCCCGGTATGGACGCGGACGCGGTGCTGATGGACGGACACCCCATGCGCTTTGAATCGCGTGTAAGCGTCGTCTGGATCGACGGCGCACAGCAATACAGGAGGGACGAATGATGAAAACGATCGAGATGCGCGAGATCGCCGCACTGGTGCGGCGGCTTTGCATGGAAGCGAACTATTATCTGCCGGATGATCTGCGGCAGGCTTTCCGGCGCGGGGAGGAGCAGGAGCAGTCGCCCCTCGGCCGCCAGATTTTTGAGGAAATGATCGCTAACTGCGATCTGGCGCGGGAAAACGATATGCCGGTCTGTCAGGATACCGGCATGGCTGTGGTATTCGCGGAGGTCGGACAGGATGTGCACCTTTCGGGCGAGGGCTCGCTGGAGGACGCCGTGAACGAAGGCGTGCGGCAGGGCTACACGGACGGCTATCTGCGCCTTTCGGTCGTTGGCGACCCGCTCCGCCGCGAGAACACGAACGATAACACCCCCTGCATTTTGTACACCTCGCTCGTGCCGGGCGACCAGATCAAGATCACGGTCGCGCCCAAGGGCTTCGGCAGCGAGAATATGAGCGCGATGAAAATGTTCACGCCGGCGGCCTCCAAGCAGGATATCATCGACTTTGTCACGGACGCCTGCGTGAACGCGGGTTCCAATCCCTGCCCGCCGATCGTGATCGGCGTGGGTCTGGGCGGCACGTCGGACAAGGCCGCGTATCTGGCCAAGCGCGCGCTGCTGCGCCCGGTGGACGCGCATAACGCGGATCCGCTATACGCGGAGATGGAAAAAGCCATCCTCGATCAGGTCAACGCCTCCGGCGTCGGCCCGCAGGGCTTGGGGGGCACCGTAACGGCGCTTTCCTGCGCGATCGAGCCGTTCGGCACGCACATCGCGGGCCTGCCGTGCGTGGTCAATATTTCGTGCCATGTGACCCGGCACGCCGAAGGGACGCTGTAAAGCGGGCCTGTACTTTTTCACGGTCCAAGCGGCGTTAAAACGATTCCAATATGCCGCGCGGCGTCGCTTTTTTGGCGCGATTGGGAATGTTGCTGAAAAAACTGGGAAAAATGCGAAAATAGATTGGACAATTTATACGAAGATGTGGTATACTCATAGTAGCAAATCCCCATAGTATCATGGACCACGGTCCGTTAGGAGATGATGTTATGAAGTTCACCATCGTCGAGAGAAAAATTAAAATTGACGACGATCTGCGTCAGTACGCGCTGCGCAAGGTAGAAAAACTGGATCGGTATTTCCATACGGATTCCGATACCACGCTGACCTTCAGCGAACTGCGCGGCAAACAAACGGTAGAAGTCACAGTGCGGCAGTCCGGTCTGGTCATCCGCGCGGAGGAAACGACGACCGACATGTTCGCCTCTGTGGACGGCGCGATCAGCAGTATCGAGCGCCAGATCCGTAAGCACAAGACCCGTCTGGAAAAACGCCTGCGTGAAGGCGCGTTCGACAAGGCCGCGCAGCAGGCTGCCGAATTGGCTGAGGAGCCGTTCGATATCGTCCGCCGTAAGCGGTTCGAGGTCAAGCCGATGAGCGTTGACGAAGCGGTTTTGCAGATGAATCTGCTTGATCACCAGTTCTACTTCTTCCGCAACGCGGATAACGACAATATCCACGCGGTGGTTTACAAACGCGCGGCAGGCGGTTACGGCCTGATCGAAAGCGAAGACTAACAAGACCAAATAAGAGACAGGCCGGCAACGCGCACGCGCTGCCGGCCTTTTATGAGAGGATGATTTTATGGGTCTGTGCGACATTGAAGAGATCCGCTCCGTTTTGGGGCGGCACGGCTTTCATTTTTCCAAATCGCTCGGACAAAATTTTCTGACCGACGCTTCGGTTCCCGCGCGGATCGCCGCGGAAAGCGGGGCGGAGCAATATAAAAACGCCGTCGAGATCGGCCCGGGTATGGGCTGTCTGACGGCGGAGCTTTGCGGCCGCGCGGAGCGGGTCGTTTCGGTGGAGCTGGACCGCGCGCTGCTGCCTGTGCTGGACGAGACGCTTGCTGCCTTTGACAATGTGGAAGTGGTGCAGGGCGATGTGCTGGCGCTTGATCTGGCCGCGCTGGTCCGGGAAAAATTCGGCGGGGCGGAGGCGGTCGCCTGCGCCAATCTGCCGTATTATATCACCACGCCCGTGCTTTCCGCGCTGCTGGATTGCGGCGCGTTTCGCCGCATCACGGTCATGGTGCAGCGCGAAGTCGCGCAGCGGATCTGCGCGGAGCCGGGCTCTGCGGCTTATTCGGCGTTTTCGATTTATGTGCAATACCGCGCCGCGGCTGAAATATTGTTCGATGTGCCGGCCGATTGCTTTACGCCCCGGCCCAAGGTGGATTCCGCCGTGCTGCGTCTGACGCCGCTTGCCGGGCCGCCGGTCAAGGTGGGCAATGAAAAACAGATGTTTGCGCTGGTGCGCGCGGCGTTCAATATGCGCCGCAAAACGCTGGTCAACGCGCTGGGCCCCGTCATCGGCGGGGAGATGGGCAAAGAAGAGATCGCGGCGCTGCTCGAATCCGTCGGTCTGGACGCGCGCATCCGCGGCGAACGGCTTTCCATTGCCGATTATGCGCGCCTTTCGGATGCGATCGACAGCAAAAGAGAGGGGCGCTGAGGTATGGCGTCCAGCCATGAGTTTGTACAGTACGTGTGCGACCAGCTTTCGGATGCGGGCGCCGTCACCTATAAGCGGATGTTTGGAGAATTCGGCGTTTATTTAAACGGTAAATTTTTCGCGACCGTGGAGAACGACCAGTTTTGCCTTAAGATCACCGAGGCCGGTCGGGCGCTGCTCGGCGAAGCGGCTACCGTGATCGAACCGCACGAGGGCGCGCGCTACTTTTATGTGGAAAACTTGGATGACCGCGTTTTTTTGGCGGAGCTTGCCCGCGCGACCTGCGACGCCCTGCCCGCGCCTAAGCCAAAAAAGAAAAAGGGCGTCTGAGCAATGCTCAGATGCCCAAGATGAGAAGGCCGCCGATCATAAGAATCAGATCCCAGTCCATATCCTCGCCCTCGGAGATTAAAAACCAGACGACGACGAGCACGAGGATGGTGTCCATATCGAGCTTGATGCCGGTCAGCCGGCCGGAAAACAGCCGGCCGAGGTCGCCGAATACCGAGGCGGCTTGCGGCGGTGCGTGCGGCGTTTCGCCGCGCGGCGCGTGTTCCTGTGCCTCACTGTGAAAACCGTCGCCCGCCGGCCCGGCCGCGGGCTGGGGATTATGTAAGGGCGGCGCACTGTGGGCGGAGGATGCGAGATATCGGTTATACAAGTGTGGTCGCTCCCTTGTCAAAGAGATTTTTCGCCCTCATCGGGCCGGTCTTCGCCCCTGCGGCCCGCTTGCTCCAGCGCGGCGCGCGCCATGCGCGCCATGCTGACCAGCCGCATGGCATGATCGAACTGCGTGGATACCTGATCGGTCACAAATGGCTTGACTGCGTTTAAAAGCGCGCGCTTTTCCTGCTTGACCGCGCTTTGGCCGCTCTGAACGATGTTGCCGAGCACGGGAAGCGCTTTCTCCATCAGCTCGGCGGAGGGATCGTAATCCCGCGAAGGGGAAGAGGCGGGAGCGGCGGCTCCGCCACCGCCACCGCCCAGCGCTTCACTCGCCATTTTCATCGCGTTTTGCAGGGCGTTGGGGTCGTTCAGGAGCGAGGAAAACAGGTCGTTATCCATGGCGCTTCGGTTCCTCCTTTATTTCGGGAACAGCATTTGTCTCAGCTGTCCGGCAAGTTTCGCGCCCTCGCTCGTCTGCATCAGTTTGTTGGCAAGGCGCGCGGCCTCCGCCATATCGCCGCGCTGAGCCGCCTGTGCGGCGCGCTCGAGATCGTCGGCGTTTTGGGATGAGACCATCTGTGCGGCCTGATGCGCGTTCGGTGTGGACAGGGCGGCGCGTACCCTGTCTACCATTTCCTTGTCGCCTGTTTTGACGGCAAGCTGCTGTAAGATATCGTTGAGATCCGGCATTGGCAGTTCCCTCCGTAAGTTTCTTGATGGTGCAGTATATGCGGGGAACGTGTAAAAATGTGAAAAAGTGGGGTTTACAAGTCGGCGCGGGCGGTGTAGAATACCACTGTATCCTACCTGCCAAAGGGGTGGACAAATTTGAAGATGCTGATATTTGCCGATTCGCACGGGCGAAACGCCGGTATGTTTTACGCGATGGAGCGGGAACAGCCGGACTGCGCCGTGCATTTGGGCGACCATACCGAGGATGCGGACGAGCTGGACCGGGCCTATCATAACAAACCGATATACCGCGTGCGCGGCAATAACGATTACGGCGCGGACGCGCCGTACAGCGCGGTGATTACGCCGGAAAACGTGCCCATCTATCTGACGCATGGACATAAGGAGCGCGTATCCATGTATTCCTGCGGGATCGTGCCGCAGAAGGCGGCGGAAAACGGCTGCGTATTCGCTTTTTACGGCCATACGCACCGCATGCTGCTTGAAAAATACGGCGGCGTATGGGTCTGCAATCCGGGTTCCATCAGCCTGCCGCGCGGCGGGCCGGCAAGCTATGCGCGCCTGACGATAGAAAACGGTATGCCGATATCGCTCACCCTGCTGGAAGAGGACGGCGGACTGATCCGTGAAGAACGCTTCGGACACTGAAATAGAAGGGACATATCATTATGCTTCTGGCCATTGACGTGGGCAACACCAACATGGTGTTCGGCCTGTATGAAGGGGACACGCTGCGCGGCTCTTTCCGCATTTCGACCAACGCCGAGCGCACCTCGGACGAGCTGGGTATGCAGATCGTGCAGTACTATCAGTTCTTGAACATTGAGACCGAGCGGACGAGCGCGGCCATCATCGCCTCGGTCGTGCCGCAGGTTATGTATACGCTGGTGAACGCCGTGCGGAAGTATCTTTGCGTGCAGCCGCTGATGGCGGGACGCGATGTGGAGATCGGGATACAGAACTGCTACTCCAATCCGCGCGAGGTCGGCGTCGACCGTCTGGTCAACTCTGTCTCTGCGATCCGGAAATATGGCAGCCCGCTGGTGATCGTCGATATCGGCACCGCGACGACCTTCGATGCGATCGACGAAAGCGGCGCTTATCAAGGCGGCGCGATCTTCCCGGGCATCAAGGTGGCGATGGAGGCGCTGTTTCTCAAAGCGTCCAAGCTGCCGCGCGTCGATATCGAGCGCCCCGATCAAGCGATCGGTAAAAACACGGTACAGTCTATGCAGTCCGGCGCGGTGCGCGGCTATGTGGGCGCGCTGACCGGCATCATCACCGACATCCAGAAGGAATTGGGCGGAAAGGCGCGCGTGGTCGCCACCGGCGGCATGGGCCGTATGATGGCGAGCTATTGCGACCTGATTGACGAGGTCGATCCCAATTTGACGCTTGAAGGGCTGCGTCTGATCTATCAGGAAAACAAGGAGTTGTTCTCCGGCAGCCGTCTGAGCCCTGAAAACCGTTTGCTGGAAGCGATAGAAGAAGTATGAATAAAAAGCCTGTCCCGTTTTCAGGGACAGGCTTTTTATTCATAGCGGATGTACTACTTGCCGATGGGGAAGGAGGGGCACACCGCGCCGAGCGGACAGGCGGCGCACTTCGGGCCGCGCGCGGTGCAGCACTCGCGTCCGTGCAGCACCAACCGGTGGCAAAAATCCGAGGATTCGGCGGGTTCAATCAGCGCGCGGAGCGCTTTTTCAACCTTGACCGGGTCCTTTTCATCTTTGACAAAGCCCAGCCGGTTGGACAGGCGGATGCAGTGGGTATCCGTCACGATCGCGGGCTGTCCGTATATGTCGCCGAGGACCAAATTGGCCGTTTTGCGGCCGACGCCGGGCAGCTTTAAAAGCTCCTCCATCGTATCCGGCACCTTGCCGCCGTATTGGTCCAGCAGCATGATGGCGGCGGCTTTCAGATCGCGCGCCTTGGTATGGAACAGGCCGCAGGTTCGGATCGAGTCTTCGATCTCTTCGACCGGCGCCTCGGCAAAGCTTTGAAGGTTGGGGAAACGGCGGAACAGGTCCTCCGTGACAAGGTTGACGCGCACATCCGTACACTGGGCGGACAGGCGGGTTGCGAAAAGCAGTTCGTAATCATGGGTATAGTGCAGCGCGCAGACGGCGTCCGGATAGGCTTCCTTCAGCAGCTCGGTCACCGCGCGGGCGCGTTCTTTTTTGGTCATGTTTCTCATCTCCCATATGCGAAGTCGATACTGCTTTTATCTTATCATATTTCGCAAAAAAAACAAGACAGACCACGTGTTTTAACATTTTTAACATAAAGATTTGCGAAAGTGACGCAAAATCTATCTGTTTGACAGTAGGCAAGACAGGGGCAAATGTGGTTTAATTAAGACAGATATATTTTTTGTAATATACGGAGAAAGACGGAGGAACGCAAAATGGTTCGTGAGGCAATGGAATTTGTAAAAGCGTACGACCCTGAGCTCGGCAAAATGATGCAGGCGGAATATGACCGTCAGGCGCGCAACATTGAACTGATCGCTTCGGAGAACATTGTGAGCGAAGCGGTCATGGCCGCTATGGGCTCGGTTTTGACGAACAAATACGCGGAAGGATACCCGGGCAAGCGCTATTACGGCGGCTGCGAGTGCGTGGACGAGGTTGAAAATCTTGCGATCCAGCGCGTATGCGAGGTATTCGGCGCTAAGTATGCCAATGTGCAGCCCCACTCCGGCGCACAGGCCAACATGGCGGTCTATCAGGCTCTGGTAAAGCCCGGCGACACGGTGCTCGGCATGAGCCTTGACAACGGCGGCCACCTGACGCACGGCTCGCCGGTCAACCAGTCCGGCCTTTTGTACAATATCATCCCCTACGGCGTGGACGATAACGGCTATATCGATTACGACGCGCTGCGCGCGCTCGCTCAGAAGGAACAGCCCAAGATGATCATCGCGGGCGCTTCCGCGTATCCCCGCGCGATCGACTTTGCGAAGTTCGCGGAGATCGCGCACGAAGTAGGCGCTTACCTGTTTGTCGATATGGCGCACATCGCGGGTCTGGTAGCAGCGGGCCTGCACATGTCACCGCTGCCCTACGCGGATGTGGTGACCACCACCACGCACAAGACGCTGCGCGGTCCGCGCGGCGGCGTGATCCTCACGAACAACGAAGAACTGGGCAAGAAGTTTAACAAGGCGATCTTCCCCGGCACGCAGGGCGGCCCGCTGATGCACGTGATCGCGGCCAAGGCTGTTTGTTTCGGCGAAGCGCTCCGTCCTGAATTCATGGCCTACCAGCAGCAGGTGGTCACCAATGCCAAAACGCTCGCGGACGCGCTGCTGAACAAGGGCTTTAATCTGGTTTCCGGCGGCACGGATAACCACCTGATGCTCATCGACCTGCGCGGCACCGGCGTGACCGGCAAGGAACTCCAGCGCCGCTTGGACGAGGTGTACATCACCGCCAACAAGAACGCTGTTCCGAACGATCCGGAAAGCCCGTTCACCACTTCGGGCCAGCGGATCGGTACGCCCGCCGTTACCTCCCGCGGCTTTGGCGAACCCGAAATGCTCCGCATCGCCGATTTTATCTGGGATACCGCGACCGATTTCGAGAACAAGGCGGAAAATATTCGCCGCAGCGTGACCGAGATCTGCACGAATTTCCCGATCTACTGATCGGGCGCGGCATAACGCATAAAACGCGTACCGGTACCGAATATGCTCTGAAAACGTATAAAAAGGCCGCAGGATAAAATCCTGCGGCCTTTTTTTCATGCTTGCAAGCCTGTTTTGTTTATGCAAATAACACAGAAATAATGTAAAAGTACAGGATTTTTTGTAAAGTTTCGACGAGCGCCTTGCCATTTTTCCCAACTGTGCTATACTATTGAAGAGAAGAGAGCCGAGGCTTCGGCTAAGGAAAGGGGAAATACGACAATGGCAATGGAACTGAAACTGACCGGACTGAACGGCTTTGTAAGAGAGGACGAGCTGGATAACATGGCCCCTCTGGTAAAGGCCGCACAGGATACCCTGCATGCGCGCACGGGCGCTGGGTGCGATTATTTGGGCTGGGTAGACCTGCCTGATACATATGACCGCGACGAGTTTGACCGCATCAAGAAGGCAGCGAAAAAGATTCAGGATACCTGCGAAGTGCTGGTCGTCATTGGGATCGGCGGTTCCTATCTGGGCGCGCGCGCCGCGATCGAATTTGTAAACGGCCAGATGTATAATGGCGTTCGCCCGGAGGGCATCCCCGAGGTCTACTTTGCGGGCAGCAATATTTCTTCCTCTTATCTGAACGATATCGTTAAAATCATCGGCGACCGCGATTTTGGCGTAAACGTTATTTCTAAGTCGGGCACGACGACCGAACCGGCCATCGCCTTCCGCGTTTTCAAAAAAATGCTGGAAGAAAAGTACGGCAAATCGGGTGCGAAGGACCATATCTTCGCCACGACCGACAAGGCGCGCGGCGCGCTCAAAAAGCTCGCGGACGACGAAGGCTACGAGACCTTTGTCGTGCCGGATGACGTTGGCGGCCGTTTTTCGGTGCTGACGGCGGTCGGCCTGCTGCCGATGGCGGCCGCAGGTATCGATATCGACGCGGCCATGGAGGGCGCGGCCAAGGCGCGGGCGGATTTTGCCGAGGGCGTCGGCCATGACTGCGCGAAGTACGCCGCGCTGCGCAACATTCTGTACCGCAAGGGCAAGGGCATGGAGATTCTCGTCAACTACGAGCCCTCTCTTGTGATGCTGGGCGAGTGGTTCAAGCAGCTGTTCGATGAATCCGAAGGTAAGGATCACAAGGGCATTTTCGCTACCTCGGCCAATTTTTCGACCGACCTGCACTCGATCGGCCAGTTTATTCAGGACGGCACGCGTAGCATGTTCGAGACCGTCGTATGGGTCAAGGAACCGAGAAGCGAATCGACGATCGAGCTTGCCGAAGAGGATATCGACGGCCTCAACTATCTGGCGGGCAAGAGCGTACAGTTTGTCAATTCTAAGGCTTATCAGGGCACGCTTATGGCGCATATGGACGGCGGCACGCCGAACATTTTGCTGGAGATCGACAAGGCCGACGCATGGCATTTCGGCTATCTATCTTATTTCTTTGAAAAAGCCTGCGGCATTTCGGGTTATCTGCTCGGCGTGAATCCGTTCAATCAGCCGGGTGTGGAAGCGTACAAAAAGAACATGTTCGCGCTGCTCGGTAAACCGGGATATGAGGAACGGCGCAAGGAGCTGGAAGCAAGGCTTTAATACTGCGATAGGCCGGGGCGGGAATTCTCCCGCTCCGCCTTTTTATCCATAGGGAGGCTGTTATGAAAAAAATTTATTTGGCGGGCTTTGACGTGTTCGCACCGGACGCGCGGCAGCGCGGGGCAAAAATGAAGCTCATGTGCGCGGAAAAGGGGTTCATCGGTCTGTATCCGTTTGATAACGAGGCGGATAACGGGCCGGATATTTTCGCGGGCAACTGCGGCCTGATCGACGCCGCCGACATCGTAATCGCCAATTTAAACCCATTTCGGGGCGACGAACCGGATTCCGGCACCTGCTTTGAGGTGGGCTACGCTTTCGCGCGAGGAAAAACGGTGTATGGCTATCTAGCGGACGGGCGCACCATGCGGGAAAAGCTGGGCGAGGCGGACAAGAACGGCTTTGCCGTGGAAAACTGGGGTCTGCCGCTCAATTTAATGCTCGCGTGCTCGTCCCGTATCGTGGAAGGAGACTTTGCCGCGGCACTCGCGCGGTGCGCGAAGGAGGAAGCATAAAACAGCCTGCTTTCAGGCACAATAAGTCCCGGTGATGTTATGAAAAAACAAACGCCGGGGCTTTTTGCTCTGGGTGCGGCGGGATACGCCGCGATCGAGATGATGTGGCGCGGTTATACCCACTGGACAATGGCGTTGACCGGCGGCGCGGTGCTTGTCGCGCTGACGCATCTGCGCGAGCATGTGCGGGAGGAACCGCCGCTGGGACGCTGCGCGGCGGGCGCGGCGCTGATTACAACGGCGGAGTTCATCGTCGGCCTGACGGTCAACCGCCGCTACCGCATGCAGGTGTGGGATTACTCGGAAGAGCGCTTTAATGTGAAGGGGCAGGTGTGCCCCAAATACGCCGCTTTGTGGATGGCGCTCGCCGCACCGATCATGCTGCCAAAATCGTCAAAATAATGCTTGAATTTGCCCGCGCGATACCGTATAATGTCCTTGGCAAGATGCCGAAAGAGGGGTCACACATGCTTATCGCGATCAATGCAGGAAACAGCCATATGCTGCTGGGCGGTTATGAGGAAGACGTGCAGGTATTTGCCGCTTCCATCGCCACCGAAACCAAGCAGACGGGCGATTTCTACGCCTGCTCCCTACAGCAGGTATTCGCGCTGCATGGGGTGGATACCAAACAGATCACAGGCGCGATCATCAGTTCCGTTGTGCCCGCTATGACGGCCGTATTGCAGTATGCGCTGCACCTGCTCGGTGTGGACGATGTGCTGGCGGTGTCGAGCGGTATCAAGACCGGGCTGAACATTCGCGCCGACCAGCCGCGGCAGGTCGGCGCGGACCGCGTGGCAAATGCCGTAGCGGCCCACGAACGCGGCAAGCTGCCTTGTGTGGTCGTCATCCTCGGCACGGCGACGACCTTTACCGTGCTGGATGAAACGGGAGCGTTGGTCGGCTCGGCCATCACGGCGGGAATCCGTTTGAGCCTGTCCGCGCTGCGGCAGCAGGCGGCGCAGCTGCCCGCCGTGGCCATTGAAGCCGGGGAAGAGAGCGTGCTCGCCCGCAACACGGCGGACGCCATGCGCGTGGGCGCGGTATACGGCGCGGCCGCCATGGTGGACGGCATGATCGATCGGTTCGCCGAAGCGCTGGGCCAAACGCCGCACGTTTACCTGACCGGCGGCTCCGCGATGCTGGTGGAACGCTATCTGCGCGTACCGTTCGAGCGGGTGGACAGCCTTTGTCTGGACGGATTGCGGCTGATCTGGAAGAAAAACCGCCCCGAAAAGTGATCTTGCCGAAAAATCAGCCCTGTACTCTATAAGGAAGAGACGGGAGCAGGAGGAAAACTACATATGAAAAAGAAGACTGATGTAAAGCTGCTTTCACAAATGGCGCTGCTGGTAGCGCTGATGCTGGTGCTGGCGTTCACGCCGCTGGGCTTTATCCCCCTTGGCTTTATGAACGCGACGACCATGCACATCCCGGTCATTCTGGGCGCGTGCCTGCTGGGTCCCAAGCTGGGCGGCGTGTTGGGCGGCGTGTTCGGTGTGACGAGCGTCCTCCGGGCGACGATCGCGCCCAATCTTACCTCGTTCGTGTTCACGCCGTTTTATAGCTTTAGCCCGGATTTTCACGGCAGCTGGATGAGCCTGATCGTCGCGATCCTGCCGCGTATCCTGATCGGTGTGATCGCGGGCTATGTGTTCCGCGCGCTGACGCGCGTTAAGGTGAATCAGTTGATCGCGCTGCCGGTGGCGGGCTTTATCGGTTCGATGGTCAATACCGTCGGCGTGATGGGGCTGATCTACCTGCTGTTCGGCCAGCAGTACGCGGCGGCGGGCGGCACCGAGCCGAGTCTGCTGCTGGGGGTCATCATGGGCGTTGTCGGCTTAAACGGCGTGCCCGAAGCGATCATCGCGGCGGTGCTGACGCTGGCGGTCGGCAAGGCGCTCTTTTCCGCGTTTGGAAAAATAGGGACCGCCGCGCCCAAAGCAGTGAATAAAACAATATAAGAACAACCCAAAAGGGCCGCTTTTCGCGGCCCTTTTCTGGTAGGAGGAATAGAATATGAAGGAAATCGGATTGTTGGAGGTAGGCGGCTTTGCCGCCGGACAGGCGCAGGACGAGGCAGGCGGTACGGGCGTTACCGTATTGCTGTTCGACGAGTGCGCGCCCGCGGGCGTCGATATCCGCGGCGGAGGCCCGGCTTCGCGCGAAACGCCGCTACTCGCACCAACGGCGGATGCAAAGGGAATCCACGCGCTGGTGCTTTCCGGCGGCTCGGCGTTTGCGCTGGACGCCGCCGGCGGCGTGATGCGTTTTCTGGAGGAACGGGGGATTGGCTTTGACGTGGGCGTGACGCATGTGCCGCTGGTGTGTCAATCCTGTTTGTTCGATCTGGCCATTGGCAGCAAGGAAGCGCGGCCGGACGCGGCCATGGCTTACCGCGCCTGTGAGGGCGCGTCGCGCACGGCGTTTGCGGAGGGCTGTGTGGGCGCGGGCACGGGCTGTACGGTGGGCAAATATAAAGGCGTGGCGCGTGCGATGAAAAGCGGCATCGGCGCGTATGCCGTGCAGGTGGGCGCCGTGCGGGTTGGCGCGGTGGTCGCAGTCAACGCGCTGGGCGATATTTTTGATATCGACACGGGCCGTCAGATCGCGGGACTGCGCACGGAGGACGGCAAAGGGCTGGCTTCGACCGAGCAGACGCTTTACGGCGACATCGACCGCGCGCACGATCTATTTACCGGCAATACGACGATCGGCGCGGTCTTGACAAACGCGGCGTTTGACAAGGCGGCGCTCACCAAGATCGCTTCGATGGCGCACAACGGCTATGCGCGCGCGATTCGTCCCGTGCATACAACGGCGGACGGCGATTCGATCTACGCGGTATCCACCGGACAGGCGGCGGCGGATATCAACGCGGTGGGCACGCTGGCGGCTCATGTGATGGCCAAGGCGATCGCCAGAGCGGTGCGCGCCGCTTGTCCGGCGTACGGATTGCCCGCCGCCAAGGCGTTATCCGCGCATTCTGTGTGAAAAACGACCCGAAACGACCGCTTCCCTTGTTTTTCAAAATGGAATCTCTTATACTTGATAGGTAAAGATTGGGCGTAAAACGCCCAAAAATAAATGAGGGGGATATCCATATGAAAAAACTTATTGCGGAATTTGTGGGTACGGCTGTGCTGGTCATCTTCGGCTGCGGCAGCGCGGTAGCGGCCAACACACTGCTTGGCGCGGGCGCGCCTACCGCCAGCCCGCTGGCGTTCTCCACGCTGCTGATCGCATTTGCCTTCGGTCTGGTGATCGTCGCGATGGCGTACTCGATCGGCAATGTGTCCGGCTGCCACATCAATCCGGCGGTTTCGCTCGGGTTGCTGGTTTCCGGCCGTATGCCGGTCAATGAGTTTATCGGCTATATCATTGCGCAATTCCTCGGCGGTATCGCGGGCGCGGGCGTACTGATCGTTATGCTTGGCTCGAACGCGGCGCTTGGCACCAACGGCTACGGCGCGGCAAGCGCGCTGGGCATCGGCGTCGGTCAGGCGCTGATCGTTGAGATCGTGCTCACCTTCGTGTTTGTTCTGGCCGTGCTGGGCGTTACGAGCAAGGTGGAGAACGGCTCGGTCGCGGGGCTGGTCATCGGCCTGACGCTGACGCTTGTCCATATTCTCGGCATTCCGTTTACGGGCACCTCGGTCAATCCGGCGCGCTCCTTTGGGCCCGCGCTGCTTTGCGCGGACGGCTCGCTCGGTCAGGTATGGGTATTCATTCTCGCGCCGCTGGTTGGCGCCGCGCTGGCGGGCCTGTTCTACAAGTTCGTGCTGGCTCCTGAAAAGAGCAGTTAAATCAGGGTAAACCCATGAAAAAAGTCCGCTTCCGGCATGGAAGCGGACTTTTTTTTGTATCATCATGATAGTCCGCAAGATCGATAAAATATAAAATTGCTGATTTTTCCAGTACTTTTAACGCGTTTTATAGAGCGGTATCAGTAAATGGATTTGCGTCAAACAGGCATAGTAAAATGCGAAAAAGTAAAGAATAAGTAAGCGTATACGTTTGTTGTATAGAAAACGCGCGCGGGCTGTTCTGTTAGATGCAGGAAGCAGAAAATACCTGTCCGAACGGAAGGTGACGCCGTGCTGTTTGTAGGCTATATATGCTTAAAATGATGAATTTTTTATAATTTCAGTATCTTAGCGCGAAAAATGTCGAAAAATAAAGGTTACAAACCTATTGCTGATGCGCAGAAAATGTCTTATAATGTAACGCGAGCCTGCAGATGTAACATTCTCAAGAAACGGCGCTTTTTGATAGATGGATTTCTTAAATCGTGCCGGGTCTCTGAACTTCCGGATTTTTCCTGTCACAAGGTCTGATCGATTCGCTAAAAACATCACGGGAATAGCAAAGGTTCTCAATGCTGAACCGGCGGATTTCGTGACATAGTAAAAGCGGAGGTGATGAATGAGTGATGACACAGCGGGCGAAACGCGCAGTGATTTCCCTTATCTTAGCAATGACCATGCTGCTGACGGCGCAGGCGGCAGAAGTGACCAGCCTCATTCCGATTGGGCACACGGTGGGCATTAAAATGTCGGCCGAGGGCGTATTGGTAGTGAGGTTAAACGAAGTGCAGACCGCGAACGGAGCCATGTGCCCGGCGCGGGACGCCGGTGTATTGGAAGGCGATTTGATCGTTTCGGTAAACGGAACGGCGATCGATTCCAACGAGACATTGCAAAAGCAGATCGCTCTTTCGGCCGGTCAGCCGGTAACGATTGGCGTGACGCGAGACGGCTCTAGCAAAACAATTTCAGCGACGCCATGCGCTGACGAAAACGGCGTGTACCGTATCGGCGTGCTTGCGCGGGACAGTATGGCGGGCATCGGCACCTTGACCTATGTCGATCCCGAGACCGGCGCGTACGGTTCACTGGGACACGGCATCTGCGAAAGTGAGACCGGCGTGCTGCTTCCCTTAAAAGAAGGCAGCTTGCTCTATTCCACGGTAGGTTCCGTTTTGCGCGGTAAGGTTGGCGAGCCGGGATCGCTGCAAGGTGAGTTTTCAGCCGACCAGCAGGTCGGTACGGTAACGGAGAATACGGAAAGCGGTATTTTCGGCACACTATCGGACAGCAGCCTATACCAGTCGCTAACGGCGTACCCGGTGGCCGAGGCGAGCGAAGTACAGGTAGGCGATGCGGAGATTATGGCGAATGTGAACGGCGACACAGTGGAAAAGTACGCGGTTCAGGTGGTCAAGGTTTATCCCGTGGACGATGAATACGGACGCGGGATGATGCTGCGCGTGACCGACGAGCGGCTGCTTCGGCAGACGGGCGGCATCGTGCAGGGCATGAGCGGCAGCCCTGTATTGCAAAACGGAAAATTGATCGGCGCAGTGACCCATGTGCTGGTAAATGACCCGACTTGCGGCTATGCGATCAGTATCGGCAAAATGATAGAGGAAATGACAAACTGATAAAAGAAAAGCGGTTTTTTGTATTTCCGTGTCGATAAATGTCTGATTATCCCGACAAGTAAAAACGCTTTTTCCGACAAAAGACTTGCAAGAGCTGGGAAGATATGGTAAATTAATGGCAGGTTAGAAAGAGAAACAATAATTTTTGAAAAGGTTGGTTTGACATCATGGAACAGAAAATTCGGGTATTGCTTGCTGACAGCGATAATGATTTTTGCGCACATTTGGCAGAAACTTTTGCCAAAACAGAGGATATTGAACTCGCGGGAATCGCGGAGGATGGACAAAAGGCCGTAGCTGCAGTGATGGAAACAAAGCCTGATCTGCTCCTCATCGATCTGGTGCTGCCGATGCTGGACGGCATCATGGTTTTGGATCGCCTGCGCGAGCAAAAGCTCAGCGTGCCTACGATCGTCCTTTCCGCCTTTGCCAGCCCGCAAGCGGGCGCGGAGTGCACTTCACTCGGCGTCGAACTGTTTCTGCGCAAGCCGATGGACACCGAGGCGATCGCGCAGCGCATCCGCATGTGGCGTGATGGCAAGAAACATGAGTCCGCGGCCGGCGAGGAACTTGCCCTTGAAGTCCGCGTGACCGAAGTGATTCATCAGGTCGGCGTACCGGCGCACATTAAGGGCTATCAATATCTGCGCGAAGCGATCATGATGGCGGTAGACGATATGGAAGCGGTCGGTGCGATCACGAAGATATTATACCCCTCGATCGCGAAAAAGTTCAAAACCACTTCGTCCCGTGTCGAACGCGCCATCCGTCATGCGATCGAGGTCGCATGGGATCGCGGCGATATCGAAACGCTTCAGAACTATTTCGGCTACACGGTATCCGGTGTAAAGGGCAAGCCGACAAATTCCGAATTTATCTCTATGATCGCCGACCGCCTGCGCCTGCAAATGCGGTTCGGCTCATAAATCCAATCAAAAGCGCTAAGTACTGCATTGTTTTGAGCCGACGGAATTTTTCCGCCGGCTCAATTTTTCATACCGCATAAACGTGCGGAACAGAAAGCCCAAACAGGCCGCCAGCCTTTTTTTGTCTGGAAAAAACAAAGGGAAACGTGTATACTATAGATTAAGAAAATTTTGCTGAAATTATGAGGGACGCACGCATGAAGATAATGGTGATCGACGGCAACAGCATACTCAACCGCGCTTTTTACGGCATTCGCCAGCTTTCCAACCACGAAGGCTTGCCGACAAACGGCATTTACGGTTTTTTATCCACGCTGTTCAAACTGCAGGAGGATGAAAAGCCCGACCGTACGGTCGTCTGTTTCGACGTGCGCGAAAAAACCTTTCGCCACCAAAAATTTGAATCCTATAAGGCGACGCGCAAGGGCATGCCGGACGAGCTGGCAGCCCAGCTGCCGGTGCTCAAAGAAGTACTGGACGCCATGGGACTGACGCGCGCCGAGCAACCCGGCTTTGAAGCGGACGATCTGATCGGTACGATCAGCCGCCTTGCGGATGAAAACGGCGACGACTGCGTGATCGTGACCGGCGATAAGGACAGCTTGCAGCTGGTCGGCGGCGGCACGGTCGTCAGTCTGGTATCCACCCGCATGGGGCAGACGACGTACGAACGCTATGATACGGCTAAATTCCATGAAAAATACGGTTTTGACCCCATTCGCCTGATCGATTTGAAGGCGCTGATGGGCGATTCCTCCGATAATATCTCCGGCGTGCCGGGCGTGGGCGAGAAAACGGCGATGCAGCTGATGCATGATTTTGGATCGCTGGAGGCGATCTATGCGCATTTGGACGATCCGAAGATCAAAAAGAGCGTGAAGACCAAGCTCGAAGCGGGCGAGCAGGCCGCGAAGGACAGCTATTGGCTGGCGACCATCGACCGTCAGGCGCCGCTTTCCCTTGATGTCAAGCACTTGCCCGAGGAATTCATGGATGAAGAAGCGTTGTATGCGCTGCTGACGCGGCTGGAATTTAAAAACTTCATCGCCCGACTGGGGCTTTCGGGCGAAACCGCAAAATTCGGACTGCCCGAGGTCGCCGCGGAAGAGTTGACCCGCGCGAGCGAGGCCTTTGCGCTATGCGACGCGCTTGGCGCGGAAGAGGATCCTGTGTTCGCGGTGATCGCGGGAAGCCTCAGTTCGTTCTGCCTGCTTGCGGGGGATACCGCGCACGTGCTGTTCGAGCAGCAATTTGAGCCTGAGGACTGGGACGCGTTGACGGACCGGCTGTTCGACGGCTCAATCTCGCTGGTGCTGCATGATGCGAAGCCGGTATGCCATGCGCTGATGCGCATGGGCAAGGAACCCAAGGGCATTGCATTCGACACCTGCCTTGCCGCCTATCTGCTCGATCCGACGCAGGGAAGCTACGACCTGCCGCGCGTGGCGCTGGCTTACTGCAATACCGAGCTGCCCGAGATCGACTGGGAAGCGGGCCCCTCGCTGCTCGGCGATACCGAAGAGGCGCTTCGCTCAATGGCGGCGCACGCGAACGCCGTGCGCGCGATCTATCAGGAGGCCGAAGCCAAGCTGGAAGAGTGGGGCATGCATGCGCTTTACTTCGATATCGAGCTGCCGCTGATGCATGTGCTGGCGGAGATGGAGGCGCTCGGCTGCGCGGTCGCGCCTGATCAGCTGCGAGCGTTTGGACAAACGCTCGATAAGCGCATCGCGGAGCTGGTCGACGAAATCTACAAGGACGCGGGCGGCGAATTTAACATCAATTCCCCGCGCCAGTTGGGCGAAATTCTGTTTGAGCGTCTGGGCTTGCCCGCGCAGAAAAAGACCAAGACAGGCTATTCCACGAACGTGGAGGTACTGGAAGGGCTGGCGGAGCAGCATCCGATCGTGGGCCGCATTTTGGAGTACCGGCAGCTTTCCAAGCTCAAGAGCACCTATGTGGACGGACTGCTCAAGGTGATCAGCCCGGAGGATGGCCGTATTCATTCGCATTTTCAGCAGACGGTAACGGCGACCGGCCGCCTTTCTTCGACCGACCCCAATTTGCAGAATATCCCCGTGCGCACCGAACTGGGACGGGAACTGCGGCGCATGTTCGTCGCGGGCGACCGGGAGCATGTGCTGATCGACGCGGATTACTCGCAGATCGAGCTGCGCGTTTTGGCGCATATCTCGCAGGACGAAGCCATGACCGAGGCGTTTTTGCATGGACAGGATATTCACACCGCGACCGCGAGCAAGGTGTACCATGTGCCGATCGAGGATGTCACGCCCCAGATGCGTTCCTCCTGTAAGGCGGTTAATTTCGGCATTGTTTACGGTATTTCTGATTTTTCGCTGGCGCAGGATATCGGCGTTTCCCGCAAGCAGGCGGGCGAATTTATCCGCTCGTATCTCGCCACATATCCGGGCGTTGCAAAATATATGGAGGAGATCAAGGAGAGCGCGCGAGAGAAGGGCTATGTCGAGACCCTGTTTGGCCGCCGCCGCGCGCTGCCCGAACTGAAAAGCAAAAACTTCAATATCCGTTCGTTCGGCGAGCGTGTGGCGATGAACACGCCCATACAGGGCACGGCGGCGGATATCATTAAGATTGCCATGGTGCGCGTACACGACCGGCTGCTGCGCGAGGGGCTGAAAAGCCGCTTGATTTTGCAGGTGCACGATGAGCTGATCCTCGAAGCGCCGGTGGAGGAGCGGGACACCGCGATGCGTCTGCTGCGCGAGGAGATGGAAGGCGCGTTTCAAATGACGGCGCCGCTTGTGGCCGAAGCCAAGGCGGGGTTTAGCTGGTACGACGCAAAATAGTTTCGATTGGAACTTCGCTGTTATTCTCCATGAAATGCGCGCTGCGGCGCGGGGGGAAAACATGCGGATGTCATGCAGTGGGAGATACAAAGGATGGACGAGATACTATTTATTTGCACGGGCAATACTTGCCGCAGTCCGATGGCGGAGGGGCTGTTCCGTGCGCGCGGCGGGGAGAAGAAGACGGGGCTGCGCGCCGCGTCCGCGGGCCTGTTTACACAGGATGGGCTGCCCGCATCGGGCACCGCGGTAAAAGCGGCGGCCGAGCGGGGAGCGGATATCGCCGCGCACCGGTCGCGCAGGCTGACCCCGCAGCTAGCGCAGGGAGCGCGCTATCTGGTGTGCATGACGGGCGCGCATTATGATTCGCTTTGCGCGCTTCTGCCGGATCAGGCGGCTAAGATTTTTACGCTGCTGCCCGAGGATGTCTCCGATCCGTTTGGCGGCGATCTGGAGACCTATCGCCGCGCGGCGGCTGAGATCGACCGGGGCGTGCAGGCGGTCATTACCCAGCTGGGTGGGCCGGACGGAGAACTGGGCAAATGAACATCGTATCGATGGAGGAACGGCACCTGCCCGCGCTCGCGGCGATCGAGCGGGCGTGCTTTCACGCGCCGTGGAGCGAGAATGCGCTGCGCGAGGAGCTGGGTTCCGGTATATTTTTGGTGGCGGAGATGAACGGTGCTGCCGTCGGCTATGTCGGCTGCCAAACCGTGATGGATGAGGGGTATATCACCAACGTTGCGACCCTGCCCGAATACCGCCGGAAGGGCGTTGGCTGGGCGCTGGTCGGCGCGCTGCTTTCACGCGCGTGGGCGGCGGGGCTATCGTTTGTCACGCTGGAGGTGCGCGCTTCCAACGCGCCCGCCATCGCCCTTTACGAGGGCTTGGGCTTTGCGCGCGTCGGTGTGCGGCGCGGCTTTTACAATGCCCCCAAAGAGGACGCGGTGCTGATGACGCGGTACAAAAAGGAGAAAGCGGAATGAATATAAAATTCGTGGATGTGGACGACGGCGATCTGCTCGCGCTGGTAGCCGAGCTGGATTTGTTTTTTCATGCGGGGTGGGGCGAAACGGCTGAGCGCTACAAGCAATACCATGTGCTGTCTGGCATGGCCTGCGCCGTGGTCGCATACATAGACGGAAAACCGGCGGGCTGCGGCTGCTGGCGCGCGTACGACGCGGTCACGGCGGAAATAAAGCGCATGTATGTCAGACCCGCATACCGGCGGCAGGGGGTGGCGTGCGCGGTGATAGAGGCTGTGGAGCGGCACGCCGCGAAGAGCGGCTGCCACCGCGCCGTACTGGAAACCGGCGCGGATATGCCGGAAGCCCTCGGGTTTTATAAAAAGAACGGATATCGGGTCGTGCCGAACTACGGCGATTTCATCGGCGATGAGATTTGTGTTTGCATGGAAAAGCCGATTTCCGACGGAACGATGCGATGAGCGCCCTGCAATGCCGATTTGTGGAGCACACGGACGAGGGGCTGGCCTTGCTGTCTCAGGCGCTGGACGACTTTTATTTTGACCGATTCGGCGACGCTTATCTGGATTACCGCCCGCATAACAGCCTGAACGAGCTCGCCGGCGCTGCCATGCTGTACGATGCGGAAACGCCCTGCGGCTGCTGCGGTTGGAAGCCGCTGGATGAGACGACCGCCGAACTCAAGCGCGTGTATGTGCGCCCTGCCTACCGGAAGCAGGGCGCGGCGCGGCAACTGGTCGAAGCGATCGAAACGCAGGTGCGGCAGCTGGGCTATACGCGCACGGTGCTGGAAACCGCGCGGGAAACGCCGGAAGCCGTGGCGTTTTACGAACGGATTGGCTACCGGACGCTGCCGGAGGGCTTCGGCCCTTATGTGGGCGATAGCAACTGTGTGTGCTTGGAAAAGACGCTTTGCGCGGCGAAGTGAGGAGAATAACCATGATCACAGTGTTCAACCGGCAGGAGATATTGCTCACGCGTGAGCAAACGGAGTATGATGACGCGCGGGAAAAGCTGCGTGGCGCGGGGATCGATTACCAAGCCAGATGCCGCGATATGCTGCGCGGCCGAGGAGGCTGCTCCGGCAGAAGCGTGATCGGCCTAAAGCAGGATTACCTGTATGAATTTGTGATCTATGTCCGCCGCGAGGACGCCGAGCGGGCCAGATACGTGATACAGAGATAAAACGAAACGATCGGGTGGAACCATGAGAATTTTAAGCATTGAATCCTCCTGCGATGAAACGGCGGCCGCCGTGATCGAGGATGGACGAACCATTTTGTCCAGCGTAGTGGATACGCAGATCGAAACGCACGCGCTGTACGGCGGCGTTGTGCCCGAGATCGCCTCGCGGCGTCATACCGGGGCCGTGGTGCGCGTGACTGAGGAAGCGCTGCAGCGGGCCAGCATGACAAAGAACGAGGTGGACGCCGTCGCGGCGACCTGCGCGCCCGGCTTGATCGGAGCGCTGCTGGTGGGCGCGAATTTTGGCAAATCGCTCGCGTTCGCGCTGCAAAAGCCCTTTGTGCCGGTGCACCATATCCGTGGCCACATCGCGGCGGTGTATCTGGCGTACCCGGAGCTGAAGCCGCCGTTTTTGACACTGATCGCATCGGGCGGGCACAGCCAGATCGTGATGGTGTGGGACTACACAACGTTTGAGATCTTAGGCGGCACGCGTGACGACGCGGCGGGGGAAGCGTTTGACAAGGTGGCGCGCGTGTTGGGCGTGGGCTACCCCGGCGGGCCGAAGATCGATGAGCTGGCCCAAACGGGCGATCCGACGAAATATAAGCTGCCGCATTCCCAGATCAAGGACGCGCCGCTGGACTTTTCCTTTTCCGGGCTGAAAACCGCCGTGATCAATTTGGCGCATAACGCGGAGCAAAAAGGGGAGGCGCTCGACCGGGAGGCCCTCGCCGCGAGCTTTTGCCGCGCCGTGGTCGATACGCTGGTGCCGCGTCTGGAGCTGGCGGTAAAGCAGTCGGGCGGTAAAAACATCGTTTGCGCGGGCGGTGTGGCGGCTAATTCCTTCCTGCGCGCGGCGCTGACCGATTTGGCCGCGCGGATGGGTTTGGCGCTTTATTTGCCGCCGCTTTCTCTTTGTGGGGACAACGCCGCCATGATCGGCAGTCAGGCATATTATGAGTTTCTTGCAGGAAATACGGGCACGACCCTGCAAAATGCTTTCGCTACTGCGGAAATCGGTGAAAATGTTTGTATAAAACGATAGGCAAAAAGCCCTTTTCAAAGGGGCGTTTTTGCGGTAGAATAGAAGTGGTTTCTGTCAACAGAAACCACTTCTATTTGTTTATGGGCACGGCAGGCTAGCCTGCCGTGGAGAAGGCTGTGGAAGCCGCAACCGTTCCCGCTTGCATGCGCGGCGGGAAAAAGTTTAGAGGAGCGAACTGAGTTTTATGGGTATGACAATCGCGCAAAAAATCCTGAAGGCGCATCTAGTGGATGGCGAAATGGCGGTAGGGCAGGAGATCGGCCTGCGGATCGACCAAACGCTGACGCAGGACGCCACGGGCACCATGGCTTACTTACAGTTTGAAGCAATGGGCGTGGATCAGGTAAAGACCGAGCGGTCGGTCGCGTATATCGACCACAATACCTTGCAGTCCGGCTTTGAAAACGCGGACGACCACAAGTATATCGGATCGGTCGCGAAAAAGCACGGTATTTACTATTCCAAGGCAGGTAACGGCATCTGCCATCAGGTCCATCTGGAGCGCTTCGGCGCGCCGGGCAAAACGCTGATCGGCTCGGACAGCCACACGCCGACGGGCGGCGGCATCGGCATGCTCGCGTTCGGCGCGGGCGGTCTGGACGTGGCGGTCGCCATGGGCGGCGGCGCCTATTACATTCCAATGCCGAAAATGGTCAAGGTGTACTTAAACGGTAAGCTGCGTCCGTGGGTATCCGCGAAGGATATCATCCTCGACGTGCTGCGTCAGATGACCGTCAAGGGCGGCGTCGGCAAAATCATCGAATACGTGGGCGACGGCGTAAAGACGCTGTCCGTGCCCGAGCGCGCGACCATTACCAACATGGGCGCGGAGCTTGGCGCGACGACTTCTGTTTTCCCTTCCGACGAGGAAACCCGGCGCTTTCTGGAAGCACAGGGACGGGGCGACGTATGGGTGCCGCTAAGCTCGGACCCGGACGCCGAGTATGATGAAGAATACACGGTGGACCTGTCCATGCTGGAGCCGCAGGCGGCAAAGCCGCACATGCCGGACAATGTGCAGAAGGTCACGGAGATCGGGCCGATCAAGGTTAACCAGTGCTGCATCGGCTCGTGCACCAATTCTTCCTATTACGATATGATGAAGGTCGCCGCCATTTTGAAGGGCAAGACCGTTCACCCGGACGTGAGCCTGACGATCTCGCCCGGCTCCAAGCAGGTTTTCGATATGCTGGCGAAAAACGGCGCGCTTTCCGATATTATTTCAGCCGGTGCGCGCATTCTTGAATGCGCCTGCGGTCCCTGCATCGGCATGGGCCAGTCGCCCGAGTCGGGCGGCGTCAGCCTGCGCACCTTCAACCGCAATTTTGAAGGCCGTTCCGGCACGCAGGACGCGCAGATCTATCTGGTTTCGCCCGAGGTCGCGGCGGCTTCCGCCCTGACCGGCGTGCTGACCGATCCGCGCACGCTGGGCGAAATGCCTGCAATAGAGATGCCGGAGCATTTCGACGTCAACGATAACCTTATCGTGAAGCCCGCCGAAGATCCGTCCGCCGTCGAAGTCGTGCGCGGCCCCAACATCAAGCCCTTCCCGCTGGGTCAGACGCTGGAAGCCTCGTACACCGGCAAGATCGTTTTGAAAACCGATGATAATATCACGACCGACCACATTCTGCCAGCGGGCGCCAAGCTTTTGCCGTACCGCTCGAATGTGCCGTACTATTCCAGCTATTGCTTTATCAATGTCGATCCCGAATTCCCGCAGCGCTGCAAGGCGCAGGGCGGCGGTATCATCGTGGGCGGCGCGAATTACGGGCAGGGCTCCTCGCGCGAGCACGCGGCGCTGGTGCCGCTCTATCTGGGGGTTAAGGCCGTGCTGTGCAAGTCCTTCGCGCGCATTCACAAGGCAAATCTGGTCAACTCCGGCATTTTGCCGCTGACCTTTGCGGACCCTGCCGATTACGATGCCGTGGGTCTGGCGGACGAGATCACGCTGCCCCATGTGCGCGAGGAGATCGAAAGCGGCGCGCAGGTAACGGTACAGTGCGGCGGCCGCACCTTTAAGGCCGACTGCGAGGTATCGGACCGTCAGCGCGGCGCGTTGCTCGCGGGCGGCACGCTCAATTTTGCCAAGCAGCAAAATGCGTAAAACCTGAAAACTTGACAGATCACTGAAAACTTGTTAAAATAATATCAATATAGTGGAAGGATACAGACCATGTCTATTGACCAGTCCATCATCAAAAAATTTGAAGCAGTCGTCGAAAGCCAGCTGAGGCGCATCGAAGAAATGAAGGCGCAGGACGACTTTATCGATTACCAGAAGCTAGACAAACTTATCATCGGCGTTTGCGGGGGCGACGGCATCGGCCCCATGATCACCGCGATGTCCCAGCACGCGCTTGAGGTGCTGCTGGCGGACAAGGTAAAGGCCGGCAAGATTGAATTCCGCGTGATCGACGGCCTGACCATCGAGCGCCGCGCCGAGCTTGGCTGCGCGATCCCGCCGGATACGCTGGAAGAACTCAAGAAGTGCCACGTCATCCTCAAGGGGCCGACCACCACGCCGCGCAAGGGCGATCCGTGGCCCAATGTGGAATCCGCGAACGTTGCCATGCGCAAGGCGCTGGACCTTTTTGCGAATGTGCGTCCAGTCAAGGTGCCCGAGCTGGGCATCGATTGGACCTTCTACCGCGAAAACACCGAGGGCGGCTACGCCGTCGGCTCGCAGGGCGTTCAAATCGCGGACGACCTGTTCCTTGATTTTACCGTTGCAACCGCGCAGGGCTGTGAGCGCATCGCGCGTTTGGCCTTTGACTATGCGGCAAAGACTGGCAAAAACCGCGTTTCCTGCGTGACCAAGGCGAATATTATCAAAACCACGGATGGCAAATTCCTTGATACCTGCCAGCGTGTGGCGCAGGAATATCCGCAGGTCGTGTTCGATGATTGGTATATCGACATCATGACCGCAAAGCTGCTGGATGAAAAGCGCCGCCGCGACTTTAAGGTCGTTGTGCTGCCCAACCTCTACGGCGATATCATCACCGACGAGGCTGCCGAAATCCAAGGCGGCGTGGGCACGGCGGGTTCTGCCAATATCGGCAAGCGCTACGCCATGTTCGAGGCCATTCACGGTTCCGCGCCCCGCATGGTGCAGGAAGGCCGCGCGCAGTACGCCGATCCGTCGTCCGTTTTGCGCGCCTCCGTCATGCTGCTGGAGCACATCGGCGAGGTGGAGCTGGCGAAAAAGCTTGAGCGCGCGCTCGACATCTGCATTTTTGAAGAGAAGAAATACGTGGTCACCGGCCGTGATACCGGCTGCACCGCGCAGGAATTCACCGATTACGTGCTGGAGACTGTGTCTGCCCTGTAATCGTGTGGCCGGGAGAGAGGATGAGTGCCTGTGGAACGCAAGCAAGAAGTATCAAAAGCAGTGATCCGGCGCTTGCCTCGTTATTACCGCAACATCAGCGAGCTCAAGGGCGAAGGCGTACAGCGCATTTCCTCCCGCGCGCTCGCCGAGCGTATGGGGTTGACCGCATCGCAGATCCGGCAGGACTTTAACTGCTTCGGCGGTTTTGGCCAGCAAGGCTACGGCTACAATGTCGATAAGCTGTTGGAGGAGCTGGGCGCGATTCTCGGCCTGCAGGATCAGCGCACCGCTATTCTGATCGGCGCGGGCAATCTGGGCCGCGCGCTGCTCAATAACTTCGATTTTGCCGCGAGCGGTTTTCGCCTGCTCTGTGCGTTTGACGCCGATCCGGAGCTGGTCGGCCGTAAGTTCGGCGGCCATGAGGTACGCGACGCATCGGGCTTGTTCGACTATGTCGCCCGGCGGGGGCCCGATGTTGCCGTGCTGACGATTCCGCGCGGACGCTCGCCCGAATTGGCGCGCGATCTGGTCGATCACGGGATCAGCGGCCTGTGGAACTTCACGGGAGAGGATTTGCATCTGGAAGGTCTGGGCATTCCGGTGGAAAACGTGCACCTGTCCGACAGTCTGATGACGCTTTGTCATTTGATCGGTCAGGAAAAACAAGAATAACAAAACGCCAACCTTATCGGTGCAGTTTATGCCCGATAAGGTTGGCGTTTTTCTTATAAAAGGAGAAACTTGACCGCGCTACGCTGTTCGCCGATCTGTCCGTCGAGGAAGATCTCCCACGTATCCGCGCCAGCCGAACGGTATTCGGAGGACGAACCGATTGTGCGCCATGGAAAATAATAAGCCGCCAGCCGGTTGCCGAGCATTCGCTGTATAAATAAGCCGTTTTGCATGCAGCAGGATAGCACGGCGGCGTCCTCGCTCGCTTTTTTGCGGCGGAAAAACGCCGGGCGAAGATAGCGCCAATGGCATTCACGGATTTCGGGTCCAAGCCGGTAAGCGTCCAAGGCGAACTGATAAAGCGCATAGTGCTCGTTCGCCAGCGCGCTGGGGCGCGGGTGGGCCTCGGCGGCTTGCCGGCAATCAAAATCCATTGGCAGCCCAAGCAGCGTGTGCAGCGCGGGTAGAAAAAGATCAAGCGTGGTTCGGTTGAAAGCCGCCGAAGAGCAGTGGATCGCGCCGCCGTCCGACCAGTAAAGGTCAAGGCGGCTATAGAGCAGCTCGGTGATCAGCGCGGCGTAACGAAGCTGATCCCGCCGGATGCAGACCGGTGTGATCCCTGTATCGCCTTCGCGGCAGAGCAGCAGAATCTCGCCGTCGCGAACCGCCAGCATATATTCGACGCTCTTCTTTTGGTAGGGCAGCGCGGGCACGAACAGGAGATGCTCCAGTGACAATCCCTGCTTCAGCCAGAACTCTAAATGCGGGCGGTAGAGGGGCTGGATCTCTCCCTCGTCCCAGATGCGTACCGGCCAATCCCGCAGCGTCGGCGCGCCGTCGATCTTTTCTATCATAGCAGTATCCTTTGTCTTAGATCTTTTCAAGCACGTACGGCGTCGTCTGGTAAACGTAGTAATTGAGCCAGTTGGTGTAGAATAGGTATGCGGTGGATTTCCATGTGACCAGAATCTCGTTCGTGGGGTCGTCGTTGCGGAAATAGTGGCGCGGCACCTGCGGGGTCATGCCTTTGGCGAGGTCGCGCTCGTATTCCAGCTTTAAGGTGTCCGAATCGTATTCGGAATGACCAAGCACATAAATCTGCCGACCGTTCATGGCTTCGACGATGTAAACGCCGGCCTCGTTCGATTCAGCCAGCAGGCGCAGCCGGTCGTCCGCGCGGATATCCTCTGCCCGAATCTCGGTGTGCCGGGAGTGCGGCGCCCAAAAGACATTGTCGAACCCGCGCATGAGCGGTTCCTTGGGGTAAAGCACATGGTGCTGGAACACGCCGGACATCTTTTGCGGCAGCGGATATTTGGGCACGCCGTAATGGTGGTATAGGCCCGCCTGCGCGCCCCAGCAAATGTGCAGGGTGGAATGCACGTGCGATTTGGACCAGTCCATGATCTCGCACAGCTCATCCCAGTAATCGACCTCTTCAAACGCCATGTTTTCAATCGGCGCGCCGGTGATGATAAAGCCGTCGTACTTTAAATGACGGATGTCGTCAAAGGTTTTATAAAAGGTAAGTAAATGATCCTCCGGCGTGTTTTTGGACTGATAGGACTTGGTTTGGATCAGATCGACCTCGATCTGGAGCGGGGTGTTGGACAGGCAGCGCAAGATCTGCGTTTCCGTCACGATCTTCAACGGCATCAGGTTGAGCAGCGCGATGCGCAGCGGCCGGATATCCTGCGTCATGGCGCGGTGTTCGGTCATGACAAAAATATTTTCGCTTTCTAAAATGGCGCGCGCCGGCAGGCTGTCGGCTATTTTGATCGGCAAGCGGAGTCCCTCCTTTGCAAATGCGGTATTATCTACCTGTGATTATAGCAGAATGTGAACCTGTTCACAAGTATCACGGTCATAAATCCGGCCGCCCCTTCATAGGTTTGTCCTATGAGGAGGGACGTTTATGGACATGGACGGGGCCAGAGGCCTGAGCAGCGCGGAAGTGGAAAAATCGCGGCAGAAGCACGGCGCAAACGAACTGACACAGGGAGAAAGGCAGAGCTTTCTTCGGCAGTTTTTAGCGAGCTTCGGCGATCCGATCATAAAGATCCTGCTCGCCGCGCTGGCGATCAACGTAATTCTATTGTTTCGGGAGGCAAATTGGTTTGAATCGGTCGGCATTGCGCTGGCGATCTTTTTGGCGACGTTTGTATCAACGCTTTCGGAATACGGCAGCGAGTCGGCTTTTTTAAAGCTGCAAGAGGAGGCCGCCGCCGCGCGGTGCCGGGTACGGCGCAGCGGGTTGGTGACCGAAATACCGATCGGCGAGCTGGTGGTGGGCGATATCGTGCTGCTGCAAGCGGGGGAAGGGATTCCCGCGGATGGCAGGCTGGTTTCGGGCTGGCTTTCGGTCGATCAGTCGGCGCTCAACGGCGAAAGCGCCGAGCAGCGTAAAACGCCGGGCGGCGCAGAAAAGGATTTTCTGTCGCCCAGCGGCTTGTTTCGCGGCGCGATCGTCTGCGCGGGCGACGGCGTGATGTGTGTGACCAGCGTGGGCGACAGCACATTCTATGGCAGCATGGCGCGCGAAATGCAGGAGAGCACGCGGGAAAGCCCGCTCAAGGTCCGTTTGGAAAAGCTGGCCGGGGTGCTCAGCAAGATCGGCCTTGCGGCCGGGTTGTTTGTCGCGGGCGCCGACCTATTTAACTCTTTCTTTCTAAGCTGCGATATGGACCCGGCGCTGATTGCCATGCAGTTTCAAAATCCGGGCGCGGTGATCGGCCATGTGCTGCACGCGGCGACACTGGCGATCACGGTCGTCGTGGTGGCTGTGCCCGAAGGCTTGCCGATGATGATCACGGTCGTGCTATCCTCTAATATGAAGCGCATGCTGCGCGACCATGTGCTGGTGCGCAAGCTGGTCGGTATTGAAACGTCGGGCAGCCTGAATATCTTGTTTACCGACAAAACGGGCACGCTGACGCGCGGCAAGCTCAAGGTGTCCGGCTTTGTCTGCGGCAACGGGCAGCGGTTTGAAAATCTGGCGCAGATGAAGCGCCACCGCGCGCTGTGGGAGCAGTTTGCGCTTTGCTGCTACTATAATAACGCCGCCGCGCTTTCCGGGAAACGGGCGCTCGGCGGCAACGCGACCGATCGGGCGCTGCTCGAGGCGGTTGCGCCGGTACCCGCGCAAATCGAGGGCCGTCTTAAGACGGTCGGCGTACCGTTTGATTCGACGCGAAAATTTTCATCGGTACGGCTGGGCGGCGCGGGCGCGGTGTCGCTGGTCAAGGGGGCGCCGGAAAAATTGCTGCCCGCGTGCGTATCTTATTTAGATGAGCAGGGGGCGAGACACACCCTTGCCTCCAAGGCCGCGTTGGAAGCGGAGTGGCGCGGCATGACGAATAAGGCCATGCGCGTGTTGGCGCTCGCCGTGGCCGATCATCCGGTAAACGGTGAAAGCGACCTGCGCGGGCTGACACTGATCGGCCTTGTCGGAATCCGGGACGAGCTGCGGCGCGAAGCGCCGGCCGCAATCCGCGAGGCGCAGCAGGCGGGCATTCAGATCGTTATGATCACTGGTGATAACCGCGAGACCGCCGCGGCCATTGCGGCGGACGCCGGACTGCTCGACCGGACGGATAGCCTGATCGTGACCAGCGCGGAGTTGCAGCGCATGAGCGATGACGAATTGACGCGACGGTTGCCGTCGCTGCGCGTTGTCGCGCGCGCGTTGCCGACGGATAAAAGCAGACTGGTGCGCGTGGCGCAGCAATGCGGGTTGGTAGCCGGTATGACAGGCGACGGTATCAACGACGCGCCGGCGCTCAAGAAAGCCGATGTCGGTTTTGCCATGGGCAGCGGCACCGAGGTGGCGAAGGAAGCGGGCGATATTGTTGTGATGGACGACAACTTCGCGTCGATCACGCGCGCCGTGCTTTATGGAAGAACGATCTTTAAAAGCATTCGCAAGTTCGTCATCTTCCAGCTTACCATGAATCTGTGCGCGGTCGGCGTTTCAATCGTGGGGCCGTTTCTGCAAATCGATACCCCGGTCACCGTGGTGCAGATGCTTTGGATCAATATCATCATGGATACATTGGCCGGTCTGGCATTCGCGGGCGAACCGCCTTTGCCGGAATATATGAAGGAGAAACCCAAAAAGAGAGACGAGCCGGTGCTCAATCCTTATATGCTGCATCAGATACTATGGATGGGCATCTACACCATCGCGCTTTGCTTGGCGTTTTTGAAGCTGCCGGTCTTTCAGGATCTGTACCGCCAATCCGCCGGACCGATCTACTTGCAAACCGGTTTCTTTACGCTGTTCATCCTATGCGGCGTGTGCAACAGCTTCAATACAAGAACGTATCGCTTGAACCTGATGGCCAACCTGCAAAGAAACACCCTGTTCACCGCCATCATGGGCGCGGTCGTGCTGATACAGGTCGGTCTAGTCTATTGGGGCGGTACGCTGTTCCGCACCGCGCCGCTGACCATGGGGGAGCTGGCGCTTGTCGCACTGCTGTCGCTGACCGTGGTGCCGGTGGACTTGATACGAAAGGCCGCGCTGCGCGCCAAAGGGATGCGGGGATCGATTTAAAATACGGAAAGTGCCGCCGTGAAAACGGCGGCATTTTTCCTGTCGAAATAGGGCTGAGAGAAAAATGAAAAAAATTTGGGAAAAGTGTTGACAAAAGGAGGGGTGTGCGATATACTAAGTAAGCTGCTTCTGAGAGAGCGGCGGCGAGGAACTAAGCAAGACTTTGAAAACGAAAAAAGTTGAAAAAAGTTCTTGACAAACGGTTCCGAACCTGATATACTAAATAAGCTGTCACCGAGAAACGAAAGAGCCTGAAAAGTTCTGAAAACTCTCCGAAACAGCGAAAAGCCATTGCTTAATGAAGCGGAAGGCACCTTGGTAAATCTCCTTAAGAGATTTACACGCGGTCCAATTTTCCGCTGAAAGCAAAGGAAAATTGCACCTTGTAAATTAAACAACGAGAAAGCTTGACTGCATCGGTTGAAAGACTGGTGTAGGAATGTGAACCTGAAAATTCTTTTAAGAGTAAACACTCTATAAAGTAAATCGGTGGACATATGGAACTCCACTTAAAACAAACCATATCGTCAGACTCTAAGAAGTCGATTAATCGAGCTTCGGCTCTTTTGATACAATTTTTAGAGAGTTTGATCCTGGCTCAGGATGAACGCTGGCGGCGTGCCT
>NZ_JANGCE010000040.1 GCF_024462775.1 Butyricicoccus faecihominis
TTTTGGCCACGCGGATGCCGTTTTTCAAAAGCGCCATGTGTTTTTCATAGGTCTCGTCGCCTACGTTCAGGCTCATCACATCGACGCCGGCAAAGGCGTGCGTGGTGACGCTCACGGGCGTGATCCCGTATTGCTCGTTCAGGGACTTGATTTTTTGCGCTTCCTCTTCGCTGAGCAACTCGACGCGCTTGCCATATACCTCTTGCAGTTCGGCGTACCGCACGCCGGTTTCTTTCAAGATCTTGCAGCAGGTCTCGTAATCCTGACTGATACCGTTGGTGATAACACTGATTTTCATATTGTCCCTCCGTCAAACGATTCTGTTTTGATTTGCGACTCTTTTATAGCCGGTCCGGCCCGGCGGCGGAAAAAGGCGGCCAATTTGCCGGTGCTGTGGGTTATGCTTGGTTTATGAGCTAAATTATAGGTTGTTTGGGTTAAATGTTCAAGCTATAATCCGTTTGATGTGGTTAATAATCCTGCTGGATTTTTTCGGCGAAAGGGCGTTTTTACAGACGCGGAATCAAAAAATCAAATAATTCTGC
Source organism: Butyricicoccus faecihominis (assembly GCF_024462775.1). GTDB lineage: Bacteria > Bacillota > Clostridia > Oscillospirales > Butyricicoccaceae > Agathobaculum > Agathobaculum faecihominis_A. Next base: position 546 of record NZ_JANGCE010000040.1, read on the forward strand.
TGGGACACCCAATTATCCTGCACAAAAAATAAGGCCGGTTGCCGCGCGGAAAGAAAACGCTGCCGTGGGATGGTATTTGAAGGAAATCCTGCAAGAGGAAATACTGGGTGCAATCGGGCGTGCATCTGGGTACCATTTCACAAAAGCAGTAAAAAAAACAAAAAAAGCGACATATCTTTAATTTTTAGCGACATAAAATTATGATTTAAGTTAAAAAACGTTGTGTCGCACAAGACGGAAACTCAACTAATTGGCGCTTTTCGTCGTTTTATACAATGCGATTCCTTTAAATCGGTATAATCCTACAGTGGAACCGCGCACCGACTGCGTGGTATAATATTCTTGTGTTGTGAAAAGTGAAGAATAGTTCCAAAGATGAAATGGAGGAAACGAACCACATGAAGAAGTACGTTTACATGTTCCCGGAAGGCAATGGCTCGATGCGTGAGCTGCTCGGCGGCAAGGGCGCCAATCTGGCTGAGATGACCGGCCTTGGCATGCCCGTGCCGCAGGGCTTCACCATCACCACCGAGGCTTGCACCCGGTACTATGAGGATGGCCGCACCATTTACCCCGATATCCAAGAGCAGATCATGGAATATCTGGATAAGCTAGAGAAGGTCACCGGTAAAACGCTGGGCGACCCCGACCGTCCGCTTTTGGTCTCCGTACGTTCGGGCGCGCGCGCGTCCATGCCCGGCATGATGGATACCATCCTGAACCTCGGCATGAACGACCAGATCTGTGAAGCCGTGGCCGCGCTGACGGGCAACCCGCGCTTTGCGCGCGATTCCTACCGCCGCTTCATTCAGATGTTCTCCGACGTCGTTATGGAACTGCCCAAGTCCTCGTTCGAGCAGTTCATCGATCAGGTGAAGGAGAAGAAGGGCGTCAAGCACGACAACGAGCTGGACGAAAACGACATGCTCGAACTGATCAGCCTGTTTAAGGCGCACTACAAAAACTCCCTCGGCGAGGATTTCCCGCAGGACCCCAAGGCCCAGCTGATGGAATCCGTTCGCGCCGTGTTCCGTTCGTGGGATAACCCGCGCGCCAACACCTACCGCCGCATGAACGATATCCCGCACTCCTGGGGCACCGCGGTCAACGTCCAGTCGATGGTGTTCGGCAACATGGGCGATACCTCGGGCACCGGCGTTGCCTTTACCCGCAACCCGGCCACCGGCGAAAAGAAGCTTTACGGCGAGTTCCTGATGAACGCGCAGGGCGAGGACGTTGTGGCCGGTATCCGTACCCCGCAGCCGATCTCCGCGCTTAAGGACACCATGCCCGACGTGTACCAGCAGTTCGTCGATATCTCCAGCCGTCTGGAGCAGCACTACGGCGATATGCAGGACATGGAGTTTACGATCGAAAACGCCAAGCTCTATATGCTGCAGACCCGTAACGGCAAGCGCACCGCGCAGGCCGCGCTGAAGGTAGCGGTCGATCTGGTGGACGAAGGCGTCTGCACCAAGGAGCAGGCGATCATGAAGGTAGAGCCCAAGCAGCTCGACGCGCTGCTGCACCCGACGTTTGACCCCGCGGCGCTTAGCGCGGCCAAGCCGATCACCTCGGGCCTGCCGGCTTCTCCCGGCGCTGCTTGCGGCGCGGTATACTTCACCGCCGAGGAAGCCGCCAAGGCGCACAAGACGGGTGAAAAGGTCGTACTGGTCCGTCAGGAGACCTCGCCGGAGGATATCGACGGCATGGCCGTTTCCGAAGGCATCATGACCGCGCGCGGCGGCATGACCAGCCACGCGGCCGTCGTGGCCCGCGGCATGGGCACCTGCTGCGTCGCCGGCGTTAACGACATCAAGGTATCCGAAGCCGCCAAGACCATCACCTTCGGCGACGGCACGGTCATCCACGAGGGCGAGGAGATTTCGCTCGACGGTTCCACCGGCAACGTATACCTCGGCAAGATCGCCACGCAGGAAGCCGAGCTCACCGGCGATTTCGGCCGCTTCATGGGCTGGGCTGATGAAATCCGCACCCTGCACGTACGCACTAACGGCGACACCCCGCGCGACGCCCAGCAGGCCCGCAAGTTCGGCGCCGAGGGCATCGGCTTGTGCCGCACCGAGCATATGTTCTTCGAGCCCGAGCGCATCAAGGCTGTGCGTGAAATGATCGTTTCCGACACGGTCGACCAGCGCCGCGCGGCGCTCGCCAAGATTCTGCCGATGCAGCGCGGCGACTTTGAAGCCATCTACCGCGCAATGGGCGGCCTGCCTGTTACCATCCGCCTGCTTGATCCTCCGCTGCACGAGTTCCTGCCCAAGGAAGAGCAGGATATCCTCGATCTGGCGGCTGAAATGAACATTCCCGCTGAAAAGCTGGAAAGCAAGATCGCCGACCTGCACGAGTTCAACCCGATGCTCGGCACCCGTGGCTGCCGTCTGGACGTTCTCTATCCTGAGATCGCCGAGATGCAGACCGAAGCTATCATCTCCGCCGCCATCAACGTGTGCAAGTCAGACGGACTGAACATCACGCCCGAGATCATGGTGCCGCTGGTATCCGAGATCAACGAGCTGCGCTACGTCAAGAAGGTCATCAAGGATAAGGCGGACGCGCTGATCGAAGCCTCCGGCCTGAAGATGAAGTATATGGTCGGCACGATGATCGAGACCCCGCGCGCGGCTGTTACCGCGGACGAGATCGCGACCGAGGCCGAGTTCTTCTCCTTCGGCACGAACGATCTGACGCAGATGACCTACGGCTTCTCGCGCGATGATGTGGGCCGTATCCTCGAGTGCTACTTCGATAAGAAGATCCTCGAATCCGATCCGTTTGCCCGTTTGGATCAGAACGGCGTCGGCAAGCTGGTCAAGATGGCCGTGGACGCTGGCCGCAAGGTGCGCCCGGACATCAAGCTCGGCATCTGCGGCGAGCACGGCGGCGACCTTTCCTCCGTCGAGTTCTGCCACAATGTGGGCCTGAACTACGTATCCTGCTCGCCCTTCCGCGTACCGATCGCCCGCCTCGCGGCGGCTCAGGCGCGCGTCAAGGAGCTTGGCAAGGCGTAAAAAAAAATAGCGAAAAGGCCGCCCCTGACGGGGCGGCCCTTTTTGCGGTTGTGGACCGCCGTTGGCGCTTGCGCGAATTGGCAGGCTCTGGTATACTTACAGATAAGATGGCGGTCAGTACTCCGCGAATATGCCGGTGAAAAGGGAAACAGCAAAATCAAGGCCCGCGGTAAAGGCGCGTTCTCCGGCGATAGCGGATTCGATCTGGGCCGCCGCGATGATTTCGCCCAGCTGTGCGCGCCCTTCCGGCGACAGGCGGGCGTACAGCTCGTCATAGGCCTTGTGGCTGCGCCATTGCGCCGGTTCGGGCAGCTCGTGCCGGCCGTAGGTGTAGTAGAGGTCGTTTAGAAAGGTATTCATAAGGCAAAACTCCATTCACACAGTTTGTGTGAAATAATATTATCACACAAACTGTGTGAAGTCAAGAGGTATTATGGATTATATTGAAGCTTTCAAAAAGATGCGGCTTGAAATGAAATTATCTCAGGTACAGCTAAGCGAACAACTGGGACTGAAATCCGCAGCTTATGGGATGTATGAGACCAGACAGCGAAAAATGGATGTGGAGACGTTTGCGAAGCTTTGCCGCATCCTCGGCACCACGCCAAACGAAATGCTGGGGTTTGACGAATAACGTTCGTGCAAGATAAGCCGCCAATGCCGTTTGGTTTAGGAAAACGCATAGAAAAAGACATGGATACCACCGGAATAGTAGGGCGCGACGCCCCCGGCGCGCCGAGAGCGAAGCGCCAGAATACGGGGAAGCACCATACAGGCCGGTCCGGCCGGACGGGGTGTCCTTGTTTTTCGGCAAGTGCTACGTCCCTCTGAGACGGCGCGCCGAGGGCGTCGCGCCCTACAAGCCCGTTTACCTATGCGCTTTTTCCCGCAGACAAGCTTGCCTAAATTAATCTGCCACCAGCGGAACATACGGGGTGCAAATGGCTTTTTTTATGCTTGCCGCTGTGGTATAATACCTGTAAAGCAATTTGAAATTTAAAAAGACAGAGGGCTTACTATGAAGGGAATCATTCTTGCTGCGGGCAAGGGCTCGCGTTTGTACCCGATGACGCGGCCGGTATGCAAGCCGCTGCTGCCTGTTTACGACAAGCCGATGATCTATTATCCGCTCGCCGTTTTGATGCAGGCGGGCATTCGCGATATTATGATCATCATCCCGCCCGGAGAGGAAGGGCCGTTTTACCGGCTACTCGGCTCGGGCTCGCGCTTTGGCGTCAATATCACGTACGAGGTGCAGGAGGTCGCGCGCGGTATCGCGGACGCGCTGCTGATCGGCGAGCAGTTCGTCGGCGGGGACAAGGTATGTCTTGTTCTGGGCGACAACATCTTTCATTCGCTCGATTTTGCCCGCTACCTGAATCAGGCGGTCGAATGCGACGCGGGGGCCTGTGTGTTCGGCTACTACGTGTCCGACCCGCGCGCGTTCGGCGTGGTGGAGTTCGATAAGGCTGGAAACGCGGTATCCATTGAAGAAAAGCCCCGTTTTCCAAAGTCCAATTACATCATCCCCGGCCTGTATTTTTACGATGAGCAGGTCATGGAAATCGCGCACAACCTGACGCCCTCCGCGCGGGGGGAGCTGGAGATTACGGATGTGAACCTAGAGTACTTGCGGCGCGGCAGCCTGCACGTGGTCAAGCTGGACCGCGATTTCGTCTGGCTCGACGCGGGCACGGCGGACAACCTGCTTTCCTCCGGTTTGGAGGTCAAGCGCGTGCAGGATGAGACCGGGCGTTACATCGCCTGTTTGGAAGAGATTGCGTTGGAGCGCGGCTATATCAGCCGCGACCAGCTTCACCAGCTTGGACAGGAGCTCGATAAGACGCTGTACGGCCAGTACTTACAGTGCTTATAAACAAAGGCAGTCAACAAAACGGAGAGAGAGGGAGACCCTATGGCAGTTTACACAGAAACCAAAACCTACCGCACCAAGGCCCACATGGGCATGATCGACGTGACCGATGATTTTCGCGCCGCGGTCATAAACGCAGGCAAAAAATACGGCGTGCATTCGGGCATTATTACCGGCTGGACAACCGGCGGCGTGGCCGGTTTGACATCGCTGGAGTTCGAGCCCGGCCTTGTCGGACACGACCTGAAGGCCGCGATGGACGTTTTCTCCCCCTATCAGGATGAGACCGGCAAGGTCATTCACTACAAGCACCACGATACGTGGAACGACGATAACGGTTCGTCTCACATCAAGGCGGCGCTGCTGTCGCCCTCGGTCACGGTGCCGTTTGTGGATGGTCAGCTCGTTTGCGGACCGTGGCAGAACCTGACCTTGGTCGAGTGCGATACCAACGACCGCACGCGCGATATCGTGTTTCAGGTAATCGGAGAATAAAATAAAGGGGTGCGCCGCCGGCGCGCCCTTTTTCATTGGGAAGCGGAGGCGTATCCATGACGGAAAAGGAAAGAAAAGCGTGCCCCATGGCCGAGATTGAACCGCTGAAGCCAACGGGCATGATCGCGGGTTTTCCGGTAAGGCCCGGGTTTTACTTATCGGACGGCGCGAGCGTGGTGCCGGATGGCGTGAACTTTACCCTGCATTCGTTCTACGCGACCTATTGCGAGCTGTGTCTTTTTCACCGGGGCGAGCAGCAGCCCTATGCCGTGCTGCCCATTCCGGAGACCTTTCGCATCGGCAATACGTATTCGATCATCGTATTCGGCCTGAATATCTGCGAGTTTGAATACGCCTACCGGCTGGACGGCCCGCACGACCCCGCGCGCGGCCTGCTGTTCGACCGAGAAAAATTCCTGCTCGACCCCTACGCCCGCGCGGTGACCGGGCAGAGTCAGTGGGGCGTGCGCTCCGCGCCCGGCGTGGCTTACCACAGCCGCGTGGTGCACTCGAATTTCGATTGGGGCGATTTCCGCGAGCCGCATATCCCGTTTCAGGATATGGTGATCTACGAAACCCACGTGCGCGGCTTTACGAAGCATCCCTCATCGGGCGTGCGGCACCCCGGCACCTTTGATGGGCTGATGGAAAAGCTGCCCTATCTGCTGGAGCTGGGCGTGAACGCGGTCGAGCTGATGCCCGTTTTCGAGTTTGACGAGATGGAGGACGACCGCGTGGCCGACGGAAAGCCCCTATACAACTATTGGGGCTACAACACCGTTTGCTTTTTCGCGCCCAACACCAGCTACACCGCCGCGATCGAATACAACCGCGAAGGCGACGAGCTGAAAAAGCTGATCCGCGCGCTCAACGCGCATGGAATCGAGGTCATTTTGGACGTGGTGTTCAACCACACGGCGGAGGGCGACGAGCACGGTCCCTTTTTCTCCTTTAAGGGATTGGACAACAATATCTATTACATGCTCACGCCGGACGGCAAGTATTATAATTTTTCCGGCTGCGGCAATACGCTCAACTGCAACCACCCCATGGTGCGCGATTTTATATTGGACTGCTTACGCCATTGGGTGGTGGAATACCGGGTGGATGGGTTTCGTTTTGATCTGGCCACGATTCTGGGCCGCGCGCCGGACGGCGGCCCGCTCGCCTCGCCGCCGCTGCTGGAAAGCTTGGCGTTCGACCCCATTCTCGGCAAGGTCAAGCTGATCGCCGAGGCATGGGACGCGGGCGGACTGTATCAAGTCGGCTCGTTCCCCTCGTGGAACCGCTGGGCCGAATGGAACGGCAAGTACCGCGACGATCTGCGCCGCTTTCTCAAGGGCGACGGCGGTGTGGCCGCGGCGGCGGTGCAGCGCATTCTCGGTTCGCCCGATCTGTACCCGCCGGACAGCCGGCAAAACGCTTCGGTCAATTTCCTTACCTGCCACGACGGTTTTCCGTTGTACGATCTTTACGCGTATAACGAAAAGCATAACGAGCAAAACGGCTGGGATAATACGGACGGCTCGAACGACAACGCGAGTTGGAACTGCGGCGCGGAGGGCGAGACAGACGACCCCGCCGTAAACGGCCTGCGCGACCGCCTGCGCAAGAACGCTATGGCCGTGCTGCTGTGCAGCCGGGGCGCGGCCATGTTTTTGGCCGGAGATGAGTTTGGCAACACCCAATTTGGAAACAACAATCCCTATTGTCAGGATAACGAGATATCATGGCTGGATTGGACGCGGCTGGAACAGTTTGAAGGCTTGTTTGCGTTTACCAAGGGTATGATCGCGCTGCGGCGGGCTCACCCGGTGCTGCGCGGCACGACCGCGCCCGCCGCGGCGCAGTACCCGGATACCAGCCTGCATAACGGAACCGCGTGGAATGACGCGGTGGACGGCGAGACGCGCCAGCTCGGCGTGCTGTTCACAGGCCGCGACACGCAGGGCGAGCGGGACGACTTTGTGTTCCTTGCCCTTAATGTACATTGGGAGGAGCATGGGCAGCAGCTTCCAAGCCTGCCGGTCGGCTTTTGCTGGCGGCGTGCGGCGGATACCGCGGCGCGCGACCCGCTTGCGCCGGAGGGGACGTTCGACGGCTCGCACGTTACGCTTGCGCCGCGCTCGGTACAGGTGCTGGTGGGGGAGCCGTGCCCAGCGTGAAGAAAGCAAAATCACTTTAGATGTATAAAAGATGTATAAAACGCCGCTTTTGCGGCGTTTTTTCTATGCAAGGGGGCAAGGACTGAGAAGGTCTGTTTATATAGATGGAAAATAGAAGAAAAAATAGGCTAAATAAGCGACAATTATCCTTGACAGAGGCTATATATTATATTAATATATTAATGTACACGATAGGAACATATTGGACAAACTTGAAAGGAGTGCAAACATGAGAAACAAACGATGGATCAGCGTTTTGTTGATCGGCTGCCTATTGCTGGCCGCTGCCGCGGGATGCGGACAGTCAAGCGGAGAGGCGGGACAAGCGGACGGGAACGGGGTGGTGACGCTGAAATTCGCCAACAGTCAGACTCCGGAGGAGACCTGCTCAAAGGAGATCGAAGCGTTTGCCGAACGCGTCAAGGAAAAAACGGGCGGCAAGGTCGTGATCGAGGTGCACCACAACGGCGTGCTGGGGGACGACAACGACGCGCTGGAAGCCTGCGCGCGCGGCGCGAATTACTTGACCTATGTGGACCCCGCCGCCATGTGCTATTATGTGCCGGATTACGCGGTCATGCTGGGGCCGTACCTGTTCGACGATATCGCGCAAATCAAAAAGCTGGCCTTTTCCGACTATGGCGATGAAATGGTAGAAAAGGCAGCGGAAGCCGGTATCCGCGTGCTGGACCATATGTCGAGCTATTATGGCACGCGCGTTTTTATCGGCAACAAGCCGGTACCCACGCCGGACGAGATGAAGGGCATGAAGGTGCGTGTGCCCTCTGTACCGCTGTGGATCGAAATGCTGACCGCGATGGGGGCCAATACGACGACCATTTCATTCAGCGAAGTGTATACCGCGCTTTCGCAAGGCGTGGCGGACGGCATGGAAAATCCGCTGCCCGCGATCTACGCCGCGCGGTTCCACGAGGTATGTAAGTACGTATCCGAAACCAACCACATCATTCAGCCCAATGGGATCGAAATGTCCGAAGCGGTTTTCCAAAGCCTGACGCCGGAGCAGCAAAAGATATTGGAGGAGGAAGCGATCGTCTTTGCCGAAACAGTGACGGAAAAGGTACAGGAAGAGGAAAAGGAAGTGCGCGAAAAGATGACCGGCGAGGGTGTGGAATTTATCGCGTGCGATACCGACGCTTACCGCGCGGCCACGGAATCCGTCTATCAAAAGTTCCCGGAATGGTCGGAAGGGCTGTATGACCGCGTAACGGCCATTATCAGAGCCTGATACAGGCCCGAAGACGCGAAAAGTTAACGGGGGATACGCTATGAAAAAAGTATTGGCAAATTTCGAGGAGATCATTGTTTCCTTTTTCCTGCTGCTGATGGTGTGCATGATCTCCTTCAACGTTGTGCTGCGCGTGGCAACGCGGCAGTCCATCCCATGGCTGGAGGAGGTCTCGTACTTCTGCTTCGCGTGGATCATCTTTGTGGGAGCGAGCGCGGCCTACAAGCGGAGCCTGCACGGCGGCATCGACCTGCTGGTGCGTCTGTTTCCTGAAACGGCGCGAAAGGTGGTATCGCTTCTCTCTACCTTTTTGATATTGCTCATCTGTGTCGTGATGACGTTTTTCAGCTTCCGCTTTGCGGTGAGCGCGGGCAGCAAGGTGACGCCGATTCTATATATCAGTTATTTCTGGGTCGATCTGTCCGCGGTCGTTGGCTTTGGCATGATGTGCGCGCACAGCCTGGGCTTTATCAAGAATCTGTTTTTGCATCAGGATTATTACCGCTCCAAACCGCTTTACAGCGGTATTCTGGATTACGATACGGTCATGGGCGGCGTGGCGGAGGATGAGACCTTACAGCTGCATGTAGAGGACCGCGCGAAGCCGAACGGCGGGGAGGAGAAGAAATGACGCAGTTTCTGCCTATCCTTATCTTATTCCTGCTGTTCGCCTTCAATATTCCGGTCGGGTACTGTCTGCTTGCGGCGGGGCTGAGCTATTTCGTATTTTTAAGCCCGGGCATGCCGATGGATATGATCCTGCAATCGCTGGTCGCGCAGAGCCAGTCGTTCACCATGCTGGCGATTCCGCTGTTCGTCACGGCGGGCGTGGTCATGTCCTACGGCGGAATCGCGGGCGCGATCATGGATTTCGCCGAGGTGCTGATCGGGCACCGCGTCGGCGGGCTGGCGCAGGTCAACATTTTAACCAGCACGTTTATGGGCGGTTGCTCGGGTTCGGGCAACGCGGATACCGCGTTCAATGCAAAGATCATTGTGCCTGAAATGGAAAAGCGCGGATACACCAAGGGCTTTTCGGCGGCCGTCACCACCTGCTCTTCCTGCATCACGCCGATCATACCGCCCGGCATTTGCCTGATCATTTACGCGACCGCCGCCAACCAATCGATCGGCGATATGTTCATGGCGGGCTATCTGCCCGGCTTACTGATCGCCGCCGCGCTGATGGTGGTGACCGATTTTATTTCAAAACGCAGGGGCCTGAAACCAAGCCGGGACAAGCGCGCCACCGGGCGAGAGGTGCTGGCGCAGCTCGGGCGCTCAATCTGGGCGCTGCTGCTGCCACTCGGCATCATCATGGGGCTGCGCCTCGGCGTGTTCACACCGACCGAGTGCGGCGCGTTTTGCATCATGTTTTCCGCCGTGGTGGGCGCGCTGATCTATAAAAAGCTCAAGTGGAGCATGGTGCCCAAAATCTTGGTGGAATCCGCCGTGACGACGGCGTGCATCATGTTCATCTTGGCGGGCGCGAATATGTTCGCACGCTATTTGACGCTGGAAAACATCCCGCAAACACTGGCCACGGCGATCATGAACTTTACGGACAGCCCGGTGGTGTTTCTTTTGATCGTGAACATCTTTCTGATCCTGCTGGGTATGTTCATGGACAGCGCGGCCGCGCTGATCATTCTGCCGCCGCTGCTGGTGCCGATCGCAACAAAGCTGGGCATCGATCCGATCCATTTCGGCATTATCATGTGCCTGAACGACACCATCGGCGGCGCGTCGCCTCCGTTTGGCATTCTACTATTTACCTGTGTTTCGATCATCAAGGTCAAGGTATCCGAATATATTCGGGAGGGCTGGCCGCTGCTGCTGACCTTGCTGGCGTGCCTGCTGCTCATCACCTATGTGCCGGGGATATCGCTGGGGCTGCTAAGGCTGTTTGGGAGCTAGCGGCAGACCCTATGAAAACACAAAAAACGCCGCTATCAGCGGCGTTTTTTGTGTTATTGCAGGTCAATGGTAACGGCTTGGTCTTCGAGAAGCGTCAGGGGATCATCCTGCCAGAAGGTTACGCCGTGCACCTTGGCGAGGTCTTCGGCGGTGGCCTGCGGGTAATAAAGGGTCGAAGTGATAAGGCCGGTCTCGCGGTCGATGGTGCTATCGAGGTAGGTGTCGCCGTGAAAAGAAAGGTATTTGCCGTTTTCATCAGTCAAAGTAAATTGCTGTGGAAACAGGAACATAGCGCCCTCTGTTGAGAATGTTGCGACTGCTTTGTCTGGGCCGATTTGAAGGGTCTCAAGCGTAACGCCGCCTTCGGTATCGTCGGTCAAGGGCAGGGCATCCAGCGCGCCTTCGACGGCGTGAGAATGACTTTCCGCGCCGATGGGGATGAGCGTGATGGATTTGGTATCCGTATCCGCGCCAAGGAACTCAAACACGTTGCTCACTCGGTAGATTCCGCTGCCGATAGTGCCTGAGGGCAGTACCGGCAGGTACTTGCCCTGATCGTCGCGCAGGACGAAGGCGGTCAAGGGATCATCGGCTTTCTCGCTCAGCGTGAGCGTAGAACCGAAAGGAGAGATAGATACACGCTCGATACGGACCTCGTGGTGGAAGTCATATCGTTCCGGCGGGTCACCGAACCACGTGGTAAAGTCTAACGTAAAATCGATTTTCGGTTCGACCGACAGGCTTTCGACCGCAACCGCGCTTTTGTCGACCGCGAGCGAAAACTGAAATTCCGCGTCCTTGATCGCATCTGTGCCGCCGGTATAGAGCAGAAGCTCAAATTCATCGGGCAGGGCGCGGGTCAGCGCGATGCGTTCCATTCCTTTAAGGGTGCGATCATTTACTGCATAGGCCTCGGATTCAATCGTGCCAGTGGGTTCGAGCTTTTTACCGTCTATCACGGCCCAGAAATGTGGTGCGGAAAGACTGACTCGTATTTCAGCGGGCGTGGCGTCGGTGCTCGGCAAAGCAAGCGGCGTTTCGCTGGTCAGGGTGTAGAACACGTTGAGATAGCTGTCGTCCACCGCGATGTTGTCGATCGTCAAGGTCCGTTCCCCGTTTTTTTGGCTCAGACCAACGGCGGCGTTGTATGCTTCAAACTTGTCTTGTTGCGAACCATAGGCGGTATGGCGTTCGCTGTCAAAGTAATTGATCGCGCCGCGCGCCATTGAAATGACGGTGGGGGCGGCTGCCGCGCCGGCTAGGCAGAGCGCCGCCGCGATACCGACCACTACCGCACGCCGCAGGGGAAGGCGGCGCGTGGGCCGCTCCGGCGCGGGCAGCGATTGCAGCCGATTTGCGATACGGTCATCAAAGCCCTCGGGCGTGGGGCTGCCCTCGCGTTCCGCGCGGGCCTTTAGCTTTTCATCAAATGTCATGGTTATTCCTCCTCCAAAAGCGTGCGCAGGCGGTCTCTCGCGCGGGCAAGCCGCGAGCGTACCGTGCCTTCGCGCACGCCGAGCGCCTTTGCGATCTCGGCGGTGGTCATATCCTCAAAATAGTACAGCACGGTCACGGCGCGAAAGTCCATGGGCAGGCGGCATACCGTGTCCCATAGGCCGCTGTCGTAGGTATCGCTTTTGCCGCCCGCGACGGCTGTCAGGTCGTCCATATACGTCACGCGCGCGCCCTTGCGGCGGTGCTCGTGCGCGCAGTTTACCGTGATGCGGATCAGCCAGCCCTTTATGGCGGCGTAGTCGCGCAACCGGGGGAAGGCCTGCCAAGCCCGCAGGATCGCTTCGCTTACCGCGTCCTCCGCGTCCGCGTCGCAGTCGGAAAGCGCGCGCGCCGCGCGGTACATGGCGAGTTTGTGTTCGGTCACAGCGGCGCAGAAGCGGGCGTGTAGGTCGCTCGCCGCTGGCGTCAGTATCATTTCCATGGTATCACCTCATTTACTGTCCGGACACTATTAAGATGCGCGGAGCAAAGGAAATGCTCCCGCGCGATTAAAAAAAGTTGAAAAGCGGGCGGCCGCAAGAAGCCCCTACGGCGAAGGAGCCGGCGAGCCCCCGCGTAGAGGCGACCTGCGGCCGCCCGAGTGTCATGTACGCTTGTGTTTTGTCGAATATGATCATCAAGGGGCTGTAAAATAAGTTCTCACAAATGAATAGAAAACTGTTGCAGAGCGAAAAATGCTACCAATTCTGTCATTCTGAGGAGCGAAGCGACGAGACCGTAGTCTGCTATCCTTAATCTGCCGCTTAGCGGCATTTTAATGAGCGCGAATCTCGCGCGAATGCGCGGAATTTACGCTGGGAACGCGCGTTCGCGCGAGATTCTTCACTTCGTTCAGAATGACATTTGGGTACTCTTCTATTTTGCAACAGTTTTTTACAGCTCCTTGGTTTTAGATGGTTTGGATCTCGATCGCGTCTGCGGGCGCTAAGATGTGCGCGCCGGAGAGGGGGCGGTCGCTCAGGACAATCGCGGTGGCGAGCGGGTTTTCGATCTCCTTTTCGATCAGGCGGCGCAGGTTGCGCGCGCCGAACTTGACGGAGAACGATTTACCCGTCAGGTAATCGAGCACGCTGTCGTCCCATGTCAGGCGCAGCTTCTTTTCCGCGAGGCTGTCTCGCAGCTCGCCCAGCATGATCGAGGCGATATGGCGGAAGTCCGCTTCGGAAAGCTGGTTAAAGGCGATGATCTCGTCGATACGGTTCAAAAATTCGGGCCGCATCAGCTCTTCCAGAGCCTTCATGGCGCGGTCGCGGCTCTGCTCGGTCACGCTCTTGCCAAAGCCGAGCGAACCGCCGCTGCCCGCCTGTGAGCCCGCGTTCGAGGTCATGACGATCACAGTGTTTTCAAAGCTGACCACGCGGCCCTGCGCGTCGGACAGGCGGCCGTCGTCCAGAATTTGCAGAAGTGCGTTGAGCACGTCCGGATGCGCCTTTTCGATCTCGTCGAACAACACGACGGAGTAGGGGCGGCGGCGAATCTTCTCGGTGAGCTGCCCGGCTTCATCATAGCCGACATAGCCCGGAGGCGAGCCGATCAGACGGGAGACCGTGTGCTTTTCCATATATTCGGACATATCGAGCCGCACCAGCGAATCCGGCGAATCGAACAGATCGGTGGCAAGCTGCTTGACAAGCTCGGTTTTGCCCACGCCGGTCGGACCGACAAACAGGAAGGACACCGGCTTTTTCTTGGGGCTGATGCCCGCGCGCGAGCGGCGAATGGCCGCGCACACGGCGGAAACGGCTTCGTCCTGCCCGATGATGCGGCCGTGCAGGCGATCTTCCATACCCGCAAGGCGGGCGGATTCCTGCGCGCAGACCTTGGAGGCGGGGATGCCCGTCCAAAGCTCGATCACCGAGGCGAGCTGCGTTTCACTGAGGCTGGGGGCGGGCTGGGTCTGCAATTCGTGCAGACGGTTCTCCACTTGCAGCATGCGCTGGCGGCACGAAGCGATGCGGGCGTAGGTCTCTTCCTGCTCGTCGTTTTGCGCCTGCTGGGAGAGCAGGTCAAGCTGCGTTTGAAGGCTTTCCAGCTCGGTTTGCAGGGCCGGCATCTCGGAAAGCTGCGGCGAATCAAGGTTTAGGCGCGAGCACGCTTCGTCGATCAGGTCAATCGCCTTGTCGGGCAGGAAACGGTCGGTGATGTAGCGCTCGCTCATGCGGGCGGCTTCGTCGCAGATCTCATCCGAAACCGTCACGCCGTGGAAGGTTTCATAATAGGAGCGGATGCCGCGCAGGATCTCTGCGGTCTCCGCGACCGAGGGCTCGCCGATATGGACGGGCTGGAAGCGGCGCTCCAGAGCTGCGTCCTTTTCGATATGCTTGCGGTATTCGGAGAAGGTGGTCGCGCCGATCACTTGGATCTCGCCGCGCGACAGGGCGGGTTTCAAGATATTCGCGGCGTTCATCGAACCTTCCGAATCGCCCGCGCCGACGATGTTGTGCACCTCGTCGATAACGAGGATGATGTTACCCAGCTTTTTGACTTCGTCGATCAGGCCCTTCATGCGGCTTTCAAACTGGCCGCGAAACTGCGTGCCCGCGACAAGCGCGGTCAGATCGAGCAAATGCACCTCTTTATTCCGCAGCTTGAAGGGAATGCGCCCCTCCGCGATGCGGCAGGCCAGCCCCTCGGCCACGGCGGTCTTGCCCACGCCGGGCTCGCCGATCAGGCAAGGATTGTTCTTCTGGCGGCGGTTCAAGATCTGGATGACGCGGTCGGTCTCGCGGTCGCGCCCGACGATACGGTCAAGCAGGCCTTCGCGCGCCTTGCGCGTCAGATCCTCGCAGTAATTATTCAGGTACTTGCGCTTTTTATCATCGCGCTGAGGCTGCTGGGCGCGGGTGCGTACATTATCCCCAGAGCGGCGCGGCATGTTCGGGCCGAAAATAGAGGGCAGGTTAAATGGGCGGCGCTCCGCGGGCTCCTCCGCGTCGCCGGAGGCAGGGTCGGTCTCGTGCGGCGCGTCGTCCTCCGCGCCGTCCGTACCGGCGGGCACAAGGTCGGTCAGGTCCTCAAGCGAGCCGATTTCGCCCGCGAGGGCTTCCAGATCGTCCTCGGTGATGCCCATCTGCTCCATGATGTTATCGAGCGGCTTGACGCCGAGCTCGCGCGCGCATTTAAGGCACAGGCCCTCCTGCGTCGATTTGTCCGGCCCTTCGATCTTGGTGATGAAGACCACCGCGATGTTTTTGTGGCAGCGCGAGCACATTGGCATGTTCATAGTAAAAAAATCTCCTTCTTGGGGTGTTGCCGTTTTTATATGGCGACCGGCAGGATATCGATCAAACGCGAGAGCAGCACCGTGGCCTGAACACGCTCGGGCGAAAGGCAGCCGAGCGAGGTATAGGTGATGGGCGCGAACCATTGAATGCCGAGCAGGATGAGCGCGGCGACCGCCACGCCGCCGAGCGCGCCCAGCACGCCGCCGCCTAAAGCATCCAGAAAGCCGAGCGGCGTCAGGTGCGCGACAAAGTGCAGGCTCTTGATGGCGAACGAGATCAGCCAGCCAAACAGCACGCCCAGCAACAGCAACAGCGCCAGAAACGCAATGCTTTCCGCCATATGAGTGGCGGCTTCGGTAACGGTTTGCTTGATACCGTCCAGCAGGCCGGCGGCCTGCCCAAGCTCCGCTTGGCGGGAAAAGACCTCGCCCACGATGGGGGAAACGATCATTTTAGCCGCGCCGGGCGCGAGCGCTTTGGCCGCGAACACGGCGGCGCCCAAGGCGGCCAAGCGGCCGATGACGCCGCACAGCGTGTACAGCAGGCCGCGGCGCAAGCCGAGAACAAGGCCGGCCAGCACGAGCAGCAAAATGATCAGATCGGGCAGGTTTAAAAGTCCTTTAAAAAAATCAGTCAGCGCGTCAGTTGTCATGCGGGATCTCCTCGGAACGTTCGGAATGTGCGGTAAACAGGCGGGCGTTTTTCGCGTACAGGGCAAAGAGCGTGCCGTCATCCTTCAAGAGTAGGCGGCGCGCGCCCACGGCTTCGCTGTTGTGCCACGAGGGCGTCAGGTCGCTCGTGTACACGGTAACGCCCGAAACGGTCAGCGCGGCAAGGCCGGTCCGGGAAATGGCGAGCGCCGACGGTTCCTCCGTCGAGGCGATAGGGCCCTCCAGTTTGCCGCCTGAGCGGATCAAATAGATATCGCTCCGCGCTGAACCGGAAAACGAACGGGTAGCAAGCGCAAGCGCGTTATCGCCAAAGGAGAACGCCAGCAGATCGCCGGAGGAATAGGCTATGGGATTTGTGACTTCGCCCTTTTTATCGATCAAGTAAAGGCCGTTGTCGCACAGGGCGGCGGCGGTGCCGTCCGATAGGTAGGCAAGCTCTAGCCCCAAAACGCCCGGGATGGTGGCTTCGGCCTGCGCCGTATCCCGGTCGAGCCGGAAGAAGAACACCTGCGAATCAAGCGACACGCCGTTTTGCTTGAACGAAAGGACGGAAAGCATTTTGCCATCCGGCGACAGGGCGGCCGACACGATATAGTATTCCGAGGTTCTCCATTTAAACACTTCGTTTCCGCGGTTATCGTAAACCGCGACGGCGGTGCGGTAGCCCTGCTCGTCCGTGACGACGAAAAAGCGGCCGTCCCTGCCAATGCCCGCGGTAATGATGGGTGAAGCGAGGTCTAGCTCGGCCACGGGCTGATAGGAATTGGTCAGCGTAACGCCGTGACCGCCCCGGTCAAAGGCGAGCACATAGCCGCCGGCGGCTTCCACGGTGGGCTGCGAATAGCTCATTGGCAGGCGCTGCGTGACCGCACCGCCCGGCCGGGCAAGATACAGGGTATCGCCATCCGTATAGGCCAGACCGCCCGCGTACAGCGCCGCGTCGTGGAACGAGCCGTTTTCGTAGGGGATGGCGGAGGCGTCGCCGCTGTTCTGGCGCAGTCCGGCAACCGCGTAACTCGTCAGGCTGCGGATGGAAGAGGGCGAAAACAGCCGGAAGTTCAAAAGCAAAAACAGGACCGCGCTGGCGACCAGCACCCAGCCGCACATGGCGCGCAGCTTGGAGCAGACGCGCACGCGGCCGTCCCTGCTTTCACGCAGGATGCGCTTGCGCTCCTTGCGGCTGCGCGGGAACTGCACCACATTTTTAGAGTTTCGAGTGATATGTTCGGCCATTTGCCTCACCTCCTCATTGTAACGCGAATTGCATGGCGATATATGAAGCGAATGTTAATTATAATAAGTAGTTAGTAATTAGTAATTAGTAATTAGTAGTTAGAAATTGCGGGGCGGTGATTGGCGCTATGCATGGCGCAACGCTGTAACGTTTGGCGTTTGCGCTTGTCTTTTTGCTGTTTCAAACCCCAGTCACTAAATTACTAATTACTAATTTCTAACTGCTAATTTGTGTAAATTAAATGTTGCCAGCTCCGGCGTATGGTCATACCACAAACGGTTCATATAAAGGCCGCAGGCGGGCAGGGTGGGGCCTGCCTGCTCGCGGTCGCAGGAGCGGAGAATGGATGCGACCTCGTCCGGCGCGATCTTGCCGCAGCCGACGTATAATAGCGTGCCCGAGATCGCGCGCACCATGTTGTACAAAAAACCGTCCCCGCACACACGGATACGGATAAGCGGACCGTCCGTTTCCACCTCGCACCAAAAGACGGTGCGCACCGTACTTTTGACCGGCGTGCCCTGACTGCGCACGGCGGCGAAATCCTGCTTGCCGACAAAATACTGCGCGCCCGCCTGCATCAGCGCGGCGTCCAGCGTATAGGTGGTGCGATAGGCGCGCGCGGCCAAAAACGGATCGCGCAGCGCGGAGGGGAATAGCTCGTAGGCGTATTCCTTGCGGGTGCAGTCAAAACGGGCGTCAAATTCCTCCGGCACGGGTACGGCGGCCGATACCGCGATATCCTCCGGCAACAGGCTGTTCATGGCGAACGGCAGCCGGTCCAGTGGAATGGTGCAGTTCCCCTTGAAGTTTGCGACATAGCGGCGGGCGTGTACGCCCGCGTCGGTCCGGCCAACGCCGGAAACATGCATCTTTTGCCCGGTCAGGCGGTGCAGCACGGTTTCCAGCGTTTCCTGAATGGAGGGGCCGTTTTTCTGCACCTGCCAGCCGTGGAAATGCGTGCCCACATAGGATAAAACAAGCGCTGTATTCATATTTATAACCCAAAGCGGCCCAGCGCGATCACGCCGCCGAACACAAGAACACAAATAACGATCGCACCGATATCCACCGTTTCTATTTTCAGCTGCTTCATACGCGTGCGGCCCACGTCGCCCCGGTACAGGCGGCATTCCATGGCGGTGGCAAGCTCGTCCGCCCGGCGGAAGGCCGAGATGAACAGCGGCACCAAGATCGGGATCATAGCCTTGGCGCGCTGGATAAGGTTGCCGGATTCAAAATCCGCGCCGCGCGCTTTTTGCGCCGAAATAATTTTTTCGGTCTCCTCGATCAGGGTCGGGATGAAGCGCAGCGCGATCGACATCATCATAGCCAGCTCGTGCACGGGCGCGTGGAGCTTTTTCAGCGGCGAAAGCAGGCGCTCCAAGCCGTCCGTCAGCTGGATGGGCGAGGTGGTGTAGGTCAACATCGAGGTGGCGATGATGAGCAGCATCAGGCGCAGCACCATGAA
The DNA here is from genome assembly GCF_024462775.1 of Butyricicoccus faecihominis. GTDB lineage: Bacteria > Bacillota > Clostridia > Oscillospirales > Butyricicoccaceae > Agathobaculum > Agathobaculum faecihominis_A. Next base: position 19,392 of record NZ_JANGCE010000040.1, read on the forward strand.
AAACGCGACCTTAACGCCCTCCCATGAGATATGCAGCCAGCCCCACTGCCACAGGTATTCTCCGGTGGGCGAGGGGGTGTAAAACAGGTTGAGCACCGCCGTAAAGCAGATGATGAACAGGATCGGTTTGAGGCCGCGCACCACAAGCTTTGGCGAAATGCGCGAAATACCGATCACGACGGCCAGAAAAGCGATGATGAGCGCATACGAGATCGGTCCGCCCGCAAGGAACAGGGTGATGATCATGGCGACCGTCAAAACGATCTTGACGCGGGGGTCGAGCCGGTGCACCGCGCTTTCACCGGGGAAGAACTGGCCGATGGTGATATCCTTCAGCATGGCTGCCCGCCCCCTTTCCGATAGGCCCGGATGGCCGCGAGCGCCCCGTCGACGGTGAACACCGAGGGATCGACCGGGATGCCGCGCTTGTTCAGCTCCAGCATGACCTTGGTGACCATCGGGATATCGAGCCCGGCGGCGATGATCTCGCCCGCGTGCGAGAAAACCTCGCGCGGGCTATCGCAAAACAGAATCTTTGCTTCATTCATGACAAGCAGGCGGTCGGCAAGCTTCGCGATATCCTCCATCGAGTGGGAGACGATCAGCACGGTCGCGCCGCTCTCGCGGTGGTAGCCGCGGATGAGGTCTAAAATTTCGTCCCGCCCGGCGGGGTCTAAACCGGCGGTGGGTTCGTCCAGCACCAGCACGTCGGGTCGCATGGCGATCACGCCCGCAATGGCGACGCGGCGCTTCTGCCCGCCGGAAAGCGCGAACGGGGACTGAGAGGAAAGCGCCTCGTCCAGCCCGACCGCCCGCATGGATTCCGATACGCGCGCCGCAATTTCGTCCGGCGCAAGGCCCATGTTGGTCGGCCCGTAGGCGATATCCTTGGCAATGGTTTCCTCAAAGAGCTGGTATTCCGGATACTGAAACACCAGACCGACGCGAAAGCGCGTTTCACGGGCGCACTTGCCCTTTTCGTTCCAGATAGGCTTGCCATCCAGCAGAACTTCGCCGGAGGTGGGCGCGAGCAGGCCGTTGAAATGCTGGATGAGCGTCGATTTGCCCGAACCGGTGTGGCCGATCACGCCGAGAATTTCGCCTTTTTCAATTTTGAGATCCACGTGGTCGAGCGCAACGCGCTCGAAAGGGGTGCCCGCGCCATATACATGGGTCAGGCCCCGCGTTTCCAGAATGGTTGACAAGGAAAAAACCCCTTTGTTAATTAGTAGTTAGGAATTAGAAATTAGGAATTATGGAGATGGGGGCGCTGCTTGCGCCGAGGAATAAAGGAGCAGCGCTTCCTAAAAGTACAACAGAGTAAAACGAAAGAAAAAGCGCCCAATTACTAATTACTAACTACTAACTCCTAATTATTAATAAGGTATTTTTGCAGCGTATCCGCGCATTCCTCAACGGAGAGCGCGTCAATCGGCAGGCTCGTGCCTTCCGCGGCATTGAGATCGTAAAGAATCTCAATGGTTTGCGGCACGGTAAGACTAGCGTTTCGCAGTTCGTCCACGCGGGTGAATATCTCGCGCGGCGCGCCGTCCATCAAAACCTCGCCCTGATGCATTACGACCACGCGGCCCGCCTGTACGGCTTCGTCCATGTGGTGGGTGATCAAAACGACCGTGATACCGAACTTTTCGTTGAGCTCACGCACGGTCAACATGACCTCGCGGCGGCCCTGCGGGTCGAGCATGGCGGTAGGCTCGTCCAGAACGACGCAGCGGGGCATCATGGCGATCACGCCCGCTATGGCGATACGCTGCTTCTGGCCGCCCGAAAGGCGGTGCGGCGCCTGTTTGCGGTATTCATACATGCCGACGGCACGCAGCGCGTCGTCCACGCGCACGCGGATTTCCTCCGGCGGCACGCCCATGTTTTCCAGCGCAAAGGCGACGTCCTCCTCCACCACGGTGGCGACCAGCTGGTTATCCGGGTTCTGGAACACCATGGCGACGGTCTTGCGCACTTCATAGGTGTTATTTTCATCCCGCGTGTCCATCATGTCCACGTAGCAAACGCCGCCCGTGGGCAGGCGAATGGCATTGAAGTGGCCCGCAAGCGTACTCTTGCCCGAACCGTTATGGCCCAGTACTGCGACAAACTCGCCCCGCCGGATGGAAAGGTCCACCCCCTTCAAAACGGGAATGGAAAGTGTTCCGTCCTCCGTCGGGTAGGCGTATTCAAGATTTTCTGTTTTGATAATTTCAGCCATGTTTTATTCGTCCTTTGCTTGAGGATGCGAGCGGGCGGCCTCACGGCGTTCCTCTGCTTTTAGCTCGCGCAGCGCGTCCTTGATAGCGGCGTGTATAATCATATACAGCGCGCTGCACAAAATGATCAGCGCGATGATAACGAAAAGAATAAGCCAAATAAATGGAATGGTTTGCATGGTAGCATGCCTCCCGGTTAGCTTTTACAACAGACCGTCATTTTAAAGAGCGTAGGCCCGAAGAAACCTGCGCGAACCCTTTCGCCTCGTTTAGGCGGATGTCTCGCCCGATTATTCCTCCGCGATGAACCGCGCGGAGGAGCCGCAGGGTAAAAACAGTCCGGTCGACTGAACGGGCAGGCCAAGCTCCTGCGCTTCGATCTTACCGAGCGCGCGTTTACCCGCCGTGGTGCCGAGCAGATAGGCCATGACCGAGGGGGCAAGGCCGGTCGAGTAGCTCGAAACGAGAACGAAGAGCGGCTTGTCCGATAGAAGCTGCATGGTCAGATCGATGAAATCGGCGATGTCGTCCTCGATCTTCCAGGTTTCGCCCGAGGGGCCGCGGCCATAGCTCGGCGGGTCCATGATGATCGCATCGTACTTGCGGCCGCGTCGAATTTCGCGTTGGACGAATTTTTTGCAGTCGTCCACGATCCAGCGAATGGGGTGCGCTTCCAGTCCGGAGGACGCGGCGTTTTCACGCGCCCACTGCACCATGCCCTTGGAAGCGTCCACGTGGCACACGCTCGCGCCGGCTGCCGCGGCGGCCAGCGTAGCCCCGCCGGTGTAGGCGAAAAGGTTCAAAACCGATACCGGACGGTGCGCCTTCCGCACCATACGGTCGATAAAATCCCAGTTTGCGGCCTGCTCCGGGAACAGACCGGTATGTTTGAAGCTCATGGGCTTGAGCTGGAACGTCAATTCGCCGTAGCGAACGGCCCATTGCTCGGGCAGCTTGCGAATTTCCCACTTACCGCCGCCCGCGTTGGAGCGGTGATAAATCGCGTTGGGTTTTTCCCACGCGCGGCAGCCGTTCGTTCGCGGCCAAATGGCCTGCGGGTCGGGCCGGATCAGGGTCTGATCCCCCCAGCGCTCTACCTTTTCACCGCCGCCGCAGTCTAAAACGGTGTAATCTTTCCAGTTCTCAGCAATCCACATAGTTTTCCTTTTCCCGTCATTCCACAATATATCAGTCTCTATTCTACCACCAAACCCACTTTCGCGCAATGAAAACCGCCGCGCGGATAGGAGAAAAATACCTCCGAAAACCCGCCCCGATTGGGCGTTTTGAGAAAGTAACGGAAAAACGCGCGTTTTTTTGTCGGAAAGCTACGCACATACCGCTAACGGCCGATGCCGCGTTTTAATCGCGTAAGCGAAACGAGCGCTGAACAAACACCCCCCTGTTCCCGGCGCTTGGCAGGGAACAGGGGGGCGTTTTACGATATTTTGCTTTCGATATACTGCGGAACGTTTTCGACCGGTATGCCGAGGGCGACGGACAGCTCGCCATGGAGCAGCTCCTCCGCCTTTTTGCGGAAACGCGCGTCGATCTCGCTCGGTTTTTTACCGTTCTGTACGGCGGTGCGGTTTTTGCGGTAGGTGGTTTTAATCAGCTGGACCAACTGCCCGCAATCATGCGACAGGAAAACCTGACGGTAGCTGTCTGTCAAGATATGAAGATCCTTGGTTTCGAGCGGCGTTTCGCTGATATCCGGGATGCGGGAAATCAGATCTTCCGCTTCGCCCTTGCTCATCACCGGACGCATGAACACCTTGGAATCCACCGGTATATAGATGGTTTCCGTGCCGCAGACAGGCTGGATGGTGTAATACCGCCGGTCCGGGGTCTCCGGGTCAAGGCCGGGCGTACTGATCGCCTTTACCTGACATGCTCCGTTGTTGCCATAAACAATGAAATCTCCCACTTGAAACATTCTGCGCCTCCACTTTTGTGCAAAAAACGATGAGAAAGCCACGAAACTTAAGAAATTTCGTGGCTTTCTTGCCTTCCATGTATCTATTTTAACACAAATTGAGGGTTTTTGCAAAAGGAGTAGAAGGAAAAAATGAAAGTTTGGTTATTTTGCGCATGGAAGACGGTGGTTTTTAGGTGTATTTTATAAGTTTAATGTGCAAGACCGATGGGAGAGAACAAAATGTAGGCGCCTACGGTGACCAGCACCGCGATAATCGCGAAGATTTTGCCGTTTTTCCACGGCGTTAGATCGATCACCTTGGCGTCTGTGATCTCAAACGCGTCTTGACGCGGCGCAAACTTGATGCACAGGCCGTAAATGATGCATTCCAGCACAAACAGCGCGAATACAACATACAGATAGTGGAACTGCTGGCAGAACGGGCTTAATTTCGACATGCCGTACAGCACGATGTGGATCGGAATAATGATCTTGGGCGCGATGGACGGCGCGCGCTTGCTGAACAGACCGAAAAGTACGGCGGTCAGTAGCGGCATGGAGAAGAAGCCCCAGCACTCGTTGATAAAGTTCATGATGCCGGTACCGAAGAACATGACGAACGGCGCGACGATGATCGACGCGACCGCAATGACCGTGCCGAAGATCTTGCCGACCTTGACCAGCTTTTTGGCATTGGCCTGCGGCGCGAAGATGGGCTGGTACAGGTCTAGCGTGAAGATCGTGACCGAGGAATTGAGCACGGAATTAAAGGAGGACAGGATCGCGCCGAACATAACGGCCGCGAGGAAGCCCAGCAGCGGCTTCGGCACGACCTCCAAGATCAGCATCGGGTAAGCGGAGTCCGCCGCCATGCCGACCTCGGTGGACATGCGGCCCGCGAGAAGCTGATAGGCGATAATGCCGGGAATGACGAGAATGGCCGCGTCCAAAATCTTGAAGAAGCCCGCCCAGATCGCGCCTTTCTGGCTTTCGGCAAGGTTTTTGCCCGCCAGCGAGCGCTGGATGATGGACTGATTGGTGGCCCAATAGAACAGGTTGTTCACGATCATGCCGGTGAACAGAACGGGCCACGGTACCTCGGGAGGGAGCGCGGTCGCGGGCGACCAAGCGTTCAGCTTTTCAGGCGTTGCCGAAATGAAGTGCTTGATGCCCTCCAGAAAGCCGCCGCCGTCCAGCGCGCCGAGCGCGAGAATGCCGAGCACGGGCACCATGAAGCCGCCGAGCAAAAGGCCGACGCCGTTGATCGTATCCGATACCGCAACCGCTTTCAAGCCGCCAAAAATGGCGTAGATTGCGCCAATGATGCCGGTCGCCGCACAGACCAGCGCGATCGCCCAGAAATATGAAAGGCCGAACATGCCGGAAATATCAAAGATCTTTTCCAACACGACCGCGCCCGAATACAGCACGACCGGCAGCATGGTGAAAATATAAGCGATCAGAAACATCAGCGAGAACAGGCGCTTGGTCGTGGTATCAAAGCGCATCTCGAAGAACTCCGGAATGGTTGTGATACCGCCCTTGAGAAACTTGGGCAGGAACAGGAACGCGAGCATGATGAGCGCAAACGACGAGGTGACCTCGAACGCCATCGGGCTCATGTTGCCCGCGAAGCTCTGGCCGTTGGTGCCGACAAGCTGCTCGGCGGAAAGGTTGGTCATCATCAACGAGCCCGCAATGACGATGCCGGGCAGACCGCGGCCCGCGAGGAAGTAGCCGTCCTTGGTGGAAAGATCGTCGCCGCGCGTTTTCATCCAAGAGATGAGCGCGACCAGCGCCGTAAAACCGACGAAGGTGACAATAGTGAACATAGATGTACCCCTTATTTTCTTTTCTCTTTTTCTTTTTTGCCAAATGGGGGCGCGGTCGGTCCCTTATCCGGCCGCGCCCGCGTATTTCTCTTTTTGCTTAATAATCGACCCAAACGCCGCCCTGATCGGCGGATTCCACGCACTTTTCGACCCACTTGACGCCTTCCGCGCCCGCGCGTACGCCGGGGTACCAGAAATCGACCGGCTCGCCCTTTTCGGTTAGTTCAATGGCGCGGGCAAAGCGGCTGTAAATGTTGGCCCACGATTCAAACAGGCCCTCCGGATGGCCGCCGCCAATGCGGTCGTCCGCCGTCGCTTCGGGATACAGGTAATCCATGGCGCGGTGCATGATGTGCTGCGGCTCGCCCTGCACCTCGTAGGCAAGCTGGTTCGGGAACTCGGCGTTCCACTCGATAGAGGCCTTCTCGCCCACGATGCGGATGGTGTGGCCGAACATCGCGCCCGCGTTGACACAGCTGGACCAGACGTAGCCGACAGCGCCGCCCTCGTATTCCATCAGCGTCATGGCGTTATCCTCCAGCGGCTTGCGGCTCTCGACAAAGGACTGGCGGGAGCACAGCAGGCGCTTTACCTTCATTTCCTCGGGCAGCATGGCTTCAGCCAGATACAGCGGGTGCGTGCCCACATCGCCCAGCACATAGGATGGGCCGGACTTTTTCGGGTCGACACGCCACGCGGTGGAAGCCGCGTTCTTTTCCACCGCCACGTTATGGTAGCCGTGCGCGAACTGCATCTTGACGATACGGATCTTGCCTAAAACGCCGTCCGCGATCATCTTGCGGCCCTGCTCGATCATTTGATGGCCCGCGTAGCCGTAGGAAACGAACATGATCTTGCCGGTCTTTTCAACCAGCGCTTCCAGCTCGGCGGCTTCCTCGGTGTTGAAGCACATGGGCTTTTCACAATAAACATGCAGGCCGGCGTTCAGCGCCGCTTTGGCGATCTCGAAATGGGTGAAATTGGGGGTGGCGATGGAAACGGCCTGAATGCCGTCCGGACGCTTAGCTTCCTCGGCAAACAGGGTTTGATAATCCGGGTAGCAGCGGTCCGCCGCGACGTGCAGGCTTTCGCCAAAGGCCTTGCCGCGCGCGGCGTCGATGTCGAACGCGCCCGCGACGAGCTGGAAGTTAAAATCCCGCAGCGCGGAGGAGCGGTGGATATAACCGATCTGACTGCCCTTGCCACCGCCTACCATTGCCCAGCGGATGGGGGTTTCTACTCTTTTTTCACCGTAATACATTGTCATTCTCCATTCTTGATTAATAAGGTTGGGGGGAGCGTACCGATCCTTGCGAGCGGCGGGGTGGCGTCACCGCGCCATTCCGCAACAAGGCGATTATATTGATGGACCATACGCCGAACTGACGGAGGGACGTGCTTAGATCTCGTAGCCGACCGACTTTAAGTAGTCCACGCTTGCCTTAACGTCGCGCAGGCTGGTGTCGGCATTGCGCGGGTCGCGTTCCTGCTCGATGGTGATGTAGCCCGAATAGCCGATATCCGTGAGCGCCTGCTTGATAGCCGGGTAGTCGAGCGCGCCCATGCCGATCGGACACATCGAGCCTTCGCCGCAGCCTTCAAAAAAGCGGATATGCTTGCCCAGTACCGCGCGGTAAACGGTTTCGTCCACATCCTTAAAGTGTACGTAATCCAGTTTGTCGGCGTATTTTTTGAGATACTCCACCGGATCCATGCCCGAATAATACAGGTGACCGGTATCCAGACACAGGCCCGCGACTTCGTACGGGATATCGCGCACAAGGGCTTCGATTTCGTCCGCAAATTCGATGTAGCCGCCCGCGTGCGGGTGGATGACCGGACGTACGCCGTAGCTGTTCGCCCGCTCGCACACGGCGCGCACGTTGCCCATGAAGCGTGTCCACTCCTCGGGCGACAGGCGGGGCGAGCGGTCCGAGTGGCCCGCGTTGTAGTCCCGCTCGTCGTGGCCCCAGTCCATGACGGTCATGTACGGCGTGGGATGCTTCTGCCCTTCGTGCACAGGCAGTTTCGGAAGGCGCGGGTCGGTAATCAGGCGGCAGATATCGTCAACCGCGTCCAAAACGCTTTTTTGGTTTGCCGGGTCGAGCAGATCGTGGAAAATTGTGCCCGCGACGATGGAAAGATGATTTTTGTTCAGCTCCGCGGATACGACGTCCGCGTCGACCGGCAGATAGCCGTAGGGCCCAAGCTCGATCGCACGGTAGCCCGCCTGCGCGGCTTCGTCCAACACACGCTGCCAAGGCGGCAGATACGGATTTTTCGGATCGTCCACGCCCCAGCAGCACGGCGCGCCGCAAATATTCATGCTCATTTGGTTTTCCCTCCATTTTCGGCGGCGCCCATCGCCGCTTGTTTTTGATAAACGTATTATATCGAAAATGTGCCAAGGTTGTTTCCGGTATCCTGCGCTTTCCGCATTGAAAAACGCGGAAAAGTTGCACAAAAAATGCTTTATAAAATTGTTTCTTCCGGTTTCTTGCGCTGCGTTAGAAAATGCGGTATGATAAAACAAGCAAACGAAAGGGGGCCGGACCATATGCCGGATAAGGGGAAAACGACCTTTGCACATGGGCTGCGGCCCATGTTGCTGTATGCCACCCGGCAGGCCGTGGCCGATCCTAAAATTCACCGCCCCATCCATCGGCACGATGATATCACCGAGCTGCTGTTCGTCTACCGGGGCGAGGGCGTTTATACCGTGGATGGGTACAGTTATCCCATCCGGCCGGGCGATTTGCTGCTTTATAATCAGGGTGCGCTGCACGAGGTCGTATCCACCACCGCGCACGAGATCGGCACGTTTTGCTTCGGCGTGGCGGGGCTTACCTTAAACGGCTTGCCGCCCGGCCACATGACCGCGCCGGAAAGCGGCTTTGTCCGTCCGGTACACGGCGAGTATCATGAAATAAACGCGCTGTGTAAGCTGCTGTTCGACCGGATGGAGCTGAACACCGTGCCTTCGCGCGAGATCGTCGACCAACTGTTCCCCGCGCTGGTGCTGCTCGCCGTCGGCTTTCCGGCGGATGATCGCGGCGGACGGCAAAACGCGGAGATCGTGCTGGCAAACCGCATGCGTCAATATATCGCCACCCACTTTGACCAGCCGCTGACGCTTCACTCGCTCGGCGAGACGCTTCATGTATCGCCCTATTACGCGGCGCATATCTTTAAACGCATTACGGGCTTTTCGCCAATTCAATATATGATACGCTGCCGTGTGGGCGAGGCGCAGAACCTGCTGATTTCGACCGATTACAGCGCCGCGCAGATCGCGGCTATCGTCGGCTACGGCAATGTGACGCATTTCAGCGAAATTTTCTCAAAAACCGTCGGGTTACCGCCTATCCGCTACCGCACGCAGTACCGTGAGCGCATGCGGGGCAAACGCGGGCAATAGGGGTGCGGAAAAATTGTGCGGATTTCTGAAAAAATGGCGGGAAAAGCGTTGACAAAACGTCCGAATGTTGGTATACTATTTAAGCGTCAGAAAACCCGCGGGTGTAGTTCAATGGTAGAATGTCAGCCTTCCAAGCTGAACACGTGGGTTCGATTCCCATCACCCGCTCCATCCATTTTTATGTATGGAAAGGCAGCGGGCGCGGAACACTATGCGCCAGTAGCTCAGTCGGATAGAGCAACTGCCTTCTAAGCAGTAGGCCGGGGGTTCGAATCCCTCCTGGCGTGCCAAGTTCTTCTTTGTGCACATGCCGGGGATTCGAAAGGCGGCTCTTGATAATATGCCGGTGGCATATTATAACCGCCGTGGCTTTTCCGCAGAAAAGCGAATCCCTCCTGGCGTGCCATTTCCGCTGAAACAGAATATGGTGGGTATAGCTCAGCTGGTTAGAGCGCCGGATTGTGGTTCCGGAGGTCGAGGGTTCGAACCCCTTTACCCACCCCATTACCTAAACCGACGCGCTGCAAACCGCAGCGCGTTGTCTCTAGGTCACCATTTCAGCCCGCGAATACAGGGGCGTCGCCAAGCGGTAAGGCATCGGCCTTTGACGCCGACATTCGCTGGTTCGAATCCAGCCGTCCCTGCCAAGTCATTTAAGTCCGGTGAGTTTGCTGGATGCGAAAGGCGGCTTTTGGCAACATGCCGGTGGCATGTTGCAATCGCCGTGGCTTTTCCGCAGAAAAGCGAATCCAGCCGTCCCTGCCATTCTTTATCCGCAAAGTAATACTAAGATGAAATGCGAACAACTCAATATGATCCATTAGCTCAGTCGGCAGAGCACCTGCCTTTTAAGCAGGGTGTCCGGGGTTCGAATCCCCGATGGATCACCAACACACACAAATCCGAACCCGACTCCAATTGGAGATGGGTTCGGATTTGTTGTTTTTTTGCATGAAAGGATATAGCGTGGTGTGCTAAACAGCTAAACAGGTAATCAAGGGTCAGATCAAAGAATTAGTGCGCGGCAGCGTGGAGGAAACGCTCAACGGACTTCTGGAAGCAGAGGCAGAGAAACTGACTCAGGCGGCGCGATACGAGCGCAGCGAGCAGCGCCAAGGCTACCGGAG
>NZ_JANGCE010000041.1 GCF_024462775.1 Butyricicoccus faecihominis
GGAATGCGCAAAATTATAAAGGCCGAACATAATAGCGGTGCCGATCAATGTATTCACAACGCCGACAAGCAGGAATTTCAGAAGCTTACGGTCGAGAAAGCGAATCATTTAACGTCCTCCTCCGTTTCACGGACTATGTAAATGGGGCGTTTCTTTGTTTCTAGATAAGTTTTTGCTAAATATTGTCCAATAATCCCTAAGGAAAGCTGAAGCGTTCCGCCAATCAGCAGCAACAAACATGTCAGCGTTGGATAGCCCGCTACTGGATCACCCCAAATTACAGTTTTAATTATTACACCAATAATGCCAATCACTGCTACTAAACAGAATAGGATACCTAATACAGATGAAATAGCCAATGGAGTTGTAGAAAACGCAACAATCCCTTCGATGGAATAAATGAGTAATCCCCAGAACGACCATTTCGTTTCTCCCGCCACTCTTTCCACATTTTCATATGGAATCCAGCTAGTTTTAAATCCAATCCAACCAAAGATTCCCTTTGAAAAGCGGTTATATTCTCCCATAGATAAAATTGCATTCGCCGCTTGCCGTGTTAACATCCGGTAGTCCGATGCGCCATCTACAAAATCAGCCTTGGAAATCTTGTTAATCATTTGGTAAAACAGTCGGGCAAAAAAGCTACGGATGGGTGGCTCGCCTTTTCGGTCAACACGCCGAGCGGCGGCGATATCATACTCCCCGGTCTGCAGGGCTTCGTACATTTGTCCTAGCATAGCCGGAGGATGCTGCAGATCCGCGTCCATAAAAACAATATAGTCGCCAAAGGCTTTTTCCAAACCGGCAAAAATTGCAGCTTCCTTGCCAAAATTTCGAGAGAAAGAAAGATACCGAATCCGTTCGTCATCTACCGTATATTGGCGCAATAGGGGTAATGTTCCATCCTGAGAGCCATCGTTAATAAATAGAATCTCGGCATCCAACGCGTAAGCCGTATTCAGTTTGGCAGCCTCGTCCACAATTGCGCTGTAAAAATGCGGAAGGGATTCCTGCTCATTATAGCAGGGAACAATAATAGTCAATAAGGGCATATGTAGACCTCCTAGTATTCTGGGCTATGCAATAGGGAAATTGAAATTTTCAAGATTGCAGAAGGTAGTACCATCCAATGAAATCCACGCGGCGCTTTCCACGATCCCAGTTTGAAAATTAAATGCATAGATGGTTACCCCGGTTGCTCCAGGCAGCAAAATGACCCTTCCATTCAGGGTTGCCCCTATCTCCAGATTGGTGTCGTCATAGAAATCAGTTTTTCCCACAAGAGAAAGCAATACCGGAAGAACGCCTCCACACAAATCACTTCCTGCTTCCAATGTCAGCACCGTATCGCTACTATCACTTTCATACGCAGCAAGACTGCGAGATGCAGGCAGCAAAATACCCGCAAACTTATTGCCAAAGGTAACGGGAAACTCCTGACAGCCAGCTGCTTGCACTATCGTCTGCATCACCTCCGCCCGATTATCCTCTGCATTGTGATAGGAGGTAAAAAGAACCGTCCGATTTTCATCTAGTCCGCCTAGGGAAGCCCCGTACTCTAGCGGAGTAAGAGATTGCAGCGTGAGTTCTTCGTACCCGTCCCCTACCGTGAAGGCACTTGGCACTGCTAGATAATACCCGTCCTCATGGATAATTCGCAATCCTTTCACGGTCAAAAGCTTTGGTAAAATAATTTTAACATCCTGAATTACGTATATTTTGTTCTGAGGAATGCTGCCGACCAATAGCGCCTCAACCGTTGCGTATGATTGCTTTGTTGCCGTGTCTACACTTTGCCGGGCAGCTTGAGATATGTTTAGCTTTACACCGTATTCAACCGCTTTAGGCACCAAAGCCTGCGTGTCGCCTGCACTATATCCCCAGAGAAAATCCAGATAGTCCGCCTGAGAGAAGACCTCGTCCCAAATTCCGGATTGTGGAAAAATCGTCTGCTCGTATGTAATAGTGGCGGCCTGCGTAAACCGTGTAACAGGATTTGTCATATTCAGCCGCTCTGTCCAATGAAGCGCCATTACAGGAATCAACATTAGGGCGAGGATGTTCCGCGTTATGCGAAACCGTTCCCAGAAGCGGACATAGCACACGAGGGCAAACGCGGTGTAGCCATAGGATATTACCCCAAAAACGGCCATTGGACTTGAAAATGTAAAAAGCTTATAAAGCTTATCAGGGAGCTGGATGGAAAAGAGCAATTGATCTCCAACACAAAAATCTGGAAACGCTGAAAAGAACAAAAACGCCATACAGACGGTCAGCAACGGAAGTCGATGCACAAAGGACTGCTTGCGTATTTGAGGAGAGCTTCCTATAAAGCGTTTTGCACGACCCAGTAAATCGCAAAGAAACAAACGGCACCCAATAAAGCACCTGCGATAAATACGCCCCACCGGTCTTGTCTTTCTACAGTCTCCCGTCGGTCAAACCAAAAAATCAAATAGGCCGTTCCCTTGAGATCAAGATACTGTGCACATGGTCACACTCCCTCCGCTGCCGCCTTTTTATGAGCACGACAGATCCGACAAAAATACGCTGAGCTGCCGGATATCGTCGCCGTCGGCGGGGAAGTCCCGCTCCATAACGATGGACACGTCCAAAAGCGCGTCCGGCTCCACAGGGATGTCCAGCACGGTTGTTTCCCCGATCAGGGCAAATTCCTGCGCGTCCCCGTTCACTGTGATCACGCCGGATATGGTTTGATACTCCTCTTTCGGCTGATACAGTTCCACATGAAGCAGTCCATCCTCACCGGAACGGATCTGAAAAGCGCTCTCTTTTGTCAGCCAGCCATCGTTGCTGTATCCACTGACCTTGACACAAGTGTCCAGCGTCTGCCCCGCATTAGTGCGGCTTTGAGCGGCGGAAAAGGACTCAGCCGTACTTGGGATCAATTCTTCATCTACCTCTGTAAAGTAACAAACGTACCACTTGTCGGCCTGATAGCTTCCACTATAATCCACAATCATATAGGTATCACTGAGGTAAGGTGCAGAAGATAAGCCCAATAGCTGTTCCTTAGACATGACACACAACTCACTTCCAATCCAGATGTAAAATGAAGTATCATCAAAGTAAATACGGCTATCAAAAGCGGTGCCTTCCTGATTGACAATCTGAACCGTTTTGCCGGAAGCTACGGCGTACTGTGTCCAATATGGGTCATGGATGGCCAGTGCATCCCGCGTCTGAAAAAGATCCGTTGTGTAGACTGTGGCTTCTCCCATATTCTGCATGACTGGGGATTTGACCATCTCCTCTATGGTTCCCAGCCGTTGAAAGTTTTCTTCATGGCGCTGGGCAAATTCTCCGTTCATCAATTGCACGGGAATCATCACACAGAGCATGCAAAAAACCGCTACCCACGGCGCGACTTTGGGGGGCAGCCGCTTTAATACCTGCCAGAGAACAAAGCAGCACAAAAAAGTGGCCAGAGGATACATAAAAAAAGTAGTGGGCACCGCAGCGCCTTCGTTGCCGCCGAAACCCGTCTGATATAATTCAGCCATAGCTGTTGGAAGAGTGGGCAACACCAAGAGAAGCAGCGTGGAAAGAGCAATCAGAACCGAGCGCTGCGTTCTAGCCTGAGAATCATGCATCACTTTTCGAACCAGCGCATATACTAGCGCGGAAAAAGCCCCGCATACTAAAATTAAGCGGGCAATGTCATCAATGGTAATGTCTTGATAAATGCGAAACAAATAGTGATACTTTGGCAGCGTCCAATAGTATCCCGGGAAAGCAGAGCGAACCAATTGAACAATAATTTTCACCGCGTTCAGCGGATCAGGCAAAATCAAATGATTACCGCTATATTGGGAGGGAATGACCCTACCGATTGCGAAATACAGTGATAAATAGATTGTCCCCGTCCCTACAGGCCAGAGGAAATCCCTCCACCTGCGTAGGCTTTCTCGAAGACCTCTTTGATAGACCGCAAGAGCAACGTAGGCAGGAACAAAGGTGACAAATGACTCATAGCTACATAGAGTGATAAAAAGAAACACGACAAATGCGATCAGCTTTTTGTGGCTACGCTGTTTCAGCCAATCCCAGTATTGAATCATGGAAAGAAGAAGGAGACTGAAGGGAATATTATATAGGGTGCTAAATGCATTTGGGGAGTTCAGCTCAAAGCTCACAGGGAGAAACGCAATGAGGGACAATGCACAAAATGCGGAAAATGCACGGTCAGAAAACAACCGATTTAGAAGCTTTGCAAATAGCAAAAATACTATTAAAATAGAAAGCATCTGCAATAATTTATAAGACCAAGAAGCCTGCCCCCAAAAGCCAAAGGACATGGTAATGGGATTTATAACAGAGGATAGTGTCCGTCCACTACGCAAATGGACTTGAAAAAACTCTTCAAAAAAGGCTAAAAACCCCTGTCCGCTGTAAAATCGTGATTGTAACTCATCGTTACACATAATGCCTTCGCGGTACCATGGAATCAGCACTGCAAAAAGAAAAATACCAAAGAGCAGACAGGCGGTACGCCTGCATTTGGCCTGCTCCCAAATGTTTAGCATTGCTTCACGGCGTTCCCGCTGTTCCGATCTCTTTTCTAACATGCTTCTTTCTCTCCTATGCGTTTTTCCTTGTCAATGAGGCCAAGTGCATTCACACAAAATTCCCCGCACGCCGCACCTCTCCCCTGCTTCCACATCCCATGGCTTATCGCCAAATAGAATACACCGTTCAGGATCCAAATCAAATTCGCGAATCGTCTCCTCAATCATCCCTGACTCCGGCTTGCGGCAGTGGCACGGCCCTGTAAAGTCCGGATGGTGCGGGCAAAAGTAAAATGCGTCAATATGGGCGCCGTATTCGGCGAGCCGCTCATTCATATAGCGGTGAAGCGTCCTCATATCCTCTTCTGTGTAATATCCGCGCGCGATGCCGGCCTGATTGGTAACCACAATCACCTTGAATCCCCAGTCATTCCACTTCCTGATGAATTGTGGCATACCGTCTATAAACTTCAAATCCTCACAACGGTGCAGATAATTGATTTCTACGTTGATCGTGCCGTCCCTATCAAAAAAAGCGGCACGGTTTTTTTTGCACTTGTCTTTCAGTTCCTCCTGCGCACGCAGGTAATCGTCTTCAATGCCAATATCAATAAAATACCCGTCGCTTGGGAATGCGCCCAAGCGTTCTTTATCAACCCATTTTTCTAAAATCTCGTTTTCAAACGAAAACGTCGTCTCATGTACCGCATCTAAGAAGCTGCGCGACATCAAATAGATACCGCCGTTGATCCAGCCAGCCTCGCAAAACTGCTTTTCGTAAAACGCTTTAATTCTTCCCTGCTCAATTTCAAGCGTCCCATACCTATCAAATTTCTCCATCCGTTTTGTTGCCAGCACAAAACGCAGGTCTTTGTCTCGTCTGAACCGCTCCATTTGTTTCAAATCAACTTGAAAAAGCGTATCCCCATTCACAACGTAAACAAATTCATCCCTGCACAGCGCCAGCGCCTGTTTGATTGCACCCCCGGTGAACAGCGGCGTTTCCTCTGACGAATAAACCACTTGCATCCCCCGGTATGCCGCTCCGAAATAATTCCGTATGACCTCCTGTTTATAACCTACCGCCAGAATTACACGTTCTATCCCCTTAGCCTGCAGATCGTCCAGTATGAATCGAAGAAACGGGCGACCACAGACCGGCGCCATAGGCTTTGGCACATCAGATACGATATGGGCGAGGCGCGTGCCAAACCCGCCTGCTAAAACGATTGCTTCCCTCATCACGCATCCACTCCGAACAGTTCGTTTTCCACGCAGGCGCACAGGCAATGGTAAATCGGCAGGTGATACTCCTGAATCTGATAGGTGATGTTCGAGGGCGCGCAGATACAGATATCGCTGAGGGCCTTCACTTTACCTCCGCTCTGGCCTGTCAGGGCAATAGTCGTTATGCCTTGGATCCGGGCGATTCGCGCAGCATTAAGAATGTTGGCGGAGTTGCCGGAGGTAGAGATCCCCAGCAGGATATCGCCTTCCCTGCCATAGCTCAAGACCTGCTGTGCAAATGCCATTTCCGCGGAATTATCGTTTGTATAGGCGGTCATCAATGCAGTCTCACTGACAAGGGAAATGGCCGGCACCGCCCGCTGCAGGTGCGCGATCATGGCTTCCGCATGCTCAGGATAGGCACTTCTCAGCTTTTTCTGCATATCCGCATCCAACGGTCGATCCAACATGAAGGTCTTCATCAGTTCGCCAACGATATGCTCACTGTCCGACGCGCTGCCGCCGTTGCCGCACACCAGCAGCTTGCCACCGGAGGAAAAGCAGGCCAGTAAGGCTTCAATAGCTGCTTCGATCTCAGCTTTGCAGGCACACAAGGTCGGGTATCTTTCCAGCAAATTGCAGTATATTGTTCTTGTCGTGTCTCGCATCAGCGTTTTCCCCTCTCAGTACAGCGTCCACGCCTGCGTTCCCAGCTCCGTAAAGCTGGTGACCATCACCCGTCCGTCTGTTTTCTTCAACTCGTCCACCAGCTCATAGCGACGAATGGGATCACAGATGATCATCATAAATCCGCCGCCGCCCGCGCCGCTGATCTTGGCGGCCTTGCCGCCGTGCGCCATCACAAAGGAATATGTCTCTTCGATCTTCGGATTGCTGATAATGGCAGAGGTCTTTTTCTTGGCCTCCCAGCCGCGATGCAGGCATTCCGCAAAGCCGTCAAAGTCGCCTTTCAAAACGCATTCCTTCATCCGCGCAGCCTGCGCTTTCAGTTCGTGCATCCCTTCCAGAGATTTTTCGCTTTTCTGACAGCGCACCTGTTCCTCAATAATCTTTGCGCTGTCCCGCGAGGTACCCGTATAATACAGAACCAGAGAGTTTTCCAGTTCGTTTTTGATCCAGCGCTTGATGCGCAGCGGATTGACGATCACTCGATTATCTGCAAAAAACTCCATGTAGTTCAGCCCGCCGAAAGTTGCGGCATACTGATCCTGCTTGCCGCCGGACAGCCCCAGATCCTTTCGCTCGATCTGATAGGCTAGATCCGCCATATCATACTCTCCCAGCGGCAGGTTCAGCCATTCCATATAGGCTTTTAGCATAGCTACAACCATAGTTGAGGATGATCCCAAACCACTGCCCGCTGGTGCGTCGGAATATGTAGTCATCCGCAAAGACAAAGGTTTACCCCCACAATAATCCCGAACAACACGGTTATAAACGCCACGATGCAAAAGAAGTGCACCATCTAACGGGAATTCATCAGATGCGGGCAGACTCACATGCTCTCCTAGATCTGCCGCGCAGAATTCAACAAAACCGTTATCTGTTGGCTCAATAGTGCAGTAAGTATACATATCTATCGTGGCATTTAGTATGACGCCGCCGAACTGATCACAATAAGGAGACACGTCGGTCCCTCCGCCTGCAAAGCCCAAACGCAAAGGTGCTTTAGAACGGATAATCATCTTTGCGCTCCTTTCAGCGGGTAAGAAAATTGCAGCCTGTAGAAAGCCGCGTCCGCCAATAGTCCAATAGATCATGCATGGTCTTTTCAAATGGAATCTCCGGTTCCCAGCCAGTGTGCGTTTTAAATTTGCTACAGTCTGGAATCTGTAAATCAGCATCAATAGGCCGCAGTCGCTCCGGATCGGTTTCCACCTTAATCTGATCCTTCATAGGCGAATAAGAAATCAGAGTGTACAAAGTATCGCCAACCTCACAAGTGTGAGAGCCTCCGATGTTGTAATACGCACCTGCAATGGGTTTTTTTGTTACCAACATATAGTAAGCTCGTACCGCATCACGTACATCTGCATATGTGCGCAGACTATTCAGATTTCCCACTTTGACGATCGGCGGAATAAGCCCTTTCTCGATCATAGCAATCTGCTTGGCAAATGTAGATTCATGGAAAACGTCACCGCGCCGTGGCCCGGTATGGGTGAACATTCTAGTAGTCATCACGGTCATGTCATAGGCCTCGGCATAATAACGGCCCAGCAGATCCGTACCCACCTTAGAAATAGCATAGGGAGATGCAGGATGGAATGGACATTCTTCGTGAATTCCTGTTTCCGGTTTTTTATCTGCCGGGATCTTTCCAAACACCTCGGAGGAAGCACAAACATGAATTATCGGATGGTATTCTTTGTTTAAAGCCATTTCCGAGCGAATCGCCTCCAGCAGGCGGCAAGTACCCAGAATATTAGTGTTTAATGTATCAATGGGCGCTGTAAAACTGGTTAGCGGATAGCTCTGTGCGGCCAGATGAAACACATAATCCGGATGAATCACACGAATCAAATTAATAAGAGAAATTTCATCATTCAGATCGGCATATTCAAAAAACAGCCGATCCTTTTCATTAGCCCGTTCCAGCAGGTGATCCACATTATCCAAGGGACTTCTCCAACGGCACACACCATAAATGTCCCAATCCGTATTCTCCAGCAGAAAATCCGCTAAATGGGACCCTACCATGCCGGTTACACCTGTGATTAATGCTTTTATGCTCATATTTTTTTGATCTCCTTTTCTTGCCTAAACTCTATCTGCATTGCAGTTGACAACGCAGTCGCCTTTCTGCCCAGTAAAGAGTCCAGATAGAGCGAATTAGTTTCAATCCTGTCTGGACGCGCCTCAAAAAAGCATGGGTTTGGCGTGCTGATGGTATAACGAAGTTCTGGTGCTGCCAATTGTCGAAACATTTCCGCCATGTCTGCCCGACACAATAGTTCGGGCCCACAAAGGTGAAATACGGAAGTACTCCACTGTTCAAAGCTATGACCTAAGGCAATTACAGCATCTAAAACATCGCTCAGATATACCACATTTCTATATAAAGCTTGGAAAACATCCGCGGTTTCGTTTCTGTCTGCACAATTACGCAGATAACACATAAATTTGTCTTCTTTTGAAAAGACATAGGAGAGTCGAAAAGTTTTAAACCTTGGGTCATCAGAAAACGCTTTTTCGACATAGTGTTTCATTTTTCCGTACTGTCCCACTGGTAAAACAGGCATTCTTTCATTGTGTGCACATTTTGTTGCTCCGACTACCACATCGCTGGAGAAGAAGAGTACATACGCACCTCTCGTCAAACACTCCTGAACTAGTCGCTCCGTACCAATAACATTTACCGCATATGCATCCTTATAGTTATCCCGACAGATATTTGGAGAAGAAACAGCAGCCAGAAGAACAACCAGATCACCTGACCGTATCTCATCACAATCCGCCGCCGAAAAATCTATCAAATCCAGATGTTTTTCTCCTTTAGAAGGATGACGTGCATAAAGGCATATTGCTTCTCCCTCCGGAATTTTTTTTAACAGCCGTTTCGCAATAAATCCGGTGCTGCCAATAATATGCCAAGTCATTACTTAACCTCCACGTGATCAAATTCTTTAGAGAAAAAGCGCTGCGCCGCATCTCTTGAGTAATGCGCACGAACATACTCATAGCAAGCTGATGATTCTTTTACAGCTCCATCGCGATACAGTTTCACAACTTTGCATGCAAAGGCTTCTGCTGAATTCGTTGCCAAAATACATTTGTCGATACCGGGTAGTCCCTCAATTCCGGTAGATGTCGTGACAATTGGAATACCGTGATACATCGCCTCGATTGTTTTGCCCTTCACACCAGCACCATATCGAAGCGGGATCACGCAGACACGACATTCCGCATACAACCGCTCAAGCTCATCATCCGACACATAGCCATGCAAAATGATGGATTCAGATTCCAGTGTCCGAATTTCCTCAGGCGGATTAGAGCCAACAATATGAAATCGCACATCCAAAAGTTCTTCCTGAATTTTGGGAAGGACTTCCGTACAGAACCACATTACTGCATCCCCATTAGGGTGGTGGTTAAAACCGCCAACAAACAGCAAATCCTTTGTTTCGTCCCGTGGAGGAAGACTGTGGTAAAACGTATCATAAATAAAAATTGGGCAAATCACCGTCTTAGATGGCTTGAAGCTCTCATCAATAATCTTTTTTTCATCTACACTAAGCGTAAATACAGTGTCAGTTAGCTCAATTAGCCGGAACTCCTTTACTTTCCATTCCTGAGAAGACTTCAAGAGAGCAGGATTTCCGGAAAGTTCATATTCCCGCTGTTCTCTCAGATAGTGTAGGTCGCATACGTTATATACCAACTTTGCGCGGGTATACTTTTTAACAGCATCTATATACTTCTCCGCAATATATGGGCGATTTAGAAATACAACATCAAATTTTTCGCCATTTTCCTTTAGCCACTCTTTACAATGCTTAGCATAATAAGGCCCGTATAACACTTCGACTCCCATCTGTTGAAGCTCTTGCGTGTATGGCTGATGTGGGAAAAAGTTATCCCCGATAAATTTCACAGAGAAGCCCATTTCTACCCAGAGTTTCAAATATTGATAAATCGTGCGGCTTCCCGCGTCTTTATCATACATAGGCACATAATGATCGACCATCAACAGCGTCTTTTTATTTCGGCTGCGATCCCGGGCGAGGAATACATTTTCTCCGTTGTCGAAATTCTCTTCTTTCAGAACATCCTTCCACTTCTCGTAAAACTTTTTCTGATTTGTCACCTGATAGGCTTTTTGCCCGTTGGCGGTATCCGTGCCGTTCGACACTCCCTCAAAGTGAACTACCACGGAAAGAGGCTGATAGAGCACCTGATAGCCGCGGCGACGCACTTCAAAGGCTAGATCGCTGTCCTCGCAGTAAGCGGGGGCAAAGCGCTCATCAAAGCCGCCGATTTCTTCCCACAGCACACGCCGAATCATGATAGAAGCGCCCGAAATATAGTCCGTTTCTTTGACATAGTTATATTCCGGCAGCGAGGGATCCGACCGGTTGCCATAGTTCCATGCGCTTCCGTCCCTCCACAGAATTCCACCGGCTTCCTGCAGCCGTCCGTCCGGATACACCAGCTTGGAACCCGTCAGTCCAATCGTGTCATCGCTTTCCATCAGATCAATCAGCGGCTGCAGCCAGTTTTCCTGCACCTGCGTGTCATTGTTGAGGAACAGAATATATTGACCCCTTGCCTGCTTCGCCGCATGGTTGCAGTTTAAAAGAAAGCGTAAATTTTCCTGATTCCGAATGACGCGCAGCCCGCTGATGATTTCCTCAATTTTTTCTGTCAAATCCGTCGAACAATCATCTGCAACAATAATTTCATAGGATACCTCGCCGCTGTTTGCCAGAATTGACTTAATGCAGGCATAGGTGAAATCAAACTGGTTGTATACCGGAATGACAATGGATACCGTTGGGTTTTCCCACTGCGGAACCGCCAGCCGCTCATAATCCTTTACGCTTTTAGCCGCCTGCACATTGACCGGTTCCAGTGTAATCTGCGTCTCCGGCAAAGAAGCGGGTGTGAAGCAGTCATTCAGCCTGCGGGACGCGCCATCGACACCCTCCCGCTGCACGGTGCTGAAAAACTTTCGTATCCGCTTGGGTGTGCATTTGGCAAGAAAACGGAGCGGATGCTTTACAAACTTGACCAGCATTTTCCCCGCCAAGCGGCGTCGGCTTCCCTGTGGAACCAAAAAGTCGCGCAGCCTCCAGAAATAACCCATAAACCGCCAGGAACGCGAGTTCTTGATTCGATTTAGTTCTCTGTCCGATTCCAAAAGCAGCTGAATGTGCCCTTCTTTATTCAGCACCTCCTGTTTCAGCTGCCGCTCGCTTAGAATCAGCTGCTCAATCCAACCGGTTTTATTCCTGAGATCATCTTCCAGCTCAGTAATTTGTAGCTTTTGCTCAGCCATTACACGGCGTTGTCGTTCTGTATCCGCCTTCAGGTCTCGTTCAGACTGCAAGAGCAGCTTAATATGTCCTTCCCTGCGTTTCAGCTCACCCTGTAAGCGTTCCTGCTCCCGCGTCAAGCGTTCGTTGTTTTCTTGAATGAGATCCAACGTATCCTTGAACTTTGGGGTATTGTGATACTGTGTGCAATACCCATCCTGACCGTAAAAATCACCCGTGCGCAGAAAAACCTTTTCCCATATTGCACTCTCCATGCTGTCATAGCTTGTCCAGCGTTCTTCAGCAATGCCCAAAAACTTTAGCAACTCCGGCAGCGTTATTGCGCTATGTGGAGCTTCCCGCGCAAAAATGGATTTTACAGCATAGTACAAAATAAATTCGAGCGGAAGATCTGATATACACCATTCCTGGTCAAAAAACACCAGTTCATTACCGTCTAAAAAGGCATTATAGAATGTCATATCGACATAGCCATTTTGAAGCACTGGCCCAAACTTTTCGTTTGGCTCGGCAATTCCCGCCTTTACTAATGCGTTTTCACTTGCATTGGACAGTGCAGAGCTTTTCAGTAACGCTTTGCGTAACGACTCTGTCATTCTCCAAGCGCTGTTCAAGTCAGCGCATTCAATGTATTCACGAAACCTTTTATCTGCCCGTGGTAAACTTGACAACGGGCGAGATAAGGCCCCATCTTTGAAGCTGCCTGTCAGAACCTTTAGTCCTGCGTTCGCCAAAGAGCTTTCATTGCGATCAATTTGTTGTAAATGCTTCTGCGCCAACGGATGCGCTGCCTGCTTTGTTAAGATGCCATCGGAGTTAATCGTCGTAATAACGCGGTACTCCGGTTTACACTCTCCGCGAGCCGTAATTAAAACAGGATGCTTTTCCTCCAGTGGAGCAGCTGACGCCTCAACAAAAAAAGAGTTTGCAAAGAAAGAAACAACATCGTTTTCTGCTATATCCGCATAAAGCTTTCGCTCATCAGCAGTCAGCAAACTTCCTTTTCCATACGTATATGCAATATTAGTCAGATCTGAACCCGACGGCTTCCATTCATCCGTAAAAAGCATGGTGGGAAATTTGTAGTCCGGCAGAACCGCGTAAAACCGCTGCTCTGGCAAACCCGCTTCCGCCAATAATTTTTTCAGCGCAGCTCTTGAAAAAGTGCGTGCTGTACGTGGCTTTTGGAACCCTTCAATTCCAACAAAGGGTTCTTGCAAGTGGTCTTCTGCCGCGCCGCACCAGTATTTCAAGCCGTACTGATTTTCAATGGCAAATAGCAGACGCCCCTCCGGCTTTAGAAATCGTTTTGCAGTTTGTAAAAACTCTTTATGCGGTTCCTCGTTCTCCGAAAAAAGAGCTGCATATTCCAATACACCGATAAAAACCACGTAGTCAAATGTCTCCGCTATCTCCAGCTGATTTACATCGCCCACTAAAATATGCAAATTATTTCGGTCAGGATATCGGGCACTAATAACCGCAGCTCGTTCCCGATTCATCTCCACCGCTGTCACGGTGGCACACCGATCGCAGAGCAAGCCCGTGATAGACCCCATTCCCGCGCCGATTTCTAAAACAGAGGATCCTGAACGAAAGGGATACCAGTTCAGAATATTCCGTCGAACAGAGGAGAACGTATTATTCGTAGTATATTCATAGCATTCTGAAATTGCTGTCTGAGACAAGTCCTCGGGATAGTTTTCAGCAATTTCAAGCATTCGCCGTTCTGTCTCCCGGCCGTCAGAGTAGACCTTCGTCTCGTCCTGCTCTTCCAAAATCATTGTTTTTTCTCCTTTGTTCATGTCCGTACTTTGCTTCGTCGTTACACAATTTCTAAAATATTTTCCAATACTTTAATATCTGTAACTTGTGATGTAAGTCTTTCAAGTGTGTTTACCGCTTCCTGAAATGCGGAATTTTCCGGGTAAAAAACATTGTCTTCTTTATATTGCTCCGTAGATAGTGTTCCCCAGTTTGTCAAATATTGAAAGCGGACAGCATCAGCTCCCCATTTTCTTCCCAATTCCACAAAGGTCTCCATCTCCCGATAGTTTTGCTTTTGTACAACAAAATTCAAGGTAAGGCGTTCAATATTTCCGTTTTTCCGAAGCTGTGAGATAAACTTAGCATTTTCACATAGGATTTCCCACTTTGCCCCAAAGCGTATTGCTTCGTACGTTTCTTTCAAGGCAGCATCCATTGAAATATATAAAATTATTGGTATCTTATGCAGGTTAAAAAAATCATTCCATAATGTCCGTGTAAACAACTGTGCATTTGTAATAAAGGAAAGCTTAAGTTGCGGAAACTCCTCGGCACTTAATGTTTTTAAAAAATTGCAACAAGCCATGCTGGCAAACACTTCACCTGTGCTGAGCATTTCCAATTGACGACAGTTTCCCAACAGAGGTCGCACTTTATTAATCAGCATTTCTTCCACGCGTTTGCTTTGCTCTTTGTTGAGAAATCTTTTTGACGTACGGCAACTAGGACACTGCAAATTGCAAGTTTCATCACAGCCAAGCGTAATATATTTAGGTAAATGGCTGATAGTACAAGTCTTCCAATTGGAAAAGGAAATTGAACCCTCTTTTTTACGAACAGGATGAGTGGCGTCCTCCCCTTCAAGCCTGTCCCGATTGGCCAACCACATGCAATAATCATGACAATATTCAAAATCACCCATGGTTACAGAATAGCGAAGCTTTTTCACCTTATCGCAATTCCACATCTCATCAAAATCGTCTGTATAGATATTTCCAATTGAATACCCGCTTTTTAAGTGGCCGCTGCAGCATGTATACACTTCGCCTCTGGGCAATATTTCTATTCGCTCAAATGGAAAGGAGCAGCAATAATCTCCATAGGGGTGTTCCCCGCACCACTTTTGCTCCACAACTCGTTCATGAAGAGCGCTGGTCTCGTCATGGCGAAACCGCCAAAAATTGATTTCTTCCTCCATTGAAGAGTGGCCTGCATAAAGCTTTTTGGTTTCTGCTTCAAAATCATCCCGCTGTTTCATGAACACGCCGCGCTGACGTTCCACCTCATGAATCTCACTATCCTTTTCAGCTAATATTTTATAAAGTCTTTTAGTCTCCGCTTCAAAGTCATCTCGTTGCTGGATAAAAACATTTCTCTGCCGTTCCACTTCGTGCAGTTCATCAGTTAGTTTAGTCAGTCTCTGGGGCAGGTCATCCTGCTCGCCAGCATCTGCTGGCGAGCATTGGCCCTGTGTGGAGGCCAATGCGTTTTCATTTTTATCCATTTCAATTATTCTCCCTTTGCTCCATCCAGCAGCACACTCACATCCCGAATATCCGGCGGCATCCTGTGTGAAAAGTTGGCTTCTATTCGCACGCTCACCAGCGCGTTCGCCGCGGCAGGCAGAACCAAATCCATATGCTCCTGCACCGCCATTTTTACCGGCGGCCGGTCATCCGCCCATGCCATAACGTGTTCGCTGCCGGTCAGGGCAAAGGGACAGTATAGCTTCAGCCGTACCAACCCGCTGCCACCGGTATGAATCCGAAACTCTGCTTTCTCTCCGCACCAGTTGTCCGGGTAAACGGAGCCGCGGTCCATCGTTTTTAGGTCGGCGCCCACAGCGTTTTCTCCATCGTCGTCCGGCTCGCGCCCTTCGTAACGGTTGCAGATTTCTCGTGCCGGCCCCAAATCAACCAGCTCTCCGTGCTCGATCCATACCACGCGGTTGCACATCTCTCGAATTTGAGACATGGTGTGCGAAACGAACAATACCGTCGTTCCCCCCGCCATAAGCTCCATCATTCTGTTTCTGCTCTTTTTTTGAAAGTCGGCATCGCCCACTGCCAGTATCTCGTCAACAATCAGTATCTCGGGATTGACGACGGTGGCGACAGAGAACGCAAGGCGCATCAACATACCGGATGAATAATTGCGAATCGGCTGATGAATGAACTTGCCCAGCTCGGAAAACTCCAATATTTCCTCATACTTTTCAGTCAAAAATGCTTCTGAATACCCCAAAATAGCGCCGTTCAAAAAAATATTTTCGCGGCCAGTCAATTCATAATCAAACCCGCTGCCCAACTCCAACATCGGCACAATATTTCCCTTGGAGTTCACCGTGCCGGAAGCTGGCTGCAAGATACCGGAAATAATCTTCAAAAGTGTGCTCTTGCCCGCGCCGTTATGCCCTATGATTCCCATAACCTCTCCTTTTTCCACGGAGAAGCTCACGTTTTTCAGCGCCCAGAATTCCTCGTATTGGAGCTTGCGCGTTACCGCCTGCACCAAATATTCTTTTAAGCTGGCTACGCGGTCTCGCTGCATACGAAAGCGCACAGACACGTCTTTCACATCAATGATTGGTTCCATGTTCGCTCCTTATAGATTGAGCACGAATTTATGCTCCTGCTTGCGGAAAATGAAGATACCCACCAGCAGCGGAATGACCGCCGCCGCTATGCACAGGAGATACGCCTTTGGTTCTGGTGAAATTCCCTCAATGAGGATAATACGCATAAACCGAATAAAGTGATAAAGCGGATTCATTTTATATAGCTGCATAAACCGCATGGGAATAATGGACTCCGGATAGAATATCGGCGTCGCATACATCCATATCATGGTTAATACGCCCCACAAAAATTGCATATCCCGGAAGAACACCATCAGTGTTGAAAGAATCAGCGAAACGCCGATGCAGAACAGCAGCAGACAGAGAATGGGGAACGGCAGTAGCAGCGCCGCCTTGTGCAGGCGTTCTCCGGTGCACAGGAAAACCACAAACAGCGGAATCAGCGCCAGCAGAAAATTGACTGATGAAGATAGAACCCTGCTAAGCGGATAAATGATTTTTGGCACATATACCTTTGTAATCAGCGTTGCGTTGCCCGTAATCGAGGTAAGCCCCAGAGAGCTTGATTCATTAAAAAAGTTAAATAAAACAATACCTGTAAGCAGATATGCAGGAAAGTTTGGAATATCGTTTTTAAACAGCGTAGAAAACACGACATACTGCACCAGCATCGTCAGCAGTGGATTTAAGAAGCTCCAGAACACGCCAAAAACGGAGCGCTTGTATTTCGTCTTAAAGTCGCGCCCCACCAACTGCTTCATCAGGAACTGGTATTTTTCTGCCATAGTGATTGCGCGTACCGCCAAGCAGGTTTTTCCCTTTGCCGCGCGGTAATAGGCCGACACAAAAAAGGAAAGCAGCGCAAGCCCCAGCAACAGGATAAGCGGCCAGTAATAGTCCATGAAGCGCAAGGTCTCCGTGGTGGATATCTCCATGCACAAAATGCCGTCTACTTTGCCGCCGTTGACAACCAGCTTGTCCTCTTCTTTATAGCTTTGGGCCATACTGGCTCGCGCGGTCTGTATGGCGTTACCATAATACACACTTACAAAATTATCCGTTGACCCGTCTACCGCTGTCAGTGTCAAGGTATACCACCCTGCGCCTGAAATCGTCCCGGCAAAAGGCACCGTGTAAAATTGGTTGTCCCGCACTTGGGAAACGTCAATTTCGCTTTCCGCCGCCGTCTCTCCCAGCGCATCCTGAATGATGAGGCGCAGCGTGCCTGTATTCTGCCGCCCATAATCGGCAAACCGCAGGGCAATGCTGTCAATCCGCTCATTTTGCACTTCAAAGCGCTGTGTCAGTGAAAACCCAGCTACCATATCGCCGACCACGCCGGCCGGAGCAACCGAAGTAGTGGTTTCCTGACGGTAGCGAAAGGCGTCTCCCGCTATCCAGCTGAGCAGGCATGCGCAGGCGATATAAACAGCCATTACAACAATGGAAATCTTCTTAATCTTTTGCTTCATACTTCCTGCTTCAATTCCTTTATATATCGTCTTACCGCATCCTGCCAGCTTGGCAGCCGCGTCCATCCCGCCGCGTCGAGCGATGCTTTGCTGAGGCGTGAATTCAGCGGCCTTCTGGCCTTTGCCGGATATTTGCTTGTTGGAATCCGCCGCACTCTGGTCTTTTTATCCGCTAAGCGAAAGGTTTCCTCCGCCAAATCGGCAAACGAGCATATGCCTTCATTCGTCGCGTGATATGTTCCGTATTTCTCGCTCATTGCCATGTCGCACAGCAGCGGCGCCAAATCCGCCGTATACGTCGGGCTGCCAATCTGGTCGTCTACCACGCTCACCTCGTCGTGCGTTTCGCTTAGGCGCAGCATGGTCCGCACAAAATTATTGCCGTTTTTGCCAAACGCCCATGATACACGCACGATAAAATACCGCGTCAGCAATTCTTTTACCGCAATTTCGCCTGCAAGCTTTGTTTCCCCATAAACCCCAAGCGGCCCAGTTCGGTCATCCACCTCGTAAAACTGCTCCCCATCTCCCGGGAACACATAATCCGTAGATATGTAAATCATCTTTGCACCGGTTGCCCGGCAGGCGGCCGCAATATTGCGCGGGCCATCCGCATTCACCGCGTGTACCCGTTCCGGTTCCTCCTCGGCTTTGTCTACAGCCGTATACGCCGAACAATGAATCACTGCATTCGGCTGATACTGCGTGATGTAGTCCATTGCCGCCTCGGCATCCGTAATGTCGAAATCCGCTATGTCTACACCTTTATTTTCAATTTTACGCGCCGTCAGCTCTTTGCAGACATCATATCCCAGCTGTCCGCCAACGCCGGTTACTAAAATTCTCATGTATATCCCTCATAAATCTACGCTTCAGTAAAGTGAAGAAAGATTAAACAAAATTTTTAAGAACCTTTTGTAGTAAAAAGCAAACTAATTTTTTCGGAAGAAACGGTAGTGCAATTTCAAACCAAGTGACCTTAGGCGAGCATGCACGTGTCCGCCAAAGCTCTTGCAAGCCGCCCTTTTCTTTGTTGTACCAACGCACTCTAGCATTTGCCCAAATGTATATGCGCTGCAAATATGCCTGTATTCGTTTCCTTCGGTCTACAGATATGCTGTTATCCTGCTGTACGCGAAGCAAACTCTCTTTTGTCCTCGTTTTAAAAGGCACAATCCTTTTATCGTAATAGGCCTGACGGCTGGTTATCTCCTTAAACGGCTCCGACAGGTTGCTCCCATGTAGCCGGTGCTGCACCAGCGCCTCATCCCAAAACGCAATTTTTCCCTGTACCGCCGCCCAAAAGCTGAACCATTGGTCATAGGGCATTTCTCTTGGAATCGGAAGTGCCTGCTTTGCCGTTTGTGCGTCCATGACGAGTGCGCTTCCATAAATACAGTTCTTTACAAATAACCTCTCTGCAATGTCTCTGCCTTCCAAAAAATATATACCGCGCTGGATGCTGCGGATATCATCGCTCATCATGCAGCCTGTCCCGTCTATGGCGCTCAAGGCACAATACGCAGCCTTCGCATTCTCCTGTTCCAAGACGTTCGCCAAAATTTCCAATTTTCGTGGCAACCAAATGTCATCCTGATCACAAAACGCAATATACTCTCCATTTGCCCGCTGAACCAAATCTGCGAAGCTTCGATCTGCACCAAAATTTTCATCATTTACAGAATAGTGAAAGGGAATTCTTTTTAATATGTCAGAAAAAAAACGTCCGCCAACAGGTTCATCCGGCCCATCATCCGCTATCCATAATTCAAGCTCTCCCCAAGTCTGGTTTTCCAAGGAAGCAAGCTGTTCCCGAAGCCAATCTCTATTGGGATGATAAACAGCCATCAAAATTGCAATTTTCTTCATCAATACAAATTCCTACACTACAGTTTCTCAATCAATTTCGGAGAAATCATTATCAGCAGTGCCGCTGCGCGGTTTTTGAATCTCGCCTGCGAATCCCGTAGCACTTTAGGCGCGTTATTCTGCAAGAAAAGCTGTAAATGCTCTCGCATATTCTGCGCTGCTTCTTTGTTTGCCGATACGGCCTTCAACACCTGACAGTAATTGCTGAATTTTTTACAGCGGGCCGCCGCTTCCGCCTGCGGGCAGTGCGCTTTCACATAATCATACATACAATCGGTCATTTCAATCTCATCTTCGCGCAATTCGATTTTCTCGCTGTGTACAATGCTTTCTTCTCTTTGATAATAAAAATACAGCTCACTTGGATTCCATGCGACTCGCTCCGCCGTCCCAAACGCTTGTACAATCGATAAAATGTCCTCATATACCTTTCCAACGGGAAACGGGAACCGCCTTATATCCTCCGTCTGAAACATCTTGCCCCATGCGCTCACATCAAATTTTTTCTGATACAGCATGGTACTCAGCGCATCGTATTTGGAGTAAACGCTCTCTTTTCTCTCGCAATTTGGGGATATCTGAGCAGGAGCCTCTCCCACAATCCTGAAACCGCAAACCGAAATTTGCGCCCGATTTTTTAGCATGCCGTTTAACAGCGTACTCACATATTCCGGATGAATGTAATCATCCCCATCTACGTAAGCGATGTACTCTCCCGAAGCAGCCGCTGTTCCCGCATTGCGCGCCGCTGACAAGCCCTGGTTTTTCTGATGGAGCACTGTCACACGGTTGTCCGCCTTCTGGTAAGCATCGCACATTGCAGGGCTTTTATCAGTGGAGCCATCGTCTACCAGTATCACCTCAAGATTTGGGAACGTCTGATGCAATACGCTTTCCACGCAGCGCTTCAAATAGCGCTCTAAGTTGTATACCGGAATCACAAGCGAAACAAGCGGCTTATCTGTTTCCATACATCCGCTCATAATAATCCTGATACTCCCCTGAAAGGATGTTTTGCCACCAGTCCCGGTTGTCCAAATACCACTCTATGGTCTTTTTAATGCCGTCCTCAAACTTTGTCGCCGGCAGCCAGCCCAGCTCCTCGTGAATCTTGGTCGGGTCAATGGCATACCGCTGGTCGTGGCCTTTCCGGTCGCTCACAAACTGAATTTCACCCTTGCCCAGCGCGTCAATGATCAGCTGTACGACCTCCAAATTACTCTTCTCGTTGTGCCCGCCGATGTTGTACACCTCGCCCACGCGCCCCTTGTGCAGGATAAGGTCAATCGCCGCGCAGTGGTCCTCGACATACAGCCAGTCGCGCACATTTTTACCGTCGCCGTATACCGGCAGAGGCTTGCCGTTTAAAGCGTTTGCAATCATCAGCGGAATCAGCTTTTCAGGGAAGTGATACGGCCCGTAGTTGTTCGAGCACCGCGAAATGGTCACCGGCACCCCAAACGTCCGGTGGTACGCCTGCACCAGCAAATCTGCCCCGGCCTTGGAAGCCGAGTAGGGGCTGGACGTGTGAATGGGCGTCTCCTCCGTGAAAAACAAATCCGGCCGGTCGAGCGGCAGATCGCCATACACCTCGTCGGTCGAAACCTGATGGTAGCGCGAAACCCCAATCTTCCGGCAGGCGTCCAGCAGCACCTGCGTGCCCATCACGTTGGTCTGCAAAAAGATGGACGGGTTCTCGATGGAACGGTCCACATGGCTCTCCGCCGCAAAATTGACGACAATATCCGGCTTTTCCTTCTCAAAAATGCCGTACACCGCGTCCCGGTCCGCAATATCCGCTTTCACAAACGTGAAATTCGGCTTGTCCATCACCGGCGCCAGCGTCTCCATATTGCCCGCGTAGGTCAGCTTATCGAGGCAGATGATCTGGTAGTCCGGGTATTTGTGCAGCATATAGTGAACAAAATTACCGCCGATAAATCCAGCGCCGCCCGTTACAAGTATCTTCATTCTTTTACCACTCCTCAAAGCCGGTCACGGCATCCTTCAAAAACGGCGATTGTGCGTCTTTGTCAGACAAAACCGGTTGCTCCACGCCCCAGTCGATGTTCAACTCCGGGTCGTTCCACCGAATGCCGCTATCCGCTTCGGGCGCGTAGTAGTTGTCCGCCTTGTACAGAAACTCCACATCGTCGGTCAGCGTCACAAATCCGTGGCCGAAGCCGCGTGGAATCAAAAATTGCTTTTTATTCTCCGCCGAAAGCTCTACCCCAACCCACTGTTTATACGTTGTGCTGGAGGGCCGCAGGTCGACCGCCACATCGTATACCGCTCCGCGCGTGCAGCGCACCAGTTTAGCTTGCGCCTTGTCACCACGCTGAAAATGAATGCCGCGCAGCGTCCCCTTTACGGTGGAAGAAGAATGGTTGTCCTGCACAAAATCATACGAAAGGCCCATTTCGTCCAGCTTCCGCTTGGACCAGCTCTCCATAAAAAAGCCGCGATGGTCGCCGAACACCTCCGGCTCCAGTATCACAACGCCGGCAAGCTTTGTTTCCGTCAGTTTCATATGTGTAAAGCTCCTTAATACTGTATCTTTCCCTCGGCGACCTTGCGCAGATAAGCGCCGTATGGCGCCTTACCGTATGTATCGGCTGCCGCATTTAATTCGTCACAGGTGATCCAGCCGTTACGATACGCGATCTCCTCGAGCGACGCGATCTGAATACCCGTACGGCCTTCCACCACGCGGACAAAGTCCGTTGCTTCGTTCATGGAATCCACCGTGCCTGTATCCAACCAGGCATAGCCGCGGCCGAGGGTCACGACGTTTAAAGCACCAGCCTCTAAGTAAACGCGGTTTAAATCCGTGATCTCCAACTCGCCACGCGGCGAAGGTTTAAGTGACTTCGCGTAGTCACATACCTTTTCATCATAAAAATAAAGGCCCGTCACAGCATAATTGGAACGCGGCTGTGATGGCTTTTCCTCGATTGAAACCGCTTGGCCATTCTTATCAAATTCAACAACGCCGAACCGCTCCGGATCGTCCACATAATACCCGAACACCGTTGCTCCACTCTCACAAGATTCAGCTTTTCTTAAATGTGCTCCAAGGCCCGCACCATAGAATATGTTGTCGCCCAAAATCATCGCGCAGCGATCCCCTGAGATGAACTCCTCACCAAGAATAAAAGCCTGTGCTAAACCATCCGGTGAAGGTTGTATTTTATAAGAAAGATGAATACCATATCGGCTGCCATCGCCAAGCAAACGCTCGAAGTTCGGCAGATCCTGAGGCGTGGAGATGATAAGGATATCCCGTATCCCCGCCAGCATCAGCGTGGACAGCGGGTAATACACCATTGGCTTATCATAGATCGGCAGCAGCTGTTTGCTCGTGACCATCGTCAACGGGTACAGTCTCGTTCCGCTTCCGCCAGCCAGT
This sequence comes from Butyricicoccus faecihominis, assembly GCF_024462775.1. Classification (GTDB taxonomy): domain Bacteria; phylum Bacillota; class Clostridia; order Oscillospirales; family Butyricicoccaceae; genus Agathobaculum; species Agathobaculum faecihominis_A. The sequence goes on from NZ_JANGCE010000041.1 coordinate 22,872, forward strand.
ACGATTCCTTTCATCCGGTTACCTCCAATCGCTTTTTCATGCCCCTTTGACCCACTTCCAAAATGTCTGGTGGGAAACACCAAGGATGCGCGCGGCTTCTCGGGTAGATATCTCCTTGGAAAGCCAGCGTTTCTTCAGTTTATAGAACTCCTCTTCCTTCTCCAGCGGCGGGCGGCCGAAGCGGACGCCTTTAGCTTTTGCGGCGTCAATACCCTCGCGCTGGCGCTGACGGTGTTCAGCATATTCATGCACCACTGTGGAATCAAACGCTTCGATCAGAAGGTTGTTCATCAGTTCTACAGCCCACTGCTGGTCTTCAGATAACTCGATCATCGTCGTTGGCATATCGACCACTTTCAGGCGAATGCCGCTCTCTTTCAGCCATTGCAGTTCCTGTTTAATATCCGCTTTGCAGCGGCTTAATCGGTCGAGGGACTGGATAATCAGCGTATCTCCATCCCGCAGTGCAGCGTTTTTTAGCAGCTGATAGCTGTTCTGATCGGTATTCCTCTCCGATTCCTGATCAATGAATATTTCATACTCCTGCGCACCGAGCTGGCGAAAAGCTTCCAGCTGCACATCCAGATTCTTCTCATCGTCTGATACGCGGGCATAATAAAAGGTTTTGTGTTGCATACTCCCACCTCTTCTTCCTGCATTTCTTCGATGATTTCTTTCTTTTTTATTGTGAAGACAATCAAAAGGTGTACTATTTGATTTCCAGTGAAAATTTCCAGTCATCATACATCACTATCGGTTACTGGAAACGATGTGCTAATTAACTATTGCTTTTTAAGCACTTTTGCGATATACTTGATTAGGCAAAAAAGCTGTCAAAAGGCACACCTTTTGACAGCTTTTTATATTTGTTTTCCGTCTATATTATAAAATCGTACAATGTTACTGCCTTCAGAAGCATTCTTTCATCAGTCGCATCAACGACTTCAACCGCCCGTTTTTCGAAGTATTGGGCAGCGTTATCGGGCTGATATCCAGTTTTCGCAGCTTTATCAGCAATCGCTCCATCTGTCCGGCAGAAAGCCCATATTTCTGCTTTGTCTTCCCGATCGCCGCGTTCAGCGACCGGCTGTCACTTACTTTGCGCAGCAAATATGTGATCTGTTTCCGTGTTTTCTCTTTCCAGCCGCTCTGTTTCATCATAATGACAGCGTCCTCAAATCGTAGATGTTCTCCATCCGCATTTTTGAAGATCCGTTTCAGATACCACTCAACCACCTTCTTTGCTTGCCGCGCTCCTTCCTTTAAATAGTGATAGTTGTCGGCCTGCTCGCCAAGCCGCTTTTTCAGCGCTGCCCTTTTTAGCTCCGCTTCCAGCCGTAAAATATGTAATTCCTTCAGTACATCGGTATCACGGCCTGTCATTTTCAGCTGCGCCGATTTGTTATATACAAAAAAACTAGCTGATTTACACGTTTGACGGCATGACCCTCTATTGGCTTCCTCCGCATATTTTGCCTTGTGCTCCGCATCGCGAAACCGCTCCTGCTTATAATGTGGCAGCACCATTCCCTTTTGACAGGCCCGAACATATTGCTTGACCGGCTCCTCCGTCTGAAAATATAGGTCAACGGTCATATCCTGCCGACAGATCTTCATATCGTCTATCGAGCGTGGTACTTTGATCTTCTTCAGCATCCGATCCGCTGTTTTGACCAGTTGTTGATAGGACTTTCTGTTCGGTTGGTACAACGCTAACGGGCTTGAGCTGCCCAGTACCCGGCATGGCTCGATCCGGACCTTCAGCCGATACAGCTGATGACCTCCGCTTTTAAAGCGGGATAAGTAGAGCACGATCCCTTGCTCGCAAAAGTCATGACAGGTACAGCGTTTTCCCCCAGTCCAATAGTTTTCCTCTGTCCTAAGGACGGATAAATGCGCATCGATCTCGTAAAACTCATTCTTCGTCAATGTCATCGCGACTGAATAGGTATGTACGCCTGATTCCATATCAATCAACTGCCCATTCCTCCTCTTCTCGCTTTTTGACAGTTGGTGCAGCGGTTGCAGCGCTTTTTCTGTCCCTGCCCAAACGACCGCAGCAACATTTTGGTCTGGCAATGCGCCGTATCGTCGCAATAGTCTTTCATCTCATCCAGACGATTCAACGCACGCTTTTTGGCTGAATCATCCTGAATACTGCTCAAAATCACCCGGTCAATGTAGTAATCGTCATCGCTGTACAGCAGCACACAATGCGCCTTTTGTCCTTGCCGTCCCGCTCGCCCAGCCTGCTGCACGTAATCGGTTACAGACAGCGACATATTGAAATGAATGACCAAATCGACCTCTCCCATGTCAACGCCCATGCCAAACGCCGAGGTTGCCACCATGATCTGCTTTTCTCCTTTTAGAAACTGCAGCTCATGAGAAGCCCTTTTTGCCGCGCCCATATTCGAATGACACTTGCAAACTTTCCCCGGATATCGCTTCTCCAGTAGTTCATGTACCGCGTCCACCGCCTTCTTCGTATTGCAGTAAACAATGCTGCATCCGGTATGATATTTTTTCAGGTATTGATGAAGTAGCGTCAGTTTAGCCTTTCGATCATCCGCGTATTTTTTGATAAAAATTAAATTCTTCCGATACAAATCGTTCTCAAATATCGCGGGCTTCTTCATGTGCAGCAGCGAGCATATCTGTTTGATATCTTCTTTTGAAGCGGTCGCCGTTAGCGCGGTGATCACAGGACGTTCCGACAACGAATTAATCGCTTCCCCAATTTGCAGATAATCGCTGCGAAAGGAGCCTCCCCAATCCAACACACAATGACATTCATCCACCACGAGCATAAACAACTTCATTCCCCGTAATATACATAAAAAAGACTCCGAAACAAACCGTTCCGGAGTGATATACAAAATATTCACTTTCCCTTTCTGAAACCGCTTTAAGCTATCTGTACGCTCACTCTTTGTCATAGCAGAATCCATATATTCCGCCGCAATGCCAAGCGTCCGCAGCTTACGCGTCTGGTCATGCATCAATGCAAGTGTGGGTTCCAGTACCACCGTTATTTGGTTTGCATGCAACAGTGCGGGAATCTGATAAATGGCCGACTTGCCCGAAGATGTCGGCGCCAATACAAACGTATCCTCCTCGGAACAGATCGAACTGATCGGTTTCAATTGATGTCGGCGCAGCACGTCGATACCCAGCTGATCCATTACCGGCTTTATGTTTCTTTTTACATCCATGAGAATAATCCTCCCAGCATTATGATTACTCTCATGTCGCATTGCGTGTAAAAAGATAATGATGTTTGGTGCACAATTTCATCTGTTTCACTCAATTTCAGATACAATGAGCATAGAACGCTAAGCAGCCTTCCCGGGGGCATCGGACTATATTTTAGCCAAAGCTGTTCTATAAAAGTGTATAAAAGATGATATGTATTAGGCCCATCTTAAAAAAAGCAGACGACCGTTTTTCTCCGGTCGTCTGCTTTTCAACTGAATTGCCAACGTATGTAGTAGATCACCTCGTACTCGCCGCGATAAGCCGACAAATAGCGACGAAACACAAACTTTTCCCCACTTTCCCGAACTTTTTCTTGCATCCTTTTGTTTTGCGAGATGTGTATCTCATCGGCGACCTCCATCTGCGTGCGGCCCTCGAAAAAGCGAAGCTGAATGATGCGCTTTTCGCGCTCCGTCAAGCTGTCGATCGCTTCCTTGAGCGCGATACGGGCCAGCCACTGCTCGTCCGTATTCTTATTATCGCCCACCTGATCCATCACGCATACCGTGTCTGTGCCGTCGTGAAAGACCGGCTCGAAAAGCGAGACCGGATCGAGGATAGCGTCCAGTGCAAAGACGACTTCTTCTTTCTTTACCCCCATGGCCTTGGCCAGCTCCATGATATCCGGCTCGCGCTGGTTTGCACGAATAAACGCTTCCTTCGCTTGCAGCGCCTTGTATGCCGTGTCGCGCAGCGAGCGGGATACGCGCAGCGCGCTGTTGTCGCGTAAATACCGGCGTATTTCACCAATGATCATCGGCATGAATGTGCGCAGGTGAAATAGATTCAGCCCGCCCTTGTCGCGCCGGTCTGTTCAGCGGCGTCAAAGGCGTAATAAACCTCTATTTTGTCATTTTGCAAGACGATTTTTTCGACCAGCGCGCGTACCAGCGTTTGCCGCCGTTCATCGGGCAGCGTGTCCCAGCAAGCGCCAATGGTCGTCAGCGCGTCCCGCGCTTCACTGACTTCCTGCCGCTGCGCCTTTTGCGCTTCCGCTTCGGCGAGCATTCTTTCCGCGCGCTGCTGTTCGGTTTTGGCGCGGCTGATCGCTTCGCGCAGCGCCTCGTCCTCGCCCTCGGCATACAATTCGTACAGGCGGCGCAGCTTATGCTTGGCCCGATCAAGCGCACGGCGGCACGCGGGTCCATCGGTTTGGCGGCCGCTTTTATGTCTCGGCTTTGCGGCCAGCCGGCACAGGTCGCGCACGACGACCGCCTCGACCTCTCGCGCCATGACGCCGCGGTTCGAGCAGTCCGCATCATGAACCAAATGGGGCTTGGATCGATCGCGCGAATAGCACACCAGCTTGTCCCCCGCGTTCCCCCATTTCTGGTAACGCATTTTGGCTCCGCAGTGGCCGCAGACAAGCAGACCGGTCAGCAGCTTGTTGCCCGCCGCCGCGCGCGGCCGGTCGGTTCTGCGTAGCCGCCTCTGCGCGCGCGCAAAGGTCTCGCGGTCAATGAGCGGCTCATGCCTGCCCTGATAGGTCTCGCCCTTGTAGCAGATCACACCGGTGTTGCTCTCGCGCTTTAAGATCTGCGTGACCAGATGCTCGTACTTGAGCCCGAGATCTCTGGCGATCCGGTTTTGTGAGTGGCCCGCGAGATAGCGCGCATAGATCTCGCGCACCGTGTCCGCGTCCGCATTCGGTACCAGAATACCCCGTGCGGGATCGTAATCATAGCCAAAGGGAATTTTACCGCCCCCCGGCCAATAGCCCTGCTTGACGCGTTCGACCATGCCCATGCGCGTGCGAAGAAAAATGTTTTCACGTTCCAGCTGCGCAAAGGCGGACAAAATACCGATCATGGCCCGACCGTACGGGCTGCCGGTATCGATATTTTCATTGATGGATACAAAATCCACCCCATGCGGCAGAAACACATCCTCGATCAAAAAGAGCGTGTCCTTCTGGCTTCGGCTGAGCCGGTCGAGCTTGTATACGACGACCCGCTCGATCTCGCCCGCGCGGATGCGACGGGTCAGCTCCTCCATTGCCGGACGCGATAGGTTGGAACCCGAAAAACCGCCGTCCACAAAGCGCTCAAACCGTAAAAGGCCCTTCATTTTGCAGTAGGCTTCCAGCTTTTCCGCCTGTGCCGAGAGCGAGTAGCCCTCATCCGCCTGCGCTTCCGTGGAAACGCGCAGATACAGCGCGGTCAGTTTGTCCATGCTTCTTCCTTTCCGAAGCCGCCGTCCTCCGCATTCAGTATAGCAGAGGCGCCTGCGGCGGGCAAAGGCAAATCCTGCCGCGCGCGCGTATCCGAAAGCAGCGCGCCGACGCCTTCCGCGTCCAGCAGAAGCGGCGGCATCACGCCATGCAGGCGCTTGCCGTTTAAATAGCGAACAATTTTCATGCAAATACCACTTCCCTTCCACTTCCAGTATCGCCCGGGGACGCGCATTTTAGCCTTTGTAAAAGAATTTCGGTTTTTCATTGTTTTACGTATTGAGAACTGCCCATGATAGGGTGTATAATGTTGGCAGATCACTTATGGAACCACTGCATACAGGGTATGCGGCAAAGCGTCGGATCATTAACGCCGTTTTGCCAAGCCCGCTTTGCGCAGCGGTTTCTGAAAAAACGGAGGAGAGAAAAACTATGTCTATGTTCGACAACCTGATCGCCACGCTGAAAGCCGATCCCCGCAAGGTCGTTTTTACCGAGGGTTCGGATCCCCGTATCCTCGAAGCTGCCGCCCGTCTGAAGAAGGACGGTCTGCTCACTTCGATCCTCGTCGGCAATGTGGATGAAGTGAACGCCGCTGCCAAGGCCGGCGGCTTCGATATCGACGGCCTCGAGATCCTCGATCCCGCTACTTACCCCGAGATGGACGCCATGGTCGCCAAGATGGTGGAGCTTCGCAAGGGCAAAATGAGCGAAGAGGACTGCCGCAAGGCGCTCTCTAAGGGCAACTACTTCGGCACCATGCTGGTAAAGCTGGGTAAAGCCGACGCGCTGCTCGGCGGCGCTACCTATTCGACGGCCGACACGGTCCGTCCCGCCCTGCAGATCATCAAGACCAAGCCGGGCAACAAGATCGTATCCTCCTGCTTTATCCTGCGCCGCGACGCGAAGGACGGCGGCGACGAGAAGTACGCAATGGGCGACTGCGCGATCAACATCAATCCCGGCGAGGATGATCTGGTTGAGATCGCGATCGAGACCGCGAAGACCGCCGCTGCCTTCGGCATTGATCCCAAGGTTGCGATGCTGTCCTACTCGACCATGGGCTCCGGCAAGGGCGAGACCGTCGATATGATGCGGGGCGCCACCGAAAAGACCAAGGCCGCCGCTCCCGAACTCGCCGTTGACGGCGAATTGCAGTTCGACGCAGCGTTCTCCCCTGTTGTCGCGCAGACTAAGTGCAAGGGTTCTCCCGTTGCCGGTCAGGCCAACACCTTTATCTTCCCCGATATCAACGCGGGCAACATCGGCTACAAGATCGCGCAGCGTCTGGGCGGTTTCGAGGCCTACGGCCCGATCCTGCAGGGCCTGAACGCCCCGATCAACGACCTTTCCCGCGGCTGCGACGCGAACGAGGTCTACCAGATGGCCATCATCACCGCCGGCCTGAAGTAAGTATTTTACGAAACCAATCGGGTAGGAGGTAGACAATTAATTTATCTACCGACCTCCCCCACCACCGTGC
>NZ_JANGCE010000042.1 GCF_024462775.1 Butyricicoccus faecihominis
GCGCGAACGCGCGGAATTAACGTGGGAACCGCGCGTTCGCGCGAGATTCTTCGTCGTTTCGCTCCTCAGAATGACAAAAATTTGGAACGTTCTTTTATTTTGCAACGCGCCCTTTGCCCCCGCGCCTGACGGGAATTTTATTTGATTACCGCAAGCAGCTCGCCGGCCTTTACCGCCGTGTTTTCCGCTATGCGGAGCGTTTCGACCCGGCCCGCCATGCGCGCGACGACCGAGGTCTCCATTTTCATGGACTCGATCAGCAGCAGGACCTGATTCTTTTCCACCGTGTCGCCTTCGCGGATCATCACGCGCGAGACCATGCCCGGCATGGGCGCGCCGATCTGGCCCTTATCCTCCGGATCGGCCAGCGGGATGCGCTGGGCGGTGGTCTTGGCCTGCACATCGGGCACGGTCACTTCGCGCCGCATGCCGTTCAGCTCGAACAGGACGCTGCGCGTGCCGTCCTCGTTCTGATCGCCCAGACCGAGGTACTTGACGACCAGCGTTTTACCATCCTCGATCATGATCTGGTTGGTTTCGCCAAGCGCCATGCCGTTAAAGAACACATGGCTGCCCATGCGGGTGATATAGCCGTATTCCTGCCGGTGGCGGCAAAATTCCTCCACAACCTTGGGATACAGGCACCAGGAAACCACGGTGCGGTCGTTCGGGTCCGGCGTAAACTGCCGGACCTGCTCGCGCGCCGCGTCGAAATCCACCGGCGGCAGCAATTCGCCCGGGCGGCAGGTGATGGGCTCCTCTCCCTTAAGGATGAGCTTTTGCAGCCCTTCCGGGAAGCCGCCCGCGGGCTGGCCCATCATGCCCTTGAAGTAGGAGACGACGGAATCGGGGAAGGTGAGCGCTTCGCCCTTTTCCAGTATGTTTTCCGGCGTAAGCTGGTTTTGCACCATGAAAATAGCCAGATCGCCCACCATTTTAGAGGATGGCGTCACCTTGATGATATCGCCCAGCATTTGGTTGACCTGAATGTACATCTCCCGTACCGCTTCAAACTGCGTGCCCAGACCGACCGCCGTGACCTGACTTTTCAGGTTGGTGTACTGGCCGCCGGGCATTTCGTACCGGTAAATATCGGTGGACGGCGCTTTCATGCCGTTATCGAATGACGCGTAACGCAGCCGGACGTCCGCCCAGTACTCGCTGAGCGCCTGCAAGCGGTCCAGCTCCAGCCCGGTGTCCCGTTCCTGCCCGTGCAGCGCCGCGACAACGGCGTTCATCGACGGCTGGCTGGTGATGGAGGACAGCGAATCGATCGCGGTATCCACAATATCCACACCGGCTTCCGCCGCCATCAGCAGCGCCGCGACCTGATTGCCCGAGGTATCGTGCGTGTGCAGGTGTATGGGCAGGCCGATTTCATTTTTCAGCGCCGTGACCAGCTTTTTTGCCGCGTACGGCTTGAGCAGGCCGGACATATCCTTGATGCAGAGGATATGCACGCCGCGCTTTTCAATCTGTTTGGCCAGATCGACATAGTACTGTAACGAATACTTATCGCGTTTGGGGTCCATGATGTCGCCGGTGTAGCAAATCGTGGCTTCGCACAGCTTATTCTGCTGCAAAACCTCGTCGATCGCGATCTCCATGCCGGGCAGCCAGTTGAGCGAATCGAAAACGCGGAACACATCGATGCCGCCCTTCGCGGCCTGCCGCACGAACGCGCGCACCAGATTATCCGGATAGTTCGCGTAGCCGACCAAGCTGGACCCGCGCAGCAGCATCTGGAACGGAATGTTGGGTATTTTTTCGCGCAGCAGGTCGAGGCGCTCCCACGGGGATTCGTGCAGGAAACGGTAGGCGGTATCGAACGTCGCGCCGCCCCACATTTCCAGCGAAAAGCAATCGTTTAAAATCTCTGCCGTGCCGGGCGCGGCGCCCAGCATATCGCGGGTGCGCATGCGGGTGGACAGCAGCGATTGGTGCGCGTCGCGCATGGTGGTATCGGTGATCAGCAGCTTTTTTTCGCCCAGCACATACCGCTTAACCGCTTCCGGCCCCTCGCGGTCGAGCAGCTGCTTGAGACCCTCGCGGCGCGGGGGCGAATCCTGATACGCTGGGAAGCGCGGCACATCGTACTGCGCCCGCTCGGCGGAGGGATTGGCGACCTGCAGCGCGGCAATGTAGCGCAGCACCTTGGTCGCGCGGTCCCTGCCCTCCTCAAAATCGAACAGCTCCGGGGTTTCGTCGATAAAGCGAGTGTGGCACTTGCCCGCCCGGAATACCGGGTGCTGCAAAATGTTCGTGATAAAGGGGATATTGGTCTTCACGCCGCGGATGTGCTCCTCGCTGATCGCGCGCAGCGCCTTTTGGCACAGCCCCCCAAAGGTATGGTCGTGGCAGGTGATCTTGACGAGCAGCGAATCGTAATACGGGGAAATGATCGCGCCCGCGTAGGTGTTGCTGCCGTCCAGCCGCACGCCGTTGCCGCCGCCCGAGCGGTACGAGGTGATCTTGCCGGTATCCGGCAGGAAGTTGTTCTTGGGGTCCTCCGTGGTGATGCGGCACTGCATGGCAAAGCCGCGCGCCTGCACATCCGCCTGCTCGCGGATGCCGATCGCGGGATCGGACAGCGGATACCCCTCGGCAATCAAAAGCTGCGCGCGCACCAGATCGACCCCGGTCAGCTCCTCGGTGACCGTGTGCTCTACCTGAATACGCGGGTTCATCTCGATAAAATAGTAGTTGCCGTCGCGGTCGACCAGAAATTCGATCGTGCCCGCCGACACATAGCCGACATACCGGGCGATCTTGACCGCGTCCTCGTACAGCTTTGCGCGGATCTCCTCGGGCACGCTCCACGCCGGGGCGAACTCCACGACCTTTTGATAGCGCCGCTGGAGCGAGCAATCGCGCTCAAACAGATGAACGATGTTGCCGTACTGGTCGCCCAGCACCTGCACCTCGATATGCTTCGGCTCGACCAGATACTTTTCAATGAAGATATCCTCGTTGCCAAAGGCCTTCTTGGCCTCGTTTTTGACCATTTGGAAATTGGTGCGGATCTCCTCCGGGGTATCGCAGCGGCGCATGCCGCGACCGCCGCCGCCGCCCGCCGCCTTGAGCAGCACGGGGTAGCCGTATTCCTCCGCGAGCTGAACCGCGTCGTTTTCATCGATCAGGGCGCGGGTCGAGCCCGGAATGGTGGAAACGCCGCACGCCTTCGCGATGGTCTTGGCGGTCAGCTTATCGCCCATCTGCTCCAAAATGGTGTGCGATGGGCCGATGAACGCGATACCGGCCTGCTCGCAGGCGGCGGCAAAATCCGCGTTTTCGGACAGGAACCCATAGCCGGGGTGGATCGCGTCCACCTGACGGCGCTTTGCCAGATCGATAATGGCCGGGATGTCCAGATAGGCGGCAAGCGGGCTTTTGTTTTCGCCGATCAAGTACGCTTCGTCCGCGCGGGTGCGGTACAGGCTGTAGGTATCGTCCTGTGAATAGATCGCAACGGTTCTGAGGTTCAGGTCATAGCAGGCGCGGAAAATGCGAAGCGCGATCTCGCCGCGGTTCGCCACAAGGATTTTTTTGAATTTCTGAATTTCCATGGGGCATCAGTCCTTTCTGGGTCTGTCATCCGAACAGAAACGATCTGCTAGCCTATCGTTTTTGTGTATTTTTGCTATTATAGCACATTGATTTCGGGTCGTCGACCGTTTTGCTAAAAAATCCGATATCGGACAAAAAGATGATAAACCGCGTGGGAATAAGTTGGGCAACTGTTGAATAAAAGTCAGAATGGAGCTGTTACCGTTCCACAGCTCCATTCTGATTGCGCACCGATCGGAATCGGTATTTTGATATTCTTTACCAGCCCAGTTTGCCCAAAAGTTTGCTCTTGGGAGCTTCCGGCTGGCCGTTGTCGGGCGCGTCCTTCACCGCGTCCTCATATTCGTATTCGCCGGTGGTCTTACGCGGCCGTTTGGCCATATAGCGTAAGTAGCCGAGCGTTACGAACAGACAGATGAACGTGAGCGGTATGCCGCAGAAGGATTTGATGGTTTTTACACCGCCAATACCGCCAAGCACCGTGAACACCAGCGCGATCACGGCAAACACGATGCCCCAGAACAGCTTCAGCGGGATGGGCGCTTCGGTGTTCTCGTCGCTCTTTTCCATGCACATGCCCGCGAGGGTAACGGTCATGGAGTCGCATTGCGTCACGAGCGAGACCGTAATAATAATGAGCATCACGACCTTCGCTATCGTTGAGAGCGGCAAGACGTTGAACATGGAGAGCGTCAGCGCTTCCGCGCCGTCCGCCAGATACACGCTGTAGAAATCGATGCCGTCGAACAGCTGGGCATGCAGAATGGTGCCGCCGAAAACGGAGAACCAGATGATGCCGAACAGCGCCGGGAACAGCCACTCGATCAGAACGAACTCGCGCAGGGTGCGGCCATAGGCCACGCGTACCATGAACAGGCCGAGCAGCGGCGCGTAGGCCATCCAGTCGACCCACCAGTACATATCCCAGTTCTGAGGCCACATGCCGCTGTCCACGTAGGGCGCGGTATACAGGCTGGCGGAGAAGAACTCGCTCAGGTACTCGCCGAGGCTTTCCGTGAACAGGTTGCAGATATACGCCGTGGGACCGGCGAGCAGCACGAACAGCAGCAGAATGAAGAAAAGCTGCGTGTTGCGGTTGGACAGCCAGGTAATGCCGTTGCGCAGGCCGCTCACGGCAGAAGCGTTATAGCAGAAGAACATGACGATAATGATGATCGCATACACCGTGGGACTCGGCTCAAAACCGGTAAAGGCTTTCACCGCCGCGGAAAGCTGCATCGCGCCGTAGCCCAAGCCGCCGGCGACAGCGCCGGTCAGGGCGAAAGCGGAGATCGCGTCGAACACGTCGCACCAGCGGCTTTTAAGCACCTTTTCGCCGAAGATCGGCACCAGACAGGAGCTGGCCTTAAAGGGCGCGTTCATGTTGAGGATCGCATAGGACAGGATAACGCCCATGATCACACAGCTGGCATACGGCGTCAGGCCCCATTGCAGGAAGCAGTGCAGCATGCTCCACAGTACCGCGCCGTTGCTGCCGGCCGCAAGACCGGTGCTGGCCGAGGGTTCCATGGCGAACAGCAGTGGTTCCGCCGCGCCCCAGAACACCACGCCCGCGCCGATACCGGTGCAGAGCGAGATACCAAACCACTGCATATAGCTGAACTTCGGCTTCGCGTTCGGGCCGCCCAGCCGAATTTTGCCAAGCGGCGTGACCATAATGACGATACAAAGGATAACCATAAACAGCATGACCAAGCTGACGGCCCAGCCCACGCTGGACATCAGCGTGTTCATGACTACCGTATTAAGTACATAGTAGAACGCTTCACCGTTGATGAGGATTGCTGCAAGCATCAGTACAAATAGGATGACCGTGACAGACATGACGGCCGGTCTGATTTTAACTTTCTCTTTCATTTTTGTTCCTCCAATCCCAAATGTTCGTAGTCCATTGATTCGTAGCGAAGGAAGCAGAATGCTTCCTTCGCTTCAGATAACAGACTATTATCTGAGATTGCCCCCGTTAAAGCCGCATAATTGCTATCGCCCCCACTCTGTATATTTCTTACAAAATAGCAGGTGTTTTTTTATGCATTACCGAGAATTTACTTTTTGCTCGCTTTCCATCTGTTCCTTTTCAATCTGCTCCTTGTTGATTTCCATCCACACGTCGCAGTTTTTAATGCCCAGCTTTTGGGGATTGAAGTACGGTTCTTCTACACCGGCCTTGCGCTGCGCCATATAGTCGTCGTACACTTTCTTGACCGTCGGGAGCAGAAAAACAAGTGCGCCGATGTTGAACCAGGACATTAGACCGAACATGATCTCGCTGACTGCCCACGCGGTAGACGCCGTAACGTTAGCCCAGATAAAGAACATTATCGGCATGATGATACGAGTAGCCCAGATCAGCTTGCCGCGGGTCTCCTGCTTCAAATTTCGGAACAGGTATGCCAGACCGGATTCGCCTTCGTAATAGTAAGCAATGCAGGTGGAATAAGCGAAGCAGGTCAGGGCGATCGCGATTAGCGCGCCGCCAATGCCGGGAATGACCGAATTAGCCGCTTCCTGTACCCATACAACGCCCGCGGTGTTGCTGGCCGCCTGTACCGCCATGGCTTCGGAGCCCGAACCGATGTGCATGAAGGCCACGCCGTCCGCGCCGAGCACGTTGAAGCAGTCGGTGATCAGCGCCATGATGCCGGAACAGAAACAAACGGCAACGTCGATATAAACGGAAAATGCATTGACCATGCCCTGTGTGGCCGGGTGCGCGGTCTCCGCCGCTGCGGCGGACGGAGGGGTCTCGCCGAAACCGGAACCGGAGGAGTTGACCGCGCGCTTGACGCCGTACGAGAACGCGCCGCCGATCATGCCGCCGAAGAGCGCGTGCGAATTGAACGCGCTGCCTACCATCATCGCGATCGTCGAGGGGATGGCGCTGGCGTTCGCAATCAGCACGATCAGGGTGATGATCAGATAGCCGATGGTCATAAACGGAACGATAATGGTGGAGAATTTCGCGATGCGGCGCACGCCGCCGGAGATGACGAGGAACAGCAAAACCGCAATGACAGCGCCGGAAATAACGGGCGCAACGCCAAAGCTGTTCTCAAACGCCATGGCAATGTTGTTCGCGCTGGGGCCGGTAACGAGCAGCGGCACGCCGACCATGGCCAGCAGCGCGAAGATAACGGCGACCACCTTGCCGAGCTTCTTCCACGGCAGGCCGTTTTCCATATAGAAGTAGGGGCCGCCGCGGTACTGTCCATCCATGCGAACTTTGTAGATCTGACCTAGGCTGTTTTCCGCGTAAGCGATCGCCGAGGTGACCAGCGCGGTGACCAGCATCCAGAACACGGCGCCGGGGCCGCCGTACATGATCGCGACCATAACGCCGCCGATGTTGCCGACCGCGACGCGATACGCGGCGACCGAGCAGAAGGTTTCAAACGGGGAGATGCCCTCGCTTGAGCCAGAGCCCGATGTCAGCAGCTTCCACTGCAGTTTTGATTTGGTGACGTTGCCGAATTTCATGGCGATACAATAAGCGACCGCCGTACCAAAAACAAGTACGATCAGCGGAGTAGCCCATAGCCAGTTGTCGATCTTCATAATGATATCTGCGAAACTCATTCTTATTCCCCTTTCACTCTGTAAAACGATGTCCATTTTATTTCGTATAGAACCGGGTGTCTATTGGGGTTTTGCAGGGATAAGCCGTCTTATCCTGTTTTTATTTACGCGCGGCGCACGTCCTCAGCGGCCGGTGATGCCGATATCAAGCACCTCATGCATGTACTTGATGCTCTTGCGCATGGCGTCGATTTCCTCCTTTCTGCCTTCCTCAAGCGTGTAGCCGGAAAGAGGCAGCTCGATCTCAAGGTCGATGGTGTCGAGTTCCTCGGGCGCGTTCTCGCGCAGGATCTTCATGACCTCGATCACGTCCACATCGCCGTCGCCGATGGCGCAGCCCAGCGAATGGGTGCCGTCCGGGTCGGCGAACACGCGGTTATCACAGAAGTGCACGCAGTAGCAGTACGGCGCCATCTTGCGCACGCATTCCTCGATGCCTTCGGCCATCATGAGCGAGTTGATGGTGTCGCAGCAAGCGCCGATCAGCGGGTGATTGAGCTGCTTGACCATCCAAATGACCTCGTCCGAAAACAGGTCGCAGTGGTTCTCGATGGCAATCTTCATGCCGTACTTTTCAATGGTGGGAAGATTCTTTTTGAAATTCATCACGATCTCGGACATCTGCGCCATTGCCTCGGGGCACATGCAGGCGTGCGAGATGGGGTGCGGATGCTCCACATCGGTGCTGAACTTAACCAGCTTCGCGCCGATCGCGTGGCCGATCTCGAGCGCGTCCTCGATTGTGGCGTTGACGCGCGGATCGCTCGGCGCGTTGAAGGAAACGTTCAGTTCCAAATCCAGACCGTGCTTTTCCGCGTTCGCCTTGACGGCCGCGAGATGCTCGGGCGAAACATCGTTATCCAGATCGACCAGCGTGATGTGAAGTACTTCGATGCCCTCCTCCACCGCCAGATCCATCAGTTTATCCAGATCAATCACCTTGTCGAACGCAAAGGTCTTGCCTTCGCTCTGGAAGCCCCAGCTTTCGCCGAGACCGCTCAGGTGCAGGGTGTAGCTGTGCATGCCAAGCTTGAACTTGCGGTTTGCGCTTTTGGAAGTGTACATAGTCATATCTCCTTCATATTTACGGGGCGTAACGCCCCTTTGTTTGAATACAACGGTGATCATTTAGCCGATTTTTTGGAAGCAGGGGCACTCCCGGTAGGCCTTTGGGGTCATGCCGGTGATATTATGAAACGCGCGCGTAAAGGTGGAATTACTGGAATAGCCCACCATGACGGCGATCTCCATCACACTGAAATTGGTGCTTGTAAGCAGCTCCTTCGCCCGGTCGATCCGAATGCAGCGCAGATACAGGCTGGGCGAAAAGCCGGTCTGCTGTTTGAACCAGTCGCTGTAATAGGTGACGTTGTAATTTTCGATCTTCGCCAGCTGATCGACCGTGATCGGCAGATCGTAATACTGGCTGATGTAGCGGATGGACGGCGCGGCGCAGTTTTCGATCAGCTTGGAGTACAGGTAGCTGTACAGGTAACGCACCGATTTGCTGTCCGGATTCTGCTGTAGCTCGGCTTGGATCAGCTCGACCAACTGGGTGATCTGGCCGCGCATCGATACGATCAGGGGGTAGGACAGCAGCACGGCGTCCCGGGTCTCCAGCATATCCTCCGAAAGGTCGATCGCCAGCAGCCTGCCCAGATAGTTGCACTGGTGCTTCATACCGGCCGGAACAAAGCACAATTCCTGCGAGGTGACCTCATACTCGGTCTCCCCGATCCGAATCTGCATCGTTTCCTCGAGCGGCACCAGAATTTGCGGAAACTCGTGGGCGTGCTCCCCGTTGCACTCATGAAAAATACGAATATTGACCTTCTGATTCATGGTATTTCCCCCATCCAAGATGTGGCGGTTTTGAAATCCGGCCCTAGGCCGAAACAGTCGAGCCATCAGTATAGCATATTTAGCCTAGATCGTCTTGCCGACGTATTGCCGTATCACGTTCCGGCAGCGTTCCATTTCCTCGAACGAGGGCGATTTGACATGCTCCAGCAGATAGGGGCGGCCCAGCTTTTTGTAGGTTTCCGTCCCCAAGCGGTGATAGGGCAGCAGCTGCACATAGTCCAGATGGCGCAGCTTCGCGCAGAATTCTCCGATGCGGTTCAGTTCCTCATCGGAATCGTTGATGCCCGGAATGATCGGCGTGCGGATGACCAGACGGAGCTTGCTTTCGACCTCGTTGGTTCTCAGCATGTTGTCTAAGATCAGGCTATTATCCACGCCGCAGTATTTTTTATGCAGGTCGCTGTCGATCAGCTTCATATCCGCGTAGATGGTGTTGATGTAGGGAAGCATGGTCTCGATATGCTCCCACGGGCCAAAAAAGCAGGTCTCCACGGCGGTATTGAAGCATTCCTTTTTGCAGTTTCTCAGCAGAGCAAGGGCAAATTCCGGCTGCGACAAAACCTCGCCGCCGGATAGGGTCACGCCGCCGGTGGAAAGGAAGAAAAACAGGGAATCCTTACGGATCTCCTTCATTACCTCCTCCACGGTCATCAGGCTGCCATAGGCATTGTCGGCGGTATGCTCAACGCCGAAGGACTGGCTCTCCGGGGTGGAGCACCATTGGCAGCGCAGGGGGCAGCCTTTAAAAAACACGACCGTGCGGAAGCCGTCTCCATCGTGGATAGACGACCGCTCGATGCGCAGCACCATCCCTTGCCTGTCTTTTTCGATCATTTCCAGTCCCATAGCGCCTCGCGCCTCCTTGTTTGTTACTTTTGTATCCGGTCCGTCAGCGGGCGGCCGGTTCCTCGCTGCCGCAGTCCACCGCGTCCCCAATGTCTTTTTCCAGCGGCTTCGCTCCGAAGCGGCACAGTGAGACCAGCGCCGAGACCATGCCGAACGCTTCGGACATCGTGCCGGAGATGGAACGCACATAGGCATTGTAAACGACCCACATGGGACCCACGAGAAACAGCTTGCACCGGCGAATCACCTTGCCGTTGCCGGAGTAGTTGGTCATGATAAAGATGACAGTCGCGGCGCAAGGCAGCAGACTGAAAATATCCTGATAGGTAAAGATGCAGGCGACGACCGCCAACGCGGAAAAGAGCCATTTCCAGCCCTTCCATTTTCCCCACGGCTGATCGCCCGCGCAGATCGGTATCGCGCTGCACGCGAGAAGCGCGGCGCTGACGCAGCCGCTATACGCGCCAAGCATCAGATAGTGCACGACATATACCGTGTTGCCGAGCAGTTGAAACAGGAGCAGGAGCCGGCTGCTTTTACATTGGAAGCAGCCGATACAAAGGGCCATGCCAAGAAAACCGATCGCTTGAGCCACCAAGTGATACACAGCCGGCTCCCCCTCTCGCTAAATCATCTGGTTATCTGCCGCAGCAGCTCTTGCCGGCCCAGCTGCCGATCTCGGTACGGCCGATGATCTCGTTTTGCACTTCTCTGCCGAGTTCGACGAAGAAGGCGGTGTAACCGGCCACGCGGATGAGCAGGTCGCGGTGCTGCTCCGGATGCTCCTGCGCGTCGATCAGCGTCTCGCGGTCGACCACGTTGATCTGCGCGTGGTACACATCGAGCGTGCACATGGTCTTGAGCAGGTTCATGCCATGGGCGATGCCGTCGTCGCCCTTAATCAGTTCGGGCGCGATCTTCAGGTTCAGCTGCGTGCCCTGCGTGAAGCGCGCGTGCGGGATATGGCTGACCGACTTGAGCAGCGCGGTCGGGCCGTTGACGTCCGTGCCGCCGGTCGCGCCGATGCCGTCCGTCAGCGGGGTGCCCGCCTTGCGGCCGGAAGGCAGCGCGCCTACCCATTCGCCGATCGGCGTGTTGCCCGAAACAGGCAGCATGCCGCAGGTCATCTTGCCGAACAGGGTGTCGTACTTTTCAAACTGGTCGATAACATGGGTGAACACTTCGCCCACGCAGAAGTCCGCGCGCTCGTCGTCGTTGCCGTACTTGGGCGCTTCCAGACACAGCTTCTGAACGTCCTCGTAGCCCTCGAAGTTGGCGGCCAGCGCGTCGCAGAGCTCACGCATCGTCAGCTTCTTCTCGTCGTATACCAGATACTTGACCGCGGCCAGCGAGTTGACGATATCGGCCTGACCGACCGTGATCACGCCGCCGCCGCAGGTGTACTTGGCGCCGCCCGGCTGGCTGTAATCCTTGCCGGATTCCATGCAGTGCTCATAGCCCAGCGACAGCACCGGCACGGTGCGGTAATGCATGGACAGGTAATCGAGCAGCTGGTTGCCGGATACGATTACATCGACGATATAATCGATCTGCTTCTTGACCGCCGCAAAGAAATCGTCAAAGGTCTTGAAATTCGTCGGGTCGCCGGTGGAGATCGAAACGCGCTTGCCGGTGGTGCGGCTGACGCCATCGTTCAGCGCCAGCTCCACCGCCGCGCCCATGTTGATATCGGCGATGTCCGTGTACTGCTTCATGCGGCCGGAAAGGTTGGTCTCCACACAGCCGCAGGGGTTCCAGTCCCAAGCCTCGGAGAGCGGCACGCCCTTGTTCTGCATCATGCGGATGCCGATGTCGTTCGAGTAGATCGCCGGCATGGTCAGGCCCATGCCGATGGCTTCTACCGCCTTGTGCAGCAGCGCGTCCGGGTTCTTGGACATGCTGTAAGTAACCGAAAGGTTGGGCTCCTTGAACTTTACGTCCATGGTGGCTTGAATCATCATGTAGGACAGCTCGTTGGTCGCGTCGTTGCCGTATTCATCGATGCCGCCGCAGCTGGTCTGCACGGTGATGCAGTAACCGGCCGCGTACTGCGCGGTGACTTCGTCTTGGAACAGGCTCATTTCCGCGATCTTGATCCACAGGCAATCCAGCAGCTCCTGCGCGTCGTCGTCGGTCAGGATGCCGGCGGCCTTGTCTGCCTTGTAGTACGGATAGAGGTACTGGTCCAGACGGCCCAGATTGTACGACGAAGCGTTTTGCTCCATGTAGATCGCGTACTCGTAGGACAGGATGGACTGGCAAGCCTCGTGGAAGGTGCGGGCCGGATGCTCGGGCACCCAACGGCAAACCTCGGCGATCTTGAGCAGATCGGCCTTGCGGGCTTCGTCCGTGCACTCCGCCGCCATTTTCTCCGCGAGGTCGGCGTGGCGGTGCGCCAGCGTGATGACGGCTTCACACGCCATCAATTCGGCCTTGTAGAAAAAGCTCTTTTCGAGATCGCCCGGCGCCGAATCGTCCAGCTTCGCGAGCGCTTCCTCGGCTTCCTTGCGGATGCCGCCGATGCCCTTTTGCAGAATGCGGTTCCAGCTCGGCGTGGTCTCGCCGTAGCCGCGAACGGCCTTGCGGTCGATATAGATCACGCCGTTATCGCGCAGGGTCTCCATGTCTTCCGGCGCCATGATGCGCCAGCGGTCGAGCACGCACTTGCCGCGCCAGTAATCGGCTACGTCCTCGCGGAACACCTTCTTGCCCTCCTCGCTCAGGTAGAACGGGTCGAACGGACGGGTGCTGATGGTGTCCAGCTCCTTCTCGATAACCGAGCAGGCGCTGTCCGGGTTCAGGATGCCGCAGCGGGGCTTGAAGCCGACGCCGCCGACCAGCAGTTCGTGGTCTTGAATGTAGATGTCCTTCTTGCGGCACTGGTTGAGGTAGCCCGTTGCCTTCTGGATGATCCACGGTTGTCCCTCGGTCTGCTTAAAGCCCTCGGTAACATACTTTGCGTTGTAGACGTCCATGTCCACCCGGGTATCCAGATACTGCTGTCTCAGCGCCTCAATGCGTTCCATATACTTTTTCGCCATAGTTGTTCCTCCTTGTGTCTTGGTTGGACGCCCCGCCGGGCGGGGCCCTGTTGAAAGCTAGGGGTGCCACATCCGGTGCGAATCGGATGTGGCGGTTGTGTTCGATGCAGTCATTTATATAGAAGCAAATATCGTGCCACTTGTGCAATCTAAGCTTATTTCTTTTTAATTTTCCATCAAATTTGTGTAAACTATCAAAACTCATCCGAAGCGATTTATGCGTTTTGTTCAAGCTTCTTTTCATTATGTATATTAAAATCGCGTTTTTTGTGCATTTTGCCATGCTCGTTTTGCGCGCCACGTTTTAAGCGGTGCTTTTCTTCTGCTTTTTACGGTTTTTTTGATTTTTCTTCATTTAGAAGCTCATTTGGAGACAGATTCCAGCGGCTACTTATGCAAGAGTTGAACATGTCTACAAATAGACTTCTTCTGTTTAAGTGGTTTTGCACAAAGCGATTTTGCCGGTTTCCGCAAAAAATTTTGCGCTTTTTTGCACCCTATCGCAAACTTTTTTGCACCCCTTTTTGCAGGCGAATTTCCCCGCCTTTTCCGGTGCGCCGCACAGCAAAACCAAAGGCGTGCAAAACAATGTTTTGCACGCCTTTGGCCGGAAAGAATAGGGGGTAAAAGTAGGTGTAGGTGTATTGTCAGAGAATCAGCCGCACTGCCCGAGCGGCTGGGCCAGAAAACGTGTGCTCAATACGTTTTCTGTCAGAACCCACTGCAAATGGGATGCAGGATCAGCGGCAAAAAGCCGTTTTACTTCGCGGTGTATACGCCCTCGCGCAGATACTTTTGCAGCTGCTCGTGGGTCATGTGGCCGATCTCGAGGTAATCCAGCGTGTACTTGCTGTCCTTGATCAGGTCGCGCTTGATCATGGTGCTGGCCAGCAGGATCATCGCGTCGATGATGGGGGTGGCCACGTCGTACTTCTTGCCCAGCTGGCTCATCAGGTAGCAGCCCACCGGAACGTCCTCGGTGATGTAACGGTTTTCGAGATCGAACGGACCGTCGCCCCAGAAGTTCTCGTAGTTCTCTTCATACGGAACGGCGAAGTCGGGGCCCATGTATTCCTTGCCGTACATGGTGGTACGGGAGAAGAAATCTTCGTAGTTGACCGTGCACAGGCCGACTTCCATCTTGGCGGCCAGAGCCTTCTCTTCCTCCCAGAAACGGGCCTGAACCTCGGCGATCGCCGGGCAGGCGCCAAAGGCGTACAGGGAGTACTTTTTCTTATCCTGACCCAAAACGGTGTCGAAGTTCTGCATGGTGGAAACCGCCAGCAGAGCGCCGGGAACGTGAATGACAGGGTTAACGTT
This sequence comes from Butyricicoccus faecihominis, assembly GCF_024462775.1. Lineage (GTDB taxonomy): Bacteria > Bacillota > Clostridia > Oscillospirales > Butyricicoccaceae > Agathobaculum > Agathobaculum faecihominis_A. The sequence continues at coordinate 14,235 of NZ_JANGCE010000042.1, forward strand.
GGACAGGTTGATGTCGAGCACGGTGTTGCCCACGACAAAGCCGTGGTGGAACTCCTCGCCCTTCTTGCTGATCGTCACTTCGCCCTCCGCGTCGATGATGGCGTCAAAGGCGGGAATGTAGAAAGCGGAAGCCATGAAGGCGTCGTTGTCGCTCATCGGCAGCGCACAGCCACGGATGGTGGTGATGCGGTCCTCTACCTTGCACTCGTTGGTGGTTACGCCGCCGCGGTTGACGATGCGCACGCCGTACGGAGCGGTATACCAGGCGCCGACAATGACCTTGGCCGTGCAGTTCATTTCACGCATCAGCTTGCGGAAGATGAAGGTGCCGCAGTTGTCGGGCAGGATGTGAATGACCTGACCGTCCTCGAGCAGCGGGATCAGCTCGCGGAAGATGGACTCATGTGCAACAGCAACGGTGGCAACGATAATGATGCCCGCGCCCTTGACGGCCTTGGCCATATCGTCGGTCGCCAGAGCAACCTTGGCGGTGCCGGTGCGCTTGAAGCCGAAGAAGCTGAACTGATGCCCAGCCAGAGTGATGCCGGTCTTTTCGATGTTGACGAAGTTTCTCTTCGCGAAAGCGGGCTGGTCCCACATGCGGACCTCTTTGCCTGCCAGCGCGCAATCGCCCGCCATCGTCTTACCTACGCCGCCGGCACCCAAGATTGCAATCGGCTTGTCTTTCAAATAACTCATGTCCATGTTTCATTTGCCTCCTTAAATTTCATGGTACCGGTCAGTGCGGCCGGTGCTTTGCAACGCGTTTAATGACTAACAGTCATTGACTTAAGGTCATTATATGCGCAGCGTTTTGAATTGTAAAGATGTAATGGTTTACAAAAATACTGCCGTAATCTTGTGTATATCGTCCGATACGCGGTCTTTCCGCGAGTGGACGCTTACCAACCATCGCCTCCTACCAGTGAAAGGGCTATGTGGGATAGGGCTCTTTCATGGTTCCTATTGTAAAGAAAGAGACGGGCGCGCGCTTTGCCAAAGCTATCGTGTTTTTTGCATCCCTTCAGGTGGGGCATTGCAGGCCCGAAACGCAAAAGACCCGTGCGCCGGCGGCTCGCCCACAGCCGGCGCACGGGTCTTTTGACAGGTCTATGCAAACAGGTGATAAACTGCACAAAAAACATGAAATCGGGCAAGGCCGAAACGGCCCGCCCGATTTAATATAAAGATAGCACAAAAACCAAGCGCGGCTGCTCATTGCATCATGCCCTTCGCCACGACGAGCACGGCCTCCTCGATCAGATCCGCGAGGCTGAGCTCCTGACTATCGAAGCACCACATGACTTCGACGCCGATCATGGTGGAAAGAAGGATATCCACGTACCGCTCGGTCGGATACGCCGTATCGAGCACCCGCTCCGTCTTGCCGCTCTCCACGATCTCGCTTAGGCATTGGAGCAAGGCGCGGTCCCTTCCGTAAAAGCTGCGCCCCGGCATGGTAAAGTAATTCGATATCATGGCCTTAATAATCCCCTTGCCGCGTTTTTCGTACGCGGTATAGGATATCCGTACGAAATGCGTGACCATGTACAAAAAATCCTGTCCCTTTACCCGCTCGTAGGCCTGCTTGTAAATTTCGTCCGAACACTGGAACGTATAGAAAACAAGCGCCTCTTTCGATTCAAAATGCGTATAGAAGGTGCCTTTCGCAACATTGGCCGCCGTCGTGATGTCCTCCACGCTGACATTGCCAAAGCCTTTTTCGTTGATCTCCTTCAAGGCGGCGTTATAGATCTTATCCTTGGTTTCCATTGCCTGCAGCTGGCGCTTGGTTCGTTTGGCGGCCGGTTGCCCGGCATCCATGGCGGTCCGGTCCGCCGGGTTGCTTTTCATGTCGTACACCATCCCTTCTCAAACGTGCGTCCGCGCTCATTGCTTTGTGTCGGTTATCCCGCCAAAGCATTTGAGAAGATACGGATCGATGCCGTAAAAGTCCTTGATATGCTCGCAGTTCAGCGTGCGGATATCGTCCAGATCTCTGCCGCGAATCGCCGCTATGATCGGCTTGTGATGATGGATCTGGATCAGACTGTGCTCGATATCGGTGTATTTGGACACCTGAATGAGATGAACCTGCTGATAGATCGCGTATTGCTGCCGGATCAGCTGCGCGTTGCGCGAAATATTAGCGATCTCCAAATGGAAATCATCATCCGCGCGGATACGCCCATAAACGTCGCCCCTCGCGGCGGCCTCCTCGCAGCTGTCGGCCATGCGGTCGAGCTGATCGAAGTCGGACGCGCTTCCATAGTAGGACGCGAGCTGCGCCGACAAAATATCCTGCGACAGGCGGATCGCGCCGATCTCCTTGATCTCCTCGTCGCTAAAGCATCTGACCGACGCGCCGCGGTTGGGGCCGATTCTTACCAACCCCTCTGCCGCCAGACGCCGAAGCGCGTCATGGATCGGGGTCCTGCTGATGGAGAGCTTGGCGGATATCTGAAGTTCGGGGATCCGCGTGCCGGGCAGCAGCTCCATGCGAAAAATCATATCCTTGATTTGCTGATAAGCAATTTCACTTTGTGAACGGATAGGTCAACACCTGCTTTCTTTCCCTCTTGCACCATATAAAAGCAGCATACAATATTTCATTTAATCGGTCAATCGTTTTTTTAGCATTCTTTTTTCCTGTTCCATATAAAACTCCATTTTGCACAGTTTTCTTTTGTCCGATTTATCTATAACGCAGAAAATTGCTATTCACTCTTGACAAATTGAATGCAATTATCTATATTGAATGCAAGATTAAGCTGCGGAACGCCATCACAACACACACCGTCCGCTGCCGGATCAACTTTCTTCACTTTTGTGTACAAAAAAACAGCACTATAATACCCAAAAAATTAAAGGGGGCAATCTGTATGAGTAAAAAAACCGAGTTAATGGACGGCAATCAGGCAGCTGCGTATGTCTCGTACGCCTTTACGGAGGTGGCGGGTATCTTCCCGATCACACCATCCTCTCCGATGGCGGAATATGTAGACGAATGGGCGGCCAATGGTAAGAAGAATCTCTTCGGCCAGCCGGTTCAGGTAGTGGAAATGCAGTCCGAGGGCGGCGCCGCAGGCACCGTGCACGGTTCGCTGCAATCCGGCGCGCTGACCACCACGTACACCGCTTCGCAGGGCTTGCTGCTGATGATTCCCAACATGTACAAGATTGCCGGCGAAATGCTGCCGGGCGTGTTCCACGTTTCCGCCCGTACCCTTTCGGCCCACGCGTTGTCCATCTTTGGCGATCATTCCGACGTTATGAGCGTTCGTTCCACCGGCTTCTCCATGGTGGCCTCGTCCTCCCCGCAGGAAGTCATGGATCTGGGCGCGGTCTCGCACCTTGCCGCCATCCACTGCCGGATGCCCGTTCTGCACTTCTTTGACGGCTTCCGCACCTCCCATGAAATCCAGAAGATCGAAGCGCTGGATTACGAGGATCTGCGCCCGCTGGTGGACATGGAAGCGCTCAAGGCTTTCCGCAAGCATTCTCTGAACCCCGAGCATCCCTCCACGCGCGGCACGACCGTCAACCCGGACATCTTCTTCCAGTGCCGCGAGGCCTGCAACAGCAAGATCGCCGAGATCCCGGCCGCGGTTGAGTACTACATGCAGGAAGTCGGCAAGATCACCGGACGGCCGCACCACCTCTTTGACTACTACGGCGCGCCGGACGCGGATCGCGTCATGATCGTCATGGGCTCTGTCGCCGAAACCGCTAAGGAGACCGTGGATTACCTGACCGCGCAGGGCGAAAAGGTCGGCCTGATCAATGTACATCTGTATCGTCCCTTCTCGGCGGAGCACTTCCTTGCAAGCCTGCCCGCCACCGTTAAGCGCATCGCGGTGCTCGACCGCACCAAGGAGCCCGGCGCGATGGGCGAGCCCCTCTATCAGGATATCTGCACCATCTATAAGGAGCGCGGCATCCCGATGGAGATCGTGAACGGCCGTTACGGCCTCAGCTCGAAGGATACGACGCCGGGCCAGATGCTGGCGGTGTTTGACAACCTGAAGCTTGATGCGCCGAAGACCAACTTCACGGTCGGTATCGTGGACGACGTGACCTTCACCTCGCTGCCGCTCACCAAGGAGATCGATACCTCGCCCGCCGGTCAGACCAGCGCGGAATTCTGGGGCATGGGCTCGGACGGCACGGTCGGCGCGAACAAGAACTCGATCAAGATCATCGGCCACGCCACCGATCTTTACTGTCAGGCTTACTTCGTATACGATTCCAAGAAATCCGGCGGCCTGACCCAGTCCCACCTGCGTTTCGGCAAGGAGCCGATCCGCTCGCCTTACCTGATCAGCTCGGCTGATTTCGTTGCCTGCCACAATCCTTCCTATGTCCGCCAGTACGACATGGTCAAAAACCTGAAGGAAGGCGGCACGTTCCTGCTCAACTGCCAGTGGGATATGGACGGTCTGGAAAAGCACCTTCCCGCCTCCATGAAGCGTTCTCTGGCGGAAAAGCACGCCAAGTTCTATACCATCAACGCGATCGACATCGCCCGCGGCCTCGGCCTCGGCAACCGTACCAATACCATTTTGCAGGCCGCGTTCTTCAAGCTCTCCGGCGTGATCCCGGTGGATACGGCGGTCAACGAAATGAAGGAAGCGATCTACAAGTCCTACTTTAAGAAAAAGGGTCAGGCGGTTGTTGATATGAATAACGCGTCCATCGACCACGGCCTGAACGAGCTGGTCGAGATCCGCATCCCCAACGCTTGGCTGACCGCGCTTGACGAGCCGGGGGCCGATTCGAGCCCCGCCTTTATCAAGGAAGTTGTTTCCGTCATGAACCGTCAGGAAGGCGACATCCTGCCCGTTTCCACCATGACCAAGTATGGTCTGGAGGACGGCACTTGGCCTTCCGGTACCTCCAAGTACGAGAAGCGCGGCGCCGCCGTCGAAGTTCCGGTTTGGAACATGGACGCCTGCATCCAGTGCAACCAGTGCTCGCTGGTCTGCCCGCACGCCGCTATCCGGCCGATCCTGCTGAACGAGGACGAGGTGAAGGCCGCGCCCGCCGGCTTTGAGACCAAGAAGGCGCTCGGCGCCGGTCTGGATAAATACCAGTACCGCATGCAGGTCTCCCCGTACGACTGCACCGGCTGCGGCAGCTGCGTCAACGGCTGCCCGGCTAAGGAGAAGGCGCTCGTCATGGCGCCGCTCGATACCCAGCTCAAGGAAGCGGAAAACTGGACCTTCGCCGTGGAGGAAGTGGCGATCAAGACCGATGCGGTCAGCGCCAAGAGCGTCAAGAGCTCCCAGTTCGCCAAGCCCTACTTTGAGTTCTCCGGCGCGTGCGCCGGCTGCGGCGAGACCCCGTACATCAAGCTGGTGACCCAGCTCTTCGGCGACCGTATGTATATCGCAAACGCCTCCGGCTGCTCGTCCGCTTACGGCGGCTCCACCCCGTCCTCCCCGTACTGCACGGACAAGAAGGGCTGCGGCCCCGCTTGGGCAATGTCGCTGTTCGAGGATAACGCGGAATACGCTTATGGCTACCTGCTCGGTCAGGACGCCGTACGCCAGCAGCTCGCGGAAAAGGTACACGCACTGGCTGAGCGCGGCGTCGCGAAGGATGCTTGCGAAGCCTATTTGGAAAAGGGCAACGACGCCGCGGTATCCCGCGCGGTCAGCGATTCGCTTTTGGCCGCTCTTGTCGACGATGCCAGCGAGGAAGCTGAATTTATCCGCCAGAACGAGGAATTCCTGACCAAAAAGAGCGTTTGGGCCTTCGGCGGCGACGGCTGGGCCTACGATATCGGCTACGGCGGTCTGGATCATGTGCTTGCTTCCGGCAAGGATATCAACGTGCTGGTTCTGGATACCGAGGTGTATTCCAACACCGGCGGTCAGGCGTCCAAGTCCACGGCGGCGGGCGCGATCGCCAAGTTCTCCGCCAGCGGCAAGGCCACCAAGAAAAAGGATCTGGGCCTGATGGCGATGAGCTACGGCTATGTTTACGTGGCACAGGTCGCAATGGGCGCGGATCAGGCGCAGACGCTGCGCGCAATCCGCGAGGCCGAGGCTTACGACGGCCCGTCCCTGATCATCTGCTACTGCCCCTGCATCGAGCACGGCATGAAGTGCGGCATGGGTCTGAGCCAGCAGGAAGAAAAGAAGGCGGTTGAAGCCGGTTACTGGCACCTGTACCGCTACAATCCGGATCTGAAGGAAGAGGGCAAGAATCCGTTCTCGCTGGATTCCAAGGCGCCCACCGGCGATTTCCAGAAGTTCCTTCTGGGCCAGAACCGTTACGCTTCGCTCAAGCTGTCCTTCCCGGATAAGGCTGAAGCCCTGTATTCCAAGGCGGAGCGCGATGCCGAGGAGCGGCTTGAAAGCTACCGGAACCTGACCAGAGAATAAGCGCAAGGCGCGTTCTCTCATCTGTACAGCCCACATATCACCCTGCTTTTCGCAGGTTGTCTCCTTCGCTTCCGGCAGTCCGCCATGGTCTGCCGGAAGCGTTACTTTATAACGCGTTAGGCGCTGCCCACAGGCGCAAAAAAGGCAGCCCTATGGAGGGCTGCCTCAGATCTTTTCGTTGTCACCACTGCGGGATCGTGCCGGTCAGCAACGCGGCGATATCGATCTTATACCGTTTGATGCGGTATTGCAGGTTCTGTCGGCTTATTTTTAATATGCGCGCCGCTTCTGAAATATTGCCGCCGGTCTCCCGCAGCACCTTGCAGATGGTTTGGCGCTCCATGTCGTGTATCGCGCCGCTCAGCGAGCTTGCGGACGGTACCGTTTGCGCTTGTTCCGCGCCGGCGGCGCCGCTTGACGAAGCGATCAGATCGGGGATATAGTCCGGCGTGATCATCGAGGCTTCGTCCGGCAGCACGTTCATGGCGTGCTCGATCGCATGCTGCAGCTCGCGCACGTTGCCGGGCCAGCTATAAGCCTGAAACCTTTCCAGCGTGGCCCCATCGATGTTCCTCACGTTCCGCACCAGCTTTTTATTGCATTGCATGATAAAATGCTTGGCCAGCAGGGCGATGTCCTCCCGCCGGTTCCGCAGCGGCGGAACGCTGATATTGACGACGCCCAAGCGATAAAACAGGTCGCGCCGCAGCTTATTTTCCGCGATTGCCTGACTGGGCGGTACGTTGATGTTGGACAGCACGCGCACATCCACATGAATCTCCGACGAGCCGCCCACGCGCCGTATAATGCCGTCCTGCAAAACACGGAGCAGTTTGGATTGCAGGTTGATGTTCATTGAGTTGATCTCATCCAGCAGCAGCGTGCCGGTGTTTGCCTGCTCAAATAGGCCGGGCCGGTGTTCCGCGCCGGTATAGGCGCCCTTCTCCGTGCCAAACAGCAGGCTTTCAAGCAGGTTTTCCGGAATCGCCGCGCAGTTAATGGCGAGGAACGGCCCGTCCGCGCGGTTGCTGGCGTTGTGGATGCTTTGGGCGAACATCTCCTTGCCGGTCCCTGTTTCTCCGTAGATCATCACGGAAGAGTCGTTTTTGGCCACCCGCTTGCATTGCGCGATCACATTGCTCATGGCCGGACTGATGCAAATGATATCCTCAAAGGTAAATTTGGCCGATAGCGCGCTTTTGGTTTTGTGCCGGCCCGCGGACGTACGGTTGACCAACTTGTCCTGCAAGTCGATGATCTGCTTATGCAAGCTGTCGATGGCGCTCCAGTCCTCCATGACGCTGAAGCCGCCCAGCACCTGACCGTTCTGCACGATCGGGAAATTATTGCATACAATATCGACATTTTTGCCGTACCGCGTCGTATAATACTGCCGCTTGTTGATATTCGGGCGTTTTTCCCGGATCACCTCCGGCACCATTAATTCCGAACCGTCTCGGGAGCGGTATACGTTTGTGATATTTTCTCCCAGCACATCCTGCGTGACAATGGAATCCATTTTTACCGCCGCGTCATTGAGCAGATAGATGCGGCACTGCGCGTCGCATAGGATGACCGGCTCGCTGATCTGGTTCAGCACGCCGATCAGCATATCGTGGCAGGCGTCGTTTGTCGCCTCGCGAAACACCACCATCCGGCAATGCTCCGGCAGATCAGCCAGTTCCGGCGTGGGGCAGCGCAGCAAATATTCCCCAAATACAACAGATGCATAAACCGGTTGATCCGATTCTTCACAGAGCGGCTCCGCTATATCCTGCAGCCGCGTTCCCTGCAAGCGGCCGTCTCCATGGAGCAGACGGTCTCCCGTTTCGTTAACGGATAAGATTTTTCCATCCTCCGCCGTCACCAGCGCGCCAAGTCCGCACGCCGACAGCGTTTCCATCGCTTCCTGATATCGCACCCGCCATTCCTCCCGCTCTTTTATGCCTTGATGCGGCGTTTTGCCGCAGCCGTCATGAAGCTGTGCGTTTCTATAATATTATATAATACTTTTTTACCGTTGCCAACACATTTGATGAATAGCCGCGCACATTGCCCTTCCCTTTTACACTTGCCAGCATCGCGCCGCTATGTTACGCTTTGTACATCACCAGCCGCTCCGTTGTCTCATACACACGCAAGTTGCTCCGCAAAAAAGGTAGTGATACGATGAAATTGGAACTGAGCCAGAAGCAAGGCTTCACGCTTGCCATGCAAACCTCTGTCCGTCTGCTGCAGCTTAACAACTTACAGCTGCGCAACTATCTCGGCGAACTGATGACCAGCAATGCGGTGGTCGAGCTTGAATACCCTGAAATAGATTACCGGCCCGGCCCGTTTGAACGGCAGGAACGGGCTCCCGATCACGCCAAACGCTCGGACCGCCAGCAGGCGGTTTCCATGGAGCAGCTGATGGAGGATAAGGCCGCCGGCTCTTCCGCGCTGCGCGATCTGTTCCTGCAAAGCGCCGCGTTGAAATTGCCGAAGTACCATCAGCGCATCATGAATTATCTCATTCATTCGCTGGATGAAAACGGCTTTTTGACCGAATCCGCCGAAAGCACCGCCGGCGTCCTGCAAGTCCCGCTGGAGGAAGTCCAAAAATGCATCAAGCTGCTACAGGATATGGAGCCGGCGGGCGTCGGCGCGTCGAACCTTGGCGAATGCCTTCGTTTACAGTTGCTTCGCACGGCGCCGCAGGACAAGACCGCGCTTCAGATCGTTGACGCGCACCTAACGGATATGGCGGACCAGCAATACGGCGCGATTGCCAAGGCGCTCAACACGCCGAAATCTCAAGTCGTCCGTTCGTGCGATCGCATTCGGTCGCTGAACCCCAAGCCGCTGAACGGCCTGAGCACCGAAGCGCTTACCCCGTATACGATGCCCGATTTCTATGTCGTCGAAGAGGATGGGGAGCTGCGCTTTATCCTCAATGACTATTATTTACCGAAGATCAAAGTGGATCCATCCTATTGGCAGCTGATCCGGGATAAACAGCTCAGTCAGGCCGATAGTGAATATATTCAAAACAATTACAAGCAGGCGAGCGACATCATCAAGTTTCTATCCTACCGCAAAGCGACCTTACAGCGCGTCGTCGAATACATGCTTACCGTGCAGGGCGATTTTTTCCGACTTGGTCCGGGGCATCGTGTGAGCTTAAGCAACCGGGAGGTCGCGCAGGCGCTGTTGCTGCACGAATCCACGGTCAGCCGTGCGGTGAGCGGCAAATTCTTTGAATGCAAATGGGGCGTGTTCCCGCTCAAATCCATGTTTATCCGCAGGACCACCGCCAACCCCGGCGCCGCGGGCAATTTGGATGAGATTTTGCAGAAGCTGCAAACGCTGATCGCCTCAGAGCCTCCGGGCGCCGCCTATAGCGACCACCACCTTGCCTCCCTGCTCAGCGCGGAGGGCATCCGTATTGCACGGCGCACCGTGGCAAAATACCGGCTGATGCTCGGTCTGCCCACCGCCAGCCAACGAAACGCAGAGCGCAACGCTCCGCCCCGTCATCCTTGATCCCAATAAACCGAAAGAATAAAGCGCCAAACCATCTCGGTTTAGCGCTTTTCTTTTTGCCGCCATTTTCCCGATGAACATCCCATATGTCGGGCGCTAAATTATTAAAAAAGTCAGCTTTTCACTTTGATCGATATTTTGAATGACCGACTCCTCTGCAAAAGGCGCTTGCCGAAGAAGGATACAAATCCCGCGGCTAGTGCCGGCAAGCAGATATAGGGCCCCTTGATCGCAGGAAAATCTCATTCCGCGCACCGTTTGATTGGAACGTACGAGATTGCCCTCATAACGAAGGCCGCTAAGTTCTATCGTTCTGTTCAGCCACGATTCCCACGCAGTCGGATATCGATCCCACACAAGGTCATACTCCGTATCGTGTTCCTTTTGATATAGGAAATAACTGTTGTCACCACATTTGAAAAGCAGCGATTCTTCGCAAAAGCTCATGCTCTGATCATAATACGTCTTATTGGCGCGCAAGTAAATACCATCTATCACCGTACCGGGCCGAAATCCCGCAGTATCTTCCTTACGGCTGATCCGGAACCCCCCGCGAATCTCGCTATCCTTATATTTACCATAGTTATTGGTAAACGTCACGCTGTAGCCATGATCAAATTTCAACTTTACCGTGTATGTGTCCATGAAAGTAAAATCGCAAAGCTTTGAACCGAGGACAGAACCAAACCTGTCGCTAACATCCAACCGTTTATGTCCGTCTTCTGGTATGATCAATGGGTTTACCGCAAATTCGATATCACGATCCACGACCAGCGGTAAGGATTCAAACCATAAAACCATACTCTTTTTAAAACAATTTTGCGGTTCCTCGTTTACATACTCCGGCGTATGATCTGATACAATGTATTCGGCTTTCGTCAACCGCTGACCCACGCACACGCAAAACGGTCGAATGCATAAATAATCTTCACCAGCTTGCGCCGATTCTATGATCGCTCGATAAGTTTCAAAAATATTCACTTTTTCATAGTCGCCTTGCAGCCAAGCGCCCGGAAGCTTGTAATAGAGGCTGCATAAAACACCGGGCCCCTCTTCCTCTTCAAATTCACTGTCGATGAAATATGGGTCAGCGCCTGCGTCAAGCAGCATTTTCGCAACCTCTAGCATATAAGTATCATAAGATACCCAACAAAGGTTATGCAGGCATTGACCGCCGTTCATGCCATCGTTTTTATAAACGGAATACCCGTTTTCAAGAAAAAGCCGTGTCAGTGTGACCAGCCGTTCTCCGCCCCGGTCTATTCCTACATCAAGGAACAACTCCGACAAAATAGAGCCATCTACGTAAGGCTCATTAATAACCGGACGCAGTTCATGGATGATCTGTTGTATAGCCGTCCAGTCAACACATTCGCCCGACAGTTCTTGGCACAGCCTTTCCACATGCTTCTTGGACTGAGCATTCACTTAAACCACCGCCCTTTCATTAACGGACAAAGCAAGCTTACTATGTAAAAGATTCATATCCCTCATTATCCGCACCTCATTAGCGTGTTCGCTTCGGCCTGTATGTTTACCCTTTTCGTTTTATCTTTTCTCCAAAAACACAATACCCCCGCAGTCTTACGACCGCGAGGGTTTGTTTGGCGGAGAAGGAGGGATTTGAACCCTCGCGACCCTTTCGAGCCCTACTCCCTTAGCAGGGGAGCCCCTTCACCACTTGGGTACTTCTCCATACCAATCTTCACTTGTAGGGCACCCGCCATAAGATGTATGGCGGAGAGGGTGGGATTCCTTTTTCTGCGGAAAAAGCCACGGCGGTTGCAGCATGCCGCCGGCATGTTGCTAAAAGCCGCCTTTCGAATCTCACCTCTCCAAAAAAATGGCGGAGAGGGTGGGATTCGAACCCACGCGCCCTTTCGGACAAACGGTTTTCAAGACCGCCTCGTTATGACCGCTTCGATACCTCTCCGTATCATTGCCCGATAAGCAATAATAATTATACTACCAAAACGAGGCGGTGTCAATCCTTTTCCATATCTGCGTTAGTTTTTCCTGCTTAGCGGACCTTATCCGCCCATTCGCCTTCCTTAAAGCCCACACAAACAAAATCATCCGCTACAAGCAGCGGACGCTTAACCAGCATCCCATCGGTCGCAAGCAGCGCGTACTGCTCATCTTCCGACATCTCCGGCAGGCGGTTTTTCAGATCGAGCTCCTTATATTTCAAGCCGCTCGTGTTGAAAAAACGGCGCAGCGGCAACCCGCTCTTCGCATGCCAAGCGCGCAGCTCGTCCTCGTTGGGGCGATCCTGCTTGATATCGCGAACCGTTATTTCAGCCCCCTGCGCCTCCAGCCAGTTCTGCGCTTTTTTGCAGGTAGAGCAATTTGGATAACAAACAAACAGCATCAGTTTTCACTCCTCTGTAAGCGGTGCGTCCATGTTTTTCGTAGCGGCGCGGGGGCGGGTGAGCATGGCCAATTCGGCCAGCAGCATAATGCAGCCCGCGGCGGCCAGAATGCTTCTGGTAAGCGTTTTCGCATCCCACGCGACCGCGCGCATGCCCATCAGGTAAGCAATGCAGTAGCCGCCCAGATCAGAAAAAACGACGGTCACAGCCAGCGCGCTGAAAAAGCCAAGCTGTGCCGGACGCGGCTTGGCAAACAGCAGCCGAGCGAGATGGTAAAAGCCGAGCACCAGCAAAATGTCCGCGATCAAACCGACGGCAAAGGACGGCAGCTTGGGGTCGACACAGGTCATACGATAAGTGACAAGCAGATGCAGACAGCTCCAGATCAGCGGAGCCAGCGTCAGCTTGGCCTGCCCTTCGGTGATGGTTGCCGTATTCTGCGCTTTGCACAGGCCGATCAGGCAAATTCCGGCTACCACCGTGATCACGGCGTAGATCGATTCTAGCACACGCGCCCAAACCGCGGCGTCCAGCTCTACCGTGGTGACGGTTAAGAACAAATAGTATGCGCCGCCCGCAATCAGTAGCATGCCCGCGATCACCGCGGCCATACGGAAACCGGTGGAGCGGGTGCCTAGCAGCGTTTCAAACGGCGTATCGCGCTCCGCCTTGAGCGGCATTGCACATACCGCGTAAAGCACCGCGGCAACGGCAAACAGCGCCAGCAGCGCGTACAGCAGCTTATTGCCGGGTATGGGCAGGCCGGTATTCAACTCAAACCCGCCCAGCAGGTGCGCGGTACGCAGGGCGACGCCCGGTATACAAAGGCCCACCGCCAGATACGGCAGCACTTTTGATCGATTCATGGTTGTATTCCCTCCAGAAAAAACGCTTACTGATAAGCGAATGCTATACCATTATAGCACGATTTTTGCCAGCGGCAAAGCTCTTTTTTGCGATGAAACGGAATAGAGCCATGCGTCCCACAGGGTTGCACATGGCTCTTTTGCACGCATAGCGTGTTTTAGATATGGTCGGTGCGGGGCATTTGCGCCGCTTCCTTAGGCGAAAGCTCGGTATTGCCCGGTGTTTGCCGGCGCATGCCGACCTTGAGCAAAATAGGCGTGATAAGCGTCGTAACGATGACCATCAAAACGATCGGCGGGAACAGATCGGGCGCGATCAGGCCGGCCTGCTCGCCCTTCTGCGCAACGATCAGCGCGACTTCGCCACGGGATACCATGCCCAGACCGATGGATACCGCGTCGTAGGTCTCGAAGCCCATCAGCTTTGCGCCCAGACCGCAGCCAATGACCTTGGTCAAGATTGCGATGACCGTGAGCGTGACCGCGAACAGGATCAGCATACCGGTCAGCCCGTCCAGCTCGGTCTTGATACCGATCGAGGCAAAGAACAGGGGCGAAAACAGCATGTAGCCTAAAACGTTCATCTTCTTGCCCGCATAGTTGCGGGTATCGCTGATGTTGCACAGGATCAGGCCCGCGAAATACGCGCCCGTGATATCGGCGATGCCGAAGAAATGTTCGGCCACAAAGCTTAGGATAAAGCAGAATGCCAGCGCATAGATCGCAATACGGCGATGCTGCGCCCACAGGCTGTCCATCTTGGAGAAGGCCTTGTGCATGATGAAGCCCACAACGGCAAGGAATACGAAGAACAGCGCGATGCGGCCGAACACCATGAGCGGCTGCACGTCCGGATCGGTAAAGCCGGTCAGCACGGTCAGCACGATAATGCCGAGAATATCATCGATCACGGCGGCGCCCAGAATAGCGGTGCCCACCTTGCTTTTCAGCTTGCCCATTTCGCGCAGCGTTTCCACCGTGATGGAAACCGAGGTGGCCGTCAGCACGACGCCGACAAAAATAGCCTTGAGCATTTTCTGCGGATCGTCGGGCATTGCGTCAAACAGCATGAAGCACGCGGTGCCGCCAATCAGCGGCACGACAACGCCGATCAACGCGATAATGAACGACGCAAAGCCGGTGCTCTTGAGCTCGTCCAGATCGGTATCCAGACCGGCGGTGAACATCAGGATGATGACGCCAAGCTCACTGGCCTTCATCAAAAAGTCGGTCTCGCCGACGACATTGAGCACGCTCGGCCCCAGAATAACGCCAGCGATCAGCGCGCCGACGACCTGCGGCATGTGCACCTTTTCCGACGCAAGGCCGAGCACCTTGGTCGATAGCATGATCAGTGCGATCACAAGTAAAAAAGTATAATCCATAGAATCCTCCCCCGGAGCAGTTGGTTTACTGTCCCTTACCTATTAAATATAGGCCCCTGTTAAAAACAGATTTCATTATAACCCTCTGCCCCTGTGCGTTGCAAGTAATTTCTATGAAAAATATGACGTATTTTCCGCAAGATAAACCTGCTTTTCTTGTATCAAATGTGCACACGCAAGCCGATCGCTTGTAAAAAAAAGTAGTAAAGTGTAGCGGCCTTGTAACCGTGTATTTTGAAAGAAAAAACGCAAACCCGTATCGTTACTGGGTTCTATGACCTCGCGCTTTGTGCGGCGGGCATGGTTGTTTTAGGCAAAATCCATTTCCAAACGAAATACGGGCGCGAATGATTCAACGTCATTCGCGCCCCTGCTCTGCTTTTCTCGGCTATTCCTTTTCTTGCCGTACTCCGTCCGGGCCGATCTCGTAGCCGTCGATTTCGGTATTAACGGCCATAGCGCCGTCCGGGTAGAAATAGTATCACTTGCCGCTGATTTCCTGCCAGCCCCCGGCTTGCATGAGGCCTGAACCGTCGAAGTAGTGCCATGTGCCGTCAATCTGTTTCCAGCCGCCAGCGGCGGCGGGGTCTATGACGATTTCCACGAACCGGCGCAGCACGGCGGCGGCCTCGGCGTGGGTGGCGGGGTCCTTGGGGGCGAAACGGTTATTCCCCTCATGGGCAGCATATGCCCTTCGGGCTTCCCCCAACGAGGGCATATGCGTACACTTAAGCAACGCGCGCGATCTAGCCTTCCCCCGACGAGGGGAAGGTGGCGCGCGCCGTAGGCGCGTGACGAATGGGG
>NZ_JANGCE010000043.1 GCF_024462775.1 Butyricicoccus faecihominis
GCTCTCTCAGAAGCAGCTTATTTAGTATATCGCACACCCCTCCTTTTGTCAACACCTTTTTTAGCGAAAAAAGAAGAAATTTGCGGCCTCCCCAATCTTCGGGGTGGTTTTTATATTTTACTGCAATTTCACGCGGATTGTCAAGGATATTTTCACACAAAAATCCCGTCCGCTTTCTGTGGAAGCAGACGGGATTCTTGTACTTTTTGATCTGAAAGACTTACTGCTTGAGCAATTCGGCCAAGACCATAACCTTGTCCACATTACCCTCGACCTTGATCTTTCCTTCCGCCATGGCAACCTGAGGAACCAGTTTGCCGGTGAAAACCTTTTCGATGTTAGTCATGGTGCCGCATACGCTGGCATCGCGATCGATGTACTCATAAGGCATTACAGAAAGCACGCCGTTGAGGATTTCCACATAGAAAACGCCCCCAACCTTACCGGTCAGGTTGAACTGTACCGCAACCTTCCCCTGCGTACCGCTGATATCGGCCTTGCTGAGCCTGTTGTAAATCTTTCCGATCAGCTGATCCATTGTCATTGGCTTCGCCCCCTTATACACTATAGGTTAACTATATTATAAGACTTTTTCAAAAAATTGCAACAGTATTTTCCCACTTTATCAGACAACATTTCTAAAAAGTAACATTTTTAGCTTTTACGGATAAATTGCGTGCGGCATTGGGGACAAGTAATGTTTATTTTGCCACGTCCACGCGGCACGCGCAGGCGCTTGCCACACTGCGGGCACTTATAATACCGGTGCGTTTTACGGTCGGCAAAGCGGGCGGAGGCATCGCGCAGCCGCTGGCGAATCGGATTCCAAAAGCCCATAAAGCGTTGGTTCTCCATATAGCGCGCGTTAATATTGCGCGAAAACATGCGGAAATAGCAAAGGAAAAGCAAGGCCACCGCCAGCCAGCCCATAACGGCCCAGCCGGTCGCCCAGCGCAGAGCGATCAGCAAAAGACACAGCAGGAGCAAGGCGTTATTCAACGGATCCCCGCCGTAGCGACCCATCATCATGCGGCGCAAAAAATTCATGATTTATACGCATCCTTTCCCATATGCGCGATCAGCATGTCTAAAACGGTCTCTCTGCCATCGCCTTTTTCTGCGGAAAACGGAATGACGGGGACCGCTTCCGGCAGCAGCAGTGTCTGCCGGATCACATCAAGACAGCCCTGTAATTGGCTTTTCTTGATCTTATCCAGCTTATTGGCGATCACGAGCCAAGGCATGCCCGAAGCGCGGAACCAGTTCGCCATCGTCGCGTCGTCCTTCGTTGGCGCATGGCGGATGTCGACGATCTGCACCCCGCAGGAGAGCAGGCCGGAATCAAAATAGATCTGCATCAGCTCGCCCCAGCGGTTCTGTTCCGCCTTGGATACCTTGGCGAAGCCATAGCCGGGCAGATCGACAAAATAAGTCTGTTTGTCGATCAGAAAGAAGTTGATGTGTACCGTTTTGCCCGGCTGCGCGCCGACGCGCGCAAAGTTTTTGCGCCGCAGCAAACGATTGAGCACAGAGGACTTGCCGACGTTGGATTTGCCCGCAAAGACAAATTGCGGCAAACCATCCCTCGGAAAATCCTTTTCACTCACAGCGGATCGAATAAATTCTGCTTGTTGCAGATTGAGCATGTAGCTGCCCTTCCCTTCTGTTTACTGTACCACGGTCGGCACTGACGGATCCGTGCAGGGCACGGCCCGCCGGGTCGTTTTTTTCTTTTTCTTGGGGCGGCGCGAAAAATCGATTGCGGTCTCCATCACCGTATCCATATGAGCGGCAGGCACAAACTGCAGCTTCTCGCGCACGACCGGTTCGATATCCTGCAAATCAGACTCGTTCTCCTTGGGTATCACAACGGTCTTGATGCCGGCGCGGAACGCCGCCATGGTTTTCTCCCGCAGGCCGCCGATCGGCAGCACGCGGCCGCGCAGCGTCACCTCGCCCGTCATGGCGACGTCGTGCCGCACCGGGGCTTCGGTCAAGGCGGAGATGAGCGCGGTGGTGATCGTCACACCGGCGGAGGGGCCGTCCTTCGGGATAGCGGCCTCCGGGAAGTGGATATGCAGGTCGTTGACTTTATAGAACATCGGATCAATCGCCAGCGCTTCTGAACGGGAGCGCACGAAGGTAACGGCAGCCTTGGCGCTTTCCTGCATGACGGTGCCCAAATTGCCGGTCACCTCGATCTTGCCCGTTCCGGGCACGACGGCAACTTCGACCTCCAGCATCTCGCCGCCCACGCTGGTCCACGCAAGGCCGTTGACGATACCGACCTCATCATTATGCGAGATCAAGTCTTCCTTATACGGGGCCACGCCCAGCAGGTCCTCCAGCTTGTCCTCTGTCACGGTAAGGCCCGTTTCGCCGTCCGCGATCTTCTTGGCCGCTTTGCGGCACACACGCGCGATCAACTGCTCCAAGCGGCGCACGCCCGCCTCACGGGTATAGCCCGCGATGATGGCGCGCAGCATCTCCTCAGGCAGCGTAAGCTGTTCTTCCTTTATGCCGTGCTTTTTCATCTGCTTGCCGATCAGGTGGCGCGTAGCGATCTGCACCTTTTCCTCTTCGGTATAGGAAGAAAGCTCGATCACCTCCATGCGGTCGAGCAGCGGACGCGGAACGCCGCCAAGGTCGTTCGCGGTCGTCAGGAACAATACATCGGACAGGTCGAACGGCAGTTCGATATAATGGTCGCGGAACGCGACGTTCTGCTCAGTGTCCAGCACCTCGAGCATGGCGGAAGCCGGGTCGCCCCTAAAATCGTTGCCCATCTTATCGATCTCATCGAGCAGGATCAACGGGTTGGACGTGCCCGCGCGGCGCAGCGCGTCCATGATACGGCCGGGCATCGCGCCGATGTAGGTCTTGCGGTGGCCGCGGATGTCCGCCTCGTCGCGCACACCGCCCAGCGACATGCGCGCATAGCTTCTGCCCATTGCCTCCGCGATCGATCGCGCGATCGAGGTCTTGCCCACGCCGGGCGGGCCGACCAGACACAGCACCTGCCCCTTTAGCTCGGGCGACAGCGCCTTGACCGCCAAGAATTCCAAAATACGCTCCTTAACCTTGGTCAGACCAAAGTGATCGCGGTTCAAAACCGCTTCGGCTTCCGTTAGGTCGATGCGTTCCTCGCTCTTATTATCCCAGGGCAGCTCAAGCACCGTATCCAAATATGTACGCACCACGCCCTGTTCGGCCTGTGAGCCGCTGAGCTTGGCCAGCCGGTCGGTTTCCTTAAGGAGCTTCTCCTCGGATTCCGCGGGCAGGTGGAGCTTCTGGATGCGCTCGCGGTAGCTGTCGGCTTCGGCCGCGATGTCCTGCTCGCCCAGCTCGCCCTGAATGACCTTGATCTGTTCGCGCAGATAATATTCGCGCTGATTTTTATCGATCTGCGTTTTCAGCTCGTCCTGAATTTCGTTTTCAATTTTGAGGATTTCCGTCTCTTCGCCCAGCAGCCGGATGATCATGGTCAGGCGGCGCGTCACGTTGAGTTCCTCCAATATCTCCTGCTTGACCTCGACGTCGACCGCGAGATTCTGGGCGATAAAGTCCGCCAGAAAGCCGGCGTCGCCGCCAGCCGCCACCGACATTTCCACATCGGCGGAAACGCGCGCGGCATACTGCGCGTATTCGGAAAAGCGTTCCTGCGCGGTGCGGATCAGCGCCTGTGAGCGGCGCTCGGCAGCGCCCAGCGCATAATCGATCAGCTCCGAAACCTCGGCGAACAGGCAGTCCTCCTCGTCCTCCGGATGGTTGAACTGATACGCGGCGGCGCGCGCCTTGCCCTCGACAAGCACGCGGATATTGTCGCCCGGCAGGCGCAGGATCTGCTTGATCACGCAGATCGTGCCGATCTGGTACAGATCGCCCGGCCCGGGCGCATCGGTCTTCAGTTCGCGCTGCGCGGTAAGGAAGATCATCTGCTCATTCTTCATTGCCGCTTCCAGCGCGCGAATCGACATTGTCCGCCCCACATCGAAGTGGATCAGCATCCGCGGAAACGCGACCAAGCCGCGCAGCGGCAGCACAGGCAGCAGGCGCAGGGTAGTTTCTTCGGTTTGTAACATGTATTTTTCTCTCCTGTATACGGGGGATGTGCGTCGCACGGCGCTATTTTTCGCTTCTGTGCGGCGTTAATAGGGTTAGTATAGTCTATTTTTCGCGTTTTGGCAAGCGGTAATGCCTGCTCAGAATAGCAAAACGCAGGCGGAAACACACGTCCCGCCCACGTTTTCCATCGTCCACCGGTCAGAGACCGGCGGACGCCGTTTTATGCGCTTTTGTTATTTTTGCCCGGTTTTGCCGCAGGCCGCGCGCGCCCTTCCCCCTCGGGCAGACGCAGCCGCTCGCCGTGTTCCAGCACCGGTTCGCTCTCGCCCGTGACCGTACCGCGCGTGATCGTCACCTTGGTGATGGTCTCGTCGGACGGGATGCGGAACATGATATCGGTCATCATCGTTTCCAGCACGCCGCGCAGCCCTCGCGCGCCCGTTTTGCGCTTGAGCGCGATCTGCGCCACCTCGGTCAGCGCTTCCGGCTCGAAGACGAGCTCGGCGCCGTCCATCTTGAGCAGCGCCTGATACTGCTTGACCAGTGCGTTTTTCGGTTCCTGCAAAATGCGGACCAACGCCGATTCATCGAGCGTTGAAAGCGCCACGAGCATCGGCATACGCCCGATCAGTTCAGGAATCAGACCGTACTTCATCAAATCGTGCGGCTCAATACGGGCCAGCAGCTCATCGTTGTTGTCCGCCTCGTTGCTGTGCACCTCCGCGCCAAAGCCAAGGCCCTGCTTGCCCACGCGCTTTTGGATGATGCCCTCGACGCCGTCAAACGCACCGCCGCAGATAAACAGGATATTGGTCGTATCGATCTGGATAAAATCCTGATGCGGGTGCTTGCGGCCGCCCTGCGGCGGCACGTTGGCCGTTGTGCCTTCCAGCATTTTCAGCAGCGCCTGCTGCACGCCCTCACCCGAAACGTCGCGGGTAATGGACGGATTTTCGCTCTTGCGGGCGATCTTGTCGATTTCATCAACATAGATGATGCCATGCTCGGCCAGCTCGATGTCAAAATCCGCCGCCTGAATCAGTCGCAGCAGGATATTCTCAACATCCTCACCGACATAGCCGGCTTCGGTCAGGGTGGTGGCGTCCGCGATGGCGAACGGCACCTTAAGCGTTTTGGCCAGCGTCTGCGCGAGCAGCGTTTTACCCGAACCGGAAGGGCCGAGCATCAGGATGTTCGACTTTTGCAGTTCGATATCGCTCTCGCCGCTGTAGATACGCTTGTAGTGGTTATACACGGCCACCGACAGAGCGACCTTGGCGCGTTCCTGCCCGATGACATATTCATCGAGCGTGGCCTTAAGCTCCTGCGGGGTTGGCAGCTTTTCGGGTTCGAGCACCGCCTCGTCCTCGCGCAGCGAAGGCGCAAAATCCAGCTCATCGTCCAAAATGCTGGTGCATACGCCAATACATTCGTCGCAGATATACACGCCCGGCCCCGCGATAAGCTTGCGGACGCGGTTCTGCGGCTTGCCGCAGAACGAACACTTCAGCGTCTTATCATCATCAAAATTTGGCATCTTGCACCCCTAAAATACTGTGACATTTCGATCGCTTTTATCTCTTATCGAAGATACGGTCGATCAGGCCGTATTCCAGCGCTTCCTCCGCGGACATGAAATTGTCGCGCTCGGTATCGCGCGCGATGATCTCAAGCGGTTTGCCGGTGTTTTCGGCAAGGATGCGGTTGAGCTTGTCGCGCGTCTTGAGAATCCAATCGGTATGGATCTTCATATCGGAGGCTTGACCCTGCGCGCCGCCCGAAGGCTGGTGGATCATGATCTCCGCGTTGGGCAGCGCGAAGCGCTTGCCCTTGGCGCCCGCCGCCAGCAGGAACGCGCCCATCGAAGCCGCCAGACCGACGCAAATGGTCGATACATCGGGCTTGATGTAGTTCATTGTGTCAAAGATCGCCATGCCCGCGGTAACAGAGCCGCCGGGGCTGTTGATATAGAACGAAATGTCCTTATCAGGGTCCTGCCCCTCCAGATAGAGGAGCTGCGCGACGACGAGCGAGGCCGTCACATCGTTGACCTCTTCGCCGAGCATAACGATCCGATCGTTGAGCAGACGCGAATAAATATCGTAGGAACGCTCGCCGCGCCCGGTCTGCTCAATGACCATTGGTACCAAACTCACGAAAAAAGACTCCTTTCCTTATTGAAAAGAAACTGCTTTGTAATTACTCTTCGCCCTCGGCGGCGTCGTCCGCCTTTTTCTTGGCAGCGGCCTTCTTCTTGACCTTGGCGTTGGTGGTCAGGAATTCAAGCGCGCGGTCGATCTTCATGTCGGCCGTGAGAGCGTCGGCATTGACAGCGGCGCGGACCTTTTCGGCCTCCATGCCATACTGCTCTGCCATTTTAGCATACTGCTCATCAAGATCGGTGTCGGAAACGGTCAGGTTCTCCAATTCGGCAACCTTTTTCAGCGCAAGGCGCACCTTGACCTGACGCTCGGCCTGATCGCGGAACATCGAGCGGAAGGTGGTCATGTCCATATTGTTCATGGCCAGATAGCGGTCGAGCTGCATGCCCTGCATCTGCAGGCGGTAGCCAAAGTCCTGAATGATCGTGTTGATCTGGTTTTCATACATGGCTTCCGGAATATCAGCCTTCATGTTTTCCAGTACGGCGTCCAGCACTTTTTCTTCAAAGTCGCGGTCGGCGGCCTGCTGGCGCTCGTTCTTCAGGCGCTCGGTGATCTCTTTCTTCAGGTCGTCAAGAGTCTCGCTGGTTTCGGATACGTCCTTGGCGAACTCATCGTCGATCTCGGGCAGAATGGTCTCCTGCACCTTGTGCACCTTGCACTTAAACACGGCTTCCTTGCCGGCCAGCTCGCTGGCATGGTACTCCTCGGGGAAGGAAACGACAACGTCCTTTTCCTCGCCGGCCTTCACGCCGATCAGCTGATCCTCAAAGCCCGGGATAAAGGAACCGGAGCCAAGCGTCAGCTCGTAGTTTTCAGCCTTGCCGCCGTCGAACGGCGTGCCGTCCACAAAGCCTTCAAAATCGATTTCGACCGTGTCGTTCTTCTTGGCCTTGCGGTCAACGGTCTCGGTGCGGCCGCCGCGCTCGGCCATACGGGTCAGCTCCGCCTTCACGTCGGCCGCGGGAACCTTTACGGTCTCCTTCTCGGCTTCGACGCCCTTGTATTCGCCCAGCTCTACTTCGGGCTCGACCGGCACCTTGGCCACGATCGTCAGGCCGCCTTCTTCCTCGGCGTCGCCCAGATCGACGTCCGCGCGGCCCACAGGCTCGATGCCGGCTTCCTTGACCGCCATGTCCATCGCGTCCGGATATACGATATTAAAAGCATCCTCAAAGAAAACGCCTTCGCCATAAAGCTTTTCGATCATCTTGCGGGGGGCCTTGCCCTTGCGGAAGCCGGGTACCGTAATGTTCTTGCCGGACTTCTTGAACGCCTTATCCTTTGCGGCGTCAAACTCCTGAGCCGAAACAGCGATGGTCAGCTCCACCATGCTGTGTTCCAGCTTTTCTGTCTTTTTCAGTTCCATGTTGCCAAACTCCTTACTATCAATACTTCGATTGTATCCAATCTATTTTATCAGATATACTTTCGGATTTCCACACTTTTTTTATTTTTTAAGCAAAACCGGTGTAAAATCCACATGATCTCCCGAAACCAGCCGCCATTCGATGCCGTCGTACACCCCTTCCACCGCGTACCGCAGGCTTTCCGAGTGCAGGTGACCGTAAAAACAGCGCCGCACGCCGTACTTTTGCAGCATGGAAACGATCGCTTCGCAGCGAAACGAGGCGTAAAGCGGCGGGTAATGGAGAAAACAGACGATCTCCTCCGGCGCGGCCGCGGCCCCTTGTCTGAGCGAGGCTTCCAGCCGCATCAGCTCCCGCCGGAATATTTTTTCGTTGTGCGGATCGGCAAAGTCCTGCTCAAAGGGCCAGCCGCGCGTGCCGCACAGCGCGGTGTTTTCGTAAAAGAAGCAGTTGTTATGCAGAAAATCGATGCTTTGCATGCCGTGCTCCTCAAGGAACCGGTGCATCTTGGCCGCCGTTTCCCACCAAAGATCGTGGTTGCCCTTTAAAATGAGCTTACGCCCGGGCAGGCTTTCGAGCAGTTCAAAATCCGTGCGCGCTTCGCTCAGGCTAATGCCCCACGAGATATCGCCGCCCAGAACGACCGTGTCCTCCGGCGCGATCAGCGCGCGCCAATTTTTGACGATCTTTTCCGTGTAGCCCTGCCACCTGCCGCCAAATATATCCATCGGCTTGGGCACGGCGGTGGAGAGATGCAGATCGGCCAGCGTAAAAAGCGCCATCCGTCTTACCGCGCCTTCAGCAGCTCGATTGTCTGAAAGATCGCTTCCTTGTCCACCACGCGGTCAAAGCGCAGCGTCTTGCCCGCGAGCGCGGCAAGCGGCGCGGGAGCCTTTTCGCCCGTCAGCTGTTCCAGAACGCCGAGCTGCGTCACATCGTCCCGCTCGAGCGAACCGCCCAGCGCTTCGATCACCGAACGGCAGAACTTAAACGGCGACGCGGTGGAAGCAATGACGACCGGCGTCTCGTCGCCGGTGCGCGCGCGGTAGTCCTCGTACACCCGCACGGCGACCGCCGTGTGCGTATCGGCCAGATAGTGCTCCTTTTCCCACAGTGCGCGGATGGTCTCGGCGGTCTCGGCATCGTCGCAGCAGCCCGCGTCGAAATCCGCGGCGATACCGGAAAACATTTCCGCCGTCAGCGCGTAGCGGCCCTCGGTCCCCAGCTTGTCCATCAGTTCGGCGACCAGCTTGTCGTTCTGTCCCGAGGCGAGGAACAGCAGGCGTTCCAGATTGGACGAGATCAGGATATCCATCGACGGCGAAGCGGTGGTGTAAAACGCGCGGTTCTTATCATAGCTGCCGCCCTTTTTGAAAAAGTCGGTCAGCACATTGTTGCGGTTGGAGGCGCAGATGAACTTGTTCACCGGCAGGCCCATCTGCTTTGCGATGTACGCCGCGAGGATATTGCCGAAGTTGCCCGTGGGCACGCAGATATTGATCTGATCGCCATGCGCGATCTTACCTTCGGCGAGCAGATCGCAATACGCCGAAATATAGTAGGCGATCTGCGGGGCCAGCCGCCCCCAGTTGATCGAATTGGCGGAGGACAGCATCATACCGTCGCGGTCCAGCGCCTCGCGCGTCGCCGCATCGGTAAAGATTTGCTTGACGGCGGACTGGGCGTCGTCGAAGTTGCCGCGAATGGCGACCACCTCAACGTTTTCCCCTGTCTGCGTATTCATTTGCAGCTTTTGCATCGGGGACACGCCGTTTTCCGGATAGTATACCATGATCTTGGTGCCCGGCACATCGGCGAAGCCGTCGAGCGCGGCCTTGCCCGTATCGCCCGAGGTCGCGACGAGGATGCACGCGGTGCGCTTTTCGCCGATCTTGCGGAGCGACGCGGTCAGCAAATGCGGCAGGATTTGCAGCGCCATGTCCTTGAACGCGCAGGTGGGGCCGTGCCACAGCTCCAACAGATGCTTGCCGTCTGCGAGCGATACGACGGGCGCGGTATTCGAGCCGCCGAATTTTTCATCCGCATACGCCTTCGCGGCAAAGTCCGTAAGCTCTTCCGCCGAAAAATCGGTCAGGAAGCGGCCGAGTATCATGGCCGCGCGGCCTTTGTAGTCCATTTTCGCCAGCGCGTGCCAATCCTCCGCGGAAAGCGACGGGAATTCGGTTGGGCAATACAGGCCGCCGTCCGGCGCGATGCCGTTCGCGATCGCGTAGGCCGACGAGACCGCACGGCTCTTGTCTCTCGTGCTTACATATTCCATTTACGTTAAACCTCCGAATTTTTAATTACAGCATTTTTTCTATAAACGCGAACGCATTGTCGTAAAACAGCCCGTTCACGGTGCTTTCCTTATACCCCTTACGCAGCATCAGTTCGCCCAGCTTATACAGGTCGCCCAGACCTCCCACCCCGGCGGGCAGCTCGTCGCACCCGTCCAGATCGCAGCCAAGCGCCAAATGGCCCTCGCCGTAAAGGCCGAGAAAATGCTCGATATGGTCGAGCGCGTCCTCCAAGACCGAATCGCTCTGACGCACTAAAAACGGCGTGTACAGGTTGACGCCCACCAGACCACCCCCCGAAACGATCGCGGCAAACTGCCGGTCGGTCAGGTTGCGCGGATGGCGGCAAAGCGCGCGCGAATCGCTGTGCGTGGCCACAAAGGGCTTCGCCGCCGTTTCACATACGTCCCAAAAGCCCTGTTCGGACAGGTGGGACACATCGACGATAATCCCCTTTTGTTCGCAATCCCGCACCAGCTTGCGCCCTTCCTCCGTCAGCCCCTCGGCTTGATCGACCGACGCCGGGCAGCCGAATTTGCTGCGGTAATTCCATGTCAGCGTCAGCAGGCGCACGCCCGCGTCATAGGCCAAATCCAGTCCGTCCGGCGTGTCGGGCAGCAGTTCTGCGCCCTCGACTGAAAGGAACGCCGCCGCCTTGCCATCGGCCGCCGCGCGCGCCAAATCCTCCGATGTGCGGCAAAACGTCAGCCAATCGGCGTTTTTTTCAAATTCGCCCATCGCGGTTTTTACCATGCGGGCAAAGCGCTCGTTTGGCGGCGTATCCAAAAGCGATGCCCGACCGGCCGCCAGCTCGGCGCTCGGCGCGCGCGCGCCGCAGAACAGCGCAAAAAACTGTGCGTAATGCGTATACCGCCGCGCGCCGGCTAAATTCACGTGCAGGTCGTTTTCCCGCAGGGCCTTGCCGGTCTCGCAGCATTCATAGATCGTGTCGCAGTGCAGGTCAAAAAGCTTCATACTATCCCCCAAAGGCGTCTATGAGGTGGCAGATATCCCGCGGGGCCGCGTCTTCCTCCCCGTATACCTCGATCACATCGAAGCGCGGCTGCCCCGCGCCGGGGTTTCGCTGCAGCCACTGTTCGGCCGTGACGCAAATGCGCTGCCGCTTGGCAGCCGTCACATGCTCGCGCGGCAGCGCAAAGCGGCTGTCCCTTCGCGTTTTCACCTCGGCGAATACAATATATGGGCCGTCGCGCGCAATAATGTCGATCTCACCCAGCCGGGTGCGAAAATTCGTTTCCACGATACGGTAGCCCTTGCGCTTCAAATACGCCTGCGCCTGCCGCTCGCCCCATGCGCCCTTCATCGCGGCGCCTCCGGGTGCTGCTCGTAGAACTTGCGCAAAAAGGTGCGCCGATGGATCGGGCACGGGCCGTATCGCAGCAGCGCTTCGTAATGCGCCCGGCTGCCGTAGCCCTTGTGCTTTGCAAAGCCGTACTGGGGATAGGTTTCGTCATACTGACGCAGCAGCCGGTCCCTCGTCACCTTGGCAATGATCGACGCCGCCGCGATTGAGGGCGAGAGACCGTCTCCGCCCACGATACAGCGGTGCGGTACCGCCAGCCCTTCCGAGCGGTTGCCGTCCACCAGCGCAAAATCCGCCGGAACGGAAAGCCCCTCCACCGCCTGCCGCATCACGCGGTAAGTCGCCTGTAAAATATTGATCTCATCGATCACCTGCTCATCCACCAGCGCCGCCGACCATGCGACCGCGTTCTCGCAAATGACGGAGTAGAGCGCTTCGCGCTTTTTTTCCGTCAGCTTCTTGCTGTCGTTCAGGCCATCGATCACAAGGCCCGGCGGCAAAATGACCGCCGCCGCGCACACCGGTCCCGCGAGCGGCCCGCGCCCGGCCTCGTCGACGCCGCAGACCGCCCGGTAACCATCCGCCGCAGCCTGTTCTTCATATTCCCAGATCATGCGTATTCCTCCGGTGTTTCCAGCGTGATACGGCCCAACACGCCGCCGCGGAACTCATCGAGTAGAATGCGCGCCATACGCTCGGTATCGATTTCGCCGCCGCGCAGCAAAAAGCCGCGTTTCTTACCGGCCTGCTGCAATAGATCATAGCCGGGAAAATCGCTGTCCTCCGGCGCTGCCACGCCATACCGCGCGGCGATCGTCTCCGGGGCGCGCGCCGCGAGCAGCTCCATCAGCTTGCAGCCAAGCGTTTCCACATCCAATATATCGTCCTTGATCGCGCCGGTGACCGCCAGCAGCAGGCCAACGCGTTCGTCGTCGAATTTGGGCCAGAGTATGCCCGGCGTATCCAGCAAATCGATGCCGCTTTCCACACGGAACCACTGGCTGCCGCGCGTCACGCCCGGCTTGTCCGCCGCCTTGGCCGACTTGCGGCCCAGAATACGGTTGATGAACGTGGATTTGCCGACATTCGGAATGCCGACCACCATCACGCGCACCGACTTGCCGATTTGTCCCTTTTCGTTCCACTGCGCGATCTTATCCGCGAGCAGCGCGCGCACCGCGGACGCGAACGCCTGCGTGCCTTGTCCCAAGCGACTGTCCGTCTCTATGACCGCCCAGCCCTTTTCACGGAACCAGCGAGCCCACGACGCCGTTGCGGCGGGATCGGCCAGATCGATCCGGTTTAAAATGATCAGGCGCGGCTTGCCCGCGGCGATCTCTTCCATGTCCGGGTTGCGGGACACCTGCGGGATGCGGGCGTCCACCACCTCGCACACCGCGTCCACCTGCTTGATATACTCCGCCATTTGCCGGCGGGTCTTGGTCATGTGACCGGGATACCACTGAATATTCATACTTACTCCACCGAGCCAAACTGGCTGAACGGGAACAGCACCGAAAGCACATGGCCGAGCACATAGCGCTCATCCACCATGCCCAGATCGCTCCGTCGGCTGTCGGACGAGTGGTTGCGGTTATCGCCCATCACGAAAATACAGCCCTCCGGCACGGTCTGCGGGTAGGTCATATCGCCCAAGTGCTCGAACGTGTTGATCTTCTCCGCGATATAAGGTTCGTCCAGCACGGTTCCATTGACGATCACATTGCCGGTGTCGGCGCTGATTTCAATCGTATCGCCGCCGGTCGCGATGACGCGCTTCACGATCGGCTGGCCGTGATAAAAATTCGGCTTGTTCAAAACCACGATATCGCCTTTTTCGGGCGTATAATTCAGGTTGCTCACCAACATGATGTTGTGATCCTGCAGCGTCGGCACCATTGAGGAACCGTCCACGCCGATCAATCGGGCAAAAAAGGTAAAAACGATCACAAAAAAGATCAAAACGGTCAGCAGAGACTCGCCCCAGCCGAACAACTCGCTTTTGAAGCGGCCTTCCTGCTTTTCGTGCTTGCCCGCGCCGTTTTCCTGTATTTCCTGCATAATCAGTCCTCCAAACAATACATACTTTGTTATTATAGCTTTTAAATGCTGCAAACGCAAGCCTTCACGCGGCATTTCCGCCCGATAAACAAACAAAAACGGGAAGCAGAAAGCTCCCCGTTTTGTTTGATCCTATTAAACCTTTTCCGCAACCTTGGCAGCCTTGCCGACTCTGCCGCGCAGATAGTACAGCTTGGCGCGGCGAACCTTACCACGGCGCACGATCTCGAACTTCGCAACGTTCGGGGAATGCACCGGGAACGTCTTCTCAACGCCTACGCCGTAAGAAATGCGGCGAACCGTAATCGTCTGGTTGACGCCGGAGTGCTTTCTGGCAATAATGATACCCTCGAACACCTGAATGCGCTCGCGGTTACCTTCCTTGATCTTTGCGTGCACCTTAACGGTGTCGCCGATCTTCAGATCGGGCAGATCGCTTTTCAGCTGCTGCTCGGACAGTACCTTGACTAAATCCATTTTCAAGTCATCCTTTCGTCTTAGACATTCTTACCCCGTTTCACCGCGAAACAGACAGAGGAATGCCCGTGTTACCGATATATTCTACCATATCGCCCAGCCGCACGCAAGTGTTTTTTTCGTTAAATTATATTCTTTCGGCATTTTACTTGTAATTCCAAATATCCATAGTATACTTAAACTATCCCCAAATTGTAAAGGAGGATAATCAATTTATGTGGGCATACGAAAGCGTGTTCTATCAGATCTATCCGATCGGTTTCTGCGGCGCGCCGCGTGAAAACGACGGTGTCGCCGTTCCACGCATCGCCAAGGTGGGCGACTGGGCGGCGCATATCGAAAAGCTCGGCTGCGACGCCGTGTACTTCTCCCCCCTGTTTGAATCCGACTCGCACGGCTACGACACCCGTGATTACCGCAAGCTGGACTGCCGCCTTGGCACGAATGCGGATTTTGCAAAGGTGTGCGATACCCTGCACGAGCATAACGTCCGCGTCGTGCTGGACGGCGTGTTCAACCATGTCGGCCGCGGCTTCTGGGCCTTCCGCGACGTGCAGGAGAAAAAGTGGGACTCCCCCTACAAGGACTGGTTCCATATTTCGTTCGACGGCAACTCGAATTACAACGACGGCTTTTGGTACGAGGGTTGGGAGGGCCACTATGAGCTGGTGCGCCTGAACCTGCAAAACCCTGAAGTCGTGGCGCATCTGTTCGATTGCATCCGCCTGTGGGTGGACGAGTTCGATATCGACGGCCTGCGGCTCGATGTCGCCTATTGTTTGGACAAGGATTTTATTCGGCAGCTGCGCGCGTTTTGCGACGGTTTGAAGCCCGGCTTCTTCCTTGTCGGCGAGCTGCTCCACGGCGATTACAATCAATTTGTCGGGAACGAGATGCTGCACTCCTGCACCAATTACGAATGCTACAAGGGCCTGTATTCCTCGCTCAACTCCATGAACCTGTTTGAAATCACGCATTCGCTGCTGCGTCAGTTCGGCCCGGAAAACTGGACGCTTTACCGCGGCAAGCATCTGCTGTCCTTTGTCGATAACCACGATGTGACGCGCGCAGCCTCTATCCTGTCCGACCCCAAGCACCTGCCGCTGCTCTACGGCATGCTGTTTGGCATGCCGGGCATTCCCTGTGTATACTACGGCAGCGAATGGGGCGTTACGGGCGAAAAATCGCATGGCGACGACGCGCTGCGTCCCTCCTTCGATGCGCCTGAATGGAACGACCTGACCGACCGGATCGCCGCCATGGCGGGGGCGCACCGCGCGAGCAAGGCCCTCTGCTACGGCGATTTCAAGCAGCTTGTACTCACCAATAAACAGTGTATCTGGGAGCGGGTATGCGAGGAGGAACGCGTTCTCGTCGCCCTCAACATCGATTCCGAACCCTTCACCGCGCACTTCAACGCAAACGCCGGCCGCGGCGTCGACCTGATCACCGGCGAGATGCACGATTTCGGCGGCGGCAGCGAACTGCCCCCCTACTCCGTCGCGTTCTGGAAGACCGAGTAAAAACAAGGCCGCTCCGCTGATATGCGGGGCGGCTTTCAGGCTGTAGACAAAGGTCTCTCGCCGCAGCACGCATAGAATGGAAAATGGAGCGAAGCGACGTAAAATCCGTTTTTTCGGGGGCGTGTACCTCGAAAAAACACCTCGACCCGCGCCACCGGGCGCGTAACCCGGGGGTATCGAGACCGGTTTCTTCGGAACTGGTCGAGTATCTAGGGGGCATTGGATGCCCCCTAGACAGCGTGTCGACTTTATCGACACGCTGAAGGCCGCCCCGCTGATATGCGGGGCGGCCTTTATAATAGTATTAAATGTAGTCGACAACCAGAACCACCACTGAATTATCGTTCATCGTAATGGTGAACTCCACAAGGCCCTTGCTCTGGCGGAAG
Source organism: Butyricicoccus faecihominis (assembly GCF_024462775.1). GTDB lineage: Bacteria > Bacillota > Clostridia > Oscillospirales > Butyricicoccaceae > Agathobaculum > Agathobaculum faecihominis_A. The sequence continues at coordinate 15,672 of NZ_JANGCE010000043.1, forward strand.
GCTTCCAGCGTTGTCTTTTTAAAGGTCATCTTCGTCTTATCGACCGTATAATCGGTATTCTGCACGAGCGTTTGCACGGCGTTGTTCCGGATCGCGGTCACGCTGCGCACATTGAGCCGATCGAGATCGAGCGGCACGCTCACCTCCACCGGGTCAAAGGTGTCGTATTCGGCCACCTGCGCCGTCAAGCCGGAGGGCGTCGAATCGGATACCGTCAGCTGCGCCTGCTCCTCGGTGCCGGTTTTCAGGTTGACCGTGATCGTATACAGGCCCTCGGGCAGCTGCGCCAACAGACCGCGCCGCAGGATAATGCTGCGCGTCGCGCTGTCAAACTCGTAATCCAGATTGGTCAGCCCCAGCACGACCGAACGGATATCACTCGCGGCGTTGATTGAAGACAGACGAAGCGACAAATCCTTAAAGCCGGCGGATTTATAGTACCGGTCGAACGAAAGCTCCGATGCGCCGGCCAGACTGTTGGAATTGGTCACCGCGACGGCAATCGAATACTTATGTCCATCCGACGAGGTGATCAGCAGCGTGTGGTTGCCGCGCGCCAGCGTGGCAAGGTACGAAGTCTGCACGCGGATGCCGTTCGCGGTTTCCGTATAGGCGACCGACGGCGAAAGGATCAGCCCGTCGCAAGTGACGGTTTGCACCTTGGCGCCTGTCGGCAGCGAAATATCGACCGCCGCGCCCAGCGGCGAAAGATCGTTTAAATCAACCGAGATCGAGGTAGGCGTCACGCTCGCGGCGGAAGAAGTGTTCACCGTTTCGCCGCCGATGTTCGCGGTCACGCCGCTTGCGAGCGTATAGCCGGAAACCGCGATATCCTTTGCAATGGTCACGCCGTTTACATTGATCTCCGCCTGATAGATCGAGCCGTAGCCCGTGATGGATGCCGCCTTATCCGCCGTCAGGTGATAAATCGAGGTGCCCGCGGTCGTGTTGACGGAAGCTTCGCCCGCAAGGTGCAGGTTGCTTACCGCCGCGTCCAGCGTCAGCGACACGCGGCTGCCGCCGTCCACCGCTACGTTGGCAAAGCCTTCATAGCCGGTCGTCGTCAGCCCGCGCTCGTAAAGGGTCGCGTTGGAGTCGATCTCGGTCTCACGGATATGGCTAGCGCCCGTTGCAGTTACTTGCAGCAGGCGCCCCATCGGAGACGAAACGATCATGTGATCGCTCGTCGTATTTACCATTGTAACCGTACCACCGGACACGATGACAGAACCCTCAACCTTCACATTTGTGAGGGTCACAGCGTCGGCCCCGAGGCCTTCGGTGATGTACAGATCGCCAGTGATCGTCGCGTCGGACAGCGTGCAGTTTTCCGAAATCGTCACATTGGCGGTATCGCTCTTCAGATCGGCTCCCGTGTAGGCCTTGCCGGCCGTGGACAGCGAGGTGCCGAGGTAGAAATACAGTATTTTAGCCACTTCGCCGCGGGACACGACCTGATCCGGCTTAAAGGAACCGTCCGTATAGCCCGCCAAAAAGCCCTTATCGGTCGCGGCCTTGATATAGCCCGCGCTCCATTTCGATATCTTGTCCTTATCGGTAAAGGAAAGCGACTCCGGATCGATATCGCCGGGGTCCGCCTTGAACAGACGGCCGATCAGCGTCGCGGCCTGTTCACGCGTAACCGGGCCTTCGGGCTCCATCTTGTTGTCGCCCACGCCGTTGATGTAGCCGTACTTGGCCGCGATGCGCACGGTATCGTAGTACCACGCGTTGCTCTTTACGTCGTCGTAATTGATGGCCGCGGTCTCGGTAAAATGAAACGCGCGGTTAATATAGCGCATAAATTCAGCGCGCGTCATATCCCGGTCGGGCTCAAAGTCGCCGGTCGTCGCGCTTGGCTTATACACGCCCTCTTCATTTAAATATTCAATATAGGTTTTCGCCCAGTGCTTGTCGATATCGCTCGCGGCAAAGGCCGCGGGAGCCAGACCGACCATCAGTGATGCGGATAGCATAAAGGCTATCAATCTTTTTTTCATGGATGCAACCACCCCTCAAAGTTCCTGACTTTAGTATAGCATAGTTTGCGAAACGTGACAATCCCTAAAAAAAACCTTAACAGGCCGTTTATAACACACTTTTTGCATAGGTGACAAATAAGCGGCCTTTTCGGCTGATTCCTCCAAACGACACGATCCGCGCCCTGCCGCGGCCGCGCACGGTCAGCCGGTCGCCCTCGCGCAGCTCGCGCTCATCTTTCAGGCAGGCCGCCCCATTGACGAACACCGTTCCCCGCGCGATCTCCGCCTGCGCGTTCGCGCGGGACAGGCCGAAGATAAGCGCGATCACACTGTCCAGCCGGGGCGACGCCACCGAGCCTTGCCCTTCCTCCTCCCGCTGCTCGGAAATGCGCAGGCTTTCGATCGGCTCGCGCGTCAATTCGATCCGTTTGCGGCCCGCCTTATCAAAGTGCATAAGCAAGAAATCCGCGATCTCCTCGCTTACCAATAGATCCGCGCCCGCTTCATGCACCACGATATCGCCGATCATCGCCCGGTCGATCTGCAAGCCCATCAGCGCGCCCAGATAGTCGCGGTGCGTCAGCTCGTCCCCCGGCCTTTTGTGCGCCCTCAGCAGCGCGACCGGCGCGGCCTGTTTGGCGCTTTCCTCATCCAGATAATCGGGATAAAACACAGCCATGGCTCGCTCGGCCTCCTCATAGCCGCCCCAGAACAACGCGCCGCCGCCCATTTGGCGCGCCGCCGCCTCCGCCATGGCGCGCTCGGCCATGTTCAAAAACCGCGTGTGCGTCAGGTAGCCGCGGGTCTCGCACTCCTGCGCCTTGTCCAATACCTGCGCCAACAGCAGCCGGTCGTCCTCCGTGCGCGCCAGCGCGCTTATGATCTCCTTTTTGGTCTTCAATGTCCTTCCTCCCAATCTCCACTTTTCCCATTGTACAATTTACTGCTTTGGTTTACAATAGGAATATCGTTTTATAAGGGGGCAAGCAATGTTATGTCTGTCAAAGACGCGGTACTGAAAGCGCTGGAGGAGGCGCGCGGCGAACAAATATCCGGCGCCGCGCTCGCCCGCACGCTCGGCGTTTCGCGCGCCGCGGTGTGGAAGGCGGTCGGCACGCTGCGGGAAGCGGGCGTAGCGATTGACGCCGCGCCCGGCGGCGGTTATCTGCTCCGCACCGAGGACGACAGCCTGACCGCCGCCGGTGTAGGCGCACTGCTGGAGACCGAAGCCTTCGGCCGCGAGCTGCTCGTTATGCCCAGCCTTACCTCCACCAACACGGTACTCAAGCAGGAGTATACGGCAAAGCCTCACGGCTTTACGCTGATCGCGCTTGAGCAGTCGGGCGGGCGCGGCCGTCTGGGCCGGTCGTTCGCTTCGCCGCCCGGGTCCGGACTTTATATCAGCGTGCTGATGCATCCCCGCTTTCCGCTGGACAAGCTGCATTTTGTCACGGTGGCAGCCGCCGTCGCGGTTTGCGAAGCGATCGAGCAGACCGCCGGTTTCACCCCCGGAATCAAATGGGTCAACGACGTGCTGATGGAGGGAAAAAAGCTCTGCGGTATCCTGACCGAGGCCGTGATCGAAGGCGAGACCGGCGCGGTGGACGCGGTCGTCACCGGCTTCGGCATCAATTTGTTCCCCAGCCCCGCGTGGCCGGAGGAGGTACGCGCGGTTGCCGGGGCGCTCAGCGAATTTTCCACCGCGCCGCGCCGCGCCGCGCTGGCCGCCGCCCTGCTCGGCGCGTTCGAACGCGGCATCCGCCTGCTGAGCGAAGGCGGCACCGCCGCGCTGATCGCGGCGTACCGCAGCCGCCTGTGCTGCCTCGGCAAACCGGTTACCGTGCACGGCCCCGCCACGCAGTACCACGCCGTCTGCGTGGGCCTGACCGAGGAGGGGCACCTGCTGGTCCGCGACGACGCGGGGCAAACACACACGCTTTCCACCGGCGAGATCAGCATCCGCCTGTCCCCATCGTAAAAAACAAGACCACACGATTATAAAGGAGAAGCCCTTATGTTTGAAACCGCCTCCGGCGTCACCGTTCCCCATCCCGAGCGACTGCGCGAGGAATATGAGCTCGCCGGCGATACCCTGACCATGAACCTCAGCTTTGAAAAACTGCCCGCCTTTGTACAGGCCTTTTACGAGCTGCTTCCCGAACCGCTTTTTCTCGCCGTCCACCCGGACGCGGATAACGAAAACCTCGTCTATTATCTGGACGGCATGACCAAATCGCAGCTTGAAACCGTACTCGGCGGCTACGGCGAGCTGCTCTATCAGGACGGCCTCTCCTCCTTTGCGATCGCCTCGCACGAAACGGAGGAAGAACTGTTCGTGCAAAAGTACAAGGTGCTGTCCCTTTACAGCACCAAGCTGCCCCGGTTCTTCCCGCTGCTCCAGCAATTCGGCGTGTCCCCCACCGCCAAGCTCGTCACCGCGTGGGATACCTTTTCCGAGGCGGAACCCGGCTCCGCATCCCGTTTGCAGGTCGCGGGCGAGACCGTGGAGGACATGATCAAGGAACTGCAAAAGATCGGTATGTATCAGGCGAAATAAAAAAGGTCACAGGAAAGGCGCGTCGCATCATTGTATGCAACGCGCCTTTGCTTTATGATCGTCTTTTAGAGAAACACCGCGTTTTCCGCGCGGCGCGCATAAGCGGCTTCCAGCTCGCTTTTATGGTATAAGTAGCCCGGATCGTCAAAATACTTGGCGTTTTGCGGGCATTTTTTCACGCAAGCGCAACACTTTATGCATATTCCGCGAACCTCCCGCACATCGTCCGGATCGATCGAACCCATGGGGCACAGCGCCGCGCACAGGCCGCAGTTGTCGCACGCGTCGCTCGTCTTGGGCTTTACCTTGCGGATATCAATCGGGTTGCCCGCGCGGTCGCGCGGCTGGTAATAGCCGCGGTACGGCTTTGGCGTTCCCGCGACCGCGACCAGACCATCCATGCCCGCGCGCGCTTTTTCAGCGGCCTGCGCTGAAAACCGGCGCAAAGCCGCGAGGTCGTCCCCATCCGGCCGCCCTGCGGCCAGCGTTTCGGAAAAGGCGTGCTGGCAGGCGAACGCCCCGGCGGCAAACGGCCGGAATCCGTCTTCCTCTAAAAGGTCGCGCAGCTCGATCAGCGCGTCGTCAAAGTCGCGGTTGCCAAAGGTGACGAGCGGCACGGCCAGCGCGCCGCCGCCCCGCACGGTTTTCACATACGGCAGCAGGAGATTGGGCACCCGCCCCGCATAGGTCGGCGTGCCGAACACCACCAGATCATCCTTCTCAAAAGCGGGCGCGCGCTCCCGCGCGGCCGCCTCCGTAAAATCATAATACTGGACCGGCGCGCCGAGCCGTTCGCCAATTTCCCGCGCCGCCGTGCGCACGATCGTCTCCGTCGTTCCCGCCGCGCTCCAATACATGCCCCATATCTGTTTGATCGGCATCTGCCCATCCCTGCTTCCTTATATATAATAAGGTAAGTATATCAAAAAAGCCTTCCCCTGTCTATGCACAAAAAAGGCGGCCATGCGGCCGCCTTTTTGAATCTTTTATATTTCCATAATGATCGGCAGCACCATGGGGCTGCGCTTGGTCTTTTTGAAGAGGAAATCGCTCAGGTCGCCCTTGATCGCGCTCTTCAGGCCGTTCCATTCGCGCACGCCCTCGGTGGCGCAGCGGTCGAGCGCCGCCTGCGACAGCTTGCGCAGCTCTTCCATCAGATCCTCGGCTTCCTTGACATAGACAAAGCCGCGGGACACGATATCCGGCCCGGCGATCACCACGCCGGTCGTCGCGTCCACCGTGACGACCACAACGAGCAGGCCGTCCTCGGACAGATGCTTGCGGTCGCGCAGCACCGCGGTGCCCACGTCGCCGATGCCAAGGCCATCCACCAGAAGCCGTCCGGCGGGCACGGGATTTGCCAGCCGGGCCGTGCCCTCGCCGATCTCGATCGGCCGCCCGATCTCGGAGATCAGAACATTTTTCGGATTGACGCCCATTTCGCGCGCAATGTTCGCGTGCTGCACCAGCATGCGGTATTCGCCGTGTACCGGAATGAAGTACTTCGGCTTGCAAAGGCCGATCATCAGCTTTTGCTCTTCCTGACAGGCGTGGCCGGATACGTGAATCGCGGCCGAGCGGTCATAAATGACCTCCGCCCCCTGCTTGTAGAGCTCGTTAACCATATTGTTGACCGACTTTTCGTTGCCCGGGATGGCGGAAGCGGCGATCAGGATACGGTCGCCCGCCGAAACCTCGACCTGCTTGTGGCTGCCGTAGGCCATGCGGTAAAGGGCGGACATGGTCTCGCCCTGCGACCCGGTGGATACAATGATCAGCTGGTTGCGCGGATAACGCCGGATATCGCTGATATCGATCATCGTCTTGCCCGTGTCCTGTAAATAACCGAGCTCTGTCGCGACCGAGGATATCTTCTCCATGCTGCGGCCGCATACCGCGACCTTGCGGCCCGCCAGCGCGGCGATGTCGAGGATCTGCTGCAAACGCGATACGTTCGAAGCGAACGTCGCGATAATGATACGCTGATCGCTCTCCATGATGAACTTCTCCAGCGATTTGCGCACAGTCTTTTCGCTCGGCGTATAGCCCGGACGCTCGACGTTGGTTGAATCGCTCATCAGCGCGAGAATGCCCTTCTTGCCCAGCTCGCCGATGCGGACCAGATCGATCATTTCGCCCAAATCAGGCGTCAGGTCGATCTTGAAGTCGCCCGTGTGGAACAGCACGCCAAGCGGCGTGGTGATGGCAAGCGCGACCGAATCCGCGATCGAGTGGTTGGTGTGGATAAATTCCACCTTAAAGCAACCAAGCTTGATCGTATCGCCCGCGCGCACACGGCTGAGCTTTACCTTCTGCGGCATGCGGTGCTCGGACAGCTTCGCCTCGATAATGCCGCAGGTCAGCTTAGTCGCATAGACCGGCGCGTTGCATTCGCGCAGCACATACGGAATCGCGCCGATGTGGTCCTCATGACCGTGGGTGATGACGTAGCCGCGCAGCTTTGCAAGATTGCGCTTGATATACGTCGTGTCCGGGATGACCAGATCGACGCCCAGCATGTCGTCGTCCGGAAACGCGATGCCGCAGTCTATGACCAGCATGTCGTTACCGTACTCGATCACCGTCATGTTCTTGCCGATCTCGTTGAGGCCGCCGAGCGGTATGATTTTCAGTTTTTCTTTCATAATAGAACTATCACTTTCCTTATTATATTAAAAATTAATTTCATGATCGAAGCGGGTTCCTGCCCGCATTTCAAAAAGGTGAAAATTCCCGTTTCTTCACCTTTTCTTTCAAATCATATCAAACAGTGACAACACAGGCTGGTTTTACCACGAAAACCGCGGCACATTCCGTACGCAGCCTGCAAACACTTATTATTAGCATACCACAACCGAAAGGGACTGTAAAGAAATTTCTGTCCGGCGGCCCGTAAAGCGGATATTCCACGCGGGGCTGCTTTCTAAATGTAGTATCGTCTGCCTTTCGCCGTCCTATACCTTGGACCTTCTGCGAAATCCGGCCGATTCGACATCGCGGTATTTTTTCAACTGGATAAATTTTGGATGTATTTTCTTATCGAATATGCTGAAAACTTTAGAAGCCTTCACAGCTTTCTGTCCACGACCGAAAAACTATTGTGCACATTACACTAATTTCCTCAAAACCATTTGACAAATCAGCTCCGATGCAGTATCATTGGTTACAGATCGGAAACAGACCGACAACAAAACAGTAACAACCTGAGAACAAATCGGTAACACGGTGCCGCGACCACGCGGGTTCTCACGACGATTTAGGAGTGTTTCAATGACTACGACCTTGAGAAAGCATGCAGTGAAGCTGCTTGCCGCCGCGGTGGCGATCAGTTCTCTGGCGACAGTCGGCGCCGCTGCTGTGTCCACGACGGACGCGCCGGTACCCACCGCCGTGCTCACCTCAAATCTGAATTCCACTGTCGGCAACGCGCTGACGAGCGACGAAGTCCTTACTGCCGAGCAGGCGCTGAACAAGGCCAAGGCGGAAGCCGAAGCCAAGGAAAGGGCCGAAGCGGCTGCAAAGGCCAAGGCGGAAGCCGAAGCAAAGGCCGCGGCACAGGCCAAGCAGCAATCCGAGCAGGCGTACAGCGCGCTGCTGAACGATCCCATCGCTGCTAAGACCGTTGCCTACTCCTCTTCCCTTACGGCCGACAGCGTCGTTAAGAACAACGCCACGTCGCTCGGCAACTACAAGCTCACCTTCTACTGCCCCTGCGCGATCTGCAACGGCAACGACAGCGGCAAGACCGCTTCCGGCACCTACGCAGAGGAAGGCCGCACCATCGCGGTGGACAGCTCGATCATCCCGCTTGGCAGCCGCGTTTATATCGACGGCTACGGCGTCTTCATCGCCGAGGATACCGGCGGAGCGATCAAGAGCAACAAGATTGACGTATTCGTTGGTTCCCATGAGCGTGCGTACGACCTCGGCGTCAGCTATGCCGATGTTTACCTGCTCGCCTAATTTCATCTGACCGCAAAGGACTATGCTTGCATAGTCCTTTGCTTTTTGCTATGATAAGGTAAGATAGCGCAAGCCACAGGCAACAAAGGGAGGAAACCGCACATGAACGCAGCCGAACGCCGCCAGCATATCACCCATCTGCTCTCTGATGCAAAGGATCCGGTCTCGGCCACGGCGCTCGCGGCGCAGTGCGGCGTCAGCCGGCAGATCATCGTGGGCGATATTGCCCTGCTGCGCGCAGGCGGCCTATGCGTGCTTGCCACGCCGCGCGGCTATGTGCTGGAAGCGCCGCCCGCCGTGCCCGCGTATGCGTCGTGCAGCGTGGTGTGCCGCCACGGCGACGAGCGTATGATGCAAGAGCTCTACACCGTTGTCGATCTGGGCGGCGCGCTGATCGATGTAACGGTCGAGCATTCGGTCTACGGCGAGATCTGCGCGCCGCTGCGCATTTTTTCCCGCTTCGACGCGGATGCGTTCCATGATAAGATTCTTTCCTCCGGCGCCCGCCCACTATGCGACCTGACGGGCGGCATCCACCTGCATACCCTGCGCGCGCCGGATCAGCAGACACTGGACCGTGTTGTCGAAGGCCTTCGCGGCGAGGGCTTCCTTCTTTCCGAAACTTAAAAAAGCCGCCGACCCGTCATGGGCCGGCGACTTTTTTAAAGCTCGTCCTTTTTCGCCGCGCGATAGGCCGCGATCTGCTCTTCATCCCACACCTCCAGATCGCGCACGCCCGCGCGCCCTTCCACATGGTGGCGGAATTCATGCCGCAGCACTTTTCGCAGTTCCTCGGTCAGCGCCTGTTCGTCCAGATCGCCGAACACCCGGCGAAAGGAACCGTAAAACATCACGATATACTTGCCCATAGCCGGGTCTATCCGGTATTCGCCCAGAATATACAGGCTGCCGTCCTGATCCGCCGGATGCAGCAAACGGCCGGGATCGACGATGATCCCGCCGTTGAGCTCCTCATAAAACGCCGCGGGCAGCTCTTCCGCGAGCAGACCCAATATTTCTTCAAATCGATCGATCGAAATCATGCTGAAAGTCCATCCTTTCCGCCCTTACTATAACACAGCGCACCGTCCGCCGCAACCGTGTATTTTTTCTTTTATAGGTGTCTTGACAGGTGTTTTATTTTGCTGTATACTAGGCTACAGTAACAAAAGATCGGAAAGGAATTTAAACATTATGACGAAAAGCAAGAGCCTGTACCATCTGGTACTCGCCGGCGTGCTCTGCGCGATCGGCATTATCATTCCAATGTTTTCTCCCATCAAGATTCGCCTCGATCCCATGTCCTTCACGTTGGCCAGCCATGTAGCTGTATTTCTGGCGATGTTCATTTCCCCCGCTGTCGGCGTTGCGGTATCGCTCGGCACTACACTCGGTTTTTTCCTTGGCGGTTTCCCGTTGCCGGTTGTACTACGTGCACTGTCTCATATCATTTTTGCGGCTGCTGGTGCGATTTATCTGCGCAAGCGTCCCGAACTTGTTGATTTTCATCAGCCGGTCGAAAATCGTGGTCTTAAGCTTACTGTTTTCGGCTGTTGGACCAGCCTGATCCATGGTGTGTGTGAAGCGTTGATTGTTATTCCCTTCTATGCCGCTACCCTGTCCGGCGGCGAGCTGATCCGCGTTGTACTACTGCTCGTGTGCGTGGGTTCATTTGTTCACTCTATGATCGACTATGCAATCTCCCTAATCATCTGGAAACCGCTGAGCGGCACCATGCGCAAGTCCTCGGTCACTGCATAAATTACATAACAGCGAGTCTGGCGCAGTCCAGCCTCGCTGTTTTTTTCTAAGGCAAACAAGACCGTCGGTTTAAACCGACGGTCTTGCTTTGTTACGCGGTCACCGGCTCCCATTGCCCGGTCTGCTGCGCGTGAATAAGGGCTTCCGCCGCCACGCAGGCCGCGTAGCCGTCTTGCGTGCCCGGCCCCGGCTCGGCGGCAAGGCCGCGCAGGTGATCCACCCAGTGCTGTAATTCCGCGCGGTAGGCTGTGACAAAGCGGTTTGTCCAATCCTCCGGAATGGCCTGCGCGCACTGTAGATACGACCGTACGAGCGGTTCCGCGCTTACCGGAAGGCGGATGGTGCCCTTTTCACAGACCAACTCGCACAAAATCTCGTAGCCGTAATAGCTGTTGCCCGATACCTCCACATCGATCAGCACGCCGCTTTCGGATTGCATCAGCACCAGCTGCGGGTCTTTCAGTTCGGGACCGGCAAACTGCGTGGACCGTGGAAAGCGCACCGAGACCTCGCTTAGATCCTCGCCCAGCAGCCACCGGCAGATGTCGATCTCATGAATGGCGATGTTGGTGATATGCTGCGCCGTGGTATGGTGCGCCGGATGGCTGCGCGTACGGCTGATGCAGTGCGCCATCAGCGGCGCGCCCAGCTCGCCGGAATCCAGTATTTTTTTCATCTTGATGTAATCCGGGTCAAAGCGGCGCATAAAGCCCACCTGTACCAGCCGCTTACCGGCCGCCCGCTCCGCCTCCACGACTTTTTTTGCATCCTCCAGCGTGGTGGCAAGCGGTTTTTCGCAAAATACCGGTTTGCCCGCCTCAATGCATTTCACCGCCAGATCGGCGTGCGTGCCGTCCCAAGAAGCGATCAGCACCGCATCCACCTCAGGCGAAGCGATCAGCGCCTCCGCGCTGTCCATGACCTTTGCGCCGTATGGTTCTGCGAAGGCCGTTGTTTTTTCCGCGTCCAGATCATATACGGCGGCCAGCCGCGCGCCGTCTACATAGGTCGCAATATTGTGCGCGTGCGTCCGGCCGATGTTGCCGCATGCGCCGAGCACGCCGACCGCGATTTCCTTCTTTTGCATCATTGCTCGCGTCCCTTCTTATTTTTTGCCGTCCAAATACGCCTGATGAAGCTGTAAGCAGAATTTCAAACTCATGGTGCCGTCGTGCGCGGTGGTCTCCGGTTTGCGGCCGGTCAGCACGCAGTCGACAAAGTCATTCATTTCGCCCGCGAAAGCGTCGCCCCAGCGCGCGATAAAGCTTTCCTGACACTCCTCTACATAGCCCGCGTCCGTAAACGAGGAAAGATAGTTTTTACGCGGCACGGAATTGACGCGGATGGTACCCTTGGTGCCGACGATCTCGCTCTCCACATGGCTGCACGTCGCCGTGCGGCCCACTTGAATAAACGCGGTCGAATCGTTGTTGAACTTGGTCAGCGAAAAACCGTTGTCATAGTCGTTATACGCGGCAAGGCCAGTGCAAACATACGCATCGCCGGTCGCAAAGGATTCTACCGGGTCTCCCTCCAAAAACCAGCGCGCCAGATCGGCGTCGTGACTGCCCATCTCGATAAACCACGGCACATAAATGCCCTTTTTAACCCCTTCCAGATGCGCGTCCAGCACGCTGGCCGGGTCGAGCGATACGCCCTTGAACAGAATCGGCTTGCCGATCTCGCCCGCGCGGATCTTTTGTTTCGCTTCCGCGTAGGAGGGATCAAAACGACGCATGAAACCTACGGTAAAGCACACGTCCGGGTTTTCATTGACCGCTTTTTCTATTTCCTCGCAGTCCTCCACCGTCTTGGCCAGCGGTTTCTCACAGAAAATATGTTTCTTTGCCTTTAAAGCCGCAAGGCAGGCTTCCTTGTGCGCGTCCGCGCCGGTTGCAATGACAAGCGCGTCCAGTTCGGGATTGCGCAGCATCTCATCCAGATCGGTATAGCCGTAGGGAATACCGAATTCCTCTTGCGTTTTCTTGACCTTGCTTTCGGTGCGGGCGCAAACGGCAATCACTTCCGCGTTCGGGTTGCGCTGCAGATCGGTCAAATGCTGCCGCCCCATGCTGCCGATGCCAATGATACCAAAGCGAATCTTTTTCACGGTCAGCCCTCCTTACAGCTCCGCCGTACGGCGGATATAATCACGCGCCATGAGCGCATACTCAAACGGATTGGCCTTGGCCGGGTCTTGCTCAGCCTCAACGATAAACCAGCCTTCATAATGCGCGTCGCGCAGCGCCGCAAACACGCCTGGGTAATCCACGCAGCCGTCGCCCGGAATGGTAAAGCAGCCTTCCAAAACGGCCTTGCGGAATTTAAAGCCCTCGGCATAGGCCTGTTGCATCTTGTCACGGCGGATATCCTTCAGATGCACATGGCCGATGCGCGGCCCAAACGCCTTAGCCGCCTCGACCGCGTCCTCGCCCGAAAAGGTGAAGTGACCCGTATCATAGCACAGCCATACATAGCGCGGATCGGTATTTTCCATCAGGCGGCGGGTCTCGGCAAAGGTCTGCACCACGGTCGCCATATGGTGGTGAAAGCACAGCTTAAAGCCGCGGTCCGCCGCGATCTTACCCAGCTTATTAAGGCCGGTGCACAGCTTTTGCCATTCCTCGTCGGTGGCTACCGGCTTGTTGTCGCCAAACATCGAGCATTCCTCGGCGAACAGGCAGCGGGTCAGTTCGCATACGTTGACGCGGCTCGCGCCCATCGCCTCAAGAAAGTCCAGCTGTTCTAGAAACGCCTTTTCGTTTTCCTCATAGGGCGTGGAGCACAGGAAGCTGGAAAACCACTGGCTGGCGATCTTGACGCCGCGCAGATCAAGCGCCTTGTTCAGCACCTTGGGGTCGGTCGGGAATTTGCCGCCTACCTCGGTGCCTTCAAAGCCCGCGAGCTTTGCTTCCGAGATCATCTGTTCAAAGGTCAGCTCCCCGCCGAGCTGCGGCATATCGTCGTTCGTCCAACCGATCGGCGCGATGCCTAGCTTTACGTTATTAAACATGCTTTTTCCTCCTCAGCACTTTTCCCACTGGCCGGATCGCACGCTCTTCAGCACCGCGCCGATCACGCCGTCCACCTTGGCGCCCATTTCAAAATCGCAGAGATAGGATGCGCCGTGCATCGCCTGCATCAGCGCGTGCGCCTGCAGCGTCTTCATATCGTCAAAGGCGATCGCAATGCCGCCCGCGGGCTGGAACCATTTAAAGCCCTCGTGCTCCGGGTTGAGCAGTACGGTGCGAAAGCCGCAGTCACGGCCGTTGTCTCGGTCGGCGTCGGCCTTGAAGTATACCTGCACCTCGCCCATGCGCTGTAAATCGTACACGACCGTGCCCTCTGTTCCCTGTATCTCATAGTAGAAATAATTCTTGCGGCCGGTCGCCACACGGGAGGATGAAAAATCGCCGATCGCGCCGTTTTTGTATTTTACCAAGAAAGTGATCAGGTCGTCGTTCTCGACCTTGCCCATCTCCGTGGAGCCGGGCTTTAGCGGGCGCTCCGGAATGACAATGGACTGTACCGCGCTGACTTCGTCCATATCGCCCATCAGCATCTGTGAAACCG
>NZ_JANGCE010000044.1 GCF_024462775.1 Butyricicoccus faecihominis
GCCCGCGCTCAAAATGAGCGCGGGCCCTGCCTGTGTTTTTTGTTATGCGCCGAAGGGGGCGGCTGCAGCGGACCACTGCTTTTCTAGCTGGGTCCAGTCGCGCGCCTGCGCGAGCTCGGTCCATGTCTCGTATTGCGTCGGGTTTTCCCGGTCGTAATTATGCGAGTTGGTCGCTTCCTGCACGGCTTCATAATGCCATGCATCCTTCGGGTTATCCGGCCAAGATATGGCCGCATCCAGCACATTTTCCGCGTGCACGCGGCGGTCGAGCACCGCGTTGACCAGCGTCATCGCTTCCGCGCGGGTGATATACTGGTCTGGCTTGAAGGTGCCGTCCTCATAGCCCTTGATCCAGCCCTTTTGCGCGGCGCGGTTGATATAAGGCGCCGCCCAGTGGCCCGCGATATCGGTAAACATATCATTCCCGACATAGAGCGCGGAATCAAACCGGGCCGCGACGGCCGCGAACTCGCCGCGCGTAATCGGCGCGGACGGGCGGAACGCGCCGTCCTCATAGCCGGTCAGGATACCGGCCGCCGCCATGGTGGAGATTGCGTTGTTGGACCACTGTGTGGCCGATACATCCGAAAAGGCGTTGTTCTGGCTCCAATTTTCGGTGCGGCTGTCATCCTGCATCAGGCGGAAGAAGATGGTCGCGACCTCCTGCCGGTCGATATTCGCGTTCGGGCGAACGGTGCCGTCCGGGTAACCGATTACGTACGCAAAGTGATCTTCCGCGTTTAGGCCGGGAGCAAGCGGGATCTCCTCATCCTCGATGGTCTGATAACCGTCGTTGCCGTTGCCGCCTCCATTATCGCCGCTGGAGGTGCTTCTGCGGTAGTACTGGAAGGTCACCGCGTAGCTGCCGCCGCCAAGCGGCACCGCGACGGCTTCGGTATAGGTGTGGGCGGTATCCGGCGCGCCGTTGACGGCGACCGCCGTAGCCTGATAGCGCACCCGGCTCAGGCCGAAGAAGTCCGCGTTCGCATGCGCCGTGGCGGGCGCGGCGAGCGTCGCGACGGATTGCGCTTCATCAAAGAGGGGCTGCGCGTCCGATAGCTGGTGCCAAACCGTTAGGTCATACGGCACATAATATACGTTGATAACCGCGCCGTCCGTAATGGTAAAGGTATGCGTTTGGCTCAAAATCTCGCCCGTTTCGCCGGTCGCGGTGTAGCGGCCGAACTTATAGCCCTGCGACGCCTTGCCCCTTACCTGTTCCTCCGCGAGCAGCGCGGCGGCGTCCAGCGTCAGCGTGGCGTTGGCAGCGTCGCTGCCCGGCACATAGGTTAGGGCAAAATCACTGCGGCGATCGATCTCCACCTCGTTCTGGTAGATGACGACCGTATAATCCCGGTCCGCCGAGGTACGGGCGCGCCACTGAGCGGTGCTTACAAGGTCTCTTTTGACCGCCGCCGTCAGATCGATCGACGCATCCCAGCCGTTGAAAACATAGCCTTCCTCCGCTGTTTTGTCGAGGCTAAGCGTGCCGTTTCTGCCGGTGAACCACTGAGCCGGGACCGCGCCGTACGGCACGGTGAATACCGCGCTGCCGCTCACCAGTTCGCCCTTTGCGCCCTCGGCGAGAGCCAGCGCGCCGTGATCGCCCGGGCGGTAGATGATGGTATGCCGCAGAAGCGGGTATTTGATGGCAAAATCATTCATGCCGGTTTGGTCGCTGATGACATAGGAAGCCGCGATCTCATTTGCGACCGCCTCGCCGCGCCGGTTGAACATACTGCCGGTTTCGGTAACGCCTTCCGGCAGGGTGATATGCGCCGCGATCGCCTGTTCAAACTCCGCCTTTGTCACGGTATCGCCCGGATACTTGCGCGCGACGGAGATGGGCGTTGTTTCAAACGGGAAGGTCGTGGTCGAGCCGCCCTCGATCTGCTCAAAGGCGTAGTAGAGCTTGACGTCGGTCTTTCCCTCGACCAGATCGGTCTCGGTCTGATCTTCGGCCCGAGGGCCCTCCTGCGAGGTGGCGGTCGCCGTGTTTTTCACGCTTTTGCCCTCGTCCGCCTCGGTAACGGTGTAGGCGTAGGTCACCACGGCCTGATCGTCCACTTCGATCTCCCCGACCGCAACCGCGCCGCCGGAGACCTGCGCGGTCTTTCCGTTCACCTGTAGATCGGTCACCGTTTTCGGGAACATGGTGTCCTCCAGCTTGACGCCCGTCAGCTTTTGGTCGCCCGTGTTTTTAATGGTCACGGTGTACTTGACCGTGTCGCCGACGCGCAGCGTCGTATGGTCGCCGTTTCTAACGATTTCGTGCGTTTTCTCGATCGTCATGCCCGGCTTATGCACAGGGATGATGGGATCGGCCTCGTCCTTTGGATCTTGATCCTTGTCGTCCGGCGTTTTTACCGTCACGGCGTTGACGATCTCTTTGCCAAGATCATCGCCGGTGACGATATACTCGGCGTTGAAAATAGCGGACTGACCCGCTTTTACCAAAAAGTTTGCGGGATCGAGCGCGGGCGTTTGTGCCGAAATAAGCTTTACCTTGTCTGCGTTTACCGCTATGCCTGCCACGGTCAGGGTATCCATCAGGTTCAGTCCGCTATAATCCAACTGGCCCCCGTTCGTGACCGTGATCGTATAAACCAGCTTATCCTGCGCGGTCGCCTGCACGGTATCGATCGGGTTTTCAGCCGTGACCTTGCTGCTCCAGTTCGGGTTCGCCGGCTCGCCCGACGGCGCCATGATATCCGTCAGTTCCTTCACGACGGACAGACCCGTCCGCGTCTGCGTGGTCCAGATGCCATATAGAGTGGTCGGATCGGTGTTCACCATCACCTGATTAACCTTGTCCTTAGGCGTCGCTTTTTTCGTGGTGCCCCAGCCAGCGAAAGTATACCGGGTATTGCCGCTCTCAAAAGAGGCGTTTTCCAAGCCGCCGGGTGTCTTTTTATCAGCCGGGATTTTATAAATACTGTGTATGCCTACCTGTTCGCTTTGGGGTGCGGCGACCTTGTCTGGTTTGGATACGTCCGCGGGCAGGTTCAAATCGTATTGTACCGCCGCGTCTTCATAGGTATACAAAACGTCGATCACATTGCCGGACTGTTGTACGATATAGGGTATCTTCCCTTGTTGCACGCCGTCCGCGTAAGAGTTTTCGGGCCTATATTTACTATTCAGCTCTTCCTCGGTCAAGGTGATCGGGTCCCCGACTTTAAGATCCTTTCTAGAGGATTTTCCCAACAAGTTTGGATCACTCTCACTTGTTCCGACTTGATCCTTCCAATACCGAATATCCGCCACTAAATTGGTTGTTTTCACCGCGTCGATGGTCAGCATATCCATGCCTCCGCCACCACCACTAGAGTTATCGAAGCAAAAGATATCGATCATAAAGGTATCGCCTGCTCCGGCGTCCGGATAGTTCGTATACATCACATCGCCAATATTATCAATATTCGCTTTGCAATACCAGTTGTCGGTAACTGGTATCTTCCCATTATGATAAGCGATTGTTCCAGGTCTGCCGTTTGACGACACAACGCCATTTTTATTGATAAATGCCTCGCGGGTCGAGGTTCCGCTCCAAAAAGCCAGATAATCCATGGCGTTTTCGTCATTAATGCTGGCTTCGTCGCCTTTTTGATACACAAAAATAAAAATATCGTCGTTGATCGGCAAAATTCCTTCGCCATACTTCTTTTGATTCACCGACCGCAACCGGAAGGTATCGCGGGTATTAAATTCATCCGGAATCTTATACTCGCCCGTAAACCGGCGCAGCGACGGGCTGCCGCCGCAGCGCCATGTCGCCGCCGAGTATCCCGTAGGATACTCATGCAGATACCCTTTATAATAGGGGTTTTTAAACTGAGCGTCCCAAACCTTAACCGGGTCGGTCACACTGGTCTTAATGCTTGAAATATCGCTCCATTTCCATTCCAGCATTGCCTTTGTTCCGCCGCTGTTGGGTATGGTTTGCACCTTGATATATTTTACTTCGCCTTTGCCGGCATCGGTTATTTCGGTACTGCGTTTCCAATTTTCAATCGTTGTATCGTTTAAGTTAGGCGCAATATGAACCGAAAGCGTGCGGGGCACGCTTTTCGTAATCGCAATGGGACTACCGCTTGTAAACGCGTTAGGTCCACCGCTTGCATCATCCTGCGGTGTGACGGTCATCTCATCCAGCTTATAGCCTGTGCTTGGAGTTATCGTGACGTTTCCCGGCCCCTTGCTCCCATATTGAAACCCCTGCTCCGCCAGCTTGGCGCCATCCTGCACGACCTGTACCGTCAGTTTATACCCAGCGGCCGTTTCCGTCGCATTCAACGCTTCAAAATTCACGTACTTATCGATTTTATCGCTCTGCGCCGTTGTCGGCGCGGCCAGCGCCTGCGACGGCAGCATGCCGGCCAGCATGGCGACCGACAGAACCCATCCTATTAATCTATTTTTTCTCATTGTGAAACCCTCCGTTCATAATGTCGCGCGGAAATCGGTCAAGACGCGGATCGACCGGCTATTGATAGCGCGTTTTTTTACGCGCGAAAGACCTGAGGCATCCCCTTATTGGGGATGCTCAGGCCTTTGTATCCTTTCAGATCACAGGATGACCCAACCCTCCTGGAGTTCATAGGTCAGCACATATGCGGTGGTATCGGCCGAAACGGTCACCACGGCGGCGTCGCACGTCAGGGTGATGCCGGGGGTCTCGGTCCATACGAAAGCGCCCAGATCAAGCTCGTCGCCGACGGTTGCTTCGATCGTTTGCTCTTCCATGTAAACGGTCGCTTCGCCATCGTATACGATGCCGCACACCGTAATGGCAACAGGCGCCGCGGCCACGGGGATCTCGTTTTCCGGGATCTCTACCAAAATTTCTTCTTCCTCTGCGGGAAGCTCTTCTTCGGGAGCGATGACTTCTTCTTCGGTCGGAAGCTGCTCTTCAGGTTCGGTTACTTCGGGCTCTGCGGGAAGTTCGGGCGTTACCAGCATGTCTTCGTCGACCGGCTCTTCGGACGGGGTCGCGGGCGCTTCGGATTCGGTGGCTTCGTCTTCCGCGGGAAGCTGCTCCTCGGGTTCGGTCGCTTCGGGTTCGGCCGGAACTTCCGGCGTTACCAGCATGTCTTCGTCGACCGGCGCTTCAGACTCGGTCGCGGGAGCTTCGTTCTCGGCGGGCGCTTCGGGCGTTACCAGCATCTCTTCGTCGACCGGCGCTTCGGACGGAGTCGCGATCTCTTCGGACGGAGCCGCTTCGGGCAGGACTACCGGAGCGTTTTCTTCCACAGGGGCCGATTCTTCCGCAGCTTCCGTGATCTGCGGGGCTTGCATGTGCAGCTCGTTCTGCGGAGCGGAATCTTCCGCTGCAAACGCGAACGCGGTGCAGGTAAGGGCGACTGCCAAAAACATTGTGATCTTTTTCATGAGGAACTGCTCCCTTCCAAATAGAAACCTTATCGATCGATGATCGGAATGTTCATCTCTTCTTGATGTCTCTATTCTACAACGGGGCAGTTACATTTCGGTCACATATCCCGAAATGTCCGGAAAAATTGTTTCCATTTTCAACAAAGCTTTTGCCTACTTTTTTGGTCATCTTTCATAAAAGCGCTCATGTGGCGGGTATGCGCAGGCCGGTTATGTGTAAAGCGCCCGCCAAATGTCCCCACGCACGGGGCACGAAGAGGCGAGCGCTTTACGGAATCTGTCGAAGCGTTGTGTATTCTTTTGTAACGCTGCCCGACCGCAAGGACCGCATGAGCATGTACTCCGGCCTTGAGGTCCGCGTGCCGTTCTGCGATCACCGCATCGTGGAATACGCCTACAACATGCCGTGGGATATGAAGGCGCTGCATGGCCGTGAAAAGGGCATTGTGCGCAAAGCGTTCGAGCACGAGCTGCCCGAGGAGATCGTTTACCGCAAAAAGAGCCCTTACCCCAAGACCTTCCACCCGGTTTACACCGAGCTGTGCGCTTCCTATGTGCGGCGCATCTTTGCCGACGAACACTCGATCGCGGCCACGCTATTCAACCACGAAACCGTACAGACGCTGATGCAGCAGCCCGAAAGCCTGACCGAGCCTTGGTACGGCCAACTGATGCGCACGCCGCAGATCTTCGCCTACATCGTTCAGTTGGACCGCTGGTTCAAACAGTATAAGGTGCGGCTTGCATAAACCGTGCGGTCACGCCTTGAAATGCTCGGCCAGTGTGTTGATAATCAGCTGGTGATCGTCCAGATGGGGCAGGCCGGAAACGCAGATCGAACCGATCATGCCCGTGCCGCGCAGCAGGATCGGGAAGCCGCCGCCGCACGCGGCGTAATCATTTGCTGAAAGCTTGCGGCTTTCCAGCGTATCGCCGCCCGCTTCCATCCACGCCATGAAGCGCAGCGAGGACATTTCCATCAGTTCTACCGAGCGGCGCTTGCGGGCAAGCCAAAGCGCGTTGTCCGCGGTCGCGCCCTCCGGCAGGTAACGGAACACGGTCAGCCCGCCGATGGAGATTTCGATGCCGACCGGCTGGCCGAAGGGCTTTGCATTTTCATGAAGCGCAAGGCCGAGCGCAAGAGCGTCCTCCCGCGTAAAATGATCGAACTGAAAGGTTTTTTCCTGCTCTTCGCACATCGCGAGCAGCGTTTGATTATCCTGCATAAACTTGTCCATTCCTTTCCTGATAGGTGATCAAAATCCCTATTACCATTTCATTATAATGCACGCCCATCCGGAACACAAGGAGGTTTTTCCAAATGGAGGACGGAATATCCGTTTTGCGGGTCCTCGTTACGACCGCGCTCGGCGCGGTGCCGGTGCCAAACGCCGTTGTCACGGTATCCACGCCGGTGGATGAAGCCGGGAATTCCACGCTTTTATACTCGGTACAGACCGATCAGAGCGGCATGACGCCGCCGATGGAGCTGGCGGCGCCGCCGCGCGCGGCTTCGCTCACGCCCGGCGGCGGCAGACCCTTCAGCCTGTATACCGTACAGGTCGACCATCCAGACTTCACGCCGCTCGCCGCCTTAAACGTCACCGCTTTTTCCGGCATTCCCGCCGTGCTGCCGATTACGCTGACGCCGCTGCCTGAAACCGCCAACACAGCCCCGCAGCAGTTAACCGCGGAAACCAACCCACAGGCTTTGTCAGAACAGGAGGGATAACCTTGGCTACAACCCCGGTCGTCATTCCTGAAACGATCACCGTGCATCTGGGCGCGCCCTCGGCGGCCGCGCAGAACATTACGGTGCCGTTTGATGAATACATTAAAAACGTCGCTTCCAGCGAAATCTATCCGACCTGGCCCGAGGAGGCCATCCGCGCCAACATTTACGCGCAGGTCTCTTATGTGCTCAACCGTGTGTTCACCGAATGGTACCGCGCGCAGGGCTACGATTTCGATATCACCAACTCGACCCGTTACGACCAAAGCTATGTGCCCGGCCGCGATATTTTTGAGAACATTTCCACCATTGTGGACGATGTATTCAACAACTATTTGACGCGCGGCGACGCGATCGAGCCGCTCTTTGCCCAGTACTGCAACGGCACCACGACCACCTGCCCCGGCGGCCTATCCCAGTGGGGCACGGTGCCGCTGGCCGAGCAGGGCCTATCGGCGGAGGATATCATCCGCTCGTTCTATGGGGACGACATCAACTTTGTGCGCGACGCGCCCGTTTCCCCCAACCTCGGCGGGTCGTGGCCGGGCGTGACCTTTCGGCTGGGCGACGTCAACGAGGATGTGCGCACCATCCAAAACCGCCTGAACCGTATTTCCACCAACTATCCCAATATCCCTAAGATCTACCCGGTCGACGGCGTGTTCGATTCCAACACCGAAAACGCCGTGCGCGCGTTCCAGCGCCAATTCAACCTGACCGCAGACGGGCTGGTGGGCAAGGCGACCTGGTACCGCATCGCGTTTATCTATAACAATATCAAACGCCTTTCCGAACTGGACAGCGAGGGGCTGACGCTTGCCGACGTATCCCGCCAATACCCCACCGAGCTGAGCGAGGGGATGACCGGCTCCGGCGTGCAAATCCTTCAATACTTCCTCGCGGTGGTGGGCGAGTATTACGACGAACTGCCGCGCTGGCAGCCCGCCGAGGTGAACGGCGTATTCGGCCCCAAAACCCGGCAGGCCGTGATAGACTATCAGCGGATGATGGGCCTGCCGCAGACCGGCGTGGTCGACCGGCCGACGTGGGACGCGCTCGTGTCCACCTATGAATCGGTTTTGCGCATCAGGCCGGTGAACGAATGGCTGCCCGAGATCGCGGGTTTTCCGGAAATCTTCCTTGTCATGGGCATGCGGGGCGACGCGGTGCGGCGCGCGCAGGAGCTAATCAACATCATTGCGCGCGGCTATCCCGAGGTGCCGCCCGTTGATCCGGACGGTATATACGGCCCGGCGACGCGCGACTCCGTATCCGTCATTCAGTCCCTGCTCGGCTTTCCCGCGAGCGGCACCATCGGCCCGCTGACCTGGGAAGGCATGAGCCGCCTTGCCGAGGATGTGGAGGCAGGCAGCCGGACGAGCGAAGGGCAGTATCCCGGCTATACCGTCGGAGAGGAGGGCACCGCCTAAATGTATACGGAAGAGCAATACAAAAAACACATATTTGATTTGCAGCGCTTTCTGCGGCGCATCCAGCTCGCGGCCAACCACGCCGCCCCGTTGGTGCCGGACGGCGTATACGGCCCGGAGACCAACGCCGCGGTGCGTGAATTCCAGCGTATGAACGACTTGCCCGTAACCGGTACGGCAGACTATGAAACTTGGACGCTGATCTACCAGCAGTACACCCGCCTTGCCGCCGGAGAGGGGGCCGACACATAAATGTATACGGAAGCGCAACTCCGGGAGCATATCTATGACCTGCAGCGGTTTTTACGCCGCATCCAGCTGGAAGCCAACCATGCCGCCCCCTTGGTGCCGGACGGGGTTTACGGCCCGGAGACCGCGGCCGCCGTGCGTGAATTCCAACGCATCAACGGCCTGCCTGTGACCGGCACGGCGGACTTTGCCACTTGGACGCTGATCTATGAGCAATACGCCATTCTCGCCGCGGGCGACGGTTTCCCGGTATGCACACAGTTTTTCCCGCCCGATTCGGACGCCACGCTGTCGCCGGGCGAAAAGGGATATTCGGTCTATGCCCTGCAGCTTATTTTAAACACGCTGGCCACGCACTTTGCGGACGCGCAGCGCGTGCCGGTCACCGGGGTGTACGATGAGAACACCACCGCCGCGGTAAAGCATGCGCAAGCGCATTTCAAGCTCCCCCAAACCGGCGTGACCGACCGCGATACTTGGGATGCGCTCGCGTCGTTCCACAATGTCTATCACCACCGTCCGCCCCTTTCCTGGACGCTGGCGGATCAGGAGCAGCCGCCTTGTTAAAAGCGCAACAAAATCGTGCCACATGTTCAAATAAGCTCCGTGATAACACTCAGATTTTCGCTGCGGCAGGACGTCCGCTTCGCTCCCGCAGATAAACAATCTCTCTTTCCTCATTCATTAAAAAGCCTGACAGACCAAGCGCGTTGTACGCCGGGTGTGTCAGGCTTTGCTTCTATTCGTTCAGCTTTTACGGATTGGACTTTTCTGCTGATCGTTCAGAATAACGGGTTTGCGCACTACTGCCCAGTGAATGAAAACAGCGTCACTATTGCGCCCTCGGATCATTTCACGACTTAGAAAAACGTAGCGGATTTAGCCGTTTTATCAACCGTTTATTATAATGAACGCTTATTCTCAATCGCCTGTTTGATGATATTGAGAAAAGCGGCAACCTCATCAGAGGGATTTTGTGAATAGAGGAGGCCGTAGGAAACCGTATAATCCCATTCCACCGGGAGCGTCACAAGCGAAGGATGAATATCCGCCCATGCGTCAAGAGTTAGTAGCAGCGAGCCGGTTACTTCGCAAGCGTTAAAGGTTTCCATGTCGTAAAAATAAGGGGCATCCTCTATGAGTATCTGAGGGTGCGTCATTTTTAATATTTCCCTAAGCTTATCGAGATACAGCGCGTCTCCGCTTTTTACCACCACCAAATGTTCACCGTGTAAATCGTTCAAAGATAACTTTGTTTGGGATGCAAGCCGGTGATTCCGCGGAACCGCAATACAGAGCGGATAGCGACCCAGTTCATGGAACTTACTCATGCGCAGCATTTGCTGTGAGCCGAATACGCCAACCATAAAATCCATTGTGGTCCCTAGAGAGGCGACGACTGACAGAATATGTTCGTGATCATCACTATAAGGGACTATTTTGATCCTGTATTCCGTGCAGTCGGGCCGTATCGTATTCCATAAGTTGATCAATACATTGCCGGGATTTAAAAAGGACGAACCCACACGGATCGTTTTCATTTCGTTCTGCTGGATTGCTCTTGCTTGCAAGACGGCATCTTCTGACTCTGCAATGAACCTTCTTGCCGCTTTATAGATGAATTTTCCAGCTTCGGTTACTTCAATACCCCGATTGGTACGTTTTAAAAGAGTCACGCCCAGCCGTTCTTCCAACGCATTCATCTGTTTCATAATGGAGGCGGGCGTAACAAACAAGTCCTCTGCCGCTTTTGATAAACTCCCTCTGTCCGCAACTTGAATAAAGGTCTTTATCTGCTGACTGTACATGAATCACTCCGCCCCTCGTATTTACTTTTGGTAAATGCATCATATCATTTTTGGTCATTCCATGTCAAGGTAAATGCAGATACAATAAGAATAAAGAAATGCCAGCCGCTAAGCAAATCTAATGCGAGGAGAACAAAAATATGGAGTACATTACTTTGAACAATGGGGTAGAAATGCCCATGTTGGGCTACGGAACCTTCCAGATACCGGCTGCGAACACGGCCCGTTGCGTACTGGACGCGATCTCCGTGGGCTATCGCAGCATCGATACCGCACAGGGGTATTTTAACGAGGAAGGGGTGGGGGAAGCTGTCAGCAAATGCGGCATAGCCCGTGAGGAACTGTTTCTAACCACAAAAATCTGGGTTTCCAACAGCGGATATGATAGAGCCAAAACATCCATTGATGCGTCGCTTCGCAAGCTGAAAACAGGCTATGTGGATTTGATGCTGATTCATCAGCCTTTTGGCGATTACTACGGCTCTTACCGCGCGATGGAGGAAGCGTATAAAGCAGGGAAAATTCGTGCCATCGGTGTCAGCAATTTTATGCCTGACCGGTTCATCGACATTGCCGGATTCATGGAGATCACACCGGCGGTCAATCAGTTAGAGGTACATGTGTTCCAGCAGCAGAAAATCGCAAGAGAAATTTTGCAAAAACATGGAACACAGTTAATGGCGTGGTCGCCGCTGGCGCAAGGCAAAAATGGGCTGTTTACCAATGAAACTCTGACTATGATCGGAGAAAAGTATGGAAAGACGGCGGCACAGGTCAATCTGCGTTTTCTGATACAGTCCGGCATTGTTATCATTCCAAAGTCCACTCACAGGGAACGCATGGAGGAAAACTTCGCATTATTTGACTTTAAGCTAACCGATGAGGAAATGTGCGAACTGAAAACGCTGGATTTAGGCCGGAGCCAGTTCATCGACCATCATGCTCCGGAAGTGGCGGAGATGTTTGTCGGGGCAGGAAAAATGTAAGGAGGCTAGAAAAATGCAATATTTAGAATTATCCAATGGGGTGAAAATCCCTCAGATCGGTTTTGGAGTTTATCAAATCCCGGATTATGAGCAAGCGAAAAAAGCTGTCCTAGCAGCGCTGAAAACCGGCTACCGACTGATTGACACCGCGCAGGGCTATATGAATGAAAAGGCTGTTGGCGATGCAATCAGGGAGAGCGGGATTCCGAGGGAAGAAGTCTTTATCACGAGCAAGCTCTGGCTTCAGGATTTTTCCTTTGAGGGGGCGCAGTCTGCAACACAGACTACGCTGGAGCGGCTTGGCTACGACTATATCGACCTAATGCTCCTGCACCAGCCTATGGGCGATTATATTGGGGCCTGGAGAGGACTTGAAAAACTCTACAAGGAGGGAAAGATCAAAGCGATCGGTATGGCGAACTGTTATCCCCATGTGCTTGCCGACCTCTGCGAAACCTTTGCAATCAAACCGATGATCAATCAGGTGGAGATGCACCCCTTCTTCCAGCAGCAGCTTAATCTGGATACCATGAAGGAATACGGCGTTATTCCCGAAGCATGGGCGCCGTTTAACGAGGGCAACCGGAATTTCTTTACCAATCCGATTCTCATGGAGATTGGAAAAAAGTATGGAAAGACAGCGGCGCAGGTGGCGCTCCGCTGGAACCTACAGCGAGGCGTAATCGTCATTCCGAAAACCGTTCACGAGGACAGAATGAAGCAAAATCTCGATGTGTTTGATTTTGTTCTTTCCAAAGCGGATATGGAGCAGATCGGGACAATGGATATCGACCACAGCGAAATCGTAAATCACTTTGATCCGCAGTGGATCAAACTGCTGCATTCCTTAAAGTTTTAAGTATTCATTTTATAGATATAAGCAAAACAGCCGTTTTATTGGTTTGACGGCAAATCGCCGCAGGGGATCACACAATTTCCCTGTCCAGAAAAAACGCGGCCTCCTTGATATCATGATTTACAATTTAACCAGTTTCGTTTCGGCTATGTGCCTTGACTAACTTGTTCCTCGTAAATATTCTTATCAAGAAGACCGCTTGGCATAATTTTTCTATTTTTCTTCGTCTGAAAGCCGGTAGCAGTCCCGGCCCGCGGCCTTGGCCGCGTAAAGGGCCTTATCCGCCTCGGTGTACACTTCGTTGAAGCTTTGACCGCTGTTCGTCAGCGACGCGCCCAAGCTGATGGTGAGCGACGCGCCGTCCGGCATGACGATATCGTGCGCTTCGCGCGTCAGGAGCGCGCACTTTTGGCGCAGCGCGTCGCGGTGTTTCAGCCGGTGCATATAGACCACGAATTCGTCGCCGCCCGACCTGCCGACGACATCGCAATCGCGGAAGCTGCGCTGAAGCATCGCGGCGACCTGCTGCAGCGCCTCGTCGCCCTGCAAATGGCCATAATTGTCGTTTACCTCTTTAAAATGATCCACATCCAGCAGCAACAGCGCGCCATGCTGTCCATCCGGCATTTCGGACAGGTATTCGCCGACCAGCTGCCGCACGGCGGCGGCGTGGAACACGCCGGTCAGCCCGTCGCGCTCGGCGCGCTGCCGCAGCAGGTCCTTTTCCCGCTTTTCCTCATCGATCACATTGATCTTACCGATCATGCCCACCGGCTTGCCCGCCTCGTCGCGCAGGGCCTGCTGCACGATACGCAGCCAGTGCTGCTGTCCGTCGATTCCGGCCATGCGCAATTCATGCGTGCCATCCTTGCCCTCTTCCAGAAAGGAACGGAATTTATCCCGATCTTCTTGCGACCACGTGCTGGACGCGGAAGTGCGATAGTCATATCGGAGCAACGCTTCGCTTTCTCCATCCCCCGTGTCGTTCGGGTTTGATACGAGCAGCGTTTGGGTGGCGTTATCATATTCAAAGAAATATTCCTGCGTCAACTGATAAATTTGCAGGCGCTTTTTCAGTTCCAGCGCATTTTTCTTTTCTGAACGCACACGCTGCACAAGGTTAAAGCCCAAAAGCGCCACGATCAACCCGCAAAACAGCATGACAAACAGTACGCTTTCCGCCGGGTGCTCCTTCATAAAGCTCCACAGGGTGGTCCTTCGGTAGGTAACCGTATTGCGGTAGACCATCGCCCGAAGCTCTTCCTCGGGTATGACGAGCAGCGCCTTGTTCATAATACTCAAAAGCTGCTTGTGACCCGGCATGGCCACGCCAAAGCAGATTTCGCGCGGCTCGTCCGTCTGCGGCACCATACGCAGGTTGCCAAGGGCGGACTGATTCAAATAATACTGAGCGGCATAGCCGTCCGCATAGGTAAAATCGGCTTCGCCCTTACTGACCGCGCGGATGCAGTCCTCAAACGAGTCGTAAAACTGCGTTTTTCCGTCATAAGCAAAGCTATGGAGTGTTCCTTCCGGCACGGCAAGCGTTTTGCCTTCCATGCTGCCGTCCCAATCCTGCCGCATCAGCAAAACATATTGCGAGGATGCGTACGCATGCGTCATCGAAACGCCGTTTTCACGGGCCAGCGTGTAATTGTACGTCATACCGGCCACCATGTCTACCTTGCCGTCCCGCGCAAGCTCCATCAGTCCGCTTTCCGTGGATACCGGCACCAGCTCGAAGGTGAGCCCGGTTTGCTCCCCGATATACTGCAATAAAGCGGGCGCCAGCCCGGTCGTACTCCCATCTTCCGCATTGCGGTATTGAAACGGCGGTTCGTCCGTGCGCACCGCGACGCGGATCGCGCCGGTCGTGCGGATATACTGCTCCTCTTCATCCGTCAGCAGAAGATCTTCATTTTTAGGGGTAAAATACTTTTCCTGCAAGGAAATGGTGAAATACGGATCGATCTGCTGAATGCTCATGATCGCGGCGTTCAGCTCCTGCATCAGGCCCGGCTCCGCTTGCTTGGAAAGGACGAAATAAAAGGGCTTGGGCGCAAACTCCGCGATCGTCCGCATGCCGGGCATCGCGTTCAGGCTGGTATTGATCATGGCGTCCGCCCGGCCGGAAAGCACCGCGTCGATCAACTCATCTTCTGTTTCGCACTCCACATAGCTGACGTGCAGCAGGTTGATCTTTGCGTATTCCTCAAGCTCCTGCCTGCGCTGTACGCTTTTCCCATATACCGCAACGGTGAGCTGCTGCTCCTGCTGCGCGTCGATCACAATGCTGTCCGGCTGGTTGTGCGGCACCTGCAAAACAGTTTTTACCGTGCCGTAGCTATGGCCGGAATAGTCGTACAGGCTGTTCATCTCTTCGCTGAACAGCATACCGCCCATCAGGTCGACCTCGCCCTTTTGCAGCATATCCAGCAGCGTGGTCAGGCTGTTATCGATATCGCCGGGCACCTCGACAAATTCATACTGCCAGCCGGTGTACTGCGCCACCTCCTGCAAATACTCATAGGTATAGCCGGAATAATTTCCGTTTTCATCCCGTTCGCTCAATCCGGCTTGGATTGGATAGGCGACGCGGACCGTGCGTCCCCCCTGCTTTGTATCGGCGGCGAGTCCATATGGCAGCATGGCAAACAGCATAACGGCGGCCATCACCACGGCGGCAATGCGTTTCAAGCCTTTCGCCATATGATCCCACCTCCTTTCCCCGACAGCCGCGCAAACAGCCGCCTCTTACTTATATTTCTTTTATTATATAGAACCTGGCAACAAAGTACAAGGGGTACTTGCCAAACATACGCGGCAAAAGCCGGTGGAACGATGTTCCACCGGCTGAGGCTGTCGAAAAATAGTTTTTCGACAGCCTTCGATCGAAACAAAGCCCCATTTCGATCGAGATTCCGGCTTCTGCGCGCGCCTTTCAGGCACACTTGAAGTCGGTTTGTATAAAAACCGAGATACATGCTCCCGGTTTTTATGGATTTTGCCGCTTGCGTCGAAATCCTATTATATACACGCTGCGGCGTGAGGACTTTTTCCACAGACTGAGCCGGTGGAACGATGTTCCACCGGCTTTTGCGCGATTATAAACCTTACAGGCTGATCGTCTGCTTGAGCGCATCGACCGAGGTAACGACGCCCGCCTCGGTGGACATCGTGAAATCCTCCATTTCGAGCGATACGTCGCCGTTATAGCCCATCATGCGGACAACGGAGAAGAATTCCTTCCACCACTGCAAATCCTTGCCGCAGCCGACGGCCACATAGTTCCATGTGCGGGACGCGGTATCGTGCACGTCCTTCCACTCGGTCAAGCCGTTTACCTCCGCCATGCCGCGCTCGATGCGAGTATCCTTGCCATGCACATGGTAGATGGCACCCTTCAGCGCGCGGGCGGAGTGGATCGGGTCCGCGCCATAGGCGATCAGGTGCGACGGATCGAGGTTGATGCCGATGATATCGTCGCCCACGCCCTCGCGCAGGTGCCAGAACGATTCCGGATTGTGCACCATCATGCAGGGGAACTCTTCGATCGCGATCTTTTCAAGGCCGTGCGCATGGCAGAACGCGGCGAACTCTTTCCACCACGCAATGGTCGTCTTCCACTGGTAGTCTACCGCGGGCTGCATGTAAGCGGTCATCGTGACGCTGGAGGTGATCCAGTTCGGCGTGACATCGTTTTCGCTGCCGGCAGGCAGGCCGGACATACACACGATCTTCTTCACGCCCATTTTTTCCGCCAGCAGCACGCAGCGGCGCATGGACTCATCATATTGTTTGCCGGTCTCACACGGCCAAAGCGGGTTGCACGAGGTATTGAGCGCCGAAATGCGCATGCCGCGCTTGTCGAGCTCCGCCATGTACGCGGCGAGCTTGCTATCGTCCGCCAGCAGTTCCTCGGTCGGGCAGTGGGTGCGCGCGCCCCAGCCGCCCGCGGTCATTTCGACCGCGTCGACGCCAAGGCTTTTGACCTTGTCAAGCATTTCCGTATAGGACAATTCGGCATATACATCGGTGCAAATGGAAAGCTGCATCTTACTCGTTCTCCTTCTTTATATACGGTCGGCTTACTTCTGGTAGAAGGCCGGCATCTCGTCGTAGTGTACGTCCACGATGGTCTGGGTATCGCGCGCCTTGGAAGCCGCGGCGGCGGCAACCTGACAGGCATAGCCGTCCCAAGCGGAGGGGCCGTCCACGCGGCCGGCCTTGCAGGCGTTGATCCACTCTTGGAACTCCACGTTGTAGGCTTCGGTGAAGCGGGTGGACCAATCGGCGTCTACCGCGTTGCCGCGCACCGTGTCCGCCAGAACCTCGATGGTGGCGGGCTTGGGCAGGTTAAGGATCGCGTCCTCACAGACGACCTCGCAGCGGATATCGTAGCACTGGCCGTTGCACACGAAGGATTCCACATCGATGCGCACGCCGGATTTGGTGGTCAGCACCATGACCTGCGGATCGTGCAGGCCTTCCTTGGCCTTGCGGGTCGCCTTGCCGTAGCGCACTTCCGCCGTGGCGTAATCCTCGCCCAGCAGCCAGCGCAGCACGTCGATCTCGTGCACCATCGAATTTTCCACCGCGGAGGCGTTGTCCCACGGCTCGGTCACGTCCGGGTTGCGGTGCGCGCAGTGCAGCAGCAGCGGCTCGCCGTACTTGCGGCTCCGGATCACTTCCTTGAGCTGACGGTAGCCCGGATCATAGCGGCGCATAAAGCCGACCTGAACGAGCTGCTTGCCCGCGTTCATTTCCGCTTCCACAATGCGCTTGCAGGCTTCCGCCGACGGCGCGAGCGGCTTTTCGCAGAATACGTACTTGCCCGCGGCAACGGCGGCCAGCACATACTGCTCGTGGTAAGCGTCGCTCGTGGTGACCACGACCGCGTCGATATCCGGGGACGCGGCCAGCTCTTCACCGGATTCATATGCCTTCAGCGCATACTTTTCCGCGACCGACTTGCAGAAATCCACGTTTGCATCCGCGCACGCGATCACCTTCGCGCCCGACAGTCTGGTGTTGATCCGCTCGATGTGGGTACGGCCGATCGCGCCAGTACCGATCACGCCTACTCGCAGTACCTGATTTTCCATTTTTTCTTCCTCCTAATAACACGGATGGTTTATATATTACGAGCACGTGCTCGTAATCCTGCAAAAGAGAGACGCACACCCGGTTTACGATGCGCGGATGTGGCCTCGCTTTAAAGAAGGCTTTCCTTTACCAGTATTTTAATCTCCGTAAATTGCAGCGCCGGGCTTGGCGTGGCGCCAAAGATCAGCCGGTCCATGAGCAGCTGCAGTCCGTTCCTGCCCTGTGCGTGCAGGTCGGAACCCAACGTGCAGTCGACCACTTCCTCCTGCATCAGCGAAAGGATTTCGGGATAATCCTCGTGTGAAAGCACCTTTATCTCAAGCGCCCTGCCGGATTCCTTCAGCGCCCGGCCCACCTCGGCCACGCCGCCGCACGTGATATACAGCCCGTTCAGATCAGGCTGACGCCGCAGCAGCTCCAGCATTTTGCGGTAGGTGATCTCCTTGTTTTCCAGACTTTCCACGTGATCGACGATCTCGATCGCGGGGTAATGCTTTGCCATGAACTCGCCGAAGCCCAATTCGCGGATTCTTATGTAATAGTCGTTATTTTCGCTCGCGATGGAGCTGGTCACGACGGCGACCTTGCCCCGCCCGCCTAAAAACTGGCCGAGCAGGCGTCCCGCCACTTTGCTTGCGTGTTTGGCGTTCTGCCCCACATGGCAGACGCGCGCGCAGTTTTCAATATCGGTATTGATGGTGACTACCGGAATGCCGCGCTGCGCGGCCCGGTCAATCGCCCGGCGGACGCGTTCGGAGTTAAGCGGGCTGAGCAAAATGCCGTCCGCCTCGTCCTGCATGGCCTGTTCGATCAGCGCGCACTGCCGGTCCACATCGCCGAAGGGACCCAAGCGGCAGGACGCCGTGATATCGAACCCCGCCATACCGGCGGCGCCTTGCTCGATCCCCTGACGCAAATACGGCGCGGCGTCCACATCCATTAAAACTGCCGCGATGCGGTAGGTTTTGCCCTGCTTTTGCAGCGCGCGGCCGGTTGGGTTTGGGGTGTAGCCCACTTCATCGATGATCTGCTGGATACGCTGGCGCACTTCGTCGCTCACGCCAACGCGGTGATGCAGCACCTTATCCACCGTAGCGCGGTGAACGCCC
The DNA here is from genome assembly GCF_024462775.1 of Butyricicoccus faecihominis. Classification (GTDB taxonomy): domain Bacteria; phylum Bacillota; class Clostridia; order Oscillospirales; family Butyricicoccaceae; genus Agathobaculum; species Agathobaculum faecihominis_A. The sequence continues at coordinate 18,671 of NZ_JANGCE010000044.1, forward strand.
GCCATCTCCGCGATCTCTTTGATCGTAATCATAATTTCTCACACCTGTCGCAGGAAAGAGCTCGAGCTCTTTTATTAGCGAGCACGTGCTCGCTCCTTACAAGTTCATTATTATCCTTTTGTCTCGGAATGTCAATGCCCTTTTTTCACTTTTCTTCTTTTCATGAATGCTGCACAAACCGGCTGCACTCTTTTTATATAAAACAGCAACGGCGCGTTGCAAAATAAAAGAATGTTCCAAATCCTTGTCATTCTGAGGAGCGAAGCGACGAGGAATCTCGCGCGAACGCGCGAAACCCACGTAAAATCCGCGCATTCGCGCGAGATTCTTCACTTCGTTCAGAATGACATACGAAAATTCTTCTATTCTGCAACGCGCCGTTGTTTTATTTCCGTTTATTCCGCAGCGGCAGCGTCGCCTTCGGCGGGCGTTTCAGCCGGAGCGTCCTCCGCGCCGGTCTGCTCGACCGGCTTCTTGATCGGCGCATAGTCGTACACGGTCTGATAGGTGACCTTGTCGTACTCGTCCGTCGTCTGCACATCGGCCTCGCTCACCCACTGGTTGAGCAGCTCGTCGATGTTCTTGCCCATGCCCATCACGATCGCGGAACGGTAGTTTTCCAGTTCGCCGTCGTAATCGACCGGGATGCGCTTGATGATGTGATAGCCGTAATCCGTCTGCACCAGACCGGAGGTCTCGCCCTCGCCCAACGCCTTCGCGGCCTCGTAGAATGCGGGCATCATATCGCCTTCGGTGAAGATATAGCCGTCCGGATTACCGGCAAGGCCGGAATCCTCGCTCTTTTCGTTCATCACGGTATCAAAATCCTCGCCGCCGTTCAGGCGGTCCAGCACCGCTTGCGCTTCGGCCTTGGCCTCTTCCTCGGTGCGGATCTGGTTGCCCTGCGCATCCATGGTCTGGATCAGGATGTGCTTGGCGGCCAGATAGTTATCCTTAAAGTACTGCATCAGCTCTTCATCGCTGGGCAGGGCCACGCCGTTTTCGCCGAAATAGTATTCGTTCAGCTTGGAGAAGCAAGCGGAGGATACCATATAGTTATCATAGAACTGATCGGAAAAGCCAAACTGCGCGATGCGGTCCAGATATTCCTGCTTGCCGCCCGCGTTTTTGATTGCGACGCGGCGGTCGTCGCTCAGCTTCTTCTTGTCCCGCGCGCTCAGGGTAAGGCCGGCTTCGTTGAACTTCTCCTGCACGACGCGGACAAACACAGCCTGACTTCTTGCCATCTCAGGCATGGCGGGGCCCATCATGGCGGCGGCGTCCGGGTCGTCCCACATGCCGGTCATGCCGTAGGCCGCGTACATCTGCTCATAGTACTTCATCATATACAGCATGTAGCTCGCGAATTCATCCGCCTTGACCTCGCTGCCGTTTACGGTCATCACGACCGGGGAATCGCTTTTGTTTTCGCGGTAATCCACCGCATAAGCCTGTGTATACGCCACGGTAGCGCCCAGCGATACACAAAGCATGATCGCCAAAGACACAATACGCTTTCCAATTTGCTTCATGAAATCAGACTCTCCTTATTCATACCTAAATCCCGATATAAAAGTAATATTCGGTTGCACACTTCGGTTATTATAGCACCACGACACGCAAAACACAAGTATGGACACAAAATCATCACAATTTGCGAGCCGCCGGACGGACGCCGCGACCCCAATATTTCGACTTGCAAAGAATTTTTCCGCTCCGCCAAACCAAAAGCACCACATAATGTGAATTATGTGGTGCTTTTACTATGCGTTCATTTGCATTGTAGCACAAGCTCTCTAATATTGCAACGGGATTTGCTTGCGGTTTTGTGAAAGTAACACAAATCTAAAAGGAAATTTAAGGGCTTAAAAGTATAATTAACCGGAAAAAGCACTACATAATTCACATTATGTGGTAACCAAACGACAAACTCTTTGAATAGCAGGGACGCAATGCCATGGCGGTTATCACCGCTGTGTGCGGAAGCCCCAGCCGCCGTTGTCGTTTGCCAACAATAAGGGGTGGGGGGTTGATGCCGTCTGAAACTGGTAAGGCAATGGCAAACTAATGAATTCAGAACGGAGTGATTCAATGAAGTTACACAGAAAACTGGCCGGGCTGGTCTCGGCCGCGGTCGTGCTGTCCTCGCTGAGCGTGGGCGCGTTCGCCGCCTCGCCGTCGGACTTTGCCGACATGCCGAGCGACTGGTCGCGCCCCGCCTTGGAAAACGCGATCAACAACGGCCTGCTGAACGGTTCGGACGGCAAGATCAACGCCTCCGGCCTGCTCACCCGCGCGGAGCTGGCCGCCATCGTCAACCGCGCCTTCGGCGCGACCAAGACGGCGGATATTTCCGCCTATACCGATGTTCCGGCGAGCGCTTGGTACTATGCGGATATGCAAAAGGCCGTACATATGGGCACCTTTGAGGGCTCGGGCAACAAGCTTTCCCCTGCCAGCGCCATCACCCGGCAGGAAGCGTTCACCGTGCTGGCGCGCGCGTTCAGCCTTGCGGACGGCAGCGCTTCTTCCCTCTCGAAGTTCTCGGACGCCTCGGCTGTTTCCTCGTGGGCCAAGGGCCCGGTCGCGGCGCTTACCGAGGCGGGCTATGTGAACGGTTCGGGCGGCAAGCTCAATCCGACCGCTTCGATCACCCGCGCGGAGTTCGCGCAGATCGCGGACAACCTCGTTTCCGCCTACCTGCCCAAGGAATACACGGGCACGGCGGACGGCAACGCGATGGTGCGTGAAGCGGGCGCGGTGCTCGACAAGGCCGATATCAAGGGCGATTTAATTCTTGGCGACGGCGTGGGCGACGGCAACGTCACCATTAAGGACAGCAAGATCGCGGGCCGTCTGGTCGTTCGCGGCGGCGGCGTACACTCGATCATTATTTCCGGCTCGACCGAGATCGGCACGGTCGTTGTTTCCAAGGTCGACGGCAACGTGCGCGTCGCGACCGAGGGCAACGCCAAGGTGCAGACCATCGTCGTGGACGACGGTAAGGACGATGTGATCATCGAAGGCACGGTAGGCAAGGTCGAAATCGCTTCGGCGAACGTGCCGGTCGTGCTGCAAAACGCCAAGGTGGACGAGGTTGTCGTCTCCGCGGCGGGTGCGGATGTGACCGTGGACAAAAACTCCACCGTCAAGACCGTTACCGTTGACAAGGCCGCCGCGAACACGGCGCTGACCGTTGCGGGCAAGGTAGACACCGTGGCCGTACAGGGCAACAACACGACCGTGACCGCCGAAAAGGGCGCGACGATCGCCAAGGTACAGACCGCCGCCGCGAACACCGAAGTCAAGGGCGACGGCAAGGTGACCAAGGTAGAGGCGCAGGCAGGCTCGACCGGCGCGAGGGTAACGACCCCCGGCACCTCCATCACCGTTGATAAAGGCGCGGACGCGGTCAAGACCGATAAGGGCACGGTAGAACCCGGCAAGACCGGTTCGACCAGCGGCACGACCACCGGCGGCGGTGGCGGCGGTGGCGGTGGTTCGTCCACCACGACGGAAACGCTTGAGGGTTATCTCCCCGCTCCGCTGGCCGACGGCGCTGTAACGGATTATAAGGTAGATGTCACCAAGACCTCGAACCGCGATTATATTGACGTCAAGGTGAGTGGCACCAACCTGCAATATTCGCTGAACGCGGACACGACCTATCATCTGAACGACGATACCACCGCTGTCGGCGGCTTCTGGGCTGGCGTTGCGGTACCCGTTCCGGAAAAGGCTGATGCCGCGCATACACAGTTTAGCTGGACGAACGGCGATTGGGTTGAAGCCGCCGATACCGCGCGCGCTTTTAAGCAGTATGACAACAAGGACGGGTGCTTTATGGTATTCTACAGCGATCTTGCCGATGCAAAACCGGAGGATCACTTGCAGATTGTCTGGAAGGATGCCGAAAATCAGGAACTATCGACGCAGAAATTTGTAGTTGATTACTCCGGTGTGACGCTTGGTGCAAATGACGAGCAGGCGCTTATCATGCTTCTGGAAGGCGGTAAAAGCGCCATTCTGACGGAGGATATTGAAATTGGCGGCGCGGATCAGTCGAGCGGCCGTAAGGAAAACCTGATCACGATCCCAGAAAATCAAACCGTTATGCTCGATCTAAACGGCCACACGCTGACCGCTTATATCAATTACAGCACGACAACCAACAGTAAGAACCAGACTGTGATCGATTCCCGCTATTTTGTCATAAAGAATAACGGCAACCTGACGCTGAAGGACAGCCAAGGCAGCGGCAAAATCACGATGGGAAGCGACAACAGTATGATCGGTAACTTCGGCAAGCTGCAAGTAGAGAGCGGCGAATATGAAAACACCCTTTCTTGCCTGACCGCGATCATTGAAAACGACAGCGATATGACGATGACCGGCGGTTTGCTGACCGGCGGTGTCGGAATAGCCGCTTACGGTTCGGACAGCGTAACCAAAATGACCGGCGGCAAGATCGGCGCGCAATATCACGGTATTGCTTCCAATGGCACGATCAAGGAAGGCGTACAGATTTATGCCGGCTATACGGTTACAATCGGCGGTGCCGCAGAGATCGTCAGTGATGACACCGGCCTATACATGCCGGCGGATGGCACGGTCAATATTGAGGGCAATGCCGCGATCACCAGTACCGGCGCGGAGTTGAAAAATGGTGAAGCATATGCAGCGGCGGTTGGCATTGATTTACGCGTGGGTACGCTGAATATCACCGGCGGCTCGGTTACCTGCAACTATGCACAGAACGAAAGCGCAAAGCAGATTGGCGGTCAGTCCGGCAGTCTAACCGGCGCGATTATTGCAGGCAAGCCCGCTGGCTATACCGGCACGACTTCTTACATTGGAGATATCAACGTACGCGTAAACGGCGGCAAGCTGGTTAATACCGAAGGCGACGCTTTTGTGCTGAACCTGCTCGATGCGAAGGACGACAAGGTGAATGTGCAGATCACAGACAGCGAACTGACCGGCAGCGCACGCATGGTTACACCGGGCGACGGAGTCTCTGTCTGGGCTGCGATACCGACATATAAAAACGGCTACGCGTATCCCGCCCGCGAGGACGAGCCGCAGGATGGGGAATATCACCTGAGCTATGCGATAAACGACACGGGCGCGCTGGAGCTGCGTCTAGGCAAGGCCATACCGGAAAATGAGAAGCTAGCGCTGGTGTTCAAAAGGCCGGGCTATGATTTGCCGGTGTCTGAAATCGTGACTCTGGATTACTTTGCTGGCGAAACCGCCATACTGCTGGACAACATGTTCTTCGACATACCTACGGAGGGCGCGCACTATTATGAGGTTGCCCTCTGCTCTTACGAGAACGACAGCGACCTCGAAAACCGGACAGAGCTGACAAAGCTTGCAAAGCCGCTGGATATTACCCGCGAAGGGTCGGCGATCTCGGTGTCCTCGGCGGTGCGCGAGTCGGACGGTACGCTCGTCCTTTCGACGGCGGAACAGGCAGACAACAACGCCACCTATTTCATACGGGCGGTGCGTCAGCTAACCGAGACCGTGGACGGTTATGAATATAACTACGACGATATCTGGTCCTATACGGCCACACAGGACCGCGCGGGCGCTTTCACGGCCACGGCGGACGACTTGCCTACCGGTGAGTGGACGTTTGAGCTTGTGAAACTGACCGGGTTCCGCGTAGAAGCTGACGGCAGCGCGTCGTTCAACATGACGCCCTACGGCAGCGGCTACAAAGCCACAGTCTGAAATTTCTTGCCCTATTGCAAAGCTTAACCTTTGACCTCCTCCCTTGCATAATGGAGCCCGGCGGTGAAAACCGCCGGGCTCCAACTGTTTTTTTACTTTTCCATCAGCCCCACGCAGTCGTAGAAGGGCTTTTTCGCGATGAGCTCTTTATTATCCTTGAACAGAGTGTGGCCAAGCGTGATGACCAGATAATCCGCTTTTTCCAGTATCTCGTCAAAGGAAACGTTCGAGATCCCGTTCAGATCGCCGTAGGGCGCGAAGGGATCGCAAGCGATAAAGTTTACGCCCTTTTCCTTTAGGATCTGGCACAGCTCGATCGAGGGGGATTCGCGCATATCGTCCACATCGGGCTTATAGGACAAGCCCAGAACGCCGACCGTATCGGTCACCTTGGCTAGGCTGCCGATCACCTTTTCCGCCACAAAGCGCGGCTTGTTTTCGTTGCGCACACGCGAAGCGTGGATCACCTTGGCTTCCTCCGGGAACTGTTCGTAGATGAACCATGGATCGACCGCGATGCAGTGACCGCCCACGCCCACGCCGGGCGTCAGGATATTGACGCGGGGGTGGCAGTTGGCAAGCTTGATGAGCTCGAACACGTCGATGCCCATTTTATCGCAGATGATCGAAAGCTCGTTCGCATAAGCGATGTTCACGTCGCGGAAGGTATTTTCGGTCAGCTTGCACATTTCGGCGGTCAAATCGTCCGTCTTGTGCACCACGCCCTTTTCCAGTACCTTTTCATAAATGGCGGCGGCCATTTCGGCGGCCTCCGGCGTGCGCGCGCCGACGATACGGTCGTTATTTTTCAGCTCGAACATCATGTTGCCGGGAATGACGCGCTCCGGGCAGTGGGCCACGTGGATCTTGTCCATATCGATGCCGGACTCCTCGCTGAGCACGCGGGCCAGCATCTCGGAGGTGCGGGGCGGCACGGTGGATTCGAGAATAACCAGATTTTCAGGCTTTAGCAGCTTGCCCGCCATGCGCCCGGCGGACTCGACATACTTTAAATCGGCCTTGTGCGCGCCGGAATCATCCTGATAAAACGGCGTGGGCACGGCGATATAGAACACGTCCGACGGGGCGAGCTCGCTGGAAAAGTGCAGGTGACCGCCCGCCACCGCTTCGTCAAACGCCAGCTGCAGGCCGGGCTCGACAATATGGATTTTTCCGCTTTGCAGCTGCTCGATGGTCTTTTGGTTCACGTCAAAGCCGCAGACCTCGAACCCCGCGCCCGACAGCGTGATCGCGGTCGGCAGGCCGATATAGCCCAGGCCCATGACAGTAATTTTCATAATTTTCAAACCTCGTTCAACAAAATCTTCTATTATTATACCACCTTTCCGCTGAAATTCAATTCTTGGGTTTGAATTTTTCGCCAGTATCGTCTATAATGTAGTATGTAAAAGAATCGATAATGATGGGACTGAGACAAACCGCCATGATTTTTAAAGGACTGCTGTCCGACGCGCGCACGATCCGCGACCGCGACCCCGCCGCGCGCACCACGCTGGAAGTCTTTTTGCTGTACCAAGGCTTCCACGCGCTGATCTATCACCGGCAGGCGCATTGGCTGTATGAGCATAAACACTTTTTCCTTGCCCGCGCACTTTCACAGTTTGCGCGGCATATGACCGGTATCGAGATCCATCCCGGGGCAAAAATAGGCCGCGGCCTGTTCATTGACCACGGTATGGGCATCGTCATTGGCGAAACCGCCGAAATAGGCGATTACTGCACCATTTACCATGGCGTGACGTTGGGCGGCACGGGCCACGACACGGGCAAGCGCCATCCGACGATCGGCAACAACGTGCTTATTTCAACGGGCGCTAAGGTGCTGGGCCCTTTTACCGTGGGTGATAATAGCCGCATCGGCGCAAACGCCGTGGTTTTGCAGGGCGTGCCGCCCAATTCGACGGTAGTCGGGGTCAAGGCGCGCGTCGTCAAGATCGACGGCCAGCGCGTCGGTTCTGTGCCCAGCTACGACCTCGACCAGATCAACATGCCCGACCCTGTTTCGCAGGAGCTGTGCCGCTTGCAGCATCGCGTTTATATGAACGAACAGCGCCTTGCACGCGAGGAGGAAAAGGAACAGCCCAAGCAAAACGAATCCGAACAGAAAGACGACCATACGCAACCTTAACAAATCCCGCGGGCCTTTCGGCTCGCGGGATTTCAGACTGTCAAAAAACTATTTTTGACAGTCTGTCGATCGAAACAAAGCCCCATTTCGATCGAGTATTCCGGCTTCTGCGCGCGCCTTTTAGGCACACTTGAAGTCGGTTTGTATAAAAACCGAGATACATGCTCCCGGTTTTTATGGATTTCGCCGCAAGCGGCAAAATCCTATTTTATGCGCGCTGCGGCGCGAAGGGTTCATTGACAAGCTGAAATCCCGCGGGCCTTTCGGCTCGCGGGATTTTTCTATTTCTTGTTCTCTTTTCCCCGTGTTGCCTGCGGCTGTTCGATGCAATACATTTCCGTGTAGGCGGTGGCAGCCGGGTCGCCTCGCTCGGCGTCGTTATAGGGCCCGTTTGGCTGGGGGCCGAGCGCGGCGGAATCGATATGCCGGGCGTCGTCATAGCGAGGGAATCCTTTTTTATGGCACATAGCGGCACACTCCTTTCATTTTAAAGATAGTGTGCCGCGCGGCCGCGGATTTTAATCGCCCGCTTTTTTACATTGCCACCCGCTTGGACAAGAACTGTGCCGCGGTCTGGCTCAACTTGGAATCGACCTCGCTCGCGGCGGCGGTCTCGTCCTCGCTCAAAAAGGCGACGCAGCCCGTCACATCGCCGTCCGTAATGATCGGCGCGGCGACGACGACGTGGTAGCCATCATGCTCGGAAACGGAAACATCGGTGGTATCGCCGAGCTTATGCTCGTAGATTGTGCGCTGCTCCATGAGCGTTTCGAGATCGGATGAAATGCTTTTTTCATAAACATCCTTTTTCGCGCCGCCCGCGGCCGCGATCACCGCGTCGCGGTCACAGATGGCGCAGCTGAGGCCCGCCGTGCGGCTGAGCGCTTCGGCCAGCTCGGTCGCCACCGCGCCAAGCTCGCCCATCGGAGAATATTTCTTGAAGATCACTTCGCCGTCGCGGTCTGTAAAAATTTCCAGCGGGTCGCCCTCGCGGATCCGTAAGGTACGGCGGATCTCCTTCGGAATTACGACTCGCCCCAGGTCATCAATGCGGCGTACAATGCCGGTTGCTTTCATGTGCGCGTTCCCTCCCAAATACGGAATTTCTGGTTGTGATTGTAGTATAACTGCAACTCCTGTAAATATGTATTTTTTCTAGATTGGGAATTTCTACTGCGTCGCAAAAAAAGAGGAAACGCGGTCGTCAATGTCATTAAGTTAAGAGTTTGTCATCCTGAGCGGAGCGAAGGATCTCGCGCGAACGCGCGTTCCTTACCGGAAAATCGCGCGTTCGCGCGAG
>NZ_JANGCE010000045.1 GCF_024462775.1 Butyricicoccus faecihominis
CGACACCAGCGCGGGCAGCCCAGCCGCCATGTCCTCGGTATTTCAATCCACGCCCTTGTAAGGGGAGCGACATGATGCGCAACGCGTCCTTTTCGTAGGCCCGATATTTCAATCCACGCCCCCGCGAGGGGAGCGACCGGACGTTTTGGGGTTGTTTTATGAAATTGGAACGATTTCAATCCACGCCCCCGCGAGGGGAGCGACGGTGAACCATGCGAGCAAACAATTCAGGGGGCAAATTTCAATCCACGCTCCCGCGAGGGGAGCGACCAAACATTTGGCAGGTCGCGCATATGTCGATCAAAATTTCAATCCACGCTCCCGCGAGGGGAGCGACGCGGGAATGGCAGATGAATGGGAATGGATGTGGGATTTCAATCCACGCTCCCGCGAGGGGAGCGACCGCTGGGCGAGCATGGTTTGTACCTGAATCGGCTTATTTCAATCCACGCTCCCGCGAGGGGAGCGACATTGTTGTTTCGCGTTCAAACTGCGCAAACACTCCATTTCAATCCACGCTCCCGCGAGGGGAGCGACGCTAAACACGCGCCCGGCATCGTCGCTAAAAACCATTTCAATCCACGCTCCCGCGAGGGGAGCGACGTCAGGCCGCACATTCTTGCGACATCAGAAATAGAATTTCAATCCACGCTCCCGCGAGGGGGAGCGACCCCCGCGAACTGACCGAGGAAGAACTTGCGGAGGTATTTCAATCCACGCTCCCGCGAGGGGGAGCGACATACCGGCGGTATATGACCAGCGGCAGGTGCAGATTTCAATCCACGCTCCCGCGAGGGGGAGCGACGGATTGCTATGTCGAAAACCGCTATCTCTCGATGATTTCAATCCACGCTCCCGCGAGGGGGAGCGACCCGCACCACCAAGAAGCGCCGGGAGCTGGAGGGCATTTCAATCCACGCTCCCGCGAGGGGGAGCGACTTGCGCTGGCGTTTTCAGCGCCGGGAAAGGGGGCGATTTCAATCCACGCTCCCGCGAGGGGGAGCGACGTGCTGCTGCCGCTGGACCGCACCTGTACGGCGGATATTTCAATCCACGCTCCCGCGAGGGGGAGCGACTGGTTCAATAGGAAAACCACCCTAATGCTTTCCAATTTCAATCCACGCTCCCGCGAGGGGGAGCGACCGCGAACGGTCGAATCACAAGGTTAAATTATTTATTTCAATCCACGCTCCCGCGAGGGGGAGCGACGCTGCTTGACCAGATCGAAGAAGACGAAGAAATATTTCAATCCACGCTCCCGCGAGGGGGAGCGACGCAATTCCCGTATGACGAAAACGGGAACAAACGCATTTCAATCCACGCTCCCGCGAGGGGAGCGACGGTCAATCGCACAGAATACCTCGGCTTACGTTCCATTTCAATCCACGCTCCCGCGAGGGGAGCGACATGCTTTTTACCTCATACCACAAAAAACAATTAATTTCAATCCACGCTCCCGCGAGGGGAGCGACTATTCGGGAAGAAATGGAAAAGTGAACAGAGAAATTTCAATCCACGCTCCCGCGAGGGGAGCGACAAATGCAATGTCCGTAGCTTTCGTTTTTCTGACATTTCAATCCACGCTCCCGCGAGGGGAGCGACAGGGATAGGAATATTGAACGGCGAATCAGGGAGATTTCAATCCACGCTCCCGCGAGGGGAGCGACGGTATTCCCAGCTCTTGCCCCTGCTGGGAATGCCGATTTCAATCCACGCTCCCGCGAGGGGAGCGACTGTTCTAGAAACCGGTGGCTTTCGCATTTTTAAAATTTCAATCCACGCTCCCGCGAGGGGAGCGACGGAGGTAATCGAATTGCCCGTTGCAGATATTGCGATTTCAATCCACGCTCCCGCGAGGGGAGCGACGCCCCCGCGAATTTGGGGGGCGCTTTACTCGCCCTATTTCAATCCACGCTCCCGCGAGGGGAGCGACACTTGGTGTCACAACTGCAAAATGTGGGTGCAAAGATTTCAATCCACGCTCCCGCGAGGGGAGCGACGTGATAGGACGTCTTCTTAAAAATTCAATCGGTATTTCAATCCACGCTCCCGCGAGGGGAGCGACGAAAGGCGTTATTAGTTTAGATGCCATAATTCCGGATTTCAATCCACGCTCCCGCGAGGGGAGCGACTAATGGCGAAAGCACTGCTGGCGGCAAAGGACGATTTCAATCCACGCTCCCGCGAGGGGAGCGACGTCGGTGTACACAAAATGGTCGGGCATAACGGCGATTTCAATCCACGCTCCCGCGAGGGGAGCGACAGACCAAGGCCCTTTTGAACCTCATAGGCCGTATATTTCAATCCACGCTCCCGCGAGGGGAGCGACAGCAATTATGCACAAAATCCATCGGCCTTTTTTGTATAGTCAGACGGTTTGCGGTCTATTTTGCAGAAGCACAGTGCTTTGAAGATACCATGACACGAGGAATTTGTTCGCCACAGCATGCAAAACGGGTGCGAACGCTGCCGCCAATCGATGGGTACTGCAACTTCGCACCGCAATAGCGTGGTACAAAACTTGTTGTGCTTCTTTACTGCTTCTGCGCGGCCTGCATCTGTCTGGCGAAGCCGGTGTGGGAGATCGCTTTTTGCAGGGCGGGCAGCAGCGCCAGCGCCACGGCGACCGCAATAATGATATTGGGGGGCGAGGTCAGCAGTTTCGGCACGTTCGCGATAAAGGCGGGCACGAACGCGCTGCCGCCAATCATCAGCACCACCACGTTTTTTAACATGTAAAACACGCTGGAAAAAACCGCGGCGACCACACAGGCGATCAGGTTGCGGGAAAATTTGCGGGCCATGGTGCCGCCCGCATGGGCGATCTGCCCGGCGATAAAGGCCATCAGGAAAAAGCGGATAAAGGTAAGCCAAGCCTCCGGCACATACTCCGGCGTCATCAGGTCGAAAACCATCGAACCGAACCCCGCGGCCAGTCCGCCGCGCCAGCCGCCCAGCAACAGGCCGGACAACAGGATAAACGCGTTAGCAAGCTTGATCATGGTCGTGCCGGTCGGCGTCGGAATGCGGATGGACAGATAAGCGGTCACCACAAGCACGACAGCCGCCATCAGGCCGATCATCACCATATCGTAAAGCGTAATTTTTTTGTTTTTCGTATTCACGAAAACCCCTCCTTCTGCGTTTTCTTTTTGTTTCGCGTTTATCATACCGCAGAAGTGGCCCGTTAAAAAGTATCAGTTTAGAAAATTGTTATAATGCCAGATGGATAAGATGCAGTTCTCTGCGCAAAATACCCCAAAAGCAAAAGGGGAGAAATGCGCATGGAACTGGATAAACAGCAGTATCAAAAGCTGCTCGAAAAGAAAAGCCCGAATTCGCCGCTTTGGCTGGATTGTCTGAAAGCCTTTTTGATCGGCGGCATTATTTGCACGATCGGGCAGGCGGTAAGCGGATTTTTTAAGCATCGCGGACTTTCGGTGGAGGATACGGCGGCGGCAACCGCTATGACCATGGTGTTCCTCGGCGGCCTGCTGACCTGCCTGCACCTGTATGAAAAGATCGCCAAGCACGCGGGCGCGGGCACGATCGTGCCGATCACGGGCTTTGCCAACGCGATCGTTTCCTCAGCCATGGAATTTAAAAGCGAAGGCCTTGTGTTGGGCCTTGGCGCCAAGCTGTTCGCCATCGCGGGGCCGGTGCTGGTATACGGTATTTCGGCTTCGGCGGTGTACGGCGTTATTTTGTTCTTGATGGGAGGGAACCCGCTGTGAAACGCATAGGCAAACGCACGCTCGCGTTCGATAGCAAGCCCGCCCTGCTGGGCTACGCTTCCGCCGTGGGCGAAAAGGAAGGGCAGGGCCCGCTGCATGAATTTTTCGACATGGTGTCGGATGACGACCTGATGGGCGAAAAGACCTGGGAGCTGGCCGAAAGCAAGCTGCAAAAGACCGCGATCGATTTGGCGGTACAAAAAAGCGGACTGCAAAAGAGCGATCTGGATCTGATTCTCGCGGGCGACCTGCTCAACCAGTGCATCAGCTCGGCCCTTGCTTCGTCTGAAAGCGGCGTGCCGTTTTTGGGCCTTTACGGCGCGTGCTCAACCATGGCCGAGGGCCTCGCGCTTGGCGCATGTCTTGTGGAGGGCGGCGCGGCCGACCGTCTGCTCGCGGCGGCTTCGTCCCATTTTTGCTCGGCGGAGCGGCAATACCGTTTTCCGCTGGCCTACGGCGGGCAGCGTACGCCGACCGCCCAGTGGACGGCCACAGCCGCGGGCGCGGCCGTGCTTGGCGGCGGGAAAGGCGATCTGCGCATCACGCACGCCCTATTCGGCCGGCAGGTCGATCTGGGCGTAAAGGACGCAAATAACATGGGCGCGGCCATGGCCCCTTCGGCTTACGACACGATTTCCACGCTGCTGACCGAGCTTGGCGCGGAGCCGCGCGACTTTGACCAGATCGTGACCGGCGATTTGGGCCACGTGGGCGCGGATATTCTCGTGACGCTGTTCCGGGAAAACGACGGCATCGATCTAACGCCCGTCTACTCGGACTGCGGCAGCCTGCTGTATGGCAGCGATCAGGACCCGCACGCGGGCGCTTCGGGCTGCGGTTGTTCAGCCTGCGTTCTGTGCGGCCCGCTGCTGCGCGATATGCAGGCGGGCAAGTATAAACGGCTGGTCTTTGCGGGTACGGGCGCGCTGATGAGCCCCGTTTCCGTGCAGCAGGGCCAAACCATCGCGGGCGTATGCCACGCGGTCGTGCTGGAAAGGGGATAGGCGCTATGGAATATTTGAACGCATTTTGGGTCGGCGGGCTGATCTGCGCGATCTGTCAAGTTTTTATTGATAAAACCAAGCTGACGCCCGCGCGCATTTTGGTATCGCTCGTTGTACTGGGCGTGCTGCTGCAAGCCCTTGGCCTGTATCAGCCGGTCGTGGATTACGCGGGCGCGGGCGCGACCGTGCCGCTTTTGGGCTTTGGCTATTCGCTGGCCAAGGGCGTTGCCAAGGCGGTCGCCGAACAGGGCGCGCTCGGCATTTTGACGGGCGGCGTGACCGGCGCCGCGGGCGGCATTGCCGCCGCGATCGTATTCGGCTGTCTGTTCGCCCTGCTCAGCCGCCCCAAGAGCAAAAGCTGAAAGGTGAAAATAGCTTACGCCGCCGCGCGCCGTGCGCGGCGGCGCGGCCGGGAGACATACCGCTTGCCGATTGTGCCGATCATGAGCAGGAGCGCCGCTGCCGCGAGCCCCAAGGCGATTTGCGCAACGCTCGCCGTGCCCATATCGGACGCGGCCGCCGTGAAAAACAGCAGCCCCGCCCCGCAGCCCTGCGCCAGTGTACATAACCGTTTCCGCATACCGAAAACCTCCGCTTCCTTTAGGATGCTTTCAGTATAGCAAATAGCTTGTCCCATAAACCGGACTTATACCGCTGAAAACAAAATTGCAAGGCGCCGGTGCGTGCACCGGCGCCTTACGATATGAAGAAGGATGAGAATGGCAAAGGGTCAAACCACGACGGTCTGAACGGCCTCGAACCGGCCTGTTTTAGCCGAACGGTTTGCGGCTTCGGCGATCAGTACGGCTTGCAGGCCGTCGAATCCATCCACCGGCGGGGCGGCGCGGGTGCGGACCGCCTGCGCGAAGTCGGCCAGTTCGACGAAATACGCTTCCTTGTAGCGCTCCGGGAAATGCCACGGCACCTTGGCGCCCGTATATCCTTCGGGGCCGAATAGACGCACGTTGTTTTCGTACTCGTTATCATCCATCACACAGCCCTTGGAGCCGAGCGCCTCGATGCGCTGGTCATGCCCGAAGGTGCAGCGCCGGCTGGTCTCCAGCACGCCGAGCGCGCCGTTTGCAAACCGCAGAATGGCGTGCCCGCTGCCGAAATCACCGTTTTCCGCGATTTCCGGGTCGCATACCGAGGTGCCGGTCGCGAAAACCTCGGTCACCTCACAGCCCATCAAAAAGCGCGCCATGTCAAAATCGTGGATCATGAAGTCCACGAAAATGCCGCCGGATTCGCGGATGTATTTCATGCTCGGCGGCGCGGGGTCGCGCGAAATGATTTTCAGCACCTCGGGCTTGCCGATCCGGCCTTCCGCGATGGCGCGCCGCAGCGCGCCGTGGTGCCGGTCAAAGCGGTGCATGAAGCCCACCTGTAAAACGACGTTTGCGTCGCGCACCGCGCGCAGCGCCTGCACGATCCGGCCGACATCGTGGTCGATCGGTTTTTCGCAGAAAATATCCATACCCGCCTCGGCCGCGCGCATGATAAAATCCGAATGCGTTTCGGTGACCGAGCAGATCACCACCGCGTCGATCGTCGGGTCGCCGAACACGGCCTGCGGGTCCTTGCCGCACCGGGGAAGGCCCAGCCCGCGCAGCTCGCGTTCGGTCTGCCCGGTCAAAAACGGGTCGACGCCGATGACGACCTCGTACTCCTTCATGGTCAAAATATTTTGCAAGTGCATTCTGCCGATGCGCCCAAGGCCGAGAATGCCGAGCCGTATCGGTTTGTTCATGGCGTTTCCTCCCTTTTGCTAACTACTTGCTTCTGAGCTTGTCGCCCGCGACCGCCAGAATAATGACCAGACCGATCACAATCTGCTGAATATACGAGGACACGTTCAAAAGGTTCAGGCCGTTGTTGAGCACGCTGATGATCAGCGCGCCGATGATGGTGCCGGACAGGCGGCCTTCGCCGCCGTCTAAACTGGTGCCGCCGATAACGGTCGCGGCGATCGCGTTGAGCTCGTACCCCTGACCGGCCACCGGCTGGGCCGAATCCAGCCTTGCGGTGAGCAGCACGGAGGCAATGCCCGCCGTTATGCCGCACACGATATAGACGAGCGCGGTGTACCGCCCGGTGTTGATGCCGGAAAGCCGGGTCGCCTCCACGTTGCCGCCGATCGCATAGATATAACGGCCCGCGCGGGTGAAGCGCAGCAGGAACATGCCGATGCCAAAGGTGACCACCATGATAACGATCATCCATGGCACGCCGAGCAGCGTGCCGCTGCCGATACCGCTCAGGCCCGTCCCGAAGCCTGAAATGGAGCGGCCGTCCGTCAGATACAGGGCCAGTCCGCGCGCGATGCTCATCGAGCCGAGCGTTGCGATAAAGGGCGGCAGGCCCACACGCGTGACCAGCAGGCCGTTGAACGCGCCGCACAGCGCGCCGACCGCCACACAGCCGAGGAGCGCGGCGGGCGCGGGCACGCCCGCCTTGAGGAGCATGCCGAGGATCACACCCGCAAACGCCACGATCGAGCCGACCGAAAGGTCGATCCCTCCGGTCAAGATGACAAAGGTCATGCCGCAGGCCAGCGTTGCGTTAATGGCGGCCTGCAAAACGGCGTTGATGAGATTATCCGGCGTCAAGAAAAATGGGGAGGCAAGGCTCATGACCGCGCATAGAACCGCCAGACCGAGCAGGATCATGACATTGTTTGGGATACTGCTCAGCCGGAACCCTGCTTTTCCCGCTGCTTTATTCATCTTTTCCGCCCCCTGTCGCATAGTACATGATTTTTTCCTGCGTCGCCTCGGCCCGGGTCATTTCGCATACGATCGCGCCGCCGCACATCACGAGGATGCGGTCGCTCATGCCGAGCACCTCGGGCAGCTCGCTTGAGATCATGACGACCGCCATGCCGCGTCCTGCCAGCTCGCACATGATCTTATAAATCTCCGCCTTTGCGCCCACGTCGATGCCGCGCGTCGGCTCGTCAAAAAACAGCACCTGTCCCTCGGTTGTCAGCCACTTGGCGATGACCACCTTTTGCTGGTTGCCGCCTGAAAGAAATTTCACCTTTTGCTGTAAATGCGGCGTTTTCACGCGCAGTTGGTCGACATACTGCGCGCCGAGCGCCCTTTCCGCCTTTCGGCTGATCAGCCCGTTGCGCAGGATCGTTGAAACGTTTGCCAGTGTGATGTTTTCACCGACGCTCATGCCCAGCACCAGACCGTGGTTTTTGCGGTCCTCGGGCAGCAGGCCGATGCCGTGGCGCACCGCGTCCTCCGGGCTGCGGATGGTCAGCTTTTGGCCGTTCAGCCACACCTCGCCCGCGCTCGCCGGGTCCGCGCCAATCACCGCGCGGGCCAGCTCGGTGCGGCCCGCGCCCATCAGCCCGGCAATGCCGAGTATTTCGCCGCGCCGCGCGACAAACGAGCAGTCGCGTAGCTTGTCCCTTGTCGAAAGACCGCGCACCGCCAGCAGCGTTTCGCCGATCGCCACCGGAGTTTTGGGGAACAGTTCGGTCAACTCGCGGCCCACCATCATGCCGATCATTTCATCCACGGTTTTTTCCGCGACCTCCACGGTGGCGATATAGCGGCCGTCCCGCATGATTGTCGCCCGGTCGCCGATGCGTTTGATCTCCTCGAACCGGTGCGAGATATAGACGACGCCCACGCCCCGCGCCTTCAGATCGAGGACGATGCGGAACAGGCTTTCGATCTCCCGGTCGGTAAGGGACGAGGTCGGTTCGTCCAATATAATGACCTTGGAGTTTTGGCTGACCGCCTTGGCGATCTCGACCATTTGCTGCTGCGCCACGCTGAGCGACCCCAGCATATCCTTTGCGCGCAGCGCTACGCCGAGCTGCCGCAGGATCTCGTCCGCGTCCCGATACAGGCGTTTCCAATCGATCACGCCCGCTTTTTTAGGCTCACGGCCCAAAAAGATGTTTTCCGCCACCGTTAAATAGGGGATCAGGTTCAGTTCCTGATGCACGATGTTGATACCGGCGTTCATCGCGTCCCGCGTACCGGCAAACCGTACCTCTTGCCCGTCTACCCTTACGGTGCCCGCGTTCCGTTTGTATACGCCGGAAAGCACCTTCATGAGCGTGGACTTGCCCGCGCCGTTTTCGCCCAGCAGGATATGTACCTCGCCACGCCGCAGCGAAAAGGATACGTCGTCCAGCGCCTTCACTCCCGGAAATTCCACTGTGATATGCTGCATGGATACGATTTCGTTCGGGTCCATCTTTTCACCCCTTCCACCAGCCATGCCGAAGGCCTATTGGATATCGTCTCCCGACAGCATGGTTACGTCGACCGGCACCTCGACTTCGCATGAACCGGTCTCCAGATAGGTTTTCGCGGTTTCCAGCGCGATCGCGCCCATTTTATCCGGCGATTGCGCGATCGAGCCCAGCATCTTGCCGTCCTTGATGGCGCTCTTGGCGTCGTCCGTCGCGTCGAAGCCGATCACCGTAATCTGCGACGATTTGCCCATATCCTCGATCGCCTTGACCGCGCCCAGCGCCATCATGTCGTTTGCGGCAAACAGGCCGGTGATATCCGGGTTGGCCTGCAAGATGTTCTGGAATACGGTATAGCCCTTTTCCTGATCCCAATCAGCCGGCTGCGAGGCGACGATCTCGAGCCCGCCAAGCTCCTTTACTTTATCGGTAAAGCCGCCGACGCGGGAAACGCTGGATTCGTGCCCGCTGATGCCTTCTAGCACCGCGACCTTGCCCGCGCCGCCCAGCGCCTTCGACAGCTCTTCGGCCGCCGTTTCGCCGCCAAAGTAGTTGTCCGAACCGATGAAGCATTCAATGTGCGCGTCTGCCGCGGCAAGCGCCTCTTCGTCGATGCGGGTGTCCACAACGATGACGGGGATGTTCTTGTCATTCGCTTTTTTGATCGCGGGCACCAACTCTGTGGAGCCGTTCGGCGTTAGAATAAGGGCGGAAACGTTTTGCGTGATCAGGTTTTCGATGATCTGCATTTGCTTTTCCGCGTCGGTCTCTTTTTCGGGAGCCTGTGTGATTACCTGAACGCCAATCTCCTGCGCTTTTGCGTCGATCGCTTCCTCCATGGTCACATAAAACGGGTTGGAAAGCGACTTGAGCACCACGCCCACCTTGGGCGCATCCGCGGCGGTGTCGCCCGTGCCGGCTCCGCCGCACCCGGCCAGCGCGGCGAGCAACATGGCTGCCGCCAGAATGCCTGCGAAAAATCCTTTCTTCTGCTTTAACATGTTCCTTTCCTCCTCCTAGTTTTTTTGATCATGCGCATTGAAAATTAATCAAAATAATTCGATATATTTCGACTAATTTTGATATATACATTAAATCACACAGGGCACACTTTGTCAATAATGGCAAAATAGCTAATAATTTTAAACATAAACTGTTCAAAAGCTTGTTATATTAGCGCGTTCGCAAGAATGACAAATTGAAATAAATAAAAAATTTCGATTTATGTTCAAACAATATGGACATTTTGGATATAATGGATTATAGTAATAGCAGGACACATGATAAAGGAGGGCTTAACGCCTTGACGATCCGAAATATTGCCGAGCAGGCCGGTGTGGCGATCTCCACCGTGTCGCTGGTGCTGAATAATAAGGCCGGTGTGCGTAAGCAAACGCGTGAACGCGTCGCGGCGCTGCTCGTTCAAAACGGTTATACCATCCGCAACCTGCCCGATCCCGCGGGCAAGGGCGATATCAAATTCATCCGCTACCAGTCCGCCCAGCATATGAAGGAGCGCAACGAGGATTTTTTCGCCGGTATCCTAAACGGCGCGGAACAAAAGGCGCGCCTTTCCGGCTATAGCCTGAGCGTGACCAACGCGGACGACGAACACTTTTTCCCGCTGCTGCGCCAGCTCGAGGAAACGCAGGGCGCGGCGGGCGTCATCCTGCTGGGCAGCGAACTGCGCGCGGGCGACGCCGAACCGCTGACAAAGCTTTCCCTGCCGCTCGTTTCGGTGGACAACCGGTTCCCCAACATGCCGATCAACGCGGTCAGCATCAACAATACCGACGGGGTGTTTCACGCGGTCGAATACCTGTACCGCTTGGGCCACCGCAAGATCGGCTGCCTGCAAGGCTCCTTTGACATCGGCGGCGTTCCGGCGCGCAACGAAGGCTTTTTGCGCGCCATGGAAGCGCTGGGGCTGCCAGTCGATCCCATACACTTGATTCAGATCGATCTGCTGTTCGACAAGGCGACCGAGCAAATGCACCGCCACTTGCGCGAAACAGACGACCTGCCGACCGCCTTTTTCGCGGCCAACGACATCGTCGCCGCCGGTTGCGAGCGCGCCTTGCAGCAGGCGGGCTACCGCGTGCCCGAGGATATCTCCATCATCGGCTTTGACGACGGCACGATGAGCACCTTTGTCGATCCGCCGCTCACGACGATGCGCGTCGACCGCGCCCGCTTGGGCGAGCTAGCCGTGCAGCGCCTGCTCGATATGATCGCGCACGGCGGCAGCGAAGTGCTCAAGACCGAGCTGACCGTCACGCTGGTCGAGCGCGCGTCCACCGCGCAGGCCAAAGCTTAAAAACGCGCCCGCAATCTCAGAACATACAAAAAAGCCAGCGCTTCGGCGCTGGCTTTTTTGTATGGTGTTAAAAATACGGCGGACCTATAGGCTTAGTAGCCTTTTTCCACCGCGGCGGTGAGCACTTGCGAGGCGATGGTGCCCGCGACGGACGAGCCGCCGCCGCCCTGCTCGACCAGAACGATAAACGCGTAGGGCGTGCTTGCGTCGCGCAAGAAACCGGTGAACCAGGCGTTCGGCGTTTTGTCCGCGCCGATTTCCGCCGTACCCGACTTGGCGCACACGTCCATGCCGGGGAAACGGTCCTGCCCATAGGTCGCAAGCACGTTGTTGTGCATCATATCGGCGATCGTGTTCGCGGTGTCCGCTTCGATCAGCTTGCCGGACTTTTTGGGGAAATATACGCCGGTCGGCAGGCCGTAATCGGTCGAGGATTTCTCGATCAGGCGCGGCATGGCGGCCTTGCCGCCGTTTGCGATCGCCCCCATGTACAGCATCATATTGATCGGGCACATCGCGTCCCGGTCCTGACCGACGCCCGCCCAAGCAAGCTGATGGTCGGTGCCGTCGAACGAGAAGCTGCCTTTGCTGGTCTGAACGCCGTCCACCTTGATCGCGGTGGTCAGGCCGGCGGCGTCCGTATACTTTTCCATGGTCTTGCCGCCCAGCTCGACCGCGAGCTGGCCGAATACGCCGTTGCAGGAGTTGGCGAGCGCGGATTCGATATCGAGCTCGCCGTGGGCGAAGGGGCAGGTCACCGCGTCGCCGCCGATATCGACCGAGCCGGTGCACGTCCAGTGCCGCTGGAACAGGTCGGGGATGTTCTCAATCGCGGCGTTCAGCGTGACCACCTTAAAAATGGAGCCCGGGATTGAGTTGGCGGAAAGCAGGCGGTTGACGTACACGCCCTCCCACGCGGGATCGTCCGCCGCGATATCCGGAGGATCGGCGGGGTCGAACGTCGGCGTGGAGACCATGCAGAGAATTTCGCCGGTCTTGTAATTGTATACGCCGACCGTGCCGCGGTTGCCGCCCAGCGCCTGATAGGCGATGTTGTTGAGGTACGCGTCGATCGTCAGATACAGGTAGTTGCCGCTGCCGAGCGGCGAATAAGCGCCGGTAAACAGGTTGTAGCCGGAAAGCTTATCGGCAAAGGCGGTCTGCGCGCCCGAACCGATGAACCCCGCTTGATCGCCCACCGCGTGCAGCGTGGCCTTGCGCACCGAAGAATCGGGATAATAGGTGCGGCCCGAACCGTCCGCCGCGGGCTGGGAAAGCACGTCGCCGTCGCGGTCTAGGATCACGCCGCCTTTGAGCCGCCCTTGATTGTCGTACAGGTGGCGGTTATACGGGTAGGAAGCCCAGTCGCCGCCGTCCATCACAAAGCGGAAGCAGAACAAAGCAAGGCCAAGACCGAGCAGGGCGGTCAGGATCAGGCAAAAAACAGTTCTTTTTTCTATTTTACGCATGTTGTCATCCCTCCCCGCGCAGCTCGCGGCGCGAAACGAGCTTTACCGCGAACGAGGCGTTCTGCCGCGTGTCCGTCGCCTTCAAAAAGGCCAGCATGCCCCAAGCCGACAGCATCGACGAGCCGCCGTTCGACACAAAGGGCAGCGTCACGCCGGTCAGCGGCAGGATATCGACCGCGCCGAACACGTTCAGGCAGGTCTGGAAAACAAGCAGGCTGGTCGCGGCGCAGGCCGCGATCGTGTAAAAGCTGGACCGCCCGGCGCGGCAGGCGCGCACGGCGAACACGGCCAGCGTCAGGATGCAAAGCACCGATAGCACGGCGATCACAAGGCCCCATTCCTCGCACAAAAGGGCGAAAACCAGATCGGTATCCGCGGCGGGCACGCCGGTCAGCCAGCCCTTGCCCGCGCCCACGCCGATCATGCCGCCCGAAGCGGCGGCCGTCATCGCGTGGGTCTGCTGAAACCCCTTGTCGTACACATCCTCCCACACGTGGCCCCAAGAGGCAAAACGGGCCGCCACGTGTGTTTTCATCTTCAGCAGGATCAGGCCGCCAAGGCCGCAGCCCGTGCAGATCAGCGCCAGCGTGGCGAAATCACCCGAGCGCAAATAAGCGATCACAAGGAAGGTGACAAAAAAGATGAGCGCCGTGCCGAAATCGTTCATCAGCGCAAGGCAGCCGCCGCACACGGCGGTCAGCACGATGAACATGGTCAGGTTTCGCTTTTGGAACAGGCGGTCCAGCGTGGCCGCGCCCGCGAAAATATAGCAGATCTTGGCCAGCTCGGAGGGCTGGAATGAAAAGCTGCCGATGACGATCCACGCCTTGGCGCCGTAGACCTCCTTGCCGATCAGCAAGGTGATGGCAAGCAGGCCGATCGCGCCCGCGGCCATCACCCAGCGCACCTTTTGGGTGCGCGTCAGGTCGCGCAGGAAAAAGCCTAGGATCAGAAAGATCACAAGGCCCATCAGGATAGCGGCGAGCTGCTTGGGCAGCTCCTTCGGCGCGCCCGAGCCCGTCACCGCGAGCGAAAGCGTACACAGGAAAAAGGCGATGGTCTCCATCTCGAAGCCGATCCGCCGGAACGAGCGCAGCACGATAAAATAGCCCCAGCACACCGCGGTAAAGGCCAGAAAGGTGAGGGGAATGGCGGTGGTTGCCTTATCGCCCGCGGCGATAATGAGCTGCAGCGCGGTCATCACCTGAAATAGGGTGAGCAGCACCAGCGCGCCCCACATGCCCGCGGGCCGTCCCTCGGCGCGGCGCTCGGCGATCTGGGCGCGTTTTTCCTCCGCGCCGACCGGGATAAGCACGGCCGGAATGCCGCCGAAGGTGAGGGTATCGCCGTCGTTCACCACGGCGTACCCGTCCACGTCCAGATCGTTCACCTGCACGCCGCCCTTGGAATCCAGATCGTATACCGTCCATGATCCGTCGTTCTCGCGGATCAGCGCCGCGTGCTGGCGGGAAACGGAGGGGTATTCCATTTGCAAGTCGCACGCGGGCGCGCGGCCGATAATATTTTCCCAATGGGTGACCGGCAGGCGTACGCCGTTCGTCAGCCCCAGATAGGCCCAGACCTCGTCCGGATGCTTGACCTTCCAAAGCGAGCGGATCGCGCCCACCAGAATCATCAACGCGAGCAGCGGAAACACGAACCGCGCCGCGGTCGTATACCACGCGCCCACCAAGGGATTTTCGCTGAGAAATGCCGTGAGCGTATCCAAAAGACGCTGAAGCGCGTCGTTCATATCATTTTTTCCTCCCATCTGCGTGCCGGGATAGCCGCGCGGCGCGCCGCGCGGACCAGTGCAACCAATAAACATTATTATAGCACAGTTTGTCAAGCGGTAGGGTGAACGCAAAGCAAACTTTGGCAGGCGGCTTTCGTGTGAAAAACTTTAACAAACTACCGTTTTATCCCACTGTGGTTGACAGGCCGCGCCTTTGGATGCTATATTGAATATGTTTGCGGCAACAAATCAAAAAAAGGGGGAAAATACAGAACATGAAAGTAATCGAAACCATCGTTACGACAGTGAATTCCTTTTTGTGGGATTACGCGCTGCTGTTTCTGCTGATCGCAACGGGCATCTACTTTACCATCCGGCTGAATTTTATCCAGATCCGAAAGTTTGGCGAGGGCATGCGCCGCTTGTTCGGCGGCTTTTCGCTGAAGGGCGACAAGGCCGGCAAGGAGGGCATGAGCTCCTTCCAGTCGCTCACGACCGCTATCGCGGCGCAGGTCGGCACGGGCAACATCGCGGGCGCGGCCACCGCGATCGCTTCCGGCGGCCCGGGCGCGATCTTCTGGATGTGGGTATCGGCGTTTTTCGGCATGAGTACGATCTATTCGGAGGCCGTGCTCGCGCAGAAGTTTAAAACGACCGACGCGGACGGGCAGGTAACCGGCGGCCCGATCTATTACATCAAAGCGGCCTTCAAGGGCAAGTTCGGCAAATTCCTCGCGGGCTTTTTCTCGGTCGCCATCATTCTGGCGCTCGGATTTATGGGCAACATGGTGCAGTCCAACTCGATCGGCGGCGCGTTTGAAAACGCGTTCGGCGTGCCCGCCCTTGCGGTGGGCGTTGTGTGCGCGGTGATCGCAGCGTTTATCTTTCTCGGCGGCGTGGGCCGTATCGCGGCGTTTACCGAAAAGGTCGTGCCGCTGATGGCGGCGCTGTACATCATCGGCTGTGTGGTCATTCTGGTGATGAATTATTCCGCGGTCGGCTTCGCGTTCAAGCAGATCTTTGTCATGGCGTTCGATCCGCAGGCCATCGCGGGCGGCGTGATCGGTCTTTCCGTGCAGAAGGCGATGCGCTACGGCGTGGCGCGCGGCCTGTTCTCGAACGAGGCCGGCATGGGCTCGACCCCGCACGCGCACGCGCTTGCCAAGGTGGAAAAACCGCAGGATCAGGGCGTGGTCGCCATGATGGGCGTGTTTATCGATACCTTTATTATTCTGACGCTCACCGCGCTGGTCATCATCTCCTCCGGTCTGTGGAGCAATGGCGAGACCGCCGCCGTGCTGGCGCAGTCGGCGTTCAACGCGACGTTCGGCTCGTTCGGCAATGCCTTCATCGCCATCTGCATGCTGTTCTTCGCGTTTTCCACTATTATCGGCTGGTATTTCTTTGGCGAGACCAACGTCAAGGCCCTGTTCGGCAAAAAGGCCGTCAAGGTTTACGCCGTGATCGTGGTGTTCTTCATCATCCTCGGCTCCGGGCTCAAGGTCGATCTGGTGTGGAGCCTGTCGGATATGTTCAACGGCCTGATGGTCATTCCCAACCTGATAGGTCTGCTCGCCCTATCCGGGCTGGTCGTCCGCATCACCAAGGGCAAGGATAACGAACTTTAAAATAGAAAGCGCGCGTTGCAGAATAAAATCTGCGACGCGCGCTTTTTCTGTTTTAAAGCCCTTTTGCCTTGAGATCCTTGACAATGCCCGTATAAAACTCGCGCACGTCAAAGCCCGGAATGTCCTCGCGCATCAAATCCACGATGTCGCCGTGGGAAATGCCGCGTTTTTGGGGCGCCGGAAGCTCGCCGAGAAAGTCGCCCCATGGGGCCGAGGAGCTGGCGACCAGCCCGTCGTTTGGCTCGCGGTCGTATTTGTTGACCAAGTGCCACGTCAGGTTCAGGGGAAAGCCCGCGCTGCGCGGGGCCTTCATCACGCTCATCACGCTTTGGTACAAAACGCCCGGCATATCGGGCGTTTGCTCGTTAAAGGCCTTGCAGTTTTCGCTGGTCAGGTCGCGCACGCCGCCCATAAAATCAGGCGAATCGTCGCCCAGCTTGCGAAACAGGCCGTTGTATTTGCGCTCCATCTGGCGCAGCACGCCTTTGGGCAAGTTATCCAGCAGATGCTGGGCGAAAATACAGCCGCGGTGCGGGGTGTTGATGGTCGTAAGCGAGGCGACCTTGTCGGCAAGGCCCAGCCGCGTGATCGCGTAGCGGCTGTCCAGCCCGCCCTTGGAATGGGCGATCAGGTTGACCTTTTCGCAGCCCGTGTCCTCCACAATCGCGCTGATATGGGCGGCCAGCTCCTCCGCGCTGCGCGCGACCGGCGCGGCGGACTGCTGGCGGCCGTAAAAGATGGTCGCCCCGCAGCGGGACAGCGCGCGGGGAATGCGGCCCCAATAGTTGACCCACTGCCAATCGCGGAAGAAAATGCCGTGAATCAGCACCAGCGGGTAGCGCGTCCGGCAGTCCTCGTTTTCGGCGTGGGTATGCTCTAATTCTTGTCGGCCAAGGGCGAAATAGTATTCCGCCCGCACGCTTTTCAGCACATGGTAGAACAAAAACAGATGGAGGATGGGCACCCACCAGAAAAGCAGCAGCATCACGCGCCATACGATGCGCAGCCGCGCCGAGGTGAGCACGACCCGGAAAAAGCCGTTTACCAGCAGCAGGCCGATGACCGGGACAAAGACGATCAGGTTGACCAGCAGCGGCACCCAAGCGGGCGCGCTGTCCGTCGGCCGCACCAGCGCGCCGCTCGTATAAAGCGCGGTGTATAAAATGCTTTCGAGAAAAATGGCCCAAAAGGAGCACAGCAAAATCTCGTATCCGCCGATCATGGCCCGCAGTCGCCGCGACGGCGCGCGCGCCGCCCGCGGGCGAATGGAAAACCACAGGTAGAAAGCAAGCAACGCGAGCAGCAGCGCGGTCTGCCCCAAGGCGGGCAGGCGCAGCGCATAGGTGCACAGCAAAAAATAGTTGCCCAAAAGCAAAAGCCCCAAAACGCGCAGACAACGCTTCAGTATCTCCATATGTATCCCCCTCTTTATGGCTGTCGAAAAACTAGTTTTTCGACAGCCTTCGATCGAAACAAAGCCCCATTTCGATCGAGTATTCCGGCTTCTGCGCGCGCCTTTTAGGCACACTTGAAGTCGGTTTGTATAGCCCGTAGGCCTCTATCCACTGACCGCCGCCGTGCGGCGATTAAATGAGAGCAAAGCCGCGCACATGTCGCGGCTTTTTATGGATTTTGCCGTTTGCGTCAAAATCCTATTTTATGCACGCTGCGGCGTGAGGACTTTTCCGACAGCTTTTCTTTCCAGTTGTGCTTACATTAAATCAAGCAGCTTATAGCAGCGCGTTTTGGTGTAGCTCTGCTTGAAGCTGGCGCTGGCGAGCTTGCCGGCGGTTTCGTCCGCCGCGTCCTTCGCGGCGTTTTCCGCGCCCGCGTCGCGTTCCTTTACCCATGCGTTATAGGATTCCTCCTCCGAAGCATAGGCGTCCGCGCTGAGCACGGTCTCCAGATAGGTGTACATATCCGCAAGCAGCGTGTCCCACGCCTCAAACGAGGTGGCGGTCGCGTCGAGCTGGGCCTCAATCGTTTCGGCGGAGGTGATCTTGCCGTCCGATTCCTCCAGCTTATCCATCTGATCGACAAAGGTCTGCTTCTGCTGTTGCTGGGCCTGCTGGTTTTCCTCTTGGCGCTTGGCGGCGGCCTGCTCTTCCGTCAGGCGCTCCCGCAGCTTATCGACTTGGCTCTTCTGGTCCGAGGTGAGCGAATCGTCCGCCGACAGCGAATCGAGCACACCGGCGGCCGCGTCATATTTCTTGTCGTCGATATAGCTGGTGGCCTGCTGGAGGTCGGAAGCAAACTTGCTGTCGCTCTGGCCGGATTTGGCCTTGGCGATCATATCCTCGACCGCGTCCGCGAGCGGCGAGGTCTTATCCGTGATGCGCTCCTGCAAGCGGGAGAGCAGCGCGAGCGCGGATTCGTATTCGCCAGCGTCCAGATAATCCTGCGCGTCCTGATAGTCGCCCAGCTGGTCGATGATCAGCTGCATCGCGGTCGGATCCTTGGCTTCGGCCTGCGCGGCCTTGTACGCGTCCAGCGCGTCCGAAAACTTGCCGCGATTCATATACTTTTCGGCGAGCGTCAGGTTTTCGTCAGGCTTGCGCGACAGGACGAACCACACGCCGCCGCCGATCACCGCGGCGATCAGCACGATCACCAGCACGACGATCGCGGCCTTTTTGCCCGCGCCCGGCTTCTTATAGGGCTGGTTATCCCGATCCGGCTGTTCAAAATAGGTAGTGCGCGGTCCGTTCGGCGCGGCGGACGCGTTTCGGCGGGCGGGCGGCGTTTCGCCTCGGGAAGGCTGCGCCTTAGGCGCGGCGGTTTCCTTTTCCGGCATGCCGGCGGAAGCGTGGGCCGAGCGCTGCTCCTCGGTAAAAGCGGCGTCAAACGCGGCGGTGTCGATCGGCGAATCATCCTCCGAAAGCGGGGTGAAAAAGGTGGTCTCGTCGTCTACGCCGGTCTGTTCGGTCGGCGCACCGCAAAATGGGCAGAATTTGCCCGAGATCGGCAGCTCCCTGCCGCAGTTTTTGCAAAGCATGAAACGGTCTCCTCCTCAAAGAGATACTTTATAAATGCTTCCTTAGTATAGCATGTGTGGCCGCAAATGTAAATAACGGCGTTTCATGCGCGGAAAAAGGTGGGAAATCGAGACGAAAATGCTCTGCAAACCGCTTGACAAGCTATCAGCCCCCCCGTACAATAGAGATATCATATGAGTAAAAGGAGCACCCCACCTTGAACAGACGACTGATGAGCGCGCTGCTCGCCGCAATGCTGCTGTTTTCCACCGCGTCCGCCGCCTTAGAAGCGGACGGCGCCACACTGGATACCGACCCGGCCGCAGGGCTGTCCGCCCCGCTGGCGGACACGCCGCAAACCACGGAACCGGACGCGGATAAGACCGATACGCCTGAAGAGCAACAGACCGCGCCGGAAGGCACGCCGAATGGCGAGACCCCGGCGGAAGAGAACGAAACGGGAGAAGGGGACGCGCCCCCTGCGGACGAGCCTCCGGCCGAACCCGAACCCGAACCGCTGTTCCCGGATATCGCCGGGCACTGGGCCGAGGCGCAGCTCACCCGCGCGTCCGAGCTTGGCCTGCTAAAGGGCTCGGACGGCAAAATGATGCCCGACCAGATCGTCAAACGCGTGGAAGCGCTCGTGATTATGAACCGCGCGCTGGGCACGTCGCTGACCGCGGATATCTCCGGGCTGACCAACGTGCCCGCGAACGCTTGGTACCGGAACGATCTGGCCAAGGCGCTCTACATAGGCCTGATCGACGGCAAGGACAGCCGCAGCTTTGAGATCGGCGCGACCCGCGCCGAGGCTTTCGTTATGCTGGCCCGCGCTTTTGTTTACGAGCGCGCGGAGCCCGATCTTGGTGTACTTTCCACCTTTACCGACGCCGCCGGCATGACGGCGGAGCAAAAAAACGCCGCGTCCGCGCTGATCGCGGCCGGCATCGTCAAGGGCGACACGGCGACCACGCTTGCGCCGAACGATAAGCTGACGCGCGCGCAGTTCGTGACCATGCTGCTGCGTATCGTCCCCAATTTTCCCGCGGAAAACGATGATCTATCGATGCTTTCCGGCGGCGCGCTTATCTCCGCGCCCGCCGCCGATCTGACCTCGCTCGACCCGGACGGCGACCGTGTGTTCGTCTGCCCGACCACCTCGGTCAATCTAAGCGGCGTCAATGCGGGCGGCCGCATCGTGCTGCGCGGCGCGGAGGGTATGCAGTTTACCGCGTCCGGCTCCTCCATGCCCATGATCGCCGCCGATGAAAAGGGCTATGCCTCGCTCGCCTTGTCCGAGGATTCCGAGACCGACGCCCTGCTGCTCGCGGGCGAGGGCGGCGCGGTCGATTTTTCCGGCAGCGCTAAGAACGTAGAGATCACGGCCACCGGCCGCACCATCCATCTGTATTCGATCGACGCGGACACGCTGATCGTGTCCGGCGCGGGCAACACGATCGTGATGGACGGCGACGTGGATTCCGTGCGCCTGACCCATACCGCGCTGAACACCAAGCTGACTTTGAACGGCAAGGTGGGCGACATGGTCGTCGCGGGCCGCGGCAGCAAGGTGGATGGCAAGGGCAAGGCGGAATCGGTCGATACACAGGCTGTGGACTGCGAGATAAAGCTGGAAGCCGCCTCCAAGACCGAGACCATCGACCAAGGCCTCGCGGGCGTGGCGGTCGAAATGGGCGTGCCGACCTCCGTCAAGCCGGGCGGCTCGCTCACCACGCAGGTGAAGTTCACCGGCGTGTCCGCGAACAAGGTCTGTTCGGCCCAGTGGTATCAGGATGGCAAGCCGATCGAGGGCTTTGGCAACGATTCGTTCAATCTATCCTCGGATACGGTCTCGCGCCACACCTCGTACTTTACCTTCACCAAGAACATGCAGAAAAGCGTGACCATGGGCTTTAAGCTGACCTATTACAATCCTTCCACCGGCGAAACCGAGCAGGTATCCGCTGAAAAGACCGTACCGATCGAAAACTATTCGGACGAATGGTATTACCAGCGCGACGTGGATCGCGTGCTCAAATTGGTATCCTCGACCTATAAGGGCAACTACACCGCGAAATACGCGATCGACGGCGATTACCAGCCTTATGAAAAGGAAGTGTTCGTCAACGCCAAGGGCTATTCGTCGAATTCCAATTACCTGATCTGGATCAACCGGGCGTACCAGCACGTCAACGTGTTCACCGGCTCCAAGGGCAACTGGAAGCTGCATAAGTCGTTCTTGGTCGGCACCGGCGCTTCGGCCACGGCCACGCCCACGGGCCTTACCACGGTGTCGTATAAATCGGCGGGCGGCTGGACCACCTCCACCTATACGGTAAAGCCGGTCGTCGGCTTCTATCCCGGCACGGGCTACGCCTTCCACTCCCGCCTGTACTATCCGGGCACCACCACCATCAGCGACGCCAGCATCGGCTACCCGATCTCGCACGGCTGTATCCGCATGTATGATCAAGACGTGCAGTGGATCTACAACAACATCCCTGTCGGCACGACGGTGGCGATCTTCTAAGTCTTTGATAACCAATAACTCATATAAAGATCCCGCCGGGTGTCCGGCGGGATCTTTATGTCTAATGGCATAGCGTCAGCCGTTGTTTAACCAATGAACCTCGGCCTGTGTCAGCTCTAGATTGACCGCGTCTACGTTAGCCTTTACTTCGGCGGCATTCGCGGAACCGACCAGCGCAAAAATTCCAAAGCCATAGTAATCGGAGCAATGAATCACATATGCCAGCGCAACCGCTGCCGTGCTGACGCCCTTCTGTACTGCGAGAGCTGCCGCTCGGTCAAGCCGTGCAAAGTTTTGCTCGCAGCAGTAGGCGCGCACACAGGGTTCAGGCAATGCGCCTTCTTCAAACAGCAGCTTATAATTCTCTCGGTTAAAACGGCCGGAAAATAGCCCCATACATAGGCTGGAATACGCCAGCAACGGCATATGCTGCGTGGCGAACCACTCACGCGCAGCCTGCATAGCGTCGCCTGTCATAGAAATACAGCCGCCGCCGTGGGGATCGTCCATTTGCTCGCCGAGCGAAAAGTGCTGGCTGGCAACCAGAAACGGACGCAGTCCGTGTGCTTTGGCGTATTCGTTAGCCTGCTGAATACGTTGTAGTGACCAGTTGGAGGCGCCATAAGTACGAATGCGGCCCGCTTCCCAATGACGGTGCAGCATTTCTACGATCGGGCCGACCGGCATGGTCTCATCATCGCGATGCAGCATATAAATATCGATGTAGTCTGTGCCGAGCAGCGCAAGTGAATCCATGATGTCGGCTGTCACGTCGTATGGCGTAACGCGCTTGCGGATCGCGTTGTGATGCCCGCCCTTGGAGATTAAAACGACCTGATCGCGGTTGCCGCGTGCGCGCAACCAACTACCGATCGCCTTTTCACAAGCGCCGTCCGCGTATTCGCGCCCGGAGTCGATGGCGTTGACGCCCAATTCGACTGCCGCATCCAAAACTTCGAACAACGGCTCTTCGCGCATCCAGTTTTCGTACTGTGCTGTTCCCGATATCATGCGGGAAACCGGAAGCTGAACGCCCTCTATGTTTGCATACTTCATATAAATTCTCCCTTGTCAATAGTACCGGTGCAGTACCGCTGCGGTTTTGTCATAACCGGTCTGGATCGCCTGCTCAATATCCATTTCCCAATATTCGGGGCGGAACAATTCGAGGGAATAGACGCCGTCATATCCCTTTTCGCACAAGATCCGTAAAATCGCGTCGGTATCGATCGCCCCTTCGCCCGGCCAAAGCCGATCGCTGTCGGTGCAGGATCCGCGCGGCAGATCTTCTACATCATTGATATGTACCATGAATATTTTGTCCAGATCGGCACGGCGCAGATCGTCAAGCGACGAACCCATGGCGTGAAAGTGGAACAAATCGAGGATAAGGCCGACATCGGACCGATTAACTGCCTGTACAATATTGTAACCTTGCCCAAAGGTGTTGATGCAGCACTGCGGATGACCAATAAATTCAAAGGCCAGCTTTACGCCAAAAGGCTCGGCCGCGGCGGCTAGGTCGCAAATGACGTTTACGGTTTCGGTTTGGATTTCGCCGATTGTCAGGTGCCCAACGTCGAAAGAAGGGTCCATTGTGACCATATGACAGTGAAGCTTGTCCGCCAGCCCGCAGACGAACGCTAAATCGGCCTTGATCGCGGCATAGTCGGCGGCATTGCGGTAGTTGATACACTCGAGTCCGTTAAAGGCATAGGGTTTCAAGTGACTGCCGGAAAAAAACGCTGCCAGTTCGTCCGCTGTGTGCCGTGTTAAGTAATCCTTCAGCATGTCGATTCGGATCTCGATAAGATCATAGCCATGTTGTTCGCAAAACGCTAGATCCAGTTCTAAAGTAGAGTGTTTCATCATGGTCGCTTGGTTGTAACAAATTTTCATATTAGGTTCCTTCCATTATCTACGATTGGCCTTACGCATATCGAACACGACTGCGCCGACGATGATACAGCCTTTGATAATCTGTTGAATATATGGGGATACGCCAAGGATCAACAGGCCGTTGTTGATGACGCCGAGAATCAAAATACCGGTGACAATGCCGCTTATCTTGCCCACGCCACCGCTGTGACTGACGCCGCCCACAGTCGCGGCGGCGATGCCATCCAGTTCATAGCTCATGCCGAGCGAAGCAATGGCCGAGCCTGATCGCGCCGCGATCAAAATACCGGCCACAGCGGCGGTCAGCGCCGACCATACGTAAATGCCTACCAACGACCGTTCTACCGGTACGCCCGCGACACGCGCCGCGGTTTCGTTGCCGCCAATCGCATAAATATTGCGCCCAAAGCTGGTGCGGTTCAGCAGCAGCCAGGCTAGCAACGCGAATACCAGAAGAACAATCGCCAGACAGGGGATCGCACCAATCTTTCCCTGCCCAAGAAGCTTAAAATCTTCACGTAAATAGGAAATGGGGTAGGCATTGGTATACAGCAGCGCGACACCGCGCGCGGCGGTCATGGTGCCTAGCGTTGCAATAAACGCAGGGATGTGGGTGTAGGCAACCAGCAAACCGTTGATCAGGCCGAACAGCACGCCGGCAAGCAGACCGGCTACAACGGGCAGGAACAGCGGTAGATGGGGTAAGTTTGGAAAAAATAGACTGCCGGCGGCCGCATCCTGTGCCAGACTGGCGGAAACGACGGCGGCAACCGCAATAACCGAGCCGAGCGATAGGTCAATGCCCTTTGATATGATGCAGAAGGACACGCCGAGCGCAAGCAGGCCGCGCGCCGATTCTGCAGACAGTAAATTCATAATATTGGTTACGGTAAGAAAATTCGGCGTTGCTAGACTGAGCCCCAACACGAGCACCACCAGCACCAGCAGAATGGAATACTCGTCCAGAAGCTTGCCGATCCGCTGCTTTTTGTTCATGTAATTTCCTCCCTTAATTCAGACCGGCAGCATACTTCATGATCTTTTCCTGCGAAAAATCTTTCCGATCTACAATGCCGGACATCTTTCCCTCGTGCATGACCAGAATACGATCACTTACGGCCAAAACCTCCTGCATTTCGGATGACACCATGATGATAGCTTTGCCTTCGCCCGCCATTTTGGACAGCAATGAATGAATCTCTGCTTTTGCGCCCACATCGATGCCACGTGTTGGTTCATCTACCATGAGAATATCGGGGTTGGTAAGCAGCCAACGCGCGACGAGCGCCTTTTGCTGGTTGCCGCCGCTGAGGTTTTCGATTTTTGTGTCCAGCGAGGGCGTGCGTACATTGAGCTTTTCCACATATGCCTGAGAGTGCTCCCGCATGCTCCGGACATTAAGCAGGCCGTATTTTCTATAGTTTTTCGTGCTGGATATGGTAATATTGCGTTCGACCGAAAGCACAGGGATAATGCCTGTTCCGCGCCGGTCTTCAGTTACGAGTGCCAACTTGTGCCTGATCGCGTCCCGCGGTGTGTTAATCTCGGTCTGTTGTCCAAATAGAGTGATTGTACCGGCGGCTTTGCGTCGCACGCCGAAGATCGTCTCGATCACTTCGGTGCGTCCTGCGCCGACTAGACCGGCAAAACCAAGAATTTCGCCCCGGCGCAGCTCGAACGACACGCCGGAAAAGCATTTTTCACAAGCGAGGTTTTCTACTTTCATTACCACGTCGCCGATGGGATACTCCGCCTTAGGAAACATGTCGTCCATGGTCCGTCCCACCATTAATGCGATCAGCCGGTCGGTATCCAGTTCATTCGCGCGATGTGAGGCGATATATTGCCCATCGCGCAATACGGTGATTTCGTCGGATATGCGGAAAATCTCCTCCATCTTATGTGAAATATAAATGATGGCAACGCCTTGTTCTTTGAGCTGCGAGATAATGTCAAACAGTTGCTCAGTCTCGGCTACCGTTAGGGCCGAGGTCGGCTCGTCCATAATGACAACGCTGGCGTTGTAAGATACCGCCTTGGCAATTTCCACAAGCTGCATTTTTGCAATGGTCAGATCGCCCATTTTTGCTTTGGGGTCAATTTGGATGTGCAGCCGTTCGAACAGTGCCGTGGTTTCAGCGATCATCCGTTTGTCATCGGTCAGCAGACCGTATTTTTTCAGCTGGCGCCCGATCCAGAAGTTTTCCCACACGGCTCTATCCCGAATGGGGGACAACTCCTGATGGATCATGGAAATACCGGCTTGCAGTGCGTCAAGCGTGTTGGTAAACTGCACTTCTTTGCCGCGAAAGCGCACGGTTCCTTCATCCGGTCTATAAATACCAAACAGGCATTTCATCAGGGTGGATTTGCCCGCGCCGTTTTCCCCCATCAGAGAATGCACTGTTCCGGGACGGATCCGAAGCTGTACGTCGCGCAGTGCCTGTACGCCGGGGAAATGTTTGGAGATGCCCTGCATCTCTAGAATATACTCATCCATTCGTCATCAGCCTCCCGTCATCGTTTGCATGCGTTGCCCCGGGGGGGGGGGGGGGGGGGGGGGGGGGGGGGGGGGGGGGGGGGGGGGGGGGGGGG
>NZ_JANGCE010000046.1 GCF_024462775.1 Butyricicoccus faecihominis
ATTCTTCGCTTTGCAACAGTTTTCTATTCATTTGTGAGAACTTATTTTACAGCCCGGTTTTTTTGATCCGTTTGATGTCTCCCCGCCTTCCCGGTCAGCTATTTTGACGCGACAGCAAGATTAAAAAATATTGCGTCCACAATAGGCCAAAAATCAAAACAGCAACAAAAACCGCCGCCGTTCACGAAAACGACAAAACAGATCCATTCGTAAATACAAGCACGAGAACATCGTTAAAATAGTAATAAATCCATAAAACCGGCTGATATCTGCAAAAAATAGATTTCAAACAAAAGAAGCATACTCGATAAAACCAAGAGGACGGTTTTGTAAAAAACAAGAATGGAACAGGGTAAAAAAAGCTGCTATACTGGCACCAGAAAACAGGAAAACGCAAGGTCACAAATCAGCTATTCAAACCACACGACAAAGGAGAAATGAAATGAAAAAGGCTAATCGTTGGTTCGGCGGATTCATAGTAACGGCAATGTTATTTTCCTTGTGCGCATGCGGCGGCACGGGCGGCAGCGCGGCGGACAGCGAGGCGGGCGATGCCGGTTCGCAGACCGCCGGACAGAAAGCGACCGCGGATCTCAAGGTCGGCGTCGTCATGAAGTCGTTCGATGAATTCCAGCAGGCCGTGATGGACGGCGCGAAGCAGGGCGCGGCGGACGCTGGCATTCCCGCGGAGAACGTCACCTGCGTGGCGCCAAATAACGAAAGCGAGATCATGGCGCAGGTTTCCTCCGTTGAGGATCTGGTTGCCAAAAACGTCGATATCCTGCTTGTGGCGGCCAACCAAGCGGATACCTTGATGAATTCCCTCACCGCGGCGGCTGAAAAGAACATCAAGATCGTTATGGTCGACACGGACGCGCCGGATTTCAAGGACAAGGTCACCTATATCGGCACGGATAATTTCGAGGCCGCCTACGAAGGCGCCAAGGAATTCGGCAGCCGCCTCGGCGGCGGTAAAAACGTGGTGATCCTTCGCGGCAAGTTGGGCGACCAAAACCATGAAAAGCGCACCGAAGGCCTAATCAAGGGGCTTGAGGAGACCGGCAATACGGTGCTGGAAACGCAGGATGCCAACTGCGAATCCGACAAGGCGGCCAACGCGATGGAAGCCTTTATGACCAAATACGGCGACACCGTCGACGGCGTTATGGTTACGAGCGATTCCATGGCCATCGGCGCGGCGCAGGCCATCAAGGGCGCGGGAAAGGCGGACAGCATCGAGGTTTGCGGCTTTGACGGTTTTCAGGCCGCGATCGATCTGGTGGAGACCGGCGAAATCTCCATGATCATCGCGCAAAAGCCGTTTGAGATCGGCCGTCAAGGCGTAGAATGTGCGCTGGGTGCGCGGGAAGGCAAAACCTACGACGCTTATATCAACACCGGCATCGCCATCATCGACAGCACCAACTACACGGAATATCAGAAATGACGCATATGCGGGAGGGCCTTGATGCACCGCACTAGGCCCTCTTACCCCGGCAGACCGTGAATGCGCAATTTAGGAGGTAGGTACAGTGGCGGAAGTTGCAGTAGAGTTAAAAAACATCCGAAAGGTGTTTCCCGGCGTTGTCGCGCTCGATAACATGTCAATTCAGCTTCGGCGCGGCGAGGTACACGGTTTGATCGGAGAAAACGGCGCGGGCAAATCCACGCTGATCAAGACCCTGACGGGCGTGCACCGGCCGGACGAGGGCGAGATCTATTTGGATGGAAATAAAGTGGTTTTCCGCCAGCCCTCCGACGCGCGGCATCTGGGCATCTCGTGCGTTTATCAGGAACTGAATATCATCAAAGAGCTTTCCATCACGGACAATCTGTTTTTAGGCAACTTTGTAAAAAATAAAAGCGGGCTGCTCGATTACTCTTATATGAATCAAAAGGCCCGCGAGATCATGGCTTCCATGGAGCAGGACGTCGACCCCACCGAGCTGTGCGGCAATCAGGGCATGGGACAACAGCAAATGGTCGAGATCGGCCGGTCCATCCTGCTCGAATCCCAGATCATAATTTTGGACGAGCCTACCTCTAGTCTGGGCGAGAAGGAAGCCGCGGAACTGTTCCGCACCGTCAACATTCTGAAAGCAAAAGGCATTGCCATCCTATTCGTTTCGCATAAGCTGGAGGAAATATTCGAGCTTTGCGATGTTGTAACCGTCATGCGGGACGGCAAGCACATCATCACCAAGCCTTCCGCCGAGATGACCAAGGATGAGCTCATTACGCACATGGTCGGCCGGACGCTGACCAACCTGTTCCCTAAGATCGAAACCACGCCCGGCGAGGTCGCTTTAGAGGCGCGCGACCTGACCCGCGCCGGCGAGTATTATCACATGAGCTTTCAGGCGCGGCGCGGCGAGATTCTAGGCTTTGCGGGATTGGTCGGCGCGGGCCGCACCGAGCTGATGCGCGGCATTTTTGCGGCCGACCTACCCGATCAGGGCGATATCTTAATTGATTCCAAAAAAGTAAATATGCGCGACCCGCGCGGCGCGATCGCGCACAAGATCGCGCTCTTGACCGAGGACCGCAAGCTGCAAGGCCTTGTGCTGCAAGAATCGATCGAAAAAAACCTGACGCTGGTCAATCTCCGATCGCTCACAAAGGGCGTATTCGTAGATAAAAAACGCATTCGCAGGCAGGCGTGCGATACCGTGGACAAACTCAAGATCCGCACGCCCAGCGTGGACAAGGCGGCCGGCGAACTATCCGGCGGCAACCAGCAAAAGGTGGTAATCGGCAAATGGATCAATACCGACGCGGATATCTACATTTTTGACGAACCGACCCGCGGTATCGACGTGGGTGCGAAAGTAGAGGTCTACAAGGTCATGAACGATCTGATCCAAAACAACAAGTGCGTTATCATGATTTCCTCCGAACTGCCGGAGATTCTCGGCATGTGCGACCGCGTGATCGTCATGCGCGAAGGCGAAAAAATGGCCGAGATCGAGCGGGGCGGCGCGCATTTCAACCAAGAGGATATCATGAAGGCGGCGTGGGGAGGTAAACTCTGATGAGTATGATGGAAAAAGTCAAATCCAAAAAAATGCCGGCGTTCGTCGGCCCGTTGTTCGCGGTGCTGATCCTGTCGGTCGTATTGGTGATCGTATCGGAGCAGTTTTTAACGCTCGATAACTGGATGAACATTTTACGGCAGACCGCCATCAACGCGCTGGTATCCTGCGGCATGCTCATGGTGCTGCTGACCGGCGGCGTCGATCTTTCCGTCGGCCCGATCGTGGCCCTTTCCTCCTGCGCCATGGGCGTGATGATGCAGCGCGGCGTCACCAATTCGCTGCTATTGATCCTAGCCGCGCTGTTTGTCGGTATTTTGTGCGGCGGCTTCAACGGCCTGCTTTTCACAAAACTGAAACTTCCCCACCCCTTTGTTTCCACCATGGGCGCGCGGCAGATATACCGCGGTCTCGCTCTCCTTATCACGGGCGCGGCGCCGATCGCGGGCTTCCCGACCGGCGTGACCTTCCTCGGCTACAAAAATATCGGCTCCGCCAAGTTTCCGGTATGCTTTGTCGCGGTCGTGATCATTTTTGCACTGATGGGGCTTTTTCTCAACCGCACGGCGCTCGGCCGCAACATTTACTCGGTCGGCGGCAATAAGGAAGCCGCACGCCTATCCGGCATCCATGTGCCCCGCACGCTCAACTTTGTTTACATCATGTCCGGCCTGATGAGCGCCATCGCGGGCATCGTACTGGTCGGCCGCGTCGGAACGGCGCTGCCGCTTGCCGGTGAGACCTACGATATGGACGCGATCGCGGCCTGTGTCATCGGCGGCGCGTCCTTCAGCGGCGGCAAGGGCACGATCAGCGGCACGCTGATCGGCGCGCTGTTGATCGCCGTCATCCGCAACGGTCTGAATCTGCTCGGCGCGCAGACCGACGTGCAGTTCATCGTTATCGGCGCGGTCATTATCGCGGCGGTGTTCGTCGATGTGGTACGCGGCAACGCGGAAGCGCGCTCGCGCCGATTGGCGATGGCGAAAAAGCTCGCGGCGTAAAACTTGATGCTTTCTTCATTTTTCTCTCTTCCCCCAAAAGAGCAGGCCCCGTCCAGATCGGACGGGGCCTGCTTCAGGCTGCTAAAGAATCCTCTCGCGCCGCAGCGCGCATCAAATAGGCTTTTGCCGCAAGCGGCAAAAGCCATAAAAACTCGCGACATGCGCGTGAGTTTTTATACAAACCGACTTCAAGTGTGCCTGAAGGGCGCGCGCAGAAGCCGGAATTCTCGATCGAAATGGGGCTTTGTTTCGATCGACAGACTGTCAAAACTTGTTTTTTGACAGTCTGCAGCAGGCCCCGTCCAGATCGGACGGGGCCTTGCTCAAAATTACGCTTATTCACTATGCCGCACGGAAACGGCGGCGCGGCGGTGCGCGGCGAACGGCAGGTGGATGATAAAGCTCGCTCCCGCGAGCAGCAAAAACGTGATCAGCAGATAGACCGGTCTGCCAAAAGTATGGAAAACCCATACCAGCGGCGTGCCTGCGGGCGGCGCGTAAAGGAACATATAGTTTTCCCCGAAAATGCGGTCCACCCCGCCGACGACCAACACCAGCGCGAGAAATACGCACAGCACGCGCGGAAACCGGTGCGGATCGGGCCGGTGCAGATCAGCAGTCACCATGGCCAGCGGCACATAGATCAGCAGCATGTGCAAAAGAACGGTCTGGATCGTCTGAAACGACCAGAGAGGGTAATAATCCGCCACACCGGCTGGAAACAGGATGCCGAACACACCGCCCAGCAGCGAGGTCGCGTAGACAAAATCCCGCAGGGCCATGGACCCGGAAAAGACCGCCAGCGGAATGAACAAGCTTTGCACCCCGCATAGGTGCAGCGGCAGAAGCTGCACCACCTCGGTCACGCCGGTCAGATAAAGCCATACCGAATGCGAAAGCTCCAATACAGGCACCAGAACCGCCGCCACCCGCACGGGCGTCCACATTTTTTCCCGCGGCAGCCGCCGCGTCATCCAGAGCAGCAGCGCGAGCCCCGCGGCGGCCAGCAGTACCAGCAAAAAATGCCCCGCTCCGAAAAAGGCGAACGCCGAATCGCTCGGCTCGTACGAGCGCACAAAAAATTCCGTCATAATTCCCCTTCCGGCGGCTCCCTCCTACGAGTGCCGCTTCTTTTATCTTTTTTATCTTTCCTTGCCAGTATAGCACAAAAACAGGGAATTGTGTAGCCTGCCGCCGGAATTTGGCGCAACGCGGACTTTTAACGCGTCCCCCGCCTATTCCACCACTTGACGGCCTCCATCTGCACGATAGAGAGCAGCGCAAGACCGATCACCGCCAGCCACGCCGCCGCAGGCAGCGTGGTGAGCCGGAACGCGCTTTGCAGCGCGGGCACAAACAGGATGCACGCCATCAGCAGCGCCGAAGCCGCAAAGGACACGACGAGCCACGGGTTTGCGCCCTCGGCGCGCACCCAGATCGGCTCGGTGTTGGAGCGCTGGTTGAACGCGCGCAGCATCTGCGACAGAGCCAGCACGGAAAACGCCATGGTCTGGCCCGCCGCGTGGCTGCCCAGCCCGGCGGCGCCGATCCAGTAAGCCGACAGCGTCATCGCGGCGACAAACACGCCTTGCGTGACCACCCGCCGCACCAGATCGCGCTCAAACAACGTGCCGGATTTGACCGGCTGGTGCTTCATGATATTTTTGCTTGCCGGGTCCACGCCGAGCGCCAGCGCAGGCAATGTGGCCGTTGCAAGATTGACCCATAGGATGTGGACCGCCAAAAGCGGCGCGTCCCAGTTCAGCAAGGTGGCGGCAAACAGCGTCGCGATCTCCGCGATATTGCCCGCGAGCAAAAACTGAATCACCTTTTGGATATTGCGGTAAACACGGCGGCCCTCCTTGATCGCGTAGGCAATGGTGGTAAAGCTATCGTCCAGCAGGATCAGATCGGCCGCGTCCTTGGCAACGTCCGTGCCGGTAACGCCCATGGCCACGCCGATATCGGCCGCGCCCAGCGCCGGCGCGTCGTTCACGCCGTCGCCGGTCATGGCGGCCACTTCGCCGCCACGGCGCAGCGACTTTATAATGCGCAGCTTATCCGCCGGTGATACACGGGCGAACACGGTCGCGGTTTTTACCGCGTCGTCCAGCGCTTCGTCGGTCATCGCATCCAATTCCTCGCCCGATACGGCGGTATCGCCGGGGCGGTAGATCCCAAGCTCCTTCGCGATTGCCAGCGCGGTCACCTTATGGTCGCCGGTGATCATGATCGTGCGGATGCCCGCGGCGCGGCAGGTGCGCACCGACTCGGCGACCTCCTGCCGCGGCGGGTCGATCATGCCCACCGCGCCGACAAAGGTCATATCCCGTTCCACGTCCGCGTCCTCCTCCGGCAGCGCGGGCAGCGTTCGCATGGCAAAGCCCAATACGCGCAGCGCACCCGCCGACATCGTGTGACACAGCCGCGCGATATTATCCCTATCCTTTGCCGTAATGGGCCGCACGCCCTGCGCCGTCAGGATACGGGTGCACAGCGGCAGCATTTCGTCCACCGCGCCCTTGGTGTAAGCCGTCCACGCGCCGTCTATCCGGTGTACCGTGGTCATGCGCTTGCGGTCGGAGTCAAAGGGCTGCTCAAACAGGCGGGGGTAGTCGTCCTCCAGCGTCTCGTGGTCGATGCCGAACGCGCGCGCCAGCAGGATCAGCGCGCCCTCGGTGGGGTCGCCGATCACCGCGCCCTCGCGGTCGGGGTCAAGGCTCGCGTCGTTGCACAGCGCCGACGCGTATACCAGTTCCCGGTAGACCGCCGGATGGCGGGCCGCGGCCTGTTCGACCGGCGTAGTCCGGCCCGCTTCAAAATCGCCGTTTACCGCAATGTGTGTCACGGTCATGCGGTTGAGCGTCAGCGTGCCCGTTTTGTCGCTGCAAATCACCGTGGCGCTGCCCAGTGTTTCCACGGCGGGCAGCTTTCGGATCAAAGCGTTTTTCTTGGCCATGCGCTGCACG
Source organism: Butyricicoccus faecihominis (assembly GCF_024462775.1). GTDB lineage: Bacteria > Bacillota > Clostridia > Oscillospirales > Butyricicoccaceae > Agathobaculum > Agathobaculum faecihominis_A. Next base: position 7,006 of record NZ_JANGCE010000046.1, read on the forward strand.
CCGAGCGCCATCACAATCGTAGCCGTGGCGGGCAGACCCTCCGGAATAATGGAAATGGCCAGCGAGATCGCCACCAAAAGCTGCGGAAGCAAGGGCCGCTGGTACAGCGCGCCCACCAAAAAGATCAGCACACACACGATCAGGCCGACCACTGTGAGCGTTTTGCCCACCGCGTCGAGCTTTCTCTTAAGCGGCGTATCCAGCTCATCCTGATTTTCCAGCATGCCCGCAATGCCGCCCACCTCGGTATCCATACCGGTAGCCACCACCACGCCCGCGCCGCGTCCATAAGTAACGATCGACGACGCGTACGCCATATTGGCGCGGTCGCCCAGCGTTGTCTCCGCGGGAAACACCGTTTCCGCGTCCTTTTCCGTGGGCACGGATTCGCCGGTGAGCGAGGCCTCCTGTATGGTCAGGCTTGCGGCATCGGTCAGGCGCAGGTCAGCGGGCACCATATCGCCGTCGCCCAGCAGCACCAGATCGCCCACGACCAGTTCGGCCGCGGGAACCATGCTTTCCTCGCCCTCGCGGATGACGCGCGCCGACGGCGCGCTCATGTTTCGCAAAGCATCCAGCGAAGCCTGCGCCTTTTTCTCCTGCACGATGCCGATCACCGCGTTCGTGACGACGATCATAAAGATCACGGCCGCTTCGATCCATTCGCCCAGCACGGCGGAGAACACCGCTGCGCCAATCAAAATGAGCACCATGGGGTCGAGCACCTGCGCCCGCAGCATTTGCAGCACGGTCTTGGGCGGTTTGGCGCGCAGCTCATTGCGCCCGTTCTTTTGCAATCGTTCCGCCGCCTCGGCGTCGCGCAGGCCGTCTTCGTTGGTCCCCAGTTGTTCCATGACCGCCGCACGCTCGAGCGCGTGCCAAGGCTTTCGTTTGTGATGATCCATTTTGGACTTACCACTCCTTCTTGATGATAAAAATAGTTTATATTCTGACCGCCTACTGGCGGAGGCCAGCAAAAAAGAAAAACAAAAAGGCACGACCCATCGGCCCTTTCAAAAAAGGGCGCAGGTCATGCCTTGATTTAGCATATGATTTTTGAATTACAGCCGGGCGGCCGAAACATCGGTCCGCGTCGCTACTGTCGGCATCGTCCATAGTGGGCGTTCGTTTCCTTTCCAGCGAAATAGATTGTGCCCTATTATATGGGATCGGGCGCGCGCTGTCAAGAGGAAAAACAAATAATTTACAAACATCGGCCCGCGCGGTAAGCCGCCGCCTGTCGGCGCATACGCTATACGGGGTGATTTGGATGGATGGCAACCAACTGGTGGCAGCGGTCACCGCACTGGCGATCTCCATATCGGGCGCGAACACGGCGGCGGATACCGCTATGCTCGGACTGATCTTCACGCAGCTCGGCGATACGCTGGCCACGCTTGCGGCCAAACGCGCGGAAACAGAAACGGACAGTGGATGAAATACTCTTTACCCTTGCTTTTTTGCCGCGACAAGCAGCATCATCGGGCGGCGCAGCTCGTCCCGCATGCCGGGCACCGTGTCCAGCAGCCCCGGCTCCGGCTGGGGCTCCACCAGTCCTGTGACGGCAAAGCCGGTTTTCAGCAGGGTGTTCAGGTAGGTGGTCAGTGTTTTATGGAACTTGGTAACGTGTTCGCCTAGAAAAACGGCGTCCCTCCGGCCTTCTTCAAAATAACGGTCCACCGGCCAGTGATCGCGGTTTCCCGCCGGGTCATAGCTCCAGTCCTGCGTGCCGTAGGCGGTAAACACCGGATGTTCCACGGAAAAAACAAAATCACCGCCCGCAGTAAGGCAGTCGCCGACCCGCCGGCAGATATCCCCAAAATCCGGCGTATAGTGAAAGGCCAAAGAACTGATTACCACATCGAAGCTATCCTGCGCAAACGCCATGTCCTCCATGGCCATACGCTGATAGGAAACGCTGGGCGCATGCGTCTTTTCACGCGCGACCGCGAGCATCTTTTCTGAAATATCCGTGCCCAGCACGGAAGCCGCGCCCTGTTCAGCCGCGTAGATGCAATGCCAGCCAAAGCCGCAGCCGATGTCCAGCACGCGCTTGCCCGTAAAATTCGGCAGCAGCTTTTTCAGCTCGTGCCATTCGCCCGCAGCGCTCAGCCCCTCGACCGATCGCGGAAAACGGCTGTATTCTTCAAAAAACTTTTGATCGTCATATTTGTTTTCTTTCATTTTTTACGTACTCCTTAGTGATAAAAAGAAAGTACCGATATCGTTAAGAAATCGGTACTTTCCTTGGTGCGGATGGGGGGACTTGAACCCCCACGTCCTTGCGAACACTAGCACCTGAAGCTAGCGCGTCTGCCATTCCGCCACATCCGCATATTTTGTTTTCGGGCTTAAGAGGTGGTGCGAGTGACGGGACTTGAACCCGTACGTCGATTGACACACGCCCCTCAAACGTGCCTGTCTACCAGTTCCAGCACACTCGCATTTGCCTGCTTGTCGAGTCGCTTCACTGTCAGCGACAATATGTATTATATCGAAATTGTCCCGACTTGTCAACACAAAATTTCATATTTTTTCATCTGGAATTTTCTTTCAGATCACGCGAGAAATCATCGGGCCGCAAGGCTGCTGAAAGGACAGGCGCAGTCTACCGGACTTATCACCCGTTGGCTGTTTGCCGATCCGTGCAGACCGCATTTTCCCTTACGGTTTCCTCACTCCTCCCTCCAAATTTTAATATTGGAAAAAATAAGGTTGACATTTCGGAAAACTCCGTTTACTCTGATAGTATAAACATCATCTAGACAGAGAAACCACCCGTTTCGCGTATGATTTTTACGTTTAAAATATGGAGTAACAACATGAACCATTTGAAGTTAGAGGATTTGGGCAAACGAATTGCAAAACTGCGGAAAGAAAGGCATATGACACTCAAGCAGTTGTCTGACGCAACGGGCATATCCGTGGGTTTTCTCAGCAAGATCGAAAACGGCGTCTGCAATCCGTCTATCAGCAATGTTCAAAAGATATGCTATGCCATGCAAGTGACGGTCAATGAGTTAACCGCGTTAAAAAAAGAAGACGAACTGCTGAGCACCATTCTCAAGCACGAATCCTACGTATTAAGGAAGGAAAACCGCTGCCTGATTTATGGCTTTGGCGATACGTTCCGTTTGGAAACGGTCTTTGAAGGCACGCCGGGGTTTAAGGTCAACATCATGACCCTGACCGCCGGAAACTCCGAACAATCGCATTGCATTCAGGCTTACGACAACTTTGCAATCGTCGCAAAGGGCAGCATGAAGATCGATCTGGATGATGGCACGCATTTTATTCTTTGCGAAGGCGACTGTGTCATGATCCGCGCGAAGCAACAGCATTCCATCACCAATCTGTCGGATGACACCTGTATCAGCTACTGGATTGAAATAAAGGATACCCAAACCCCCTAAAATCCGGCGTTTTCCATCACTTTTCATAGGAACAGCCCCCGCAGACATCGCATGTCTGCGGGGGCTGTTCCTATTTTTTGTAGCGGTTCCGTTTTGTTCTTAAAGGAAAACTTTCTTATTTTCTATTTATTAAGAAACATTTTTCGTATTTATCTATTTTTTATCCAATATTTTTTACAATTTTGCAGCGTTTTCAACAATTTTTATAGTTCGGTTGTTACTATTACACAAATTATACTTGACACTTCATTTCAATATGGTAAACTTCAATACATCAGATGATGTCTATATATTTTCTTTTAGGAAAACAAAACTGGAAATTTCAAAAGAAAGCTGGCGAAACAGCTCCATACAACTTGATACCGATCTGATTTAAGCGAAAGAAGGTGTTATCGTATCTCCCAACCGCCATGCAGCTCCATGTAAATCAAGGGGCACACCCTGTTGCAATCTATATGAAAGGTGTTTTTAAATGATGAATAAGCTACCCACCTTGGGGTTCCTTGGCTGCGGCGCGATCACCACAGCCATGGTTACCGGCTTTTGTGAGCGCGCCGGCAACGTCCCCTACCCCATCGTTGTTTTTGACATGAAGGCGGAATCGAGCCAGCGCTTGCAGCAACTGTTCCCGGATCGTGTGACGGCCGCCGAGAGCCTTCAGGAATGCGTCGACGCGGCCGATTGGGTGATCATCGCCGTATGGCCGCAGGCCGGCAAGGAGGTCGTCGAGTCCCTCCGGTTTCGTCCCGCGCACAAGGTCATCAACGTCATGTTCGACAAGACGGTTGAAGAGATCAAAACGTGGATGAACTGCGAGGTCGACACGATTTTACATATGATACCCGGCACCTTCCTCGCCTTCTATCCCGGCCCGATCGTGCAGTGTCCGCCCACGCCGGAAGCCGCCGAGATCTTCGGCCACATCGGAGAGATTGTCGATGTGGGAAGCCGCTACCACGCGGCGATATTCGGTTCCATCACCGCCTGTTTCGCCCCCGCGTTTGCCGTAATGGATCGCTTGATCGATTGGGCGATCTCCAAAGGCGTTCCCGTCGGCGCCTCCACGCAATATGTGACCCGCATGTTCGCGGCGGTTTGTCAGGAAGCCTGCCGGAAGGACCGCGAGGGAGTCCACTACATGGCAACGGTCAGCACGCCGGGCGGAATCAACATGCTGGCGCTGGAGCTTATCGAAAAGGCCGGCGGCTTTCAAGCTTGGGTCGACGCGATGGGCCCCGTTTTGGACTGTACCGCAGGAGATATCCCGAAGGGTTAAACAGAAGATACAAAGACTGCAAATAAGAGAGGTAGAGCATGAGTCATTTGAAAGCTGCGCTTTTGCAGATGAAGGTACAAAACGATAAGCAAGCGAATATCGACGAAGCAATAAGGCTGATCCAAGAGGTCGCGGCCGAGGGCGCGGATCTCGCCATCTTACCCGAAATGTTCTGTTGCCCCTACAATAATATTTATTTCAGGGAATATGGCGAAGAGGAACGAGGAAGCGCGCACCAAGCTTTAAGCGAGGCGGCCAAAAGCAACCGCGTCTATGTTGTGGGAGGCTCCATCCCCGAACTGGACGGGGACAAGGTATACAATACCTCCTATATTTTTGACCGGCGCGGCGCGCAGATAGGCAAGCACAGAAAAATGCATTTATTCGACATCGACGTGGAAGGCGGACAGCGGTTCAAAGAATCGGACGTATTATCCGCAGGCGACGAAGTCACGGTTTTTGATACGGAATTTTGTAAAATGGGCGTTGCGATCTGTTACGATATCCGTTTCCCGGAACTGAGCAGGCTGATGGCGCTCCGCGGCGCGGAAATCATCATCGTGCCGGCGGCGTTCAACATGACCACCGGCCCAGCGCATTGGGAAATCTTGTTTCGCGGCCGGGCCCTCGACAATCAGGTTTATGCGATCGGCGTTTCTTCCGCGCGCGATTATGAAGCCTCTTATCATTCCTACGGCAACTCCATCGTGGCGGCTCCTTGGGGCAATATCGTAAACCGGATGGACGAAAAACAAGGGTATATCATACAGGAGATCGATTTGGAGCAAGTGGCCAAGGTCAGGAAAGAGCTCCCCATGTTAAAGCACCTGAGAAACGACGTTTACACATTGCAGACCAACCAATAGCAAGGAGGAGACTGTTTATAAGCGTTTTGACCGCGATCCAATCCGGGGCCCCTGAAACTGTATAGGAGGATTCAAATGAAAAAGGTTAAAAATCGCAGTTCCAAGATTTTAGCATTCCTTTTGGCGGCTCTTTCTGTTTTCACCCTGCTGGCCGGCTGCGGCAACGGCGGCGCTTCATCCGGCGCAGATACAGGCAAAAGCGCGGGGGCTTCGTCCCTTGGCGCGCAGGATCCCACCAAGTTGACTGTTCAGGCCGCTACCGACCCCGCCATACTGGTCCCGATGCACTCCTACGTCGTGCCGGACCATAACATCATTTACAACATTTATGACGGCCTGACCGAAATGTACATGGGCGATTCAAACGATATACGCCCCGCGCTCGCGGAATCGTGGGATGTTAACGATGAAGCCACGGAGTACATCTTCCATTTGCGCCACGGCGTCAAATGGCACGACGGCGTTGAATTTACCGCCAAGGACGTGATCGGCACGATCGATCTGCAAAAAGAATCCGCGTTGACTAAAAACAAGATCACCATGTTTGAAAAGTGGGAAGCGGTGGACGACTATACGGTCAAGATCACCTTGAACACGCCGTTTCTTTACATGCCGGCCCTGATGAGCACGCCGCAAATGCTCATCGTAAGGCCCGATCTGGTAAAGGAACACGGCGACGCGGTCGAAGCGATCGTCGGCACCGGCCCGTACATGGTGGATCAGTGGAACACCGGCGAAGGCATCACACTGAAAGCCTTTGAAGATTACTGGATGGGCAGCCCGAGCATCAAAACCATAGAATTCAAAACCATATTGGATAACAACACGGCGGTCAACGCCTTCAAGAGCGGCGAACTGGACGAGTTCCGGTTTGCCAGCGCGCTCGATATCGAATCTGTCAAAAACAATCCCGACGTCGTCGTAACGACCGTGAAAAAGGATTCCACCTTGGTCCTGCTCATGAATATGGATAACGTTCCGGCGCTCGACGATTTGCGCGTTCGTCAGGCGATCGCGTACGCCATCGACCGAGAAGCGATCAATCTAGCCGTTTTTGACGGCCTGAGCGAGCCCAGCCGGATGCCGTTTACAGAAAACTGCCCCGGTTGGCTGCCCAAGGAAGAATACGAGCAGTACGACTATAACCCCGAGAAGGCCAAAGAGCTGCTGAAAGAAGCCGGATACGGCGAAGGCGAGCTGTCTTTGAAATTGACCTACGCGACCACGCCGCTCGAAACCAGCGCCGCGACCGCTTTCCAAGCGGCCCTGCTCGCGGTCGGCATCGACGTTGTCAGCGAACCCCTTGAAATGAATATCGCCGTGCAAAAGGTTTCCGCGTCCAGAGATTTTGAATTAGCGGTTTATAACATGGGCTTTACCGCTTCCAATCCCGTCAACATTTACAACAACAACTGGCATTCCAACAGCGCTTTCCTATTCTTTAATTATAAGCAGAAGCCGAAGAGCGAGCCCCTCGACAAGCTGATTGAAGAAGCGAATTCCTCCAGCGATCTGGACGAGGCGCGGGCCAAGTATCAGGAAGTCATGAAGCAAGTGATGGATAACGTGTACAGCGCCCCCTCTGTTCGCGTCAACCAGCAAATCCTGACCGACGCCAGACTAAAAGGCATCAACTACGATTCGGTCTCGACCGCGCAGCAGAAATTCTACTACTATCACTGGGACTTAGGAGAGGGTTCGTAAGCTAACGCCATAAGGCATCGTTTGGCCCAACCGGCCGGTGGATACCGTCGCCAAACGATGCCTTTCTTTCAAAGGAGATCACAAATGGGAAGATATATCCTAAGAAGAGTCGTCTTGATTCCGATCATGCTTCTTTTTTCCACTTTTATTATCTTTTGTTTGGTGAACATCTCCCCTACCGATCCTGCATTGATCATACTTGGCACAGACGCTACGCCAGAGGCGGCGGCGCAAGTCCGAACCGAGCTGGGGCTGGATAAGCCGTTTCTTGTGCAGTATGTCAATTATATCAAAAACGCTGTTCAAGGGGATCTGGGGACCTCTTACTTTACAAAAAACCAAGTCAGCGATGAAATCCTATCGCGCGTGCCGACGACCCTAAAGTTAACCTTCGGCGGGATCCTTTTGGCCATCGCGATCGGTGTGCCGCTGGGCATCCTATGCGCCGTCAAACAATACAGCTGGATCGATAACGTTGCGACCACGGTCGCCATGTTCTTCGCAGCTATGCCGACCTTTTGGCTCGCCCTATTGCTGATGCTGCAATTTGCCATGAAACTGCGATGGTTCCCGGTCATGGGGACCAACGATGGGCTGAAAAGCTTTATTTTGCCGATCATTACGGTCTCGCTGCCATACATAGGCCATTATTTAAGATATACGCGTTCCTCCATGCTGGATACGATCCGTCAGGATTATGTAACGACCGCGCGCTCCAAGGGCAACGCGGAGCGAACGGTTATCCTGAACCACTCGCTGCGCAACGCCCTTTTGCCGCTGGTTACGATCACCGGGCTGTACATTGCCGGACTGATGTCATCGGCCGTCGTCGTGGAGAGCGTTTTCGCCCTGCCGGGCGTGGGACTGCTGGTGCTGGAATCGATCAAGAAAAAGGATATCCCCATGATCTTGGGCTGTATCGTTTTTCTCGCCACGGTATTTCTGGTGATCACGCTGATCATGGATGTGTTATACGCCTATCTTGATCCTCGAATCAAGGCAGCCTATATGAAAAACCAAAAGGGCTTTGGTAAACATGCAAAAAAGGCAAAGTAAAGGAGGGTTTACACCGTGGCACATCCTAAAAAAACAAAAAAGAACAGCACCTTTCACGAGGGTTGGCGCAGATTGCGGAAAAACCCCCGCGCCATGGTGGCCTTAGGGTTTCTGATTTTTTTCTTTCTTGTGGCGATTTTCGCGGACTTTATCGCGGATTACCAGACGCAGGTCGTCATGCAGGTACCCGCGGAGCGGCTGCAGCCGATCAGCGCGGCGCACTGGTTCGGAACAGACAACTACGGCAGAGATATCTTTGCCCGAATCGTCCACGGCACGCGCATCGCCGTTCTTTACGGGTTTGGCGCTACTTTGATCGGCATTGTGATCGGCAGCTTGGTCGGGACCACCTCCGCCTATTTCGGCGGCCGGATCGATGATATCATCATGCGTATCGTCGATGTCATGAGCACCATCCCCACGTTATTGCTGGCTTTGGCAATCGTTGCCGGTCTCGGCGGCGGTTTGATACAGGTCGTGATCGCGCTCGCGGTCGGGCAGATACCAAACTTTGTGCGCGTGGTGCGTTCCTCCGCCCTGTCCGTTGTCAATACGGAATATCTGGAAGCCGGCAAGGCGCTGGGCGCCGGTCACCTTTGGCTTATTTCCAAATACGTGATGCCCAATGTCATCAGCATTATCTTGATACAGGGCGCGATGAACGTATCCTTCAATCTGCTCATGGGCGCAACGCTCAGCTTCGTCGGCCTCGGCGCGCAGGTGCCGACGCCGGAATGGGGTTTTATGCTGAAGGAAGGGCTTTCCTTCATGGAGTTCTACCCGCATATCGTCATTATTCCCGGCCTTTGCCTTATGCTTGTTGCATCAGCCATTAACACCTTCGGAGATTGCCTGCGGGATGCTTTGGATCCGAGGCTGAAAGGAAAAGCATAGGAGGAACAGATATGAAGGAAAAGCTTTTAGAAATAACGGATCTGGAAATTCAGTACGTGACCGACGGCGAGATCGTGCACGCGATCAACGGGATCGATCTTACCATTCACAAAGGCGAGACAATGGCGCTGGTGGGTGAGACCGGCGCGGGAAAAACCACAACGGCCATGGCCATCCTCCGTTTGCTGCCCAAGTACACCGGAAAAATTAAGCGCGGCAAAATTATGCTGGGCGATATAGATCTATTACAGCTAAAGGAAAAAGCGCTGCACGATATTCGCGGCAAACGCATTTCCATGATCTTTCAGGACCCCATGACGAGCCTGAACCCGGTGATACCCGTGGGCAAGCAAATCGGCGAAGTGATCGCATTGCACAATCCACACATGAGCAAGCACGAGGTCGAAGAAAAGGTAGAGCAGATGCTCGGTTTGGTCGGCATACCCGCTCGCAGAAAAACGGAATATCCGCACCAGTTTTCCGGCGGCATGAAGCAGCGGGTCATGATCGCGATCGCCATCGCCTGCAATCCCGAGCTGCTCATCGCCGATGAACCGACCACGGCGCTCGATGTGACGATTCAAGCGCAAGTGCTTAAAATGATGAACAATCTGCGCAAGGAGCTGAACACCGCCGTTTTGCTGATCACCCACGATCTGGGCATTGTTGCGAACTTCTGCGATGCCGTATCGATCATGTACGCGGGCGAGATCATTGAGCAGGGCACTTTAGAGGATATTTTCGACAAAGAAAGAGAACACCACCCCTATACCATCGGCCTATTCGGCTCAATACCGAACATCGAAGATCAAAGAGACCGATTAAGCCCCATCCCGGGCCTGATGCCCGATCCGACCGATCTGCCAAAGGGCTGCAAGTTTCACACGCGCTGTCCGAAATGCACCGAGCAATGCAAGGACGGCGAGGTCCCTGTCCACGTTCGGGGCACGCATCAAATAAAATGCCGCCTGATCGAAGACGCGGCCGCAAACGGAGGTGTGTGAAATGGGCGAAGTCTTATTAGAATGCAAGCATTTAAAGAAGTATTTCAGCGTGCCGAACGGCATGCTCCATGCCGTGGACGACGTGAGCTTTTCTTTGGAAAAAGGTAAAACGCTGGGCGTCGTGGGCGAAAGCGGCTGCGGCAAGTCCACCTTAGGGCGCACCATACTCCGGTTGCTTCCCCATACCGACGGCGAAGTGATCTTTGAGGGCCAAAACATCCTGCAATACAGCGGCGAGCAAATGAAGCGCCTCAGAACAAAAATGCAGATCATCTTTCAGGACCCTTTTTCCTCGCTCAATCCGCGCTACACCGTTTTTGACACGATTGAGGAACCGCTAAAGATCCACAAGGTCTACAAGACGCAAAGCGAAGTGTACGGCAGGGTCAAGGAGCTCATGGAGGTGGTCGGTCTTGCGGCGCGCTACGAAAACGCCTATCCCCACGAGCTGGACGGCGGGCGGAGACAGCGCATCGGCATCGCCAGAGCGTTAGCCTTGAATCCCAGCTTCATCGTATGCGACGAGCCGGTCAGCGCACTGGACGTGTCCATACAGGCGCAGGTACTGAATCTGATGATGGATCTCAAGGATTCTCTGGGCCTTACCTACATGTTCATCACGCACGACCTTTCCGTGGTCAAGCATATTTCAGACGATATCGTGGTGATGTACCTTGGACAGATCGTAGAAAAGGCCAACGGCAACGATATTTTCGCGCACCCTCTGCATCCCTATACCAAGGCGCTGCTCAGCGCCATCCCTCTGCCCGATATCAAGTACAAGGGCAAGGAAGCCGAGACCATCAAGGGCGAGCTGTCCTCGCCGATCAACCCAAGCCCGGGCTGCCGCTTTGCTCCGCGTTGTCCGAAAGCGACGGAAAAATGCACGGCCTGCAACCCCGCGCTCAAAAACATGGGTTCCGATCATTGGGTATCCTGTCATTTATATGATTAGGAGGTCGGTGAGCGAAAGCACCGGAACGCGTCGCCGCACGCGATAGGAACGGATTAAAAACAAGGAACAGGACGGCGAGCCGCACTGCTCCGCCGATTGATAGGAGGTCAACCATGGTATATGATAATTTGGATCGTCTCGCACGGTATTCCTTTCTCAACGAAAATATTTGCACCGTTATAAAATATTTGAAGGAGCATTCTTCCGAAGAGCTTTTGGCTCTGCCGGCCGGCAGATACGACGTCGACGGCGAAAATTGCCGCCTATTCAAACAATCCTTTGAATCCAAGCCCATCGATGAAAAGGGCTTTGAGCTCCACACCAAATACACCGATCTTCAGATCGTCCTCGGCGGGATCGAGACCTGCTACATCGACTTTGTCAACGACCAGAACGCATACCCCGGCTATGACGAAGAGGCGGACCTCTGCCTCTATCCCCATCAGGTGGACGGCCGTATCATTCTATATCCCGGCGTATTCGCCCTTTTGGAGCCGAACGACGGCCACCTGCCGCAGCGTCGCTACGGCGACACGCCGGTACATGTGGAAAAGCTTTTGTTCAAGTTGCGGAACGCGCCAGCGTAAAGGAAAAGGAGTGTAAGCTTTCATGGATCTGATCATCAAGGGAGGAACGGTCGTATCTCCTTACGGGCGTAAACAGACGGACGTGATGGTGGACAAGGGTAAAATCGTCGCGGTTGGCGACGCGAGCGGTTTTCAGGCCGGCCGCGTCGTGGACGCCACCGGTAAAATGGTCATTCCCGGCGGTATCGATACCCACGTGCACATCGAATCCCCTTATATGGGACGCTTTGGCGGGGATGATTATTATACCGCCTCGGTGGCGGCCGCGATCGGCGGCACCACTACTTTTATCGATTTCGTCAAGCCGTCCGAAGGTCATACGCCGATGGAGCTGGCGCAAAAGCGCATTTCCATGGCCGAGGAACGCGGCGCGGTCGTCGATTTCAGCTTTCATATCGTTTTGAACAAGGCTGCTCCGGAAGTGCTCGGCGCGATCAAGGAAATGGTCGCCTTCGGCACCCCATCCTTTAAGATGTATACGACAACCACCAAGGACGGCGATATTTACGCCTTAATGGAAGAGATTAAGAAGCAGGGCGGCTTGGCATTCATACACTCGGAAAACGCCGGTATCATTGATTATAAGGTCGCGCAGGCGTTAAGCGAAGGCAAAACCGACTATATTTATCAAGCGCTGACGCGGCCGAACATTGTGGAGCAGGAAGCGATTCAGCGCATGGCGCTGTTTGCCACAAAGCTCGGAGCAGCCGTCTTTATCGCGCACGTGTCCACCCATGAAGGCGCGGAAATCTGTCAGGCGGCAAAGAAAAAGGGCCTGCCCGTCTATGCGGAGACCTGTCCGCATTATCTGCTCTTTACCGAGGACAAGCTCCGGGACGCGGAAAACGGGCTGCTGTATATCCAAAGCCCGCCCTTGCGCAAGGAAGAGGATATCGACGCGCTGTGGAAAGCGCTCAAGAACAGATCGATCCATGTTACCTCGACCGATCATTCCTCCTTCCCCCGGTTTGAAAAGGCCATGGATTTGAAAAGGGATGAAAACGGGAACTATATTCCGGAATTCAACAAGGTGACCAACGGTGTGCCCGGAATCGAGATGCGGCTCCCCACCCTGATCAACGGCGTAAGCGAAGGAAAGCTGACATGGGAAGAGCTGGTATACGTCAACAGCTACGGCGCCGCTAAGATCTTCGGCTTCTATCCCGACAAGGGCCTGATCGAAGCGGGCGCGGACGCGGATATCGTGCTTGTCGATCCCGACAAGGAGGTCTCCATCACAAACGCCATGCTTCATATGAAGGTCGATTATACCGTATATGAAGGGCTGCAATACAAGGGGTGGCCTGTTATGACCATTCAGAAAGGCGTGATCCTAGCGGAAAACGGAGCATTCGTCGGGCCAAAGGGTCACGGCAAGTTCATCCGCCGAAAACTTGATCCAACCATTCTCAAAACCTCTGATTGGTCATAAGCGCTTCCATAACAACAGCAACACAGGCTGCCGAACTTGCGGTTCGGCAGCCTGTGTTGCGTACAGCGATCCCCTTTATCGCACCGTCAATGCAACACCGTGTTGACTTTAGCGCGCCCATGGAGTATAATGCCGATATCTTGTTTTGGGAGGCCTTCGTCATGTCCGGTACCAACCGCCGCGTGCAGTTCACCCGGAACGCCCTGCGCGGCGCCCTGCTTGAGCTGATCCGGCAAAAGCCCATCAAAAGCATCACAGTGACCGATCTGTGCTCCTGCGCCGATATCAACCGCAGCACCTTCTACCTGCATTATAAGGATGTATACGATCTTTTGGGCGAAATGGAAAACGATCTGCTCGCTCAAATGAGGGGCGCGTTCCCGCCCGAAAACGAGCACGCCCTCGGCATGCTGCCGATGATCCGCGTGGTGTACGAAAACCGCACGCTCTGTCTTGCCATTCAGGGCGAAAACGGCGATCCCCGCTTTGCCGAGCGGATTACCCGTCTGTCGCGCGAAGCGTTTGTTTCCCGCTGGCGGCAAACCATGCCCGCCCGCGAGGAGCACCAGATCCTGCTGATCTACTCCTTCGTCAGCGCCGGCGCGGCCGCCGTTTTGATGCAGTGGCTGCGGGACGACTGCCCCGAAAGTCCGGAAGAGGTGGCCGAGCTGCTCCGCCAGTTTGCGGAAAGCTGCTTTGCTTCCTTTGCGCCGGGTACGGCGGACAAGCACCAAAACTAAATCAACATCGCTGCGCTTTGCCGCCGGGTAGAGCGTGAAAAACAGCGTTCGGCCCCGCACCGACAGGCCATAGAAGGTGCGGATTTGCCGGGCGCTTTTTAATGGAGGAAATCACCAAATGCAAACGCAAAACCTGAACCGGGAATTCGGCCGGTACGTCACCCTGAACATCTTCGGCATGATCGGCCTTTCATGCTATATTCTGGCCGATACGTTTTTTATCGCCCGCGGCACGGGCGCGAACGGACTGGCCGCGCTGAACATCGCCATACCAGCCTACAGCGTGATGCACGGAACCGGGCTGATGATCGGTGTGGGCGGCGCGACGCGCTACTCCGTCTGCCGCGCGCAGGGCGATGGGGCGGCGGCAGACCGCACCTTCACCCACGCCGTTTTGCTCGCACTGCTTGTCAGCGCGGTATTTCTCGCCCTCGGCGCGTTTTTTTCCGCCCCGCTCGCCCGCCTGCTCGGCGCGAATGACGCGATCTTTGCTATGACGCGCACCTACTTGCAAACCCTTTTGTGCTTCGGCCCATTTTTTGTGTTGAACAACGTGTGCGTCGCCTTTGTGCGCAACGACGGCGCGCCCGGCTTGGCAATGTTCGGCATGCTCTTTGGCAGCTTCGCCAACATTGTACTAGATTATCTGTTTATTTTCCCCTGCGGACTTGGTATTTTCGGCGCGGCCCTCGCGACCGGCGCTTCGCCCATTTTGAGCATGCTGGTGCTTTCCCGCCATTTCAAAACCCCGGCGCGCGGGTTTCATTTCCGCAAAACGCCGGTTCGCCCCAGACTGTTCGGCGCGATCTGCGCACCCGGCCTTTCCTCTCTGGTGGGCGAGCTGTCCACCGGCTTTGTGCTGCTGCTGTTCAACCTTGTCATCCTGCGGCTGGCGGGCAATATGGGCGTGGCGGCGTACGGCATCGTCGCCAACCTGTCCATCGTTGCCATCTCCATTTTCACCGGCATCGCGCAGGGCACGCAGCCGCTGCTCTCCGGCTGCTACGGACGCGGCGAGCAGGCTTCGCTCGGCTTGCTGGTGCGGCGCGCGGCCGTTCTGGCTCTTCTTATCGCCTCCGCGCTTTACGCGGTCGTGTTCCTGTTCGCCGGGCCGCTTGCCGCCGCCTTTAACAGCGAAGGCTCCGCCGCCCTTACCGCGCTTGCCGTGCCCGGCCTGCGCATTTACTTCGGCGGGCTTTGGTTCTGCGGCGTCAATATCATCGCGGCGGCGTTTTTCAGCGCGGTCGGCAGGCCTGTATGGGGCTTTCTGCTCTCGCTGATGCGCGGGCTGATCGTTATCGTTCCCGTGCTGCTCACCCTGTCCTATCTGTTTGGTATGACCGGCGTGTGGGCGGTCTCTCCCGTGATGGAAGGCGTCACGCTGCTATTCACGCTCAGCCTGCTTGCGGCGTATTTCCGCAAAGCCGCATAACGCAAAGGGCGCGTTGCAAAATAAAAGAATTTCCGTGTGTCATTCTGAACGAAGTGAAGAATCCCGCGCGAACGCGCGGATCATACGTTGGTTTCGCGTGTTCGCGCGAGATTCTTCGTCGCTTCGCTCCTCAGAATGACAAGGTATAAAACATTCTTTTATTTTGCAACGCGCCCTTTTATATATGCTTTTACAGTGCGTTTACCAGCGCCTTGAACAGATTGCCGCGCTCCATAAAGTTTTTGAAGCGGTCAAACGAGGCGCTTGCCGGGCTCATCATGACCACGTCGCCCGGCTCCGCCACGGCGGATGCCTCGCGCACGGCGGTCTCCAGATCTTCCACTTCGATCACCGGCGGCTTTTCGCCCTCGGCATTCCGTACGCAATCGCGTATCTTGGGCCCGGTCGCGCCGGTGACGAACAGCGTTTTCACATGGCGGCAGATCGGCTCGCCCAGCACGTCGTACGGAATGTTCTTATCATATCCGCCCGCGATGAGGATTACCTTTTGCTGAAACGAAGCGAGACCCGCGATCGTACGCGTCGGGCTGGAAGCGATAGAATCGTTATAATACTTGACCCCATCCTTCTCCCGTACAAACTCGATGCGGTGCTCCACCCCGCCGAAGGTAGCGGCCACGGCGCGGATATCCTCGTCCGTGCACCAGCCCTGAACGATCGCGGCGGCCATCATCATGTTGTAAACGTTGTGCGCGCCGGGGATGCGGATATCGCCCGCCGCCATCAGTTCGCGCGACACGCCGTTTTCCGCGATATAGATGGTGTCGTTTTTCAGATATACGCCGTTGGCCAGCTCACTCTCCTTGCTGGTGCAAAAAAGGTTGCCGGACGCGTGCAGCGAACGCGTGACCTTGTCGTCCAAATTAAGGATCAGCCGGTCACCCGGCTTTTGGTTGCGATAGATCGCGGTCTTTGCCTCGACATACTCCTCAAAATCCTTATGGTAATCGAGGTGGTTCGGCGTCAGGTTGGTGATCGCCGCGACCGACGGGCTGTACTTCATGTGCATCAGCTGGAAGGAAGAAAGCTCGACCACGGCGAGATCCTCCGGCCCCATCTCATTGACGCGCGGCAGCAGCGGCCGGCCAATATTGCCGCCCAGATGCACGGTTTTGCCCGCGTGCCGCAGCATTTCGCAAACCAGCGTGGTCGTGGTGGTTTTGCCGTCCGACCCGGTGATGCCGATGATCGGGCATGGGCACACCGCGAAGAAAAGCTCCATTTCGCTGGTGACGGTGCTGCCGTTTTCACGCGCCTTTTCCAGAAAGCGCGGGTGCAGGCCGGGCGTGCGGAAGATCACATCCTCCGTCAGCGCGTCCAGATAATGCTCCCCCAGCACAAAATCCACGCCCAGCGTCGCCAGCGTGGCGTATTGATCGCCCAGATCCTCGGGCGTTTTTTTGTCGTGCACGGTCACCTTGATACCGGCTGCGCGCAGCATACTGATGAGCGGCATATTGCTGACCCCGGCGCCGATCACGCCGACCGTTTTATCCAGCAAGCCGCCAAAATATTGTTCCAAAGCTGTCATGTTATGTGCATTCGCCCCTTTTCACATATCCTATAGTGTACACGATTTTGCATTATATTGCAAGTACGGTTTGACGCTTTCCTTTTTTTGCGGTATACTAAGGAGCGTGAGTGATGCAAATGGTCGCGCAGCATACGCTGTGAGGAAAGTCCGGGCTGCACAGGGCAAGGATAACGGATAACGTCCGCCGAGGGTGACCTTAGGAATAGTGCAACAGAGATATACCGCCTCTTTTATAAGGGGTAAGGGTGGAAAGGCGAGGTAAGAGCTCACCGCGCCCCGTGGTAACACGGGGGGCCTGTAAACTCTATCCGCAGCAACGTCGACCGGGGCTATGATCGGCCCGATCGTCCCAACTGACGGCTTGAGGCGCGCGGTAACGCGCGTCCCAGATAGATGATCATTGAATACAGAACCCGGCTTATAGCATCACTCACACCATGCAAATAAGCGCGCGAACCGTTCCCAATAGGTACGGATCGCGCTTTTCTTTTATCTTTATTTGTGTTACACTGAGAAAAACAGCGGAAGAGGATAACCCTATGCTGCAATATAACATCAGCTTTATCGACAACAAAGCCATTATCGGCATCCTGCGCCGCACCTGCAACCACGTGGACAAGCGCCTAATGGATCACGGCATCCGCGTGGCCTATATCGTCTCCCGCCTGCTGCGCGACATGCCCGGCTGGGACGCCGCGATGCAGCGCGACGTCTGCACGCTTGCCATCCTGCACGATGTGGGCGCTTACAAAACCGCCGAGATCGACCGCATGCTGAAATTTGAAAGCAACAACATTTGGGAGCATTCGGTGTACGGCTATTTGTTCGTCAAATACTTTTCCCCGCTGCGGGAATACGCGCAGGCCATTCTGTTTCATCATGCGCCGTGGCGGATGCTGCAAGGCGCGGCCGACGTCAGCGAGCAAAACAAGCAGATCGCGCAGCTGCTCTCGATCGCCGACCGGGTGGACGTATGTCTGAACGCCGAGTATTGCCCGTATGCGGAATTGGTTTCGCTGCTCCAAAAGGAGCGCGGCACACGCTTTGCGCCCGCCCTCGTCGACCGGGTGCTGGAACACGACTTTACCGCCGTCTCCGCCGAACAGGCGGAAAGCGATCCGGTGTTTGCGCGCATGCTGTACGGCACGCCGTTTTCCGAAGCGGATATCCGGGAATATTTGACCATGATCATCTTTAGCATCGATTTTCGCAGCCGCCACACGGTCACCCACGCGATGACCACCACGAGCATCTCCAGCGAACTGGCCTTCTTTATGGGGCTTGACTCCGCCGCGCGCAGCGATATCGTTTGCGGCGCGCTGCTGCACGATCTGGGCAAGATCGGCGTACCGGTCGAAATATTGGAATACCCCGGCAAGCTCAGCCCGCAGGCCATGTCCGTGATGC
The DNA here is from genome assembly GCF_024462775.1 of Butyricicoccus faecihominis. GTDB lineage: Bacteria > Bacillota > Clostridia > Oscillospirales > Butyricicoccaceae > Agathobaculum > Agathobaculum faecihominis_A. The sequence continues at coordinate 25,327 of NZ_JANGCE010000046.1, forward strand.
GGTCCCATGTCGATATCACGGAGGAGATCTTTGACGGCTCCATTCCCCCGCCGATCCAGCGCATCGCCCTTCGTCACCATGAGAAGCTAAACGGCGCAGGCTATCCCCGCGGCCTAACAGGCGGCGAGCTGACCCTCGGCGAGCGCATCGTCGCCGTGGCCGACATCGTGAGCGCCTTGGCCGGTACGCGCAGCTACAAAGAAGCCTACGGCAAGGAACGCATCGTCCGCATCATCACTCAAATGAAAAGCGACGGGCTGATCGACCCCGACATCGTCGATTGTATGAACCTGCATTACGACGAGATCATGCGCGCGACGCAGGACCGCTGCCTGCCTATTCTGGATATCTATCAAGCGCTGCAAGAGGAGTACATCACCCTGTTCACGCGCTATAATACCAAAGAACCGCAATAGACCAAAAAGCGCTGTAAAATAAGTTCTCACAAATGAATAGAAAACTGTTGCAAAGCGAAGAATGC
>NZ_JANGCE010000047.1 GCF_024462775.1 Butyricicoccus faecihominis
CTTCGCTCCTCAGAATGACAAGGATTTGGAACATTCTTTTATTTTGCAACGCGCCCTTTTTCCGTCTTGCCATTCGCCGTTAGGTTGCTTTGCCCTTTACAGGGAGCAGCATGCTCGCAGTCCTTTGCATACGCGCCAGCAGCGCGTCCACACACGCGGCGGAATCATCGCAGCGGATGCCGCCGAGGCCGATATACGGCTTCCCCTTGCCGTGAAAATCGCTGCCGCAGGTCACGAGCAGGCCGCGCGCCTCAGCCTGCCCCCGGTAAAAGTCCGTTTGTTCCGGCGTGTGATAATTGCTGTACGCCTCCACACCGTCCATCCCTATGTCCGCTAGGCGCTGCAGCTCGTCCACGCGCAGCGCGTTTCCCGCGCCCGGATGGGCGAGCACCGCCACGCCGCCGCACGCGTGAATCATCCGGATTGCTTCGGCCGCCTGCATGTAGCGGATCGGCACATAGGCGGGGCCGCCCGGCGTGCAGTAGTCCAAACAAAAGTTTAAATACGGGTCGTCGCTCCGCGAGCCGCCCGGCCGGTAGGGCTTTAGCCGCGAACTGTTGACGTTCTCCGCGTCGTTCATCGCCGCCTCCGCGATCAGCTTACCGGTGATCACGCCGTCGCGCGCATGGCCGCACAGCCACGCGCCGTCGATCTGGATGCCGCATTTGCGGATCAGCTCAATGCGCAGCCCGCTCGCGTGGCGCTCCTGCCGCAGGATATTTTCCTCCACATCGGCAAAAACCACGCGCGTCTCGTCCACGCCGTAGCCAAGCAGGCGCAGCGCGCTCCCTTCCCAAACGCAGTCGAGCTCGACGCCGCTGATCAGCCGAATGCCGTGTACCCGCGCCGCCAGCCTTGCCTGCGCCACGCCGCGCACCGAATTGTGATCGGTCAGCGCCACCGTGGCAAGCCCTGCCGCCGCGCACCGCCGCATCAGTTCCTCCGGCGGCAGCTCGCCGTCCATGCTCACGCTGGAATGCAGATGCAGGTCGACCGTTTGTTCCATGTGCATGCCTTCTTTCTATTGTGGATCGCCGCAAGCCGTCGCCCGTAAGCGCAGCTCGATCAGCTCCCCCGTTTCATCCTCCACGCGCTGGCGGCTTTCGGTTATCTGAAAAACAGCGGCGCCCGCCCGCCGCGCCTTCCGCGCGGCGGCTTCCCGCGCGGCTCGCAGGGCGCGTTCCTCCGCCTGTTCCAGATCATCCGCCCGCTGGCGTTCGGTCTCGGTATATACAAAGTAGGAGGAGCCCAGCTTGTTCGGCCGCACCAGCGTCCACGCGGTCTCCCGTATCTCGCCTACCGCCGCGCCCACCGCGTTGGCCACCTCGGCGTATGGCGGCACCGCGGCGCGCAGGCCAAGCCGTTTCGCCGCGTCCGCAAGCCAAATACGCGCCGGCGCGCCCACGCCCACCAGCACGGCGGCGTGGGGCGCGCCAAACGCCGCCATGCCATCCCGGCAGTAAGCCGCGAGCCGCTCGGCAACCCCGGCGCGCAGCGATGCGACAAGCGCCTCCGGCGTCCGCGCGCACCGCGCCGCTTCATCCGCCGCGCCCCGCATCGCGCGGGCGGTGTTCCACCGGCGGTATTCGCCGGTGATGTGAAGCAGATCGGTCGGTGTTAGGCCCGCGTCTTGCGCGCCGTCCCGCGCCCGGCAAAGCGGCAAAACGCGGCGCGGACCGATCTCGGCCCGTCCATCCCGCCCGATCTTGATCTCGCTGTCGCCGCCCAGCCCATAGGTGCAAATCTCCAGCGCGCGCACGCGCGTACGCCAGCCCGCCAGCCGCGCGCCCTCGTCCGATAGCGCGCAAACCCCGTTTTTCAGGCAGGCGATATCGGTCGTCGTGCCGCCCATATCGACCACGACGCAGTCCTCCCTGCCGCTGAGGAACCGTGCGCCGATCACGCTGGCCGCCGGGCCGGAAAGCACGGTCTCGACCGGACGCTCGCCCGCGTAATCGGCCCGCATTAGGCTGCCGTCGCCCCGCACAACCATGACCGGCGCGTCGATGCCGAACCGCGTCATGACCCGGCAAACCGTGGCGATCAGGTCGCGGATGATCGGAATCAGCCGGGCGTTGAGCACAGCCGTGACCGTGCGCTCGTAAAAACCGAGCGCGCCCGTCAGCTGGTGCCCGCAAACCACGGGCAGACCCAAAAGCGCGTCCGCCGCCCGCGCCGCCTGCAGCTCGTGCGCGGGATTACGCACGCTGGCATAGCCCGACACGGCCACCGCGTCGCACCGGCCGCACAGGCGCAGCAGCGCTTCGTGCAGCTCGCCTTGCGCGAGCCGCTCGCGCACGCCGCCGCGAATATCGACCCGCGCGTTCAGCGTCACGCACACCTCGGCCGGCAGCTGTCCCGCCGGCATTTTGCCCATAACGACCAAACCGACGCGGCAACCCCGCCCCTCCACGATGGCGTTGGTCGCCAGCGTGGTGGACAGGCTGACGAGACCAATCTCCTCCCAGCGATCAAACGGCAAGGCGCGCATACAGTTTTCCATGCCGATGGTCAAATCGTTTTGCGTGGTCAGCGCCTTGGCTGTGCAAAGCACCCGTTTGGTCTCGCGTTCGACGATCACCCCATCGGTATAGGTTCCGCCCGTATCGATGCCTAAAATCAGCATGACGCCGCCCTCCCGCGGTTCAAAATGGTTTCTGTTATCCGCGCGCCGGCCACACGCGATCCAACGCTTCCGCGGCGTGGCGCAGGGTCTCGGAAAACGGCCGGCCATTGAGCGCCGGATCAATCGGCTCCGGCACGACCGAGCCGCCATAACCGAGCGCGCGCAGACGCGTAAACAGCGGCCCGCAGTCGATCACCCCGGTCTCGCCGGGCAGCCGCCTCTCCTGATCAAGCTGTTCGTTCGGCTGCCTGCCCGGCACGCCGTCGCTCACATGCACCATGACGACCTGCGCGCCGTTTTCGATCAGCCGGTAGTCCTCCGCCTGATGCCCGGCACAGTAAAAATGGAAAACGTCCAGCACCGCGCCGACGTTTTCCATTCCGGTTTGCCGGAGCAGCGAGAGCAGATAGCCAAGGGTCGCCGGGATCGGATACCGGTACTGCTGCTGCAGCGTATAGGGCGCGACCAGCTCCACGGCTAAGCGCATATCATATTCCGCGAGCAGCCGGGCCAGCCGTGTCAAACGGCTGACCAACACCGCGCGGTGATCGAACGGCGGCACCGTGTCCGAACCCGGCATAATCCAAGTGAGCGCGGCGGGATACCCGGCCTCATACGCCAGCCGGATAACGCCCGGCAGCGCCGCGTAGGCTTTTTCAAACAACGCGGCGCACGCGTTGAGCCGGATCGGCAGGCGGAAACCGGTGGGCGTGAGGTGAAATTCTGTAAAGCACCGCCGGGTCTCTGCCGCGCCGCGCGCGGTATCCGGGCCGATATCATACGAATAATAGCCCGCAAAGCCGCCCTGCGCCGCGATGCACGGCGCGGTCTGGTAAAAATCGTTCTTACAGCCCAGATAAGCGGGGCAAACCGTTTTGATCATACCGTTAATTCATCGTTTGGCCGCCCGAAATATTAACGGCCTGACCGGTCATGTACGCGGCATAGTCGGAGGCGAGGAATACCGCGATATCCGCCACGTCCTCGGGCGTGACCCAGCGGCCCAGCGGAATGTCGGCCTGCCAAGCCTTGAGCGACTGTTCGGGTTCGATGCCGTCCAGCTCGTAAACGGCCTGCGCCTCTCGCAGCGTCATGTCGCTCATGACCGAGCCCGGACAGAAGCAGTTGACGCGAATGCCCGTATCCTTCAGCTCCATGGCCAGCGCGCGCGTATAGCCGATGACCGCCGCCTTGGTCGCGCAGTAGTGCACCTGCTTGGGGATCGCGCCCTTGCCGGCCTGCGAAGCGGTGTTGATGATGCGGCCGCCGCCCTGCTTTTTCATTTGCGGGATGGCCGCCTTGGAGCACAGGAACACGCCCTTGCAGTTGACGGCGAAGATCTTATCCCACCAATCCTCGGGCATTTTTTCAATTTCGCTCACCGTGCAGATGCCGGCGTTGTTGTACAGCAGGTCGACACGGCCAAACAGCCGCACCGCCTTGTCGATCATGGCCTGCGCGTCCGCCGCGTTGGTCACGTCTACTTGCACGGCCGTCGCCTGACCGCCCGCCGCGCAGATCATGGACGCGGTTTCCTCCGCGTTTTGCAGCGCCATATCGGCGACCAGCACCTTGGCGCCGTGCGCGCCGAGCGCCATACAGATTGCGCGGCCAATGCCCGCGCCGCCGCCCGTGACAACGGCGACTTGATCCTTCAATGAGATTCCCTTGTTCAGCATCATGAATACCTCCATCAATAATTGGGTTTTTGTTTTTGCGGTGCGCGCGCCTGCCGCAGGAACGGCCGCGTGCAGCAGGCGCCGAGCCGGAACACCGCGTCGGCCTCCATGGCCCAGTACGCGGGACGAAATAGCTCCAAGCAGGCCGGGCCGTCGTATCCGGCGCTTTGCACCGCCTCCGTGATCTCCGCCACCGGGATACAGCCCTTGCCCGGCATGATGCGGTGACAGTGATCGAGCACGCCGAAGGGCCGATCCTCGCAGTCGTTGATGTGATAGATAAACAGCTTGCCGCGCGGGATATTGCGAATGGACGCCATATCCGCGCACTTATCGTGCATATAAAAGTTGATGCAGTCCACCGTCAGGCCGACGTTGTCCCGATCGACCGCGTTTACGATCTCGGTCGCGAAACGGAGCGAGTTGCAGCACCAGCGCCGGTCGCCGACCGGCTCAAAGGCGATGGATACGCCATAGGGCCCGGCCAGATCGCTCAGCCTGCAAAGAACGGAAACCGTATCGTTAAAAACCTCTTGTTCGGTCTTGGTAAAATAGGTATCCGCCTTGCTGGGGCACACGATCAAATACCGGCAGCCGATCCGCCGCGCGACGCGGCAGCTAAAAAGCGCCTGCCGCCGGACCTCCTCCCACTGCGCGGGGGAGGTAAAATTGATATAGTCGATCGCGTTGATCGAAAAAGGCTTTACATGGCTGGCGCTGAAAAATGCTTGCAGGTCCTCCACCGTGTGGGTTTGCAGGTATGCTTCCAGCATGTCGATACGCAGCTCGATATCGTCGTACCCATATTTTTCGCACAGGATGAGATCCTGCTCCAAGCTGGAATTTTCCATGCAGGTGGCTTCGTTATAGCCCAGTCGCATCGCGTATCCCTCCTAACGAACCGCCTTACACGTCCTCGCGCTTCTTTTTGCGCGCGTAACAGTCCATCGCGATAACGAACACGATCACGATGCCGCGGATGAGCTGCTGATAATAGGACGATACGTTTTTCAGGCTCATTGCGTTTTCCAGCACGCCCAGCAAGAAAATGCCGATGAGCGACTGGACGATACCGCCATATCCGCCGTTAAACGGCGTGCCGCCTACGACGACGCCGCAGTTGACCAGCAGCGCGGTATTTTCACCATAAGTGGCCGAGCCGGAATTGAGCTCCGCCGAAAAACAGAAGCCCGCGAGCGCCGCGCACATCGCGCTGATCAAAAAAGTCATGCGCTTATGCCGTTTGACATTAATGCCGGAATAGGAGGCAACGCCCTTGTCGCCGCCGACCGCGAAGCAGTTACGGCCAAACTGTGTATGCGTCATCACCCACCAGCACACGAAAAACATGGCGATGGCCAGCCAAGTGATAAAGTTGATGCCTAGGAACTTGCCGTTGCCAAAATGCACATACGCTTCACTCGCGCCCGATACCGGCTTGCCGTTGCTCGCTACCAAGGAAACGCCGCGCAGCACCATCATCATGCCGAGCGTACAAATAAACGAGTTCGCCCCCTGATCGACGATGATAAAGGCATTGATCGCACCGACCGACAGCCCCACCAGCAGAACCACCAGTAAGATCGCGGGTAACGGTAAATACTGCTGCAACTGAATGGACAAAATGCCAGCTAAGCACATATTGGTGCCGAGCGATAGGTCGCACTCGCCGGATACGATGCAAAACGTTACGCCGAATGCCATTATCAGCAGAATGGTGACTTGCAGCATCAGCGCCGACATATTGGTGCCGGTCAGAAAGTAGGGGCTGAAGAAGGGCATGATGATGAAAAACGCGAGGATCGCCAGCGCGGCCTTTTGTTTTTTCAGCACTTTCCAAAGCTGCGTAGCCTTTTGGGTCTTTTCCATATCCGTCCCCCTCCTTAAACCGTCCGGCGGCTGTCAAGCCAGATCGCCGCGACCAGAATAACGCCCTTCCAGACGTTTTGCATGTTTGGGCCAACGCCCAGCATGTTGAGTGCGTTGGCCATAATGGTGAACAGCGCGACGCCCAAGACCGTATTGAGCACGCTGCCCTTGCCGCCCGACAGGCTCGTGCCGCCGATGGTGACGGACAGGATCGCGTTCGCCTCATAATTGCGGCCCGCGATCGGTAAGGCCGAACCGACGCGGCAGGTCATAATAAACGCGCCGAGAGTGGTGAGCACGCCCGTGATGATATAGATCATCATAATAATACGCTTGAGCGGGATGCCGCACAGCTCAGCCGCGACCGGATTACCGCCTGCCAGATGGATTCCGCGCCCGATCGGCATTTTCTTCATCATAAATTGCAGAATAGCCGTGACCACGATGAAGATGATTAGCATAAACGGAATGTGCAGCACGCCGCCGTTACCGACAAACTGCGTAAACGCCGTCTCGTTCAGCGCCACATAGTTGCCGCTATTGGCGATCAGCGCCAGCGCGCCGAACACGGTCTGCATGCCAAAGGTGATGAACAGTGCATCCGAATCATCCCGCGCGCCGCACTTGATCAAGATCAGCGCGTTGACCAGACCGCACAACCCGCCGATCGCAAGCACCACGATCAAGGATGCCGGGCCCATGCGGTTGAGCAGCAGGGCGGACACGATGCCCATGAAGGAGAAAATACCCGCGACGGACAGGTCGATATATCCTCCGATAATGACGAGCGTCATGCCGAGCGCCACCATGCCGAGCGGCACGAACTGCCGCACCAGACTGAGCAGGTTGCCCGGCGCAAGGAAGGACGGCTGCACGATGCAGGTGTATAGAGTAAGGATCAGAATACCGATCAGGATCAAATAATCGTTTACAAGCTTTTTCACTACGTGCCGTTTTTGCGCTTTTGCGGCAGGCTGCGCCGAATGGATCGCATTCATATTTCTTCACCCCTCCCCCAGTGCGGCCGCCATAATATCCTCCGACGATACCGCGTTCGGATCGAACTCTCCGACCACGCGGCCATCCGAAAGGACGATCACGCGGTTGGACATGTTCAGCACCTCGGGCAGTTCGCTCGAGATCATGATGATGGTGCCGCCCGATTCCGCGATCTGCTTCATCAGCATATAAATTTCGTACTTAGCGCCAACATCTATGCCGCGCGTCGGTTCATCCATGATCAGCACCTTCGGGTTGTTTTCCAGCCAGCGCGCGATCAGGCATTTTTGCTGATTGCCGCCCGAAAGCGTGCTGATGTAAACCTCCGGCCCCGGCGTTTTGACAGCGAGAGCCTTGATCTGCCGGTCGATTATCTCGCGCTCCTTCTGCTTGTCGAACACGCCGTTTCTAACAAAATGATCGAACGACGCCATGGTGATATTCGTGCCCACATCGAAATTCAGCAGCAGCCCCTGCTGCTTGCGGTCCTCGGTCACAAAGCCGAAGCCCTCGCGCTTGGCGTCCATGGGGTTTTTGATATCGAGTTTTTTGCCGTTCAGCCAAACCTCGCCCGAATGCTTTTTGTCCGCGCCGAATACGGCGCGCACGGTCTCGGTCCTGCCCGCGCCGACCAGACCGACAAAGCCGAGGATCTCGCCTTTTTTTGCGGTAAAGCTCACGTCATGCAGCTTCTTGGTGTTGATATTTTTTACTTCCAGAATGGTTTCGCCCACATTTTGCGCGCGCGGCGGGTATTCGTTTTCGATCGACCGGCCGACCATCTCGGCGATCATTTCGCCGCGCGTCACCTGCTCGATCGGCTTGGTGCTGATAACATGGCCGTCGCGCATGACGGTCACGCGGTTGCACAGATCGAATATCTCATCCAGCCGGTGGCTGATATAGATGATCGTAATGCCCTTGCCGCGCAAATCGTGGATGATAGCGGTCAAACGGTCCATTTCCTCGGCGGTCAGCGTGGTGGAGGGTTCATCCATGATAATCAGCTTGGAATCATAGGACAGCGCCTTGCAGATCTCCACCATCTGCTTTTCCGAGACCGAAAGATCCTCTACCGGCGTATAGGTGCCGATTTTGCTGCCGATGCTGTCCAACAGCGCCCTTGCCTTTTTATGTATCTGCCGCAGGCCGCCCAGCTCCTTAAACCGGCCGAGAAAGATGTTCTCGCCCACGTTCATCTGGTTGACCAAGTTGAATTCCTGATAAATGATCGACAGGCCCAGCCTGAGCGATTCCGTTGGTTTTTTAATGCGCATTTCCTGTCCGTCAAAAAAGATATTGCCTTCGTCCTTGCTATAAACGCCGGAAAGGATCTTCATCAGCGTTGATTTGCCAGCGCCGTTTTCACCGACGATCCCGTGCACCTGTCCCTGATAAATATCAAACGATACCTGATCGAGCGCCACGACGTTGGTGAACCGCTTGGTCACGTTCTGTACTGAGAGTATCACGTTAGTGTCCACATTCCCGCACCTCCTGATTTGGATGGCAGCCTCTGTCAGGACGCGCCCGACAGAGGCTTGCTGCCATCTAAGTTGCTATACCTTAACCGATCAGCCCCAGCCGGCCTCGAATTTACCGGCGTTATCGGCGGTGATCACCACGTTGGGGGTCACCGTTTCCTTGGCCACCTTGTCGCCGTCGCCGTTGAGGTAAGCGAGCGCGGCCATGACCTGAATGGCGGTATTGGCTTTGAAATCCTGCATCGAGGTGCTCTTGAAGCAACCGTTCTTGGCGATCTCGTCCAGAGCGCCTTGCGTGCCGTCCACAGAGAAGAACATGATCTCGTCTTCGCGGCCGACGTTTTGGGTAGACTGGATCGCCGCCAGCGTGGCCAGATCAAAATGGCTGAACACCGCGTCGATCTCGGGATATTTGGATAAATAGGACTCCATGATATTCATCGCTTCGGCGGTAGACCACTGCGCCGACTGTTCCTCGACGATCTCATATTGGGGATAATTCTGCATTACGCCGCGGAAGCCCGCCGTGCGGTTGATCTGCGCGGTCGAACCCATCATGCCGTCGATCATAACGATCTTGCCGCCGTCCGGCAGCATTTCCATCAGGACGGACGCCATCTGCTGGGCGGCCATGGTATCGTCCGGACCGACATAGCAGTCATACCCGCTCGTATCCGCGATGCGGTTCTGCGAGTTGATGACGACAAGTCCCGCGTCCTTTGCCTTTTTCATGGGAATGCTCAGCGCCGAAGCGTCCACCGGGTTTACGATGATCGCATCGCAGCCCTGCGTGATCGCGTTGTTGATATGGTCGGTCTGCTTCTGCGGGTCGCTCTGCGCGTCATACCGCACCAGCTCAAACCCGTATTCGTCAGCCGCCTGCTGCATCAATCCAGTCATAAACGCCATGGACTCATCGGAATCATCCGCGCAGCACCAAGCGAGCTTCCATTTGGAGCCGTCCTCCTTTGTGCCGCTCAAATTGCATTCGTCCGGGATGTAATCGGAAATGACCGGGGAACCCATGAAATCCTCGATATTGACAGGCTCTAAGCTTTCAAATTCCGAGGCCGTCGCCGCGGACGCGCCGCTATCCGCCGGGCTCTCGTCCGGCGTCGCCGCCTTGCCCGCGCTATCCGCCGCGGGCGTACACCCTGTCATGCCGAGCATTGCGAGTACCGTTGTGATCGCGATCCATTTTCTCAGTTTCATCTTTCGCACTCCTTTTTTCTATCGGTTTATACTTTAAGACCCCCGCCTGCGCGGCGATCCTAAACCACGGTGAAATAACATGCGCGGGGCCGCCATCCGGCCGGGACCGCCCGGCCGGAGCCTGAGGAGAGAAGAAATGAGTATGTAGGCAGATATGTTCTGTTTAAGAGAAGGCTGCACGGTTTTACTCGTACATCGAAAAGACCTTTTCGTAAATGGGCAGCACCTGATCGAGCAGTTCCAGCGTGGGGTAGCTCAAAAACGTTTTGTTTCCGCCCGCCGTGAGCACGCCGTTCGCCGCGAGCGCCATTGCGAAATCGGTCATGCGCGCGGTGGCAAACTTGCGCTTTTCCGCCTGCTGCTCGGGCGTGTACTCCGGGAAGGTCGCCACGTGCTTCATGCCGGTCACATCGATCTGCATCACCGAGCCGGTGGACGAAATAATGGCGGGCAGATCATATTTGTTGGCAAGATCGGTCAGCTTCTGCGCGAACGTCTTGCCCGCCGCGTTCAGTTTGTTCGGGATATCCTCGCGCTGCAACTTGCACAGCGTTGCGTAGGCCGCGGCGCAGGTCAGCGGATTTGCCGACAGGGTGCCGCCGATGACGATCTTCTTGCCGGCCACGTGAGACACGCCCGCCGTCAGCACGCTCATGACGTCCTCGTTGCCGCCGATGCCGCCCGCGCCGGCCAGACCGCCGCCGATGATCTTGCCGAAGATGGTGATATCCGCGCGGGTATCGAAAAACTCCTGCGCGCCGCCCAGCGCCAGACGGAACCCGGTGACGACCTCGTCGTAGATCAGTACCACGCCGTACTTGTCGCACAGCTTGCGCACGCCCTTGTGGTATTCCCGGGTGGTAGGCAGCACGCCGGAATCCTGCCCCATGCCTTCCATGATAAAGCAAGCCGTGCCGCCCTTTTTCTCGTTATCGATAAAGCGCTGCTCAAGTTCGTTCAGGTCGTTGACCATAACGGCGGAGATATATTTGAAATTCTCATCCGGCACGCCGACCGCAAAGGAATTCATGGAACCGCAGTACCGCATATCGTAAATGAGCTGATCCGAATTGCCGTGGAAGTTGCCTTTCAGCTTGACGATGTTCAGCTTACCGGTGAAGGCGCGCGCCGCGCGGATGGCGAACATGCAGGCCTCCGTGCCCGAGCCGAGCATACGGAACTTATCCACGGAAGGGAAAAACTCTTTGACCTTTTGCGCGACCTTGTATTCGTTCTCGTGGTACAGGCCGGTCAAATACCCGGTCTTGCTCAGGCAGTCCTCGATCGCCGCGCGCACATCCGGATCGTTGTTGCCCAAAATAGACGGGCCGCCCGCGCCGATGAAATCAACATAGCGGTTGCCGTCGATATCGTACAGATACGCGCCTTCGCCCTTGACGCAGTTGAGCGCGAACGGATAGTTGTTCGCCAGATTATGCTGCACGCCGCTCGGGATCAGGCTTTTCGCCTCGTCGATCGTCTTTTTCGACGCGGCGCAGTTTTTTTCAAACCAATCGAGGCATTCCTTTTCCGCTGCGGGCTTCAGGCGCTTCGTGTTTTCCAGCACATATTTGGCGCGGGCGTGCACGGCCTCGTAATCAAAGCCGTCAAGGTAATCCAGTTTCATCGTGATCGTCTCCTTCTACTTTTTATCCGCGTTTAACTTTCTGTACATATCCTCCAGCGCCGTGTAGCTTTCGCGGTACAGGGCGTAGAGCCGGTCGTACCGGCTTTGCAGCCGGGGGCGGGGAATCAGCGTGGGCCCGCATTGCACCACGCGGTCTAAAACGCCAAAGCCTTCTTTGGAGCCAAGGCCCGTTTCGATACAGGCCTGTAAGCCCAAATTACCCGCAAAGCGGGGATTTTGCAGCGGCGTCACCGGCGTGTCCAGCACGTCGGCCAGCATTTGCACAAAGGTCTCGCTCGACATGCCGCCGCCGATGCCGCGCAGAAAGTTGGGGTCCCACCCGTGCTGCGCCGCGTGGATGTCGCGCATCCACCGCAGGTTGAAACACACGCCCTCCATCACCGCGCGGGCGATATGCCTGCGCTCCGTCCCGCGCGACAGATTGAGGAGCGAGGCGCGCACCGTGGTATTGGAGATCGGCGCGGAAGCGCCGGCCAGAAACGGCAGGAAAAGAACGTTTTCACGGTCGCCGTCCTTCATGGCCTGACGGATCTCCTGATCCATCTCGGCGAACACGTCCTTGCCCTGCGCGGTTTCCTTGCCATAATAGGTCTGCAACAGGTAATCGATACAGCTGCCGCCCGAATCGGTATCGTAAAAATGGTAGCGCAGCCCCTCCACCGGAGAGGGCATACGCCCCGGCGCGCGCGTGAACGCCGAGGTGCCCACGGCCAGCCACGCGCTGGTGCCGATGTAGAGGTGCGCGTCTCCGGGCCGGATGCAGCCGGTGCCCAGCATGGCGGTCGCGTGGTCGGTACAGCCGCCGAACACGGGAATTTCAGCCGCCAGACCGAGTTCGCGCGCCGCCTGCGCGGTCAGCGCGCCCACCCACTCGGTCGAACCCACGATGCGGTCGGGCACCAGCCGTCGCGGAAAGCCGATCAGGTCAAACATGGCGGGGTCCCAGCTGCGGCGGTCCAGATCGACCAGACCCGTCGCGCGCGAGCCGGTGAACTCATACGCCCACTCGCCGGTCAGCCGGTAAAACAGGAACGCGGATACGTCGAGCATATAGCGCGCCTCGTCCACCAGATCGGGCTCGTGCTGCAGGAACCACAAAAGCTTGGCGAGCACATTTTTGCCGCTGAAGCGCTTTTCGCCCAGCTTGCGGTTGATTTCGCGCGCCTGCTTGTCGGCGCGGCCATCCATCCACATGACGCAGTCGGAAAGCGGCTTGCCGCGATCATCCACAAAGATGATCGTCGTCGCGGTCTGCGCCATCGCCATGCCCGCGATCCGGCTCGGCGCTGCGCCCGTGCGCGCCATTAAGCGGCGCGTCGCCTTGCACATGGCCTGCCAAAGCTCCTCCGGCTTTTGCATTGCCCAGCCGAGCCGGGGGAAATAGGTAGGGTACGGCTCGTTTTCCACGCCAATGAGCGTGAACTGCTCGTCGGTCAGCGCCGCCTTGACGCTGCCCGAGCCAAAATCATAAGTCAGACGGTATTTCATCTGCCGGGCCGCCTTTCTTTGCTTAAATCTCGATCACGACCTTGCCCGCCGTGCCCTTGACCATCAGCTCGATGCCGTCCAGCAGCTGCTCGAGCGGCAGGCGGTGAGTGACCAGCTTGTCGATTGGGATAATGCCGCTTTCAATGATCTTGACCGCCAGCGGGAAGGTGCCCTTGGTGATGTAGGTGCCGCGAATGGTCAGTTCCTTTTCCGTGATCGGATACTGCGGAATATTGACCGTGGCCGTCTGGTTGACGCCGAACACCGCGATGCGCGCGCCCTTTTTGGCGATTTGGATGGCGGTGGGCAGCATCACGCCGACCGCGTCCACGATCAGATCAGCCCCTTGCGGGGCGTAAGCGCGAAGCGCGGCTTCCAGATCGGTCTCCTTGGGGTTAATCACTTCGTCCGCGCCGAGCGCGAGCGCCAGCGCGCGGCGGTATTCGCCGGGCTCGGAAACCGTGACGTGCGCGCCCATGGCCTTGTACAGCATGGCGAAGATCAGCCCGATCGGGCCCCCGCCCAGCACGACGACCTCGTCGCCCGGATGCGCGGGCAGCGTGGTCGTGCCGTTCAGCACGCACGCGAGCGGCTCGGCCAGCGCCGCGATGTGGCTGGGCACCTTGCTGTCGATGACGTAGACCATGCGCTCCTCGATGCAGAGATACTCGGCCATCGCGCCGTCGATGCGGTCGCCGATGTGCCGGAAGTTTTCGCACAAATTGATATGCCCTGTGCGGCACGAAGGGCATTTGCCGCACCAGATATTCGGGTGAACGACCACCTTGTCGCCCACCTTGCAGTTGGACACGTCGCTGCCGACCGCCTCGACGATGCCGCAGCCCTCATGACCGACGATGATGCCGTCCACAAAGTCAAACGCGGGCGGATCGGCCAGCGCGCGCACGTCGGTGCCGCAAATGCTGACCGCCTCGATGCGGATGAGCACCTCGTCCGGCCGGGTGACGGCCGGTTTGGGCACCTGCGTGATCGGGCAGCGCGCCGCGCCGACGCCGTTCTTATTGAACTTCGCGCCCTTCATCATTTCTGTATTCGTCATACGGCTCACTCCCCCATGAATTCGTGGTCGTCATTTCGCCCGGCGGACGGAACGACGCCCTTGCACTGCGCCATGGCCACGCAGGGATTATGGCCCGACGTGCCGAACAGGCGCAGCTTGGCTTTGGCCACTTCCTTGACCTTTTCCCGGGCATAGGCCGAGCAGATGCGCGGCTCCTTTTCGCCCTTGTTAAACATTTCCTTCATTGCGGCGGACCAAGCGTATTTCAGCTCGGTGCCGACGTTGATCTTCGTAATGCCGCATTCGATCGCGCGCCGGATCATTTCATCCGGCGTGCCCGATCCGCCGTGCAGTACGAGCGGCACGTCTACCGCGGCGCGCAGCTGCTCGATGCGCTCAAAGTTGATCTTGGGCGGCTTGGTATAAACGCCGTGCGCCGTGCCGACCGCGGGGGCCAGCGAATCAACGCCGGTCTCTTCGATCAGGCGGACGCAGTCCTCGACGCGGGCGGTCTCGTCGCCGTCGTCCAGACGGTCGTCGTCCACACCGGCGCGGAAGATACGGCCGATTTCGGCCTCCGTGTACACGCCGACCGATTTTGCCACCCGAACGACCGCTTTGGTCAGCGCGATGTTTTCCTCCAGCGGCAGGGCGGAACCGTCCACCATGACCGAATGAAAATCCCATTTGATACAGCGCATGATCAGATCGTACTCGGTCGCGTGATCCAGATGCAGATAGGCGCAAACCTTGCTTTGCGCGATCGCCTCGAGGCTTGCCGCGGCGAGCACCTTGTCATGCAAAAAGGGAACGTACGCGCTGTAAGGCTGCACGATCACGGGGGCGTTTTCCGTTTCCGCCGCTTCCAGCACGGCGAACAGCACGTCGAGATTGTAATAATTGAACGCGGGCACGGCGTAACCGCGCATGCGCGCGTCCGCCATGATTACGTTAGGGGATACCAGCATGGTTTTGTCGCTCCTTTCCTCACCGGCCATGCCGCGCGATCAGCGCGACCGTCGTCTTTAAATCGTTATCCGCTTGAATGCCCATGTCGCACAGCAGGGGGCCCACCTCGGTCGGCTCCGCGTCGCCCGGCAGAATGGTGTTGAGCTTGCCGCCCATGAAGATCACGTATTCCCTGCCGCGTTCGGCCGCGAGCTGTTTGAGCTGCCTGCCGTAATCGAGCGCTTGCCCGTTGTGGCAGCTGACGCCAAGGTAGGGCGTGCCGTCCTCGTCCGCCGCGTCCAGCACGTCGACCGGGTCCATGTCCACGCCGATGTTCACGGTTTCCGCGCCCATCTCACGCAGCACGCCGTCCACCAGCATCAAGCCGTAGGCGTGCGCGTCGCCGGACGCGACGACAATCTGCTTGCCGGTCAGACTGCCTGCAAGGCCTTCCGCCTTTAGCTCGGTCACGATCTCGTCGCGCATCTGATTGGTCTGGCGGCCCAACACGGTCGGATAGAACGGCGTCACCTCGCTCTGCTTTCCGTCCACCGTGGAGGAGTGGAACGCGCTTTCCAGCCTTTGCGGCGCGAATTTTTTGAGCATGAGCAGCATTTCAAGCGGATCGCCGGTGTCGATCCCGGCCTCTTCAAAAGCCGTCATTGCGTTTCGAAAATAGCGCTTTGCCTCTTGCACCATCACGTCCTTCATATGAATGATGGGCGTCCAGTCGATCAGCGGCATCCATTCGTCCGCCTTTTCCTCCACGCGCTTGCCGCAGGCGTAGATATTCAGCAGCTCCTGCAGGGTGGGCACGGCGATTTTTTCCGTGATCGAAACCGGGTTGATGCCGAGCGACATATGGAACTTCTTTTCCGCGCAGATTTCCAGCAGCATTTCCTGCGCGGCGAAGCCGTAGTTACCGTCGATATCGTGATCCCACTGCATGTTGGTGGAACCGTTGATATAGGTCAGCACGGGCTGTTCCTCGGTGCCCATGAGTTCGTGCAGGGCCAGCGCCACCGCGATGCGGGTGTGGCCCTCGCTCAGCAGGCCGCCGAACGAAATGACGTAGCGCGCGCCGCACAATCTGGTGCAGATATAATGCTCGATCAGCGCGTAGCCGACGTAGGACGCGCAGTCCATAAAATAGCCGGGAAAGCTGTCGTCCAGATAGGTCTCGACCGCGAACATATCGTCCCGCTTGCTGGCCATCACGCCGAGCGAGGTCACCATATCGGAGTAGCGCTTGACGTGATCGGTGAAGCCGGGATAATCCCATAGGAACTGGCCGAACGAGCCGACGCGCACCGCGCCCGCCTTGAGCGCGTTTACCGTGGTCTCGATCGAGTTCGGGCAGACCAGATGGTGATCGTTCAGGCTGATATCGATGGGTGCGGCGTTCCGCAGCGCCATCCAGTCGTCCAGTCCGTCCAGCATAAAGCTGGTCGTCTTGGGCGCGTTTTCGCGGTATTCCCGCGGCAGGGCCACGTTGCCGCTCGGGATATGCAGCATCGAGCCGAGCTTGAAGCCCGTGCGCTTTTGAAATTCATCTATTCTCTTGACCGCGGCGACCTCGTCCTCCATGGTGGCCAGCCCCATCAGCAGCGTCCAGTAAATCTTGCCCTCGCGCTGATAAGCCTTCTTAAACTCCATGTGGTTTTTGTAGCCCTCGTACCGGGTCAACGGCGCTTCAAAGCTGTTTCCCAGTTCGATCCCCTGCCGCACCAGCGCGCGGCCATCCGCGTGGGGCGCGGGCTTGAGGCTGCGGATGTATTCAATGGTTGCGGGATTCATCCGCCCACTCTCCTTTTTGTTATTCAAACAGTCCGGTCGCGCGCAGATACTTGACTTCGCCATAAATGGCGGCGATCGCGTTTTCGCGCGTGGTGTGCGGTTCGAGCGTGCACAGGCCGTCATAGCCGTCCGCCGCCAAACGGTGCACCAGACCGTCGATGTTGACCACGCCGTCCTTGGCCTCGCAGTAATAGATCGTGCCCGGCTCCATCGTCATCGCGCCGCCGAACCATTTGGTGTCCGGACAGAAGTCGCCCGGCCGGTACAGCCGGCCGTTTTTGATATGTACATAGGCGATGTGCTCGCGCAGCAGCTCGTAGGCGTAGGGGAACGCTTCGCAAGAGGCGTGATAGTAGTTGGTCGCGTCAAAATTCGTCTTGAAAAACGGGGAATCGAACGCCTGCATGATCGCCAGCATGTTTTCCGGCGTGCGGCTCGCGTCGCCCGCTTCGTTTTCCAGCGCCAGCGTAATGCCCAGCTCCGCCGCGCGCTTTAGCGCCGCGTCGAAATAGCGGTGCAGGCGGCCCAATTCGGGCGTCGTGCCCGGCTGGATCTTATCCGAATAGTGGTTGACGACCTTTGCCCCGAAGAACGCGGCCGCCTCGACCGTGGCGACCAGTTCTCTCGAAAACGCTTCCGGATCGCTGGTCATTTTAGTATCCAGCCCCAGACCGGACGATACCGAGCCGACCAAAAGCCCCGCGTCCGCAATCTGCCGCTTTGCCGTTTGCAGGTCCTTATCAGAGAACGCGTAAAAGTTTACCGGCGCTGCGCCGTTCGACGCAAGGTTGGAGCCCCAAAGCTCTAAATATGTAATGCCGAAGTCCTTTGCCATCGGCAGCAGCACCGCGAGCGGTTCGCCCGCGAAGGTATTGGTATTAAGACCGATCTTCATCATTGCGAATTCTTCCTTTCCAGCTTTTCAGAGATTGCCCAGCACGTTGCGCAGCACATAGGACTTTTCCTGCGTGAACTCCAACAGCGTGTGGGACGAACCCTCGCGCCCAACGCCGCTCTTTTTATAACCGCCGAACGGCATGGTCGCGGTGCGGTAGTTGCTGCCGCCGTTCACGATGACGCTGCCCGCCTGCACGCGCTCGGCAAAGGAAATGGCTTTTGCCATGTCCCGTGAAAACACGGCGCTGTTGAGTCCGTAGGGGCAGTTGTTCACAAGCGCCAGCGCTTCTTCCGCCGTGCGGAACGTCATGATCGGGAACACCGCGCCGAAGATCTCCATATCGCGGGCCACATCCATTGCGCCGGTCACATTGGTCAGCACGGCGGGGATCAAAAAGTTTTTGCCCTGCGGCTCGCCGCCGTAGACCAGCTTCGCGCCCTGCTCCACCGTGCGGCGAATCTGCCGCACCACCTCGTCGCGCGCCTTTTCCGAGATCATGCCGCCAATATCCATCGAGCGGTCCATGGGGTCGCCGATTTTCAGCCCCTTCAGCGCTAGGATCAGCTTGTCGGTGAACGCGCCGGCAACGCTCTCGTGCACGATAAAGCGCTTGGAAGCGCAGCACACCTGCCCCGCGTTATTGGCGCGGCCTTCCAGCGCCTGACCGATCGTCCAATCGATATCCGCGTCGTCCATGACCACAAAGGCGTCGTTCCCGCCCAGCTCGAAATAGCAGCGCGTCAGGTTTTTCGCCGCGACCTCGGCAATGTGCGCGCCGGTCTCGGTGCCGCCGGTCATGGTGATCGCCGCGATGCCGGGGTGCGACACCAGCGTATCGCCGATGACCGAACCGCGCCCGGTGACGACCTGCGCCGCCCCCGCGGGCACGCCCGCCTCGTGCAGGCAGTCCACCAGCCGGATGATGGCGAGCGGGCAATCGGAAGGCGGCTTGATGATCACCGCGTTGCCCGCCGCGAGCGCGGGCGCGATCTTGTGCCCGCACAGCTCGACCGGGAAATTAAACGGCAGCAGACAGGCGACCACGCCGACCGGCTCGTGCCGCGTGACGATCATATCGCCGTGGCAGTTGGTCGCGTCCGTCCCGTTCGGGAGAGAAACGCCGTATAGGTGGCTCGCCTTGTCGCAGTAGCTCTCCACCAAGGCCGCCACGGTGTCGAACTCCTCCTCCGCTTCGGCGATGCGCTTGCCGTTTTCCCGGCATAGCAGCTCGCCCAGCTCGGCGCGTCGGCTAAGCAGCAGCTCGGCGAAATGCCGTAAGATACGGTTGCGCTCGGTCTGCGGCTTGGCCGCCCACTCGCGCTGTCCCTCTGCCGCTGTCTCCACCGCGCGGTCGATATCCGCTTTCGTCAGCGCGGGCACGGTGTCGATCGCTTCGCCGGTTGTCGGATCAAAGACCGTCAGCGCTTCACGCTCCTTTTCAACGGTCCCGCCGCCAAGTTGAACGTACATGAGTCTACCTCCATAAATATCCCAATTTTCATTTTACTTTTTATTAATTCAATCAAAACTCGCGAAAAAATTTTACGGCCATACGCCGCGAATCTTTTTCGCCTCCACCACGCGCTGGATCGCGATCATATACGCCGCCTCGCGCAGGGTGACCTTGCTTTCCTCCGCCATTTCGCAAACCTCGCCGAAGGAGCGGTCCATGACGTGCTTGAGCTTTGTGTTGGTTTCGGTCTCTTCCCAGTAGATGGCCTGCTGGTTTTGCACCCATTCCAGATAGGATACGACCACGCCGCCCGCGTTGCAAAGGATATCGGGAACGACAGTGACGCCGCGCTCCGCCAAGATCTTATCCCCTTCGAGATTCGTCGGGCCGTTGGCCGCTTCGACAACGATCTTGCAGCGCAGGGTGGCGGCGGTGTCCTCATTGATCTGGTTTTCCATTGCCGCCGGGATCAGCACCGTGCATTCGGCCGCGAGCACCTCGGCGTTGGTGATGTGCGAAACGCCCTCCGCCTCGTAATCGGCAAACAGCTTATCGGGATTTTTCTTGGTAAAATCGAGCAGCTCATAGATGTTCAGGCCGTCCTTGCAGTACAGGCCGCCTGATACGTCGCTGACCGCCACGATTTTAAAGCCTTCTTTATAAAGCAGACGCGCCGCCGTGCCGCCCACATTGCCGAAGCCTTGAATCGCAATGGTCGCGTCCTCAAAGGCAATGTCCATTTTCTTTAAAATGTTCTTGGTGGTGAACATCACGCCGCGTCCGGTGGCCGACATACGGCCCGGAATCCCGTGAATGGCAAGCGGCTTGCCGGTGACGACGCCGGGCATGCTGTGTCCTTTCAGCATCGAATAAGTATCCATGATCCATCCCATGATCTCGGGGTTGGTATTGACATCGGGTGCGGGAATATCCTGATCCGGCCCGATGATGGGCGCGATCATCGCGGTGAAGCGGCGGGTCATATGCCGCAATTCGGATTTGGAAAGCTGTCTCGGATCGACCACCACGCCACCCTTCGCGCCGCCGTACGGAATGTTGACGACCGCGCACTTGAAGGTCATCCACGCGGCAAGCGCCTTAACTTCGTCCTTATTCACCGCGGGGTGGAAGCGGATACCGCCCTTGGCCGGGCCGCGCGTGGTCGAGTGCTGCACGCGGTAGCCTTCAAATACGCGGATGGTGCCGTCGTCCATCCGCACGGGGATGGAGACCTGCAGCTCGCGCTCCGGGTGCTTGAGCGTTTCATAGTCCGCCGGTGCGTAGCCGAGTTTTTGCGCCGCGTTTTCCACAACAGTGATCACATTGTCAAACGGATTATAGCGTTCCATTTTTCCTTTACCTCACTTTGCTGTTTCGTGTTGCACGATATGCTTATTATTGCGGGGCGCGTACCTTCGCCTCCTCTCAAAAGCGGTCCTCCCCGCTGCAAACTATATTTGATTTTACTTTTAATTAATTATTTAATTAGTTGTTGCAATAATCATAGCGCCACCTTTTCCATTTGTCAATCCGTTTTATGCAATTCCCCTCAAATACGTGATTCCCGCCAATCTTCCCTCCGTTTTTTTGTGCATTTCGCGTGACATAACAAAGGCGCGTTGCAAAATAAAAAGATGTTCCAAATTCTTGTCATTCTGAGGAGAGAAACGACGAGGAATCTCGCGCGAACGCGCGGTTTCCACGTTCATTCCGCGCGTTCGCGCGAGATTCTTCACTTCGTTCAGAATGACAGACGGAATTTCTTTTGTTTTGCAACGCGCCCTTTTTTATGTTTTCTGCGGTAAAATAAAGTTGTCACAAAAACCAGTCCTCGTTTGTGTTAAGGGTGAAAGGAGGAGGGAGCATGTATGATTGGACCGGAGAAGCGGACGCGGAACGCTTTGTCCGCACCTATGCCGACGGGATCCTGCGCCTGTGTCTGGCGCGCGGATTATCCCGGCAGGATGCGCAGGATATTTGTCAGGAACTGTTCCTGAAGCTGCTCACCGCCCGCAGCACCTTCCACGACGCGGAGCATGAAAAGGCGTGGGTGTTGCGCGCCGCGGGCAACGCTTGCAAAAACCTGCTGCGGGCTGCGCACCACAGCCGCCGCGCGCCGCTGGAGGAAGCGCAGACCGTTGCCGCGCCTGCGAGCGGGCCGCGCGCCGAAGTGCGGGACGAGGTGGAAAAGCTGCCCCCGCGCTACCGCGACACGGTGCGCCTGTATTACTTGGCGGGCTATTCGGCGGACGAGGTCGCCTGCATTCTGCACATTTCACCCGCCGCCGTGCGCAAACGGCTCGACCGTGCGCGCGACATGTTGAAAACCGGACTGGAAGGAGCTTTTGTATGAATGGATATGATCAGAGCGCCGGGTTTACCGAGGCGGAAAAGCTGGCGCTTACCGCGCGGCTGACGCGAGCGGCCGGAACGGCGCGACGCCCTGTGCTTAAGCATGTGACACGCCGCGCCGCCGTGCTGTGCGCTGCGGCAATGCTGATGGTCGCCGCGGCGGGCGCGGCAGCCGTGGGGTACATTTGGCAGGGCCGTTCGCTGACCATTGAGGGCCAGCGCGTCAACGCCGACGCGCTGATGACGCTGCATGGCGACGGTTCGGCAACGGTGATCGTCACCGGCGCGAACGGCGAACACACCAGCATCGAGGTGCCCCCGGCGACCGTGCCCGGCTGGCTGGACGGCACGGCGGGAGACTTTACCGCCTCGTACGATTCGGAGGAGCCTTATCTGCTGGAGCCGCAGAATGGACGGCTGGTGCTCCGCATCCAGAACCGCGTGCCGCTCGACGTGACCGATTTGCTGGGCGAAGGCTATACCTTCACCTATGCGGACGGCGACGGTACGCAAAAGACCGCGACCGTGAAGGGCACGGTGGAAAACTACGCCGTGGAGTAAAAAAAGCCGGGCTGCTGCAAAAATGCAGCAGCCCGGCCAGCTTGTCAAAGAACCCCTTCGCGCCGCAGCGCGCATAAAATAGGATTTTGCCGCTTGCGGCAAAATCCATAAAAAGCCGCGACATGTGCGTCTTTTTTATGTCCGTATAGCGGATTGCCCCTCATAAGGTGGAAAACCGTTTCATAGGCAGAACGCGCAAACCCACATAAATAGGGATTTTCTAAAAATCCGTGAACCAGCCTGCACGATCTGTAACAGTATGGTGATGTGAGCAAATACGCCTTGACGCAATAAGGCCAAGTCGCATCAATTTCGCAGCTTGATATAATCACAAATCGTACTGACTGCAGCTTCCACACCGCACGAGCTGTCGATACAGAGGTGATAGCCGTGAGGATCGCCCCATTCGCCGCCCGAAATACTGTTATAGTAGGAAGCACGTGCCGCGTCGGAACGTGCGATGCTTTTCCACCCCGCTTCTTCCGTGTCGCCGTACATTTCCATCACCTTTTTCACGCGGTATTCTTTGGGGGCGTGGATGAAGATACGAACCACATCGGGGTAATCACTTAAGACGTAGTCCGCGGCGCGGCCCACAAGCACGCACGAGCCGCTATCGGCAATCTTGCGGATGATCTGTTCCTGCGCGATGATCGCTTTTTGAACCACGTTCGTACTTAGGTACAGGGAGCGCAGAAGTTCCGGCGCATTTTCATTGATATTCGATACAAAGCTTCGGTCTAAGCCGATTTGCTGTGCGGCCAGCGCGGTCATCTCCTTATAGTAACAGGCTACGCCCATTCGGTCCGCCACCAGTTGGGCGATTCTCTTGCCGCAGGAACCATGCTCGCGGGCGATCGTGACAATGACCCCTTTCTGCGATGGACGGATCACCGTGCTTTCCGGGACAGGCTCTCGGCCTTCGCGGGATTCCATTGTTTTAAAATAGCGCACCGTCAAGCACACGGCAACGATCATACCAACGATATCCGAGGCGGGCGCGGCAAATAGGATAGCATATATGCCGCTGCCGGGTTGGTTTCCCTCGAAAAAAGCGGGGATCAGAATCACAAGCGGCACAAAGCAGACGATATCGCGGGTCAGGGACGCGATGACCGCCATGACAGGTTTGCCCACAGCCTGAAAGAAGATGGAGGACATTTTGATCACACAGGTAAAGATGACGAGCGACAGGAAAATGCGGAACGTGCGCGTTGCGTAATCCAGATAAAGCGCATCATTTCCGGAGCCGAAAATATGGATTACAACCTGCGGGCAGATTTCAAAAATCAAAGTAGACACGGCGCCAACCGCTAGCGTTGCAATGAGAATCGTGCGGTACGTTTCCTTGACGCGATCATACTTTTTCGCGCCGTAATTGTAGCCTAAAATCGGCTGCCCGCCAAGGACAATGCCGACAACGATGTTGATGACAATGGTAAACACCTTGGTTTCAATGCTGATGACCGAGATCGGGATATCCTGCCCGTAAATGGACAGAGCGCCGTATTTGGCAAGCATGATATTACAGGCCAAGGAAATGACGACGATGGACATCTGCGTAATAAAAGAAGATGCACCCAGTTTCAAGGCGTTGGTAAAAATTTTGAAATGCGGCACAAAGCTCTTCTTCGTCAAGCGAAAGCTCTTGGTTCTAAAAAAGTACAGTACGCTCACGAGAAACGACACCGTCTGGCCGATCACCGTTGCCCATGCCGCACCGGCGATCCCCCAGTCCAGACCGAAAATAAAGACCGGGTCAAGAATGATATTCAAAATCGCGCCTAGCGACATGGACGCCATGGAAACCGCCGGACTTCCATCCGCGCGAATGACGGCGTTCATCATGTTCATCAGCATAAAAGCCGGAAAAAAGCAAAGCACGATGGTGAAGTATTCCGTTGCCATTCCGATCGTCTGGTCCGACGCGCCGAACAACCGGAGCAGAGGTTCTTTCCATACCGCGCAGAGGGCCAGCATGATCATACTGAGGATCAGCGTGACCGTTATGCCGGTTCCAATACAGCGATGCGCATTTTGTGTATCTCTTTTCCCTTGACAAATGCTGAGATAGGCGGCGCAGCCATCCCCAATACACCACGCAAAGGCTTGCGCGATAATCAGGATAGGAAATACTATACCCGTGGCCGCGTTGCCGAGATATCCCAACGCGCTGTTTCCGACAAAAATCTGGTCAACGATGTTATAAAGCGCGCTGATGAGCAGTGAGAGGATACAGGGAATCGAAAATTTAACCAGAAGTTTCGATATTTTTTCCTCACCCAGCATTCGATTTTGTTTTGTTTGTTCCATGATTCTCCTCCTAATACAGAATGTATGATTTGGAGTCTTTATCAGAGAAAAGCTGCCTAAAAACTGCGGAGGACAAAAAAATAGCGCGTAGAATTCGTTCGGAATTCTACGCGCTTAGCTGTCCAACTTGATCATAATATCATATTTTTAGTTGAAAAGTCAAGAAAACCTTTTTCGCCTAAGGCGAAAAAACACATAAACAGCATACGCTCAATCGATCAATGTCATTTAGTTAAGGAATTTTTATAAGTTTGTCATCCTGAGCGAAGCGAA
>NZ_JANGCE010000048.1 GCF_024462775.1 Butyricicoccus faecihominis
ATTCTTCGTCGCTTCGCTTCTCAGAATGACAAAATTGGTAGCATTCTTCGCTTTGTAACAGTTTTCTATTCATTTGTGAAAATTTATTCTACAGCCCTTTTTCTAAATTATAACTGCGAATAGGACATGACGCGGAACGTCCGCCGGTACTGGCTCGGCGACATGCCGACGCACCGGCTGAACGCCGTACTGAAATTCCATGGGTTGCCGTATCCCAAACGCTCGGATATCTCCGCGACCGGCAGATTGGTATCGATCAAAAGCGTCTGCGCTTCGCCGATCCGGCGCTTTATGACGTATTGCATCGGCGGCATGCCCATTTCGGATTTAAATACATGCGCCAAATAATATTCGCTAATGTGCAAAGCGCTGCCGATCGAATGCAGGGTCAGCGCCTCGTTATAATGGTCGTCCAGATAATGCTGGATGCGGCGCGCCAGCATATTGGCCGACAAGCGCGAACGATCGCCGCCGTTGCGCTCGCGGCTGAGCAGCAGATCGTGGATCAGCAGCAGAACGGCCATGGCCATGTGGGCCGGGATCGCGCTGGTGATGCTGATCGTCTGCTTTGCCCGCTGCAAAGAGACCGTGCGGTTTGAAGCCGCCCGTGCGCAAAAGGTGCCGCTTGGCAAAAACCTGAAAGCGCTGCTGACCAACCAATATTTCTGGGCGGTGCTCATTCTTTGGACGGTCACCTGTGTGCACGGCGCGATCGTCGGCACCTCGCTGCCGTATTACTGTAAATACATTTTTCATAATGATGCGTGGATGTACAGCGTTTTGTATCTGGCCGAAGCCGGCACGCTCGTCCTCGGCGCAATGCTGTGCCCGCTTTTGCTGCGGCGCTTCGGCAAGCGGAACATATCGCTGGCCGGCGCGATCATCGCCGTCGCAGCGCACGCCGCGCTGCTGCTCGATCCCTTCAGCTTCAGTTGGGCGCTCATCACCAGCATCGTCCGCGCACTCGGCGAAGCGCCGCTGACCGCCGTTGTTTTCGGCATGATGGGCGATGTGATCGAATTCGGTCAATGGAAAACGCACATCCGGCAGGAAGCGCTGATCTTCGGCGGCGGCTCCCTCGGCTTCAAGATTGGCACCGGTATCACCAGCGCGGTCATCACTTCGCTGTTGGATAAAGCCGGTTACATTAGCTCTACCGGCGCTGCCGTGATACAGCCCTTATCCGCGGTGTTCATGATACAGAAAATCTATGTCTGGGGACCTACTCTGATGTGGGCGGTCGCCGTGATCGTACTGCTTTTGTATAAGCTCGATCAGCGCTATCCCAAGATCATGACCGAGCTTGCCGCGCGCGAAGCAAAGGGCGAAATGTAATCCCCTTTCCTCGCGGAAATTAATCGTTTCAAATTTTAGACCGCCGGCTGCACAAGTGCGACCGGCGGTCTATCGTATTCCGTTTTTTTCCAGCATGTAGCTATAAAAAAACCACGCCGCAGTATGGCTGCGATACGTGGAGCCCTCCGAAATTACTTTTCGCTTTGCGTCTGATGCTCGTCGCCGAAGATCATATCGTCGATGTCAGGCGTATCCGGATGCTGGGGTTTGCGAATGATACGCATGGGCTTACCACCTCCTCTTTTCTTTTTCTACTACTCAGTATAACCCATATACCGTGTCGAACGCAAGTTAAAATTCTGTAAACAGATTTTACGGACAAAAAAACCGCCCCTTCCGGACGGCCCCCTGCCCTGACGCTTACGCGCCAGATTGGCTGTATGTCAACGGGCGATCACAGGCCGCCCGCCTTTGCGCCTGAAAAGCAAAAAATATAATCCCCGCCCTGCCGATGCGACCCAATTAGTAACCTGCACGGAAGGCAGGTGGGTTTTCTGTCCGGTATCGCTGCGCTTCCAACGTCCGCGTGCACACGGGAGGCCTGCACTTGAAACCGGAACTTTTCGAAATCCCGTACTAAAAATGTGGGTTAAAAAGGGGCCGCTGTCGAACAGGGCAGGAAAAATACGCGTCTTACTCTTCTTCGGCTTCCGCGCGCTCGATGACGAGCTGGAACACCGCGTCGGCTACCTCGTCGTCCTCCACGGTTGCGAGAATCTCCTCGCCGTTCTCTTCGACGACCTGAAGAATGACCACCTCGGCCTCTTCTTCTACCGCCAGCTCGGCGGGGATAAACGCCAGATAGGTTTCGCCCTTGTATTCCACGGTGTCGATGTGTTCAAATTCGACCTCGTTGCCGTCCTCATCGGTCAGAGTTACAAAATCGTTGCCAAACTCTTCACTCATTGTTCGGCACCTCCTTCTTTTTTTACAGGGGCCGCCGCACATCGCGCGCCGCCCTTGCTCTACGTTAAGCATAGCAAATCCAAAGGATTTTGTAAAGCTAAAAATCTTTGCCGGGCACTGCCATAGTATGCCGCGGGCCTTTATTATCATACCAATAGACGGGTAATAAAAAAAGCCTTGACATTAAGTTTTACATCTGGTATATTTACTTAGTAACAAAGAAGAAGGCTTCAGCCCTCACCCGCAGCATTGAGCGACCGGGTCAATAATCGCAAAACGCTTTATTTTGGCGTTTTGGTTTATGTGCAGGGCGTTCTCCGGTTTCGTGAGGCCGTCCTTTTTTCTGTATTCATAACCCGTTTTGTTTGGAGGTGCTTATCCATTAGCAGCATGGAACATCAGATCAACGATGAGATTCGCGACAAGGAAGTCCGTCTGATCGGCGACGACGGCGAACAGCTCGGCGTCGTGCCCATCCAGCAGGCGCAGGGCCTCGCTATTGAGAAAGGTCTTGATTTGGTCAAGATCGCCCCGCAGGCCAAGCCGCCCGTCTGCAAGATCATGAACTACGGCAAGTTCCGTTTTGAACAGGCCAAGCGTGACAAAGAAGCGCGCAAGAATCAGCGTGTCGTGGAGATCAAAGAGATTCGCCTGACCCCTAACACCGATATCGGCGACCTGAACACCAAGGTCAAAAACGCCTGCAAGTTCCTAAAGGAAGGCGACAAGGTCAAGGTAGCGGTCCGTTTTCGCGGCCGTCAGGTAACGCATGCGTCGCTCGGTCAGGATCTGCTCCGTCGCTTTGCTGAAATGTGCAGCGAATGCAGCACGGTGGAAAAGCTGCCCAAGCTAGAAGGCCGCCAGATGCTTATGTTCTTGGCGCCCATCAAGGAAAAGTAAACAATAGCGCGTTTCGCGCAAATTCAGAGAGGAGCAATACCTATGCCTAAGATCAAAACGCACAGCGGTGCAAAAAAGAGATTCACTGTTACTAAGTCCGGTAAAATCAAGCGCGGCCAAGTCGGCAAGCGCCACCTGCTCAATGGACACGGCAAAACGTCCAAGCGCCTGCGCCACCTGCGCAAGGAAGCATTCGCAGATGCGACCAACGTCGCACAGGTTAAGCGCCTGATCCCCTACAAATAAGTAAAAAACATCTTTCATATAGGAGGCATTCAAAATGGCAAGAGTTAAGGGCGCTATGATGACGCGCAAAAGAAGAAAGAAGATTTTAAAGCGTGCCAAGGGTTACTGGGGCGCAAAATCCACCCACTACAAGGTAGCCAATCAGGCTGTCATGAAGAGCCTGAAGTACGCTTACATCGGCCGCAAGCAGAAGAAGCGCGACTTCCGCCGCCTGTGGATCACCCGCATTTCCGCGGCGTGCAAGATGAACGACATGAACTACAGCCGCTTCATGAACGGTCTGAAGAAGGCCGGCATCGATCTGAACCGCAAGATGCTCGCCGAGCTGGCTGTGGGCGACAAGGCTGCTTTTGCCGCGCTGGCGGAAAAGGCTAAGGCTGCTCTCTAATTTTATCGTGAAAGCGTCGGAACTTCGTTTCCGGCGCTTTTGTTTTTTATTGTCAACCACCGCGCGATGCGGTATAATAGCTGTAAAGCCTGATTTATCAGCCCAACAGAGAAAGGTGGTTTCCATATGCAGCAGCCCATCCGCGTGGTCTCCCGGGTCAATTCCAAGCTTTATGCAGATGCGATCCCCGGCCATTTCGCGACAAACCATTCCCATATCAACTATTATATCGACATGTCTGCTTTGAAACACAGCCAAAGTTTGGCGACCGAGGCGGCGCGCAGTATCGCTTATCATTTTTCCGCCATCAGCATCGATACCATCCTCTGTTTAGAGGGTACGGAATATATCGGCGCGTTTGTCGCGCGCGAGCTGACGCGCGAGAGCCTTGCCGGTCTTAACTCGGGCGGCGACCTGTTCCTTGTCGAGCCGGACTCCAACGTCAACGGCCAATTTATTTTTGCGGACAACCTGCGTCCGATGATTGAGCATAAGAACGTGCTCGTGCTCGTCACCTCGGCCTCCACCGGCCAAACGCTTTCCCAAACGCGCGAGTGCGTGGAATACTACGGCGGCCGCGTGGCGGGCTTCTCCGCCCTGTTCTCCAACATCTCCGAGCTGAACGGCAGGCCGGTCGTCAGCCTGTTCTCCGGCGCGGATTTCCCGCATTACCACAACTGCTCCCACGGCAAAAACTGCCCTGACTGCGCCGCCGGCATCCCGCTCGACGCGATCGTCACCCCGCGCGGCTATACCAAAATCTGACCGACCGCATGACAAACAACGGCCCCGCTCCCATTTTTCCGTGGGAGCGGGGCCGTTTTGCTTATCCGAGCATCAGACTGGGTACAAACATAGAGAGCGGCGACCAAAAGGTGATGAGCAGCAGAACGAGCACCATCATGCCGTAAAACGGCAGACAGGCGCGCGTGGCTTTTTCGATCTTGATACCGCCGATTGAGCAGCCGACGAACAGCGCCGCGCCGACCGGCGGCGTGCACAGGCCAATCGCGAGGTTTAAAATCAGCATGGCGCCGAACTGAACGGGCTCCATGCCCAGCTGAGTCGCGACCGGCATCAAGATGGGGGTCAGGATTAAGATGAGCGGGCCCATATCCATAATGCAGCCAAGCAGCAGGCACATGACGTTGATGAGCAGCAGAATGACGATGCGGTTGTCCGACAGCCCCAGCAGAGCGTTGGTGACCATGGCCGGGATTTGCAGATAGGCGAGCAGCCAGCCGAACATAGAGGCCGTGGCGATCAGGCTCATCACCATGGCAATGGTGCGTAAGCTTTTACGCAAAATACCGCCAAACCGGCGCAGCGGGATCTCCCGATAGATAAAGAAGGTGACAATAAACGCGTACACCACCGCGACCGCCGCCGATTCGGTAGCGGTGAACCAACCGCCGATCACGCCGCCGACGATGATCACGCAGGTAAGCAGGCCGAGAACCGCGTCCTTGGTGGCTTTTAAAATTTCACGGCCGCTCATTTTGTCGCCCTTGGGATACCCTCTGCGGCGCGCGGCAATAGCGGTGAGCAGCATCAGGGCCAGACCCAGCAGAATGCCCGGAATCAATCCGCCCATGAAAAGCTGACCGATCGACACGCCGCCGCCCGCCGCGAGCGCAAATAAAATCATGTTATGGGAAGGCGGAATCATCACGCCTTGACAGGCCGAGGTGACGGTAACGGCAACCGAGAAGTCATCGTCATACCCCGTTTTTTTCATCATGGGGATCAGCATGGAGCCAATGGAGGAGGTATCCGCCACGGCGGAACCCGAAATGCCGCCGAAGAACATGGAGGCGACTATATTGACCTG
Organism: Butyricicoccus faecihominis; assembly: GCF_024462775.1. Taxonomy (GTDB): domain Bacteria; phylum Bacillota; class Clostridia; order Oscillospirales; family Butyricicoccaceae; genus Agathobaculum; species Agathobaculum faecihominis_A. The sequence continues at coordinate 5,628 of NZ_JANGCE010000048.1, forward strand.
TGCGAGGCCGCCGCGCATCCGGCCGACCAGCGCGTTGGCAAAGGCGATCAGGCGGTTCGAGATACCGCCCTGCCCCATTATTTCACCCGCAAGGATAAAAAAAGGAATGGCCATTAAGCTGAACGACTGCACGCCGTTCACCATGCGCTGGAACAGCGTGGCGATGGGCAGATTTAAGTAAAGCGCGGTGACGACGGAAGATATGCCCAGCGTAAACGCGATCGGCATACGCAGTGCGAGCAAAAGGACGAAGGATCCCAGAAGGATCGCAATGGCAAGGGTCATATCAGGCATCGGTTTGTTCCTCCGTTTTTTCCAGCACAGCCTGATCGCGGCGAAAAGCAACGATCAGCCCATTGAGCAAAACCAGCGCGCCGGATAGGGGCAGAATAATATAAAGAACAGCTGAAGGCAGCTTGGTGGCGGGCAGCGTCGCGTTTTTCGTGACCTGCATGATCTGTACGCCAAATACGATCATCAGCACCCCAAACGCCGCGATCAGCAAATAATCCACCGAGTCGATCCATGCCACCACACGGCGCGGCAATTTCGCAGTAAACATCTCAATAGACATATGGATTTTTTCCAATACGCCAATGGCGATGCCGATAAAGGCGAACCAAACCATCATCGTGGTGGATACCTCCTGCGACCAGCTGAACCCCTGCTTAAAAATATAGCGTTTGACGACTTCGATAAATACGACCGCGACCATAACGACCATGCAGAGTATGGCGAACCATTCCAGCAGCTTGAAAACGGCCCGAAACGCTTTTTTAACAGCTTGCATGCTGTAACAACTCCTTTCTATCAAAAAGGGACGGCGCACGCGCCGTCCCTCTGCGAATTCGTATCAGGCGAGCGCCTGCACGCTTTCCACAATGGCTTTCTGCTCATCGTTTAAGAAGGAATCGTACATGGGAGCGACCGCATCCTGAAACTGCTTCAGCTCGTCCTCGGTCAGCGTGGTCAGCGTGCAGCCCTTTTCCGCCGCGACCTTGGCGTTTTTGGCCTCTGACTCTTCCCAAGCCTCCCGGTGCCACAGCGAAGCCTCTTTCGCGCACGCCTTCACAATTTCCTGATCCTCCGCGGATAGCTTGTCCATCGTCTGTTTGGACGCGAGGATCATATCGGGCATATAGGAGTGTCCGTCATAGGTCCAGTAAGGCGCTACCTCATAGAAGGACATTTCCACATAAGAGGTCATGTTGTTTTCCGCGCCGTCTACAACGCCGGTCTGAATGGAGGAGTACGTGTCGTTAAACGGCAGCGGCGTGCCGATGCCGCCGAGGTGCTCCATCATCGAAAGCATCAAATCCGATTCGGATACGCGGATTTTCATGCCCGCCAGATCGGCCGGTGTGTGGATTTCCTTTTTGGCGTTAAAGAAGTTGCGGGAGCCCGGATGCAGATAGGTCACGCCGACAAGGTTATTCTCCTCAAAGGTATCGAATACCTGCTGGCCGATTTCGCCGTCCAGCACGCGGAACAGATGGTCCACATCGGTATATTCGTAAGGCATTTGCAGGGCGTTCATGAGCGGGGCGAATTCAGCCGAAGCGCCCGAGGAAACGCGGGTAAAATCCAGCCCGCCGAACTGGCACTGCTCGATGGTGGAGCGCTCGTCTCCCAGCTGTCCGGCAAAGAAGCACTGGATATCAATGCGTCCATCGGTCTTTTCCTTAACCATGTCCGCAAACTTCTGACAGGCCTGCGAGGTGATGTGCTCCTCATTATGGCTGTTGGCAAGGCGAAGCACCATGCTCTGCTCCGAACCGGCGGCCGGTGCTTTTCCGGCGTTCGGATCCTGCGCGGACGGGCTGCCCCCGCAGCCGGTCAGCAGAGACGCCATGAGCGCGGCGGATGTCAGGCCCGCAAAAATTTTTCTCTTTTGCATTCTCTTCATTCTCCTTTTTCTTGTGTACGGCAGCGTTTCGGCTGCTTATTCCTGTTTCCCAGTATAGTATACGGAGTGTATGAAGAAAATCGGACTTTTTTGTGAACACGTGGTATCCTTTTCGATGATTGTCAAATAATTAACGCTATTTTTGGCGATTTTGACGAAAGCTTGTCGGCGTCGTACCGCGGTTGCGTTTAAACACCTTGGTAAAATAGGTTGGATCGGGATAGCCGACCGCCTCCCCGATCTCGCGGGCGCTCATGCCGGTTTCCAGCAGCAAACGTTCCGCGCGGGACAGGCGATAATCCGTCAAGTAATCGATAAAATTGCGTCCGAATTCCTGCTTAAATAAACGGGAAAAATAGTAGGGGCTTTGCCCCAGACCATCCGCCGCTTGCTCCAGCGAAATATTTTCCGGATAGTGCGCGGCAATATAGGTTTCCGCCCACAGGTAGAAGGGGCTACGGGATGGATCCGATTCGCCGGGTGCTTTCGGCTCCAGCTGATCGCAAAGGGCGGACAGCTTCTCGCGCAGTTCGTTGCGCGGCACGGGCTTTACCAGATAATCGGCCGCCGCCACGCGCACCGCGCCGACCGCGTATTCAAATTTACTAAACGCCGTTAGAAATAGGATATGGCAATCCGGCTGCTGGCGGCGAATGATCGCGGCCGCATCCAACCCGCTCATAACCGGCATTTCAATGTCCAAAATCGCTATTTGCGGCTTTAGCGTCTCTGCCTCCGCAACCGCGCGGCTGCCGTTTTCCGCCGTTCGGATCAAGCCGATCCGCGGTTCTATCTGCTGTATCATCTTTTCCATGGCAAGCAGGGCAAGCGGTTCATCCTCTGCAAGAAGTAATTTGATCATTCCGGTATCCTTTCTCCGGTGTCTGTCACGGATAGGTGAAAACACAGGCGCGTGACCGCCCCCACCTGTTTTTTGCACCAGAAGGTAACGCTGCTGCCGGGATCAAACAGATGAAGGCGGCGGCGGATGTTGTCGAGCCCTATGGAGCGCCGCTCCGCGCGCGCGGGCGCCGATGTTCCCGCGCCGTTATCGATCACCGAAAGCTCAATGCATCCCTCCCGCGGTTCACGGATCCGAATGCGAATCACGCCGCCTTCGGGCTTGCGCGCAAGGCCGTGCACCACGCTGTTTTCCACCAGCGGCTGCAAAATATATTTCGGGATCAAAATGGTTTCAAATTCGGGCGCGCGTTTCAGATCAAGGCGCAGCCGCCCCCCAAACCGTTTTTGCTGGATTTCCATGTAGGTCTCCACAATATCCAGTTCGCGCGATAGGGTTACGATATCCTCGTCGCTTTCGAGCGTATAACGGAAATAGGCGGCCAACTCGCCAATCAGCGAGCGCGTCATGCCGGCGTTTTCCAGTGTGGCAAGGGCCGACGCCGTATTGAGGCTGTTAAACAAAAAGTGCGGGTTCATCTGGCTTTGCAGCTGCGCAAAGCGCGTGCGCTCCAGCAGCTTTTGTATCTGGGCGTTTTTGACCTCCTGCCGCCGCAAGTTTTTTTCCATGCGAGCGTTTTCGCTTAATGTATCAAAGGTGTGGGACAGCTCCCGTTTCATTATGTTGAACGTTTCGGTAAGCATGCTTAGCTCGTCCCGCCCGCGTACCGGCACGTCGGGCGTGTCAAAGCTGCCCGCTGTGATTTCCTCCGCCTTGCAGCTGAGCGCCAAGACCGGGCGGAAAACCGTATTTTGTAACAAACGCAGCGTCAAACACAGGATTAGACCGCACAAACCAATCGCGACCAGCAGCAGCGCGTAGACCTTGCGACTGCGGGCGCGCGCGGCCGCGTAGCGCCCCTCGCCCGTTTCAATGCTGGAGGCGAGCAACAGCCCGGCGTATTGACTGATATACTCCGCGCGCGCGTCTAGTTGGTAATATTGATCGATGAACGTTTGATTGCGGATATCGCCGCCCCTTAAAAAGCCAAGCGCTGTGCGCTCTTCCGCGCGATAGCTTTCAACCGCGCCGGTCAGAGCGTGCGTGTACATGCGCAGAGTCTTGTCCTGCATCAGCGTGCCGCGCTGCATTTCGTTTAAAATACGATCCGTGCGCTCACGAGCGGATGCGTGCTCGGATTCCTGAAAGGCAATCGAAGAATAGATCGCAGGGCGGAACAGCGTCCGTTCCTGATGGTAGCTGCTGATAAAGCGGCCGATCAGATGATAATCCTGCATCAGATCGCTGACCGTGGCCAGCTGACTTTCCGACAACGCGACCGTCATGCCGACAAACAGGGTAAACGCGGCGGCAATGGTGAGAAAAACGACGCGCATTTTATGCCGCAGCGGCTTATTGGCCCACCAGCCGGTCAGGAAAGGCTTATTCTTCTCAGCAGAAACATGGTTTGTCATCCTATACGGCCCCCTTTATTTTCACTCGTGGATTAGTATACCATGGCTCGCGCGATGGGCCAAGGGAGATTTCTGGCAATCCGCTGAACGCATTGATCCTAATCAGCCAATATGCCATATACCTGTTCCGCCTTTGTGCGCAACAAAAAAACTGTCGAAAAACGTTGTTTTTCGACAGTTTTGGGAAGGATCTTTAATCCTCCTTTTCGCCGTTGCCACAGGCTCTGCGTGGGCAGTTCCCGCCGCGCGGACAGTGCGCGCGTCTATCGCACACCTCGACGTCGCCGCCCTCAATGCGGAGCGTTTTGCCGTTTACCACACAGTCGGCCAGCTTCACACGCGCGGCGTTGTAGATTGCCTGCGCGGTTGTGCGCGCCACGCCCATTTGTCCGGCGGCCTGTTCCTGCTGCAAGCCCATCAGGTCGATCAGGCGGATCGCCTCGTACTCATCCAGCCCCATCAGAACCGTTTCGCCGCCGCAGCCCATACCGCGCGGGCCGAATTCCTTAACGCCCGGAAGGCCGCACACACGCCTGCATTTTTTCGGTCTGGGCATGGATCAGCCGTGACAGTGGCCGCCGCAGCCGTGTCCGTGCGAGCCGCAATCGTGTCCTTCACCGTGCTGCTCGTGGTGGTTGCATGTTACATCCGGGTTATACTGCAAACCGCCCGATAGAAACGCCGCGACCACCTGATCGGCTTCGCCGCTCACGCCGCCGAACAGGCGAATGCCCGCTTCGGCCAGCGCGGCCTGCGCGCCGCCGCCAATGCCGCCGCAAATCAGCGTATCCACGCCGCGCGCCGCCAGAAAGCCCGCGAGCGCGCCGTGTCCGCTGCCGTTTGTGTCCACTACCTCGGCGGATAGAATTTTTCCATCCGCCGCTTCATACATTTTAAATTGCGCGGTGTGTCCAAAATGCTGGAACACCTGCCCGTTCTCATACGTTACCGCGATTTTCATAAATGCGCACCTCTTTTTCATTTTCGGCATATGCCGGTTAACTGCTTCTTATTATAGCACGTTTCCGGCATATGTCAAGAATGATTCAGATGCGCAAAAGCGCATAGACACAGCTATCCTGAATCGCGCCGTTTTTAAAAACGCTTTGCCGTTTAACGCCTTCGAGCGTAAAGCCCGCCTTTTCCAGCACCCGGCGCGAGCCTTGATTATAGGCGAAGGGCTCGGCCTCGATGCGGACAATATCAAACGCCGCAAACGCCGCCGCGCAAAGCTGTTTTGCCGCTTCCGTCATGATGCCCTTGCCCCAGTATTCCTCGGCCAGCCAATAGCCGAGCTCGGCGCTTTTGCGGTAGACGTCCGACCCGCAGAACACGCCGACGCTGCCCACCGCGCGCCCGTCCGCCACGATGGCGCGGCACAACTGCCGGCTCTCGTCGTTCTGCGCGCACATGCGCACATACCCCACCGCGTCCTCCCGCGTATAGGGAAAAGGAAACACGTCGCGCAGATTTGCCGCGATCTTCGCGTTATTGCCGTACCGCGCCACATCGTCGATAAAGCGTTCGTCCCATTTTTTAAGCGTAAACTGCATAACCGCAAAACTCCTTACTTGTTTAAAAATTCCGGCAGGCGGCGGCGCGCTTCAAGGCGGTAGATGCGCGCGCCCTCGCTGGAAAAGCGCTCCTCATACTCGGTCATGACGTTGCCTTCAAAATCCGAACGGTGCAGATCGAGCGAGATATTTTGCAGCAGCCAGCCGAACTGGCAGACTTCCTGCAGCGTCCATTCAAAAAAGCGCTGGTTATCGGTCTTGAAGCACAGATCGCCCTGCTGCTTCAAAATTTCGCCGTACACCTCCAAAAACGCGCGCCAAGTGAGGCGGCGCTTGCGCTGACGGTTGGGCGGCCATGGGTCGGAAAAGTTCAAATAGATACGGTCCACCTCGCCGGGAGCAAAAACCTCGCGCAGCTCGGCGGCGTCAAAGGGAAAAAAGCGAAGATTGGGCAACGGCGACAGCGCCGCGCGCTCGGCCGCCATGATGAGCGCGCCCTCCTCCCGCTCGATGGCAAGAAAGTTCACCTCCGGGTGCTGCTCCGCCATGCCGATGGCGAAACGTCCCTTGCCGCAGCCGATCTCGATATGCAGCGGGTGATCGTTTCCAAACAGCGCGCGCCACTTGCCCCGCATTTCGCGCGGCGCAAACTCCATCACCGGCGCACAGGCCGCGAAGCGCACGTCCAAATTTTTCTTTTTTCGCATTCTCATTGCGCGAAGCCCCCGTTTTATCCTTTATTTGTCGCCTTTTCATTATATCGGGCCGGTTCGGAATTGGCAAGCCAAATTGACAAATTTCCGCTTTGCCGTGTATAATGTTAATAACTATGATTTGGGGGACATGTATATGTTTAACCGTTCAAGCGGCGTGCTTGCGCACGTCACTTCGCTGCCCGCGCCGCACGGCATCGGCACAATGGGCCAAACCGCCCACGACTTTGTCGATTTTCTCGCGAAGGCGCGCCAGACCTATTGGCAGGTGCTGCCGCTCGGCCACACCGGCTTCGGCGATTCGCCGTACCAGTGTTACTCCGCCGCCGCGGGCAACCCGCTGCTGATCGACCTCGACCTGCTGCAAAAGGACGGCCTGCTGACCGAGGCCGAGATCCGCGCGGCGGATTTTAACGCTTCGCCCGACGTGGTCGAATTTGAAAAGGTGATCGAAGCGCGCTGGCCGCTTTACCGTAAGGCTTATGCCCGCGTGGACGCGGCGCTTCAAAAGAAGATCGACGAATTTGTATCGGAGAACGCCGAATGGCTGCCCGATTACGCGCTTTTCATGTCGCTGCGCGAGGAAAAATACGACAACGCCGCCGTTTGGGATTGGCCCGAGGCCGACGTGCGCGACCGCGAGCCGGCGGCCCTTGCCCGCGTGCAAGCGGAGCTGCGTGGCGAGATCGACTTCCGCATCTTTCTGCAATATGTATTCTACGAGCAGTGGACCGCGCTGCGCGCCTATGCGAATGAAAAGGGTATTCAGATCATTGGCGACATCCCGATCTACGTTTCGCCCGATTCGTCCGATGTGTGGACGCACCCGAAGCTGTTCAAGCTGCAAAAGGATCTCAGCCCCAAGCTGATCGCGGGCGTGCCGCCCGATTACTATTCCGCCACCGGCCAACTCTGGGGCAATCCGGTCTACGACTGGACCGCCCATAAAAAAGAGGGATACGCTTGGTGGATATGGCGCATGAAGACCAATATGGCGCTGTTCGACGTGGTGCGGATCGATCACTTCCGTGGATTTGAGAGCTTCTGGGAAGTGCCGACCGGTGAGGATACCGCGGTAAACGGCGTATGGCGCAAGGGTCCGGGCATGGCGTTCTTCCGCGCGATGGAAAAGGCGCTGGGCGAGATCCCGATCATCGCGGAGGACCTTGGCATCATCACGGACGATGTGCGCGCCCTGCTGCGCGAGACCGGCTTCCCCGGCATGCGCGTGCTGATCTTTGGCATGACGCCCGACGAGGACAACGAGCACCTGCCCCATAACTATTTGCCGAACTCCATCGTTTACACCTCGACCCACGACTCACAGACCGTATGCGAGCAGGTCATGGATATTTGCAATGAGCGGGAAAAGCAATTTGCTTATGCCTACCTGCGCACCTCGCACAGCGAGGCCATGGGCTGGAGCGCGATCAAGAGCGTTTGGGCTTCGCCGGCGCACATCTCAATGACCACCCTACAGGATCTGCTTTCGCTTGGCGCGGACGCGCGCATGAACACCCCCGCTACGATTGGGGGCAAAAACTGGCGCTGGCGCGTCCGGCGCGAAGCGCTCAACCCCGAAGTCGCCGCGCTGCTTGGCGATATCACAAGGACATACAAACGAGGCTGACACGCAGCCCACGCAAAAAGGATAGGTACATATGAAAATTACCACTGCCATTTTTGATCTGGACGGTACGCTTCTGAATACGCTCGGCGATCTGGCGGACAGCGTCAATGTAGCGCTGGCCCGCCATGGGCTGCCGCTGGCCAGCGAGGAGCAGGTACGCGAGCGCGTCGGCAACGGCGTTCGCCGCCTGATCTCGCTCAGCCTGCCTGAAAACGCCTCCGACACGCTGGTCGACGCTTGCCTTGACGATTTCCGCACCGCTTACGAGCAGCGCATCACCAACCGTACCCAGCCGTACGACGGTATCGTACCGCTTTTGCGCGCCTTGAAGCGCGAGGACGTTGCGGTGGGCGTTTTATCGAACAAATACGATCTTGCCGCAAAGAATCTCATCCGCTTTTTCTTCGGCGACCTGTGTCAAGTGACCGTGGGCGAACGCCCGGGCGTGCCCCGCAAGCCCGATCCGACCTCCGCGCTTGATTTGCTGCGTCAGCTTGGCGGCGACCCTGCCACGACCCTTTATATCGGCGACAGTCCGGTTGATATGCAGACCGCGCACAACGCGGGATTGACCGCGGTCGGCGTGGGCTGGGGATTCCGCTCGGTGGAAGAACTGAAAAACGCGGGCGCGGAAGCCATCGTGAACGCTCCCGAGGAATTGCTGCCGCTGTTTCAAAACGGCCTTGTGAATATCGACGCGATCTGCGCCGCCTTTACGCGCCGCGGCTTCGGCTTCACCTACTTCCCGACCGCGGCGGACGCCCTGCCCTACCTGAGCGAGACCTGCGCCGGGCAAACGGTTTCTTTCGGCGGCTCCAAAACGCTGGAAGCTCTCGGCCTTGCGGACGCGCTCGCGGACAAAGCCGAGGTGCACTGGCACTGGCTGGACGCGGACGACCATACGCAGGCGGCGGACATCTATCTTTCCTCTGCCAACGCACTGGCCGAAACCGGCGAGATTGTCAATATCGACGGTGCGTGCAACCGCGTGGCGGGCACGCTGTACGGCTCCGACCGTTGTATTTTCGTATGCGGCGTCAATAAGCTCTGCCCCGATCTGCAAAGCGCGGTCGCCCGCGCGCGCAATGTCGCGGCGCCGCTAAACGCCAAACGGCTCGGCCGCCGCACGCCCTGCGCCGTGGACGGCAAATGTCACGACTGCCGCAGCGCAGACCGCATCTGCTCCGCGCTTGTCGTGCACATGGCCCCGCCGCTCTCGATGAAAAAATGCGAAGTCGTCCTGATCGGCGAAGCGCTAGGATATTAAGCAAAACGGCGCGGTTTTTATAAACCGCGCCGTTTTTTGCAGTTGCAACCGCAGGTTGCGTATTTTCCATGCCGAAATGGTGGAATGCTACCGCTGTTTCCGGTAGAATACAGGTATTCGGCAAGGAGGTAACCAAACATGCCACTGAATGAAAAGATCCAAAGCCTGCGCCGCGAACGCGGCCTTTCGCAGGAAGAACTGGCCATAACGTTAGGCGTGTCCCGGCAAGCCGTGAGCAAATGGGAGCTCGGCGACGCGACGCCGGACACGGACAAGGTAATCGCGCTGGCGAATTACTTTGGGGTGACAACCGACTATCTGCTGCGCGATCTCGCGCCGGAAACCGCCCCGGCACAGCAGCGCGCTCCATCGGCGCAGAAACGCTTTGCGCCCATGCTATTGTGCATCGGCTGGTGCGGCTCGGCGCTTGGGCTGTGCATGCTGCTGTTCGGGCAATATTTCGCCGCAAACGATTGGCCGCGGCTGATCGGGCTTATGCTGCTCGTTTTATTCGCCATACTGCCTCTTGGTTCTAGTTTGATGTTGCGTCAAGAGGACGAACAGGCGGGGCGCGCGTTCCTGCGGCAATTCTGGCGCGTCAACATTTGGCTTGTCACGCCCGTGCCGTTGATCTGGCTTGGCGGCAGCAGCATCTTGGCGCATTTTATCTCAAGCGGGCTGGCCGAACATCTTTGGAGCGCCCTGCCCGAGCCGTTGTGGGCGCTGGGTCGTCTGGCTGTATTCGCGGCGCTTCCCATTGCGCTGTACATCGCGATCTGCCTGCTCGTCACTTTTTTACTGCGAAAAAAATCAAAATAAAAAATATGCCAAAAAAGCTTGACTTCGCCCCACGGCTTTGCTATAATAAATATCGCGCTGGTGAGAACGGCGCGATAGAAAATGCGGCTGTAGCTCATCTGGTAGAGCGCCACCTTGCCAAGGTGGAGGTAGCGAGTTCGAGCCTCGTCAGCCGCTCCATAGCGAAAGCGCACTGTGATATACAGTGCGTTTTTTTCATGCGAAGGCAGCTTCCGAACTTGCTACCTCCACCTTATTTCTATCAGGAGGTGGGGCCCCCGTTAAAACATAGTTTTAACGGGGTATCGTGAGCGAGTTCGAGCCTCGTCAGCCGCTCCATAAAAGAAAAAACCAGTCTTCGGACTGGTTTTTTCTTTTATCTAAATCTCATGCCATTCAACCGTTAGAGGTGCTTATAGATTTGTTTACCCATTTTCCCTACGGCAAAAATCAAAACAGCGGTAGCCAATAGGACGGCAAACAAATAGTTGATCAGTTTATCGTAAAGGTATCCATAGAGCCAAATGCCCGTCGGGAAAGCCGCGTTAACCGCCGCAGTATAAAAGGACATGGTACGCCCCAGCATATGATCCGGGACATTTTGCTGGATCGCCGACAGGATCAAGATTCCCGCGATGCTTGCAAACACAAAAATGACAACGCCCGCCAGCACCAAGATCATATATGTCACATAGGCGGTGGCTCGCAGCAGAAAAGCCATGCCCAAAAGCGCGATCGCCGCCCCCATGATCCAGAACAGCCGATAGGTCTGGCTTAGCGGAAAGCGACTTGACAGGCTTCCCGCTATGATTCCGCCAATCAAGCCAGCGGCGCCCATGAACGCCTGCGCGCATCCGTTCAGCGCCGCGCTCAATTCCAAGACGACCGATATGATAAAAGGCGCCCCCGTCGTAATGAACGGCTGAATCAGCAGAACAAAGGCGGCGTTTAGCAGGATCGCCCCCAAAACGTACGTCCTTTCCTTTGTCAAAAACCGAATCCCTTCCCGGTAGTCTTGTCTGAGCAGCCGCATAGACAATGTTTTTCGCCGTATGCTTACGATTGGTATCTCGATCCATAGCTCCACAAAGGCGGCAAGACAAAAGCATATTGCGCAGCCTAAAAAAATGCTTTGAACGCCCATGAGATCGCTCCTTGTGACGATCCCATAACACACACCGGCCAATAAAGGCCCCGCTAATTGGGCGGACATATTGATCTGGCTTACTATGGCATTCGCTTTTACAAGGTTGTCTTTCGCTTGCAGTAGCGGAATTGTGGATTGAACGATCGGCGTTTCAAAAGAGGATAGGATCGACAGAGCGACCATGGCGACCGTTATACCGGCCAGCGTATGCGGCAAACGCATGGCAAGCGCTAAGCAGACCGCCAGCAGACCATACATACCGTCCAGCCCAACCATAAGATTCTTTTTGTTTTTTCGATCTGCCAAAAAGCCAACCACCGGAGACAGAAACACCGGAGGTAAATAGCCGATCGCCGTAATCATACCGAACAACGCGGCGGACCCAGTCAAATCTAAAATCAGCAGCGAAACGGTAAATCGCAGCAATACCGTCCCAAAGAGAGAGACCGCCTGTCCAATGATCAAGAAAAGAAAATTGCGATTTGATCGTTTGCTCATCATGACACACCCGCTTTCTTATTACCTTCTACAGTATACAAACAAAAGCCTGACACAGCGTGTCAGGCTTTTGAGGCTATCGGAAAACTAGTTTTCCGATAGCCTTCGATCGAAACAAAGCCTCATTTCGATCGAGAATTCCGGCTTCTGCGCGCGCCTTACAGGCACACTTGAAGTCGGTTTGTATAAAAACCGAGATACATGCTCCCGGTTTTTATGAATTTTGCCGCAAGCGCCAAAATCCTTTTTTATACGCGCTGCGGCGCGAGGGGGCTTTTGTTTGTATACTGCCGGTCGGCTCATGGATAGCGTGCCAGCGCGGCTTTATATTTTTCGATCATACGCTGCTTTACCGACTCTGGGCGGATTATGGTCACCCGCTCGCCGAAGGACATCAAAAAATCATATAGCCATTCGGTTTCAGGCAATGTCAGCTTTACCGTATACCCATTTTCACGCGCTATGATCGCGCTGTCTTCCAGCGTATCGTATAGACGGTATCCGACCTCTAACGGAAATTGCAATTCCAGATCGATCAGAGCGCCCATATCCCGAGGTTGTGGATAAACTTCGGGGGCTGCTTCCGGCAGTTCGTTAAAATACGTTTCCGTTAAGCGGAAATCCTTGATACGCGTCAGCCGAAACAGTCGATCCGCTTGGCGGGTCAGGCAAAAAGCGAATAAATACCACGCGCGGTCCTTATAGACAAGCTTTCGTGGATACGCTTCCCGCTCGCGCTTGGCCCCGGTAGAATCGTAATATACAAAGCGGATCTTCCGTCTTTCCAAAACCGCTTGCCGGATCTGCACAAATAATTGGTTTTCATATTCCGCGATACTGCCCCAACGGGAAAAATCAACTTCGATCCAATCCGAAAGCCTGATTTGAAAAATTGCGCCTAACTTCTTTAAAACACCATCCACTTCTGGAAATTGTACGGCTGCAAGGCTTTGAATACCGGAAAGTAACGCTTGCTTCTCTTGATCCGAGAAAAGGGATCGATCCAAAACGTAGCCGTCCAGCAGCTGTATGCCGCCGTTTCGCCCCGTTTCGGTATAAACAGGAATGCCCGCGCCGCTGAGCGCATCCACATCCCGATAAATGGTGCGAACGGACACTTCAAATTTCTCAGCCAATTCCGGCGCAGTCGCATGCCCTTGTTCCAATAAATAATACAGCATCCCAAACAATCTGCTTTGCTGCAACCCATCACCTCCGCAAGCGGCAGAAACCCGTTTTTCAACGCGCCTTACTTCACGATCTGTCCCAGCAGCTTTTCAAACTGCACGCCATGCATGGGATCAGTGCCCTGTTCGGCCGTATAGGCAATGCAGTCCTTTACGAATTCACCGGCGCGGGTGCAGGCGTTCGGAAGGGATACGCCGTTCATCAGCGCGCCCAGCATCGTGGCGGCAAACAGGTCGCCGGTGCCGGGATAATACCGGTCGATTCGGCGGTGCAGCGTCAGCCCCCCGCCCGCATGGCCCAAACAGCCGGTGCCCACCTTGCCTGTTTCAAAGTCCAAACCGGTCAGCACGATCTCGGCCCCGTAGGTCTGCTGCAGCGCGCGCATCCATTCCCAAGCCTCGTCGTCGCTTTGGGGCTTGCCCGCGGGATCGCGGCCCAGCAGAATGGCGGCTTCGGTCGTATTCGGCGTAATGATATCCGCGATCGCGCACAGCTCGCGCATGCGCGTGCACATCTCCGGCGTGTAGGTCTCGTAAACTTCGCCGTTATCACCCATCACAGGGTCGATCACTGTCAGCCCGCCCTCCGCGCGCAGACGCACGGCGGCCTCGCGCACGCGGTCGATCTGCGCGGCGGAAGCTAAAAAGCCCGCGTAAACGGCTTCAAACCGCAGCCCCAGCGCATCATATTGGTTTATCGTGCCCTCCATCGCGTCCGTCAGGTCGGTCACGGCCCAATGCGGGATCGCGGTATGAGTGGAGAACACCGCCGTCGGCAGCGGCACGCACTGATGCCCGGCCGCGGACAGCACCGCGATGATCGGCACCAGCGAGGAACGCCCAAAGCCGGACAGATCGTGCAGCGCCAAAACTTTTTTCTGCATTGCGTTTTTCACATCCTTTTTTACTCTGTCCATCATACGATGCTTTTGCTCCGAAGTCAATCATCCTTGCTTTATAGCGGTCGCAATGGTAAAATAATATAGAAATCACGGCCGCTGCCAAAGGAGTATATCTATGCTGAAAAAACGTATCCTACCCATATTGTTGCTACTGTGCCTGCTCGTCCCGGCCGCGTCGGCCGCCCGCATACCGGAGGAAGGGCTGCACGGCGTATGGGTCTCCTCGGTGTATAATATCGATTATCCATCCAAGCAGGGCTTGACGGTGGACGAGCTGAAAAGCGAAGCCGACGCGATACTGGACAATGTCGCCGCGATGGGCCTAAACGCGGTCTTTTTGCAGGTCCGCCCATCGGCGGACGCGCTTTATGAATCCGCGTTGTTCCCTTGGAGCCGCTATGTCAGCGGCACCTGCGGCGAAGCGCCGGCGGACGGCTTCGATCCCCTCGCCTATTGGGTGGCGGGCGCGCACGCGCGCGGCTTGCAGCTGCACGCATGGCTCAATCCTTACCGCATCACCAAGGAAGGCAAGGACGAACTGGACGCTCTGCCTGAATCCAGCCCCGCGAAGCAGCATCCGGAATGGGTTGTGGAGCACGACGGCAATTATTATTTTGATCCCGGCCTGCCCTCCGTGCAGGAGCTCGTCGCGGACGGCGCGATGGAGATCGTGGAGCGGTACGAGGTGGACGGCATCCATCTGGACGACTATTTCTACCCCGACACTGAATTCAACGACGCTTCTACCTTCGCCCGCTATGGCGAACGGTTCGACAACATCGACGATTGGCGGCGCGACAACGTCAACACCCTGATCGCGCTGCTCGATAAATCGCTGCACAAGCTCGATCCCGGCTGTTCCTTCGGCGTAAGCCCGGCGGGCATTTGGGACAACAAGCGCGACAACGCGCGCGGCAGCGAGACCAACGGCCGCTCCTCCTACCGCGAGATCTACTGCGATTCGCTTGAATGGATCCAAAAGGGCACGGTGGACTATATTTGCCCGCAGATCTACTGGTCCATCGGCTTTGAAGCAGCGGATTTCTCCGTGCTGCTCGATTGGTGGCAGGAGGCCGTGCAGACCTCGGATGTGGCGCTTTACATCGGCATGGGCGCTTACCGCATGGCGGAGGCCGAGCCCGGCGACGTATGGTACGGCACGGACGAGCTGGGCCGCCAGCTCGCGCTGATCGACGACGGCAAGGATATTCAGGGCGAGGTGTTTTTCAGCTATTCCTCGCTGGTGAACACTCCGGGCGCCACTCAGCTGCTGACCGACTTCTATGAACCAAAGCAAACGGATGAAGGCCTGACCCAGCCCGAAAAACAGGCCGATACGCTTGCCGAGATCTTTTCCCGTTTTATCTTGGCCCTGTTTCAGTAAGCGCTTAGGAGGTGCATCCCCTTGTCCGATCTTCTTTCCCGCGAATATGAAGTCAATTTCAGCCACATCGATAACCGCGGTATCGCCCGCCCGTCCTTCGTATTCGACGTCATGCAGGACGCCGCGACCGTCCATGCGGAGGAACTGCATCTGGGCCGCACCGAGCTGCGCGTACTCTGGGTGCTTTCCCGCATGCGCGTGACGCTCTCGCGCCCCTTCCTGCCCTATGAGCGCATCCGGTGTGAAACGTGGTGCCCCGGAATCCGCGGCGCGAGCTGGTACCGTTCCTTCGCGTTCTATGCCGATGAGCAGCAGGTCGGCGAAGCGCAGTCCATGTGGGTCACGCTGGATCCGGATACCCACCGTATCCTGCGCCCCACCGTTTTCCCCGCGGCCGACGGCTACCTGCACACCGCGCGCGGCGAGCTGTTTGAGCCGCTCGGCAAGCTGAGCTGCGAGACCGTGCGCCTGCACCATGTTCACCCGGTATGCTATTCCGACCTTGACATCAACAATCACGTCAACAACGCCAAGGTCGTCGACCTGATCTCCGACGCGCTCGACCTGCAAAAGCAGCCGGGCTTTGTTTCCGCCCTACAGGTCAACTACACCGCCGAAACACAGTTTGGCGAGCAGGTGGAGCTGTACTGCGGCACGGTGGACGGCGCACGCTATGTGCGCGGCGCGGCCCGCGGCGAAACGCATTTTGAAGCGCAGGCGACGCTCTCCGCGCTGCCCGCCGGAAGGAGCTGACACACGTATGGAAGCCGTGGCACAGATCTTATCGGATATTTTGAAAACCTGCCGCCCCAGCAAGGTATTGCTCGTGGGCGAAAAGCGCACGATGTCCACGCAAAAGCTCAAATCGATCAGTCTATGCGTAATTATACCCGAAGGCGATACCCGCGCCCTGCGGTGCAAGCTGCATCTGGCCGCTTCGGCGGACGTGCCGCTCACGCTGCATGTCTACACCGCGGACGAGTGGGCGGCGCTGCTGAAGGAAGAGACGAGCTACGCCGCTTGGATCGCACGGAAAGGGCAGGTGCTGTATGAGCAGACGTAGAGGCGCATCAGACAGCCACTTCTACTATAAGTGGCTCGACAAGGCGCTCTGCGACCTGCAGTGCGCCCGCATTCTGCACACCTTTGGCGGCGACCACTACAACATCGCATTCCACTGCCAGCAGGCGATCGAAAAGGCCCTGAAGGGCTACCTGCTGTTTCGCACCGGCCGTCATTTCGACGGGCACAACCTGACTTATCTGTGCCGTCAGGCGATCCGGCTCGATCCCGATGCCTTTTCCGAGTATCTGGATGAAAGCGCCGCGCTGAACGATCTGTATATTGAAACCCGCTACCCCACCGATCTGCCTTTCGAGATCGACGACCGCGAGATCATCCGCTATCTCGACATGGCGGAGACCATGTTCGCGGCCATCCGCAAGGAACTGTACGCCACAGGCCGGCCACACACCATCCAAAGTGAACGAACATAAAAATATCCGGCAAAGACCGTTTGGTCTTTGCCGGATGTTTGTTTATTTTGGTTAAATGCGTTCCCGTTTCTTTTCCCGTGAAACCGTGACGCCGTGGCGAATCGGCTTCCACTCGACCTTTTGCAACAGCGCAACGACCGAGATCGGAATATAAGTAAGCATAAAAAACGGGAAGGTAAAGGTATAAAGGATTTTCTTTGCAGTCGAGCCTTCGATGTTTTTCCACTCGGCCGCCATCGTGACCGCACCGAACAAAAACAGGCTCATGGAAATGCCCTTGACCGTCATAAGCAGGATGCGCAGCATCATGCGCATGACGCGGTAAACGATAAAGGTGGGCTGTGAGAAGCAGGCGAAGCAGATCAGCAGGCCAACGGCAAGCGCGCCAAGCGTGATCAGGTTGCTGGGCGCCACCGTCATCAGCATATCGTAGCAGGAAAAGCCCTTGCGGCCGCCGCGACCGATGCCGCGCACCAGCGTGCCGGTATACTTCGCATCGATCTGGTAAAAGCCCTTGCTCCAGCGCATGCGCTGGTCCCAGGACTGGCGGAATTCAGTGGGCTGTTCATCATATACGACCGCGGTGCCGCAGTAGCCGATCTTACGGCCCAGCGTGGCACAAACAACGGAAAACTCGATATCCTCGGTCAGCAGGTGATAGGGCCAGCCGCCGTCCTCCCGGATAACCTCCGCGGAAATGAGAAAGCCGGTGCCCGATACCGCGCAGTTGACGCCCATTTGCGCGCGCGGCTTGTTGAGCAAACGCGCTTCGCGCAGGAACCACAGCGCATAGCCCGCCGTGATCCAGTTGTCGCAAAAGTTTTTGGAGTTGCGGTAGCTTGTCAGCGCGGCGTACTCGCCATGGGCAAACATCTTGTTCATTTCTGAAACAAAATTGGGGTCTACGATGTTGTCCGCGTCAAAGACCATGTAAGCGTCATAGTAATCATCGCCCTTTTGCTCGGCGATCGCTTTCAGCAAATGATCCATGGCGTAGCCCTTGCCTACCTGCACCTTGTTGAAGCGCTCAAACACGGTGGCTCCGGCCTGACGCGCCACACGCGCCGTGTCATCCGTGCAGTTATCCGCGACAACGTAAATGTCGAGCAGTTTTCCCGGGTAATTTTGCCGCTTCAGGCTGTGGATCAGATCAGCAATCACCACTTCCTCGTTCCGGGCGGCGATCATCACCGCATAACGCCCTAGCGAAGCGTCTTGGCAGCCCCGTTTGCCCCGGCCGATCAGGCCGGCGACTAAGTAAAACAGCTGATAGGCATAGGCCACTGAAAAAAAGACAAACAGCACAAATTGCAGTGTCTGTAAAAATCGTAACATATTTGTTTGTGATCCCCTTTACTTTAAGTTTCTGGTTGCTCACTTACTCTTGATGTCCACGTATTATCATAGCACTTTACACAGTATTTGCAACCTTTTTTTAGGCAAATCCACTTGATAAAATCATTTTTCACTCTTGTCACAAAAAAGGATGCACGCAAGGCGGTTTTTTTATCACTCTTTTTCGTCAAACGCCGTAACTTTACCGCAGGTAGGTCCGTCCATATTTTCCATGCTGGCAATGTTAATAGTATCGCACAGAAACCTGAAGAAATCACGCATAAAATTCTTAATTTTTTCTGAATTTTTTACGCACCTGTTTTCTCAGCCCGCCGCCGACATGCCAAAGCACCGGGAGGCTCAATGCCCCCGGTGCTTCAGACTGTCAAAAAACTATTTTTGACAGTCTGTCGATCGAAACAAAGCCCCAT
>NZ_JANGCE010000049.1 GCF_024462775.1 Butyricicoccus faecihominis
CGCCGGATCACTCGAACAGCTCGGGGAACTTGATCTTGCTGGGCTCTAGATTGTCATAGCCGACCATGGTCAGCTGCGCCCACTTGCATTTGTAGTCGTCCGCGTCGGTCTCGTCAAAGGTCAGCTCCTCGCCGCTTACCAGCTGCACCGCCGCCGTGGTGATCATTTCGCCATGGCTGAACGAACCGCGGTCCACCACAAAAATGTTCTCCGCGCCGGATAGGATCATTTCGTTGGTCTCCTGATCGTTATCGCCGCCGTAGAAGTACATATCCTTTTCCAGCCCCGCGTTCTGCGCCGCCTTGTACGCGCCGAGCGCCATGCCGTCGTTCGCCGCGAAAACCGCGTTGATCGCGTCGCCGTGCACGGAGATCGCGTCCTCCATGGACTTCATTGCTTTTTCGCGGTCCCAGTCTTGGATCGTCTGCTCGAACACCAGTTCCAGATTCGGATACTTGGCAACCGTTTCCTGCACGCCGCGTTTGATCTCTTCGGCCGCGTAGTCGCCGTCCGAACCGGCCAGCATGACGCACTTGGCGGGCTGATCCTCGCCCCAGCGCTTTACAAAATCCTCGACCTGCAAGCAACCGAGCTGATAGTTGTTGCCGGTGATCCAAATATCCGGTGCAATGCCGTCCATCTTCTGCTCAATAAAGATCAGGCTGATGCCGGCGTCCCGCACCTCGCGGGCCTGCTGCACCATAGAAACCGAGTCGCAAGGCTCGATCACGATCGCGTCGTAGCCCTGACTGATGAAGTTTTCCACAATATTTTTCTGGTTGGCGATGTTCAGATCGCAGGCCTGCCAATCGATCTGCACGTTGCCGTATTCCTCGGCCTTTGCCTCCGAGCCCTGCTGCATGAACAGATAGGCGGATTCCTTAAACGTGCGGTTGGCCACGCCGACCTTGATCGTATCGCCCGCGGGCTTGTCGCCGCCGGCCTCTTTTTCCGTACCACCGCCGGTTCCGCCCCCCGCGCAGCCAGAAAGCAAAACGCTAAGACTTACCGCTACCAAACCGATCGATTTTGCAAACATTCTCTTACTCATTGCTCTTCACTCACTTTCCATTGTCAAGGTTTCATGATCCGCTCTCTTACCCGGATCATACGGTTTCATGTCCAGAGAAACGCGCGCTGTGCCTTGCCCGGATTCACCTCCTTTTTATCGCCGTTAATTTAAAGGTTATTGTTATTTTAACGTATCCACGTAAAAAGTCAATGTTTATTTTAAGTATTTTATTAATAGTCGATATAATTCGGCGTAGAACTATTCTTTCATTTTTTGTGCGAATAGCACAAGTTTTTATACCCGCATCCCTCACAGCATTGTCAAGTGTAGGGTTTTATGGTATACTGATTGTAATTATGCGGATATGCGCCCGGCCTTTCTGGATATGGTTGGCAAAGGGCGATTCCGGCAAAGGAGTGGCAAACCGTTTTGCCTGCAAAGAAAAACACCATGACGCGCGACGCGATGCTCTTTCTGCCCGCTAAGGTAGTGGAAGGGCTGCTGGTGATCGCGTGTTCCTCGCTCTATACGCATATTTTCACCAAAAGCGCGGTGGGCGCGTTCGGCATCGTCAATACGACCGTGCAGCTATGCTACCTGATCTTAGCGGGCTGGATGGCGAACGCCGCGACCCGCTATGTCGGCGAGGAATACCACAAGGACCGCGGCAGCGCGCTCTTTTCCACGGTATCCACCATATATCTGCTCATTTGCGGCGCGGCGGCGGTTTTCAGCGGCGTTGCCGCGGCGGTAACGCGCGACCCGATCTGGATCGGCGGCGCGTTCATGTTTTTCAGCTATACGATCTTTCAAATACTGAACGCCGCGCTGATTCAGCTCGGACGCATGCGGGCTTCGATCGTTTTAAGCTTAGTCTCCGCCTCTTGCAAGCTGCTGATCGCCTACCTCATCGTGCACGGCTCGTCTAACTATCCGTCCCCCGCCCCCGCCATTTTGGCGAACACGCTGTCGGACGGCGTGGCGGGCATTGGCGCGGTGATCGCGCTCTCCATCCCCGCGGTCGCGCGGCTTCGGTACTTTTCCAAGCCGCTGCTGCAAAAGTTTTTTGCCTACGGCGTGCCCCTCATGGGCGTTTCGATCGCGGTCGCGCTTTTAAACATGATCGACCGCTACCTCGTCACCGGCTTTTACGGGCAGGAGCTGTTCGGCGTTTACAATTCCAACAACTCGATCGCTTCGGGCATCTTTACCATGATATCGGTCGGCATCATGCGCGGCGTGTACCCGGCGGTGCTGCGCGGCTGGCGCGAGGGCGGCGTGAACGCCGCGAAGCCCCTGCTCGATCAGGGCGTGCGGCTGTATCTGCTAATCGCGGCCCCCGCCGTCGCCGGACTTACGGCGGTTTCCCTGCCGCTTTCCCGCTTCCTCTTTGCCGAAGGATACGACGCGGGCGCGAGCGTGATCGCCTACACCGCGCTTGCCATGCTTTTTATGGGTCTCACCGAATACGCCAACAAGGCGTACGAGCTTGAACAGTCCACCATTCACGTGCTGCAAAACAGCGCGGCGGCGGCGGTCGTCAAGGTGGTGTGCAGCTTGGCGCTTTTGAAGCTGTGCGGCTTTACCGGCGGCGCCATGGGCTCCATCATTGCGTTTGCGTTCTATTTTATCATCACCAGCGCGCGCGTCAGGCGGCGCTTTCTGTTCCATGTGCCGGCAAGCTCGCTGGTCCGCATCGTGGTATGCTCGCTCCTCTGCGGCGCGGCGGCCTTTGCGTGCACGCTGCTGCCGTTCGGCAACCTGATCCGGTTGGCGCTCGCGGTATGCGCGGGCGGCCTGACCTATGCGGTGACCATCGTCCTTTCCGGCGAGGCCAAGGCCGAATTCGCGGCCATTTTGGCAAGGCTTAAGAGACGACTGTAAAATACCAAAGCGTTCTTCGCAGTTTTTGCTGTGGAGAGCGCTTTTTTCACGCAAAAACTTGTCTAAACAGTCATCCTGTGGTATAATATTACTCTGTATTATCACTCTATATAAAAATGCTGATTAGAGAGGCGTTATAAAATGATAGAATTTGTATCCGATCCCAAGCAGTATGTCGACACGGTCGCCCATGTGCGGGCCAGCGTCGGCGGCGAAGTCACCTTTCGCGGCACCGTGCACCGCGTGCGCGACATGTCGGATTTCGCGTTTATCATCGTCCGCGTGGAGCGCGGCCTGATCCAGTGCACCTTCCAAGGCGACGCGCTGGGCGAAACGCAGCGCGCCGACGTGCGCGACGCCATGGTCGTCGAAGTGACCGGCAAGGTGCATGAGGAACCCCGCGCCGAGCACGGCGTGGAGGTAGTTCTGAGCGCGATCAATATCCTTGCGAGACCCTATGAACAGCTGCCTGTACCGCTGGGCAAGAAATACATGGGGCTTTCGCTCGACGTCGACCTGCCGCTGCGGCCGGTCACGCTGCGCCACCCCATTAAGCAGGCGGTATTCCGCGTGCAGGGCGCGATCGCGGACGGCTTTGCCGAATATATGAAGTCGCAGGGCTTCACCCACATCCACACGCCCAAGCTGGTCGCGGCCGGCGCGGAGGGCGGCGCCAACATGTTCAAGCTGGACTATTTCGGCCAGCAGGCATATCTGGCGCAGTCGCCTCAATTCCATAAGCAGTACCTCGCGGGCGCGTTTGGCCGCGTATTCGAGATCGGCAGCGTATACCGCGCCGAGCGCCACAATACGTCGCGCCACTTAAACGAATATATCGGTCTGGACTTTGAAATGGCCTATATTGATTCCATGTACGACGTTATGCAGATGGAGACCGGCATGCTGCGCTTTGTCATGCAGTATGTGAAGGAGAGCTGCGCCGAGGAGCTCGCCCTTTTGAAGGCCGACGTACCCGAGGTGAAGGACATCCCCTCCGTGCGCTTCCACGAAGCCAAGGAGATCATGCAGGAGAAATACGGCCACAAATCCAAGAACCGTTACGACCTGAACCCGGACGAAGAGGTCATGCTGTGCAACTGGGCCAAGGAAACGCACGGCAGCGAATTTGTATTCGTCACCCACTTCCCCTCCGCCAAGCGCCCGTTCTACGCCAAGGACGACGAGGAGGACAAGACGCTTGCCCTGTCGTTCGACCTGCTGTTCCGCGGCCTTGAGGTGACCACCGGCGGACAGCGTATCCACGATTATCAGGAACAGATCGACAAGCTGCGCGCCCGCAAGATGGACGAAACGTTGTTTGAATCCTTCACCATCCTGCACAAATACGGCATGCCGCCGCACGGCGGTCTCGGCATCGGTCTGGAACGGCTGACGATGCAGCTGCTCGGTCTCGGCAACGTGCGCGACGCCTCCATGTTCCCGCGCGATATGAATCGACTGGAGCCGTAAAAGCATTCGACCGAAGCCACGCTTTCGATCGATAGGGGTGTTTCCCGCGTTTTGCGCGGAGGGTGATTGCGCAAGAAATTTATATAGCGAGAATGGAGTTTCGCATATTTCACAAAACACTGTCGCGCTATTTGTGCATGCTGCACAGAGCGTCGGTGTTCGGCCGCTCCCGCATCTCTAAAATGATGAAAATGCAAAATCGAATAAAAAGTGCTTTCTTTTCCGCGTTTTTATGCTATAATGAAAGCAGAAACAAGAATGGATATACTTGTTAGGAGGTAAAGTAATATGACCAGAAGCATTCGCGTTAAGAACACCGATGATATCCAGCAGATCAACAAGATCGTGACCAAGTACGGCTTTGATATCTGGATCCACGGCAAGAGCGGCATGGTAGACGCCAAGAGCCTGCTCGGCATGTTCCTGCTCTCGCTCAACGAGCCCCTGCAGATCGTGCTCGAGGACGACGTAGATCCCACCGCGCTGTTCAAGGATCTTGAGGATTATCTCGAAATCGACGACTAACACATACCCGCACATAAAAAGCGCCCAAACCATTGGTTTGGGCGCTTTTTCAGGCTGTAAAAAATTATTTTTTGACAGCCTGAGGCCCCGGTGTTACGGTTCGTAACGCCGGGGCCTTTGTATGTGGGCGTATTTATAGAAGCTTTGCCAGCAGGGCAAAGGTTTCCGCGCGCAGGATTGGGCGCTCCAGATGGAGCTTGCCGTCCTCATAGCCGTTCAGCATGCCCTTTTGCACCATGCCCGCGGCGCCCGCTTTCGCATAGCCCGGGATGCTCGAAGCGTCCGCGAACTTATCGAGCGCGCTTGCGTCGTCGCTCGTGATCTCCGCCGCGCGGGCGATCATGGTGACGACCTCCGCGCGGGTCGCGTTGTCCTGCCCGTGCATATGGCCGTTTTCGTCGCCCTTCATGATACCGGCGGTTTTAGCCGTCGCCAAAATATCCTTGGCCCAGCGGGAGGAGCGGTCGCCCGCCGCGATCGTCCCGGTTTCGCTGACCGGAATGTTCAGCGTGCTCAGAATGACCTTGGCAACCTCTTCGCGGGTAATGGTCTCGTCCGGGCGGATCTTGCCGGTTTCCGCGTCGCCGCTGACCACGCCGTTTTCGATCATTTTCTGAATGCTGCCGTAAGCCCAGTGGCTCTGCGGCACATCCGCCCCGACCTTGCCGCCGGCTTCGCCGGTGGCTTCCGCCGTTACATCGGCCGCGCCGGAGTAATCGTCAAAATCGGCCGCGTAATCCTTGAAGCAGTCCGTCGGCTGGTAACCGGCGGCGCCTTCAAAGGTGCCCTTGTTAAAGGCGCTGAGCGTGCTCCAGCTGTTCTTGTTGCCCGCTTCGATCACATAGGACTTGATGACCGGCATATCGGTCGCCTGCTCGCCCACGGAGGAATGCAGGTCGGTCACCACGCGCACATACTTCACTTCGCCCAGATCGGATAGGTCGACCGTGCCCTTGCCGTTTGCCAAATCGGCCTTCTTGCTGCCCGCCACGGTCTTGCCGTCGTCCGACGTCTCGACCGTTACCTTGGCCGTGGCCGCGCCCTGTATGCCGGTCTCAAACGACAGGCTCTTGAGGCTACCTGTTACCGGACGCCAATCCGTCGTATGCTTGCCGTCCAGAACGATATTCTTGGGATCAAAATCCAGCCAAACGACCAGCTTGTCGCTCTTCGGGCCCTTTGCCGCGGGCGCGCCGTAGATCTTCGCGTTATCCTCCGCGCTGAGCTTGGTCGTGTAGAAACGAATTTGTCCGATATCGCCCGTCAGCATCGTGTAGGTCTTGCCGCGGCCTCGTTCGGGCAGCAGATGCCGGTGGAATGAGAACCCGGCATACATGGACGAACCCGGCCAATTCTTGATCTCGGAATCAAAATCAGGCGCCGCGATCGAGCCGGACTGCTTGTTGTTTTCCCAGCTGGTGCCGCCGGTCGCGCGGTCAAAGCCGCCCACGTACTGCACCCACTCGCCGAGCTGCACGCCCGCACCGGGGATGGAATCATCATCGTTCCAGAAATATTCGCCGTTGTCGTTGTTAAAGCCGATGCCGTAGGTGACCATGCCCGTCTGGCGCACGGCCATGCGGTACAGGTAGTTCGTGCCATAGCTGATGGAGGAGCCCTTCATCAGCAGCGGGTTGTGATCCCACTCGCCGGCCTGTGCCAGCCGGTCGATATTGGCCCAGACCATGCCGGTCACGCCGTCGTCCACCACGTAATTCTGCCTATCCGGAATCTCCACATAGTCGTCCACGCCGTCCAGCGACAGGCCGTAGCCGCCGTTGTATTGAACCAGCGTCGGGTTGCCGCGAATCAGGCCGTCGTTCCCCATACCGGACTGGTCGCGAACGACCGGCACGCCCTGTATCTCGCCCAGAATGGACACGGTCTGCGCCGGGGAATCGCCGATGCGCACCTCGTAATCGCCGCCCATGGGGAAGGTATAGGTGAATTCCACCGTCTTGGTTTCGCCCGCGCCGATCGATACCGATTCGGCGCCGACCGCCTGCCCATTGATCATGAGCTGCGGCTCCGCCGTGCCGGTCTCGTTGCCGATGTTCTTCACATCCGCCTTCACGTGCATCTTATCGCTCGTCAGGTCGCTTGTTTCGCCGTCGCCCAGCTTGACGCGCAGGTTGTCGTACGAATAGGTCGCGTTGCGGAAGCCCACCTCCACGGTTTTGGAGTAGCCCTCCATCTTCAGGGTGTGCTTGCCAAGCTCGACCAGCTCCAGTTCGCCGGAAAGCGTTTTGCTCTCGCCGGGGTTGAGCGCGATCACGCGGCTGGTCGCCTTATCGCCGAAGTTGTAGAGATAGCGGTCCTTGCCGTTGTCGTTGATCCGGAAAGCGGCCGTTGCCAGCCCCTTGCCGGTGTTGGTCACCTTGGCCGAGATCTTTACGGTCGCGCCCGAAAGAACGGAATCCGGCGTGATCGAAATGTCCTCGTATTGCAGCGAGGGTTCGCCGCTAAACAGCGAAACCGTTTCCACGACCTTTTCCTCGCCGCCGGAAAGGCCGATGTTCGAGTAAGTGAGCACATCGCCCTTTACCGTGCATTCGATCATGTCGCCCTTGCCGGTCGCAAGGATCTCGGCAAAGTTTTCATTGGGCCGCTCGTTGTCCTTACCCAGATTGATCTTGCTGTCGCCGATACGGGCGTCGCCCTGCGTCACATACAGGGTCTTTGCGCCGCGCGTCGGATCGGCCGAAACACCGCGCGAATATTCGTGCGTGTGGCCCGCGAACATAATGTTCACATTGCCCGCCTCCGCGATCGGCGGGATATACTTACGGGTCAGGTCGTCCTCATAGGGATGGTGCATGGTCAGCACGCGGAAGGTTGCGTTTTTCGCTTCCGGCGAAGCCAGATCGTCCTTCAGCCAATTCAGCGAATCCTCTACCAGCTTCTTGGTAGCCGGGTCGACGCTGCCGCCCGAAGAGGAGTTCAGCTCGAACAGGCTCCACGGGTTCGAGTCCACCATCGTGATGTGCAGACCGCCCACGTTGAAGGAAACGTTGCGGCCGTTTTCGTTAGAGTGGTACTGTTCCTTCTGCGTTTTGGAGATGTACTCATCGAAATACGTGCCGTAATCGTGGTTGCCGCTATTGAACACAACCGGGTAGTGGTGCAGGAAATCGCCCGCGTTGCGGAAGATATAAGCGAACTGATCCTTCTGGCTGCCCGTACCCTCTACCGTGTCGCCGGTGTGCAGGATAAAGTGCGGATCAAACTTCGCAATCGCCGCGGAGACCTGCTCGGCCGTTTCAAAGCGGTGGCTGTCGCTCATCACCACAAAGCGGATCTCCTCCGCGTTGACCGGAAGCGTGCGGAAGGAGCCTTCGACCGATTCGCCGTTTTCCGCCGTCACCTTGTAGGTATAGCGCGTATCCGGCGTCAGGCCGGTCAGGCGGGCGCGGTACATATGCATCGGCACGCCCTGAAACGGCTCGCCCTCCTCTACCGGCACGTCGACGGTCTTCATCTGATCCGCCGAGGGGCCGTATGCAATGGTGGATTTCATCGCCTTGTCCAGCTCCCATGTGACCACGACGCCGTCGGTCTTGGGGGCGAGCATAAAGGGCCCGGCCAAAAACGACTTGGGGCCGTTCTCCTCGTTGACCGCGAGCGCCTGCACCGGCACGATCGCCAGCAGCATCGCGCACGCCACTAAAAAGCTGCATATTCTTTTTTTGAGCAATAACCGCTTTTCCATTTCATCTTCTCCTCTTCTCTTTGCCTGCATGGTTTTCACTCCACCGGCGTCCGCGCACGTTCCATACGGGTGCAAAATTCACGGCTGAGCTCCTTTTGCACCGCGCCCGCCCATTCCCAGTCGGATTCGATGACATTCAGAGCGCCCGGCGCGGGGAGACCGTCCGCCGTTCGCGCCGCCGCGTTGACCGGCAGGCGGCAGCTTTTCGCTTCGATATAGCATTCCTGCCCACGCTGCGAAAGCATCCAGTCGATAAACGCCTTGGCATTTTGTGTTTCCTCCTGCGAGCCGCCGCAGGTAAGCGCGCACGCGCCGATCTCCAGCGCCGTTCCATCATCGGGATAGCACAGTTCGACCGGATAACCGTCCAGCGCGGCGCGCCGCCCGTCGTGGGAAAACACGATACCAACCGCCGCCTCGCCCTTTTTCACCGCCTCGACCGGAGCAAGGCCGCTGCGGGTGTAATAAGCGATGTTTTGGTCAAGCGCCGTAAAGTAATCCCAAGCCTGCGTTTGTCCCAGCTTCTGCACCAGCGCCGCCAGCACATTGTAGGAGGTGCCCGAGGTCTCGGGCGACGCCATCACGATGCGCCCGGCAAGCGCGGGGTCCAGCAGATCGTCCCACACGCGGGGATAGGGCCGGCCGTTTTCCTCGAACCATTCCTGATCGCAGGCGAACCCGATCACGCCGATGTAAATAGGCGTCCAATAGCCGTCCGGGTCGCGGTAGGCGTCCGGTACGTTTTGCAGCTCCGGGCTTTGGTAGGGCTCCAGCAGGCCGCTTTTCGCGGCGTACCGGTAAAAGTCCGACGAGCCGCCCAGCAAAACGGACGCCTGCGGCGCTTCCCGCTCGGCTTCGGCCCGCAGCATCATTTCGCCGGCGGACAGGCGCGTGCACACGGTCTCAATGCCGGTATCCTTAGTGAAAGCGTGTAAATAAACCGGCAGCTCCTCCTCCGGCAGCGCGCTGTAAATCGTCAGCTTGCCACCCGTCTGTGCCGTGGAAGCCTCCGACGGGGCCGTTTGTTCCCGCGCCGCCGTTTGCCGCCCACGATCCCCCGTTACCGCGCAGCCCGCCAGCAGCAAAACGGACAAGGCGCACAGCAAACGCCGTATCGACCCTTTCATTTTTCGCCTCCTCCTCTGGCTGAAAAGGCACAGTCTCCCTTGCAGCATGATTATATCAATGATACAGGTCCCGCCGCTATCGAACGGCTTACGAGAAAAATTCCGATATCGCCGCCGCGTCGGAATTTTCTTTGTTTTTTTACGAGAAGATTTTCATAGAGCGGGGCGCGCCCTGCTCAAAGCGCGGTCCCTTTTGTCGGAATAAACAGGCGGGACATATCGACGCCCTCTAATGCGAGTAGCTTCACCTTTTTATCCACACCCCCTGCATAACCGGTCAGGCTTCCGCTTGCGCCGACTACCCGGTGGCAAGGAATGATGATGGAAATGGGGTTATGTCCCACGGCACCGCCCACCGCCTGACTGGACATGGTTTTCTTGCCCTTTTTGGCGGCCATCTTTTTGGCAATGTCGCCGTAGGTTACGACTTCTCCATACGGAATCTCGCACAGAATCTTCCACACTTCCTGACGAAATTCGCCGCCGATGGGGTGCAGCGGCAGCTCTGAAATTTCAGGTTTTTCCCCAGCGAAATACCGGTCCAGCCAATTTTTCGCGGCGCGGAACACCGGCAGGTCGTCCCGTTCCGTCATTGGTTCTGGAATGGCGCCGCCGAAATATTTTTGCCCTTCCATCCAAAGCCCCGTCAAATGCGCACCATCGCACGCCAGCGTGAGCAACCCGACCGGAGAAGGGTATCTGGTCGAAAAAAACATATGGCAGCCTCCTTGCTCCCGTATGCCAAGCGGCATTTCTGTTTCTTATTGGCACCCCGCGCGGTATTCCCGCGGCGAAGCGCCCGTGTGCTTTTTGAAGATGTAGCTGAAATAATTGGGATCGTGATAGCCCACGTCGAACGCGATATCGCTCATTTTCGCGCCGCTCGCGCGCAGCATATCCTTGGCCGCGTCGATGCGCACACGCGTCAGGTATTCGACAAAGGTTTCGCCGGTCTGCTGGGAAAACACCGTGGAAAAATGGTTGGGGCTGAAGCCGACAGCCGCGGCCACCGTGTGCAGGCTCAGCCCTTCGTCGCCATAGTGGGCGGTGATGTACTCCTTGGCGCGCTGAATCTCCTCCGCGTACCGCACTTTGCCGCTGGCGGCGCGGCTGCCGATCAGCCGTTCGAGCGCTTCCTTGGCATAGCCGACCGTGCTTTCGCACGTTTCGGCGGCGCGCAGAACGGTTTGCGGGTTTTGCTCCCAGCCCGCGTTTTCGCTGTCCAATCTGGCGGCGGTCACGAGCAGGTCCATCAGCAAATAATAGCGGTATAAAACGCTTTGCATATCGTTTTCCCGCACCGCGCCGAAGTACGCGTCCACCAGCGCCGGGATATCCTCCCGCCCGGCGTGGCGCAGCTTTTCGGCCAGCGGCACGTTGGCGGCAAAATCAAAGCCCCGCTCGGGCGTCTCGTTTAAATCCCCATAACCGGCGATGCCCGCCAGCATATGCTTCATTTCAAACGCGGCCTGCCGCGCCTGCCGGTACGAACCCGGCAGGCCGCTCAGCCGGTCGGTCACGCCGCCGATGCCGATCTTGCAGTCGATCGCGGCGACCTGTTCCAGCTCGTGGCGCACGCCCTGCGCGACGGCATAGGCGCGGTCGCGCACGGCCTCGCTTTCCTCGCCCAGCACGAGCAGCACCAAGCGTTCGTTACCCTCAAAGAACCAAACGACGTCGTCCGCTTCGTCGAACATATGGCCCAGCACCGCGCGGATCTGGCGGCGCACCTTGCCATCCGTTCCGCACACGGCCTGCAGAACCACGTACTGCCGCGCGGTCAGCGGCAAATTCCATTCCCGCGCCCGGTCGATCGCGTGGGCCGGGGAAACGCCGCCGGTCAGCAGCTCGCTTAAAAAGTGCTCGCGCAGGATTTCGCGTTCTTGCTGCTGGCGTTCGGTGTGCTGGGCGGCGGCGCGCAGCGCCCGGCGCTCCTCCTCGATGCGGGACGCGGTCTGTTCCAGAATGGAGAGCAGCCTCTGCGAATCCACCGGCTTTAGGATATACGCGTCCACCCGCAGGGAGACCGCGCGCTGCGCGTACTCAAATTCATCGTGCCCGCTCAGAAAGATGATGCGCATCCACGGCATGGATTTGCGCACCAGCTCGGCCAGCTCCAGCCCGTCCATAAACGGCATGCGCACATCTGTGATCAGAATATCCGGTTTGATCTCCAGCAGCGCGGGAAGCGCCATTTCTCCATCCGGCGCTTCGCCCGCAAAATGAAATTGCCCCGCCGTTTTTTCCAGCGCGTTGCGGATGCCCGTGCGGATGATCTCCTCATCGTCCACTACAAAAACATGCAGCATCGTTTAGTCCCCCTCCCAGTTTTCCGGCACGGTGGGCAGCAAAAATTCCACCCGCGTGCCGCGCAGCTGCTCGCTGTCGATAAACAGGCCCTTGCCGCCGTACAGCCGCAGCCGCTCCGTGATATTGCGCAGGCCGTAGCTGCCGGATTCCTCCCCGCGCTGCAAACGGCCGCGCAGCGCGA
Organism: Butyricicoccus faecihominis; assembly: GCF_024462775.1. Classification (GTDB taxonomy): domain Bacteria; phylum Bacillota; class Clostridia; order Oscillospirales; family Butyricicoccaceae; genus Agathobaculum; species Agathobaculum faecihominis_A. The sequence goes on from NZ_JANGCE010000049.1 coordinate 12,219, forward strand.
AAAGCGCTTCCTCCGTCATGCCGATGCCGTTATCCTCCACCGCAAAGCGCATCCAGCCGTTCTCACGCCTGCCGGTGATGCGGATCAACCCGCGCCCGCGCTTGTTTTTGACGCCGTGGTAGATGGCGTTTTCCACCAGCGGCTGCAGCATCAGCTTGAGCATGCGGCAGCTTTGCAGCGCCGGGTCGATATCGATTTCATACCGCATGACGCTGCCGTAGCGCACGCTTTGAATCATCAAATAGCTGCGCACATGCTGTTCCTCCTTGGCGACGGAGATAAAATCCTGCCCGCCGCTGAGCGAGATGCGCAAAAAATCGGTAAAAGCCATGGTCATTTCGACGACCTCGCGGTTTCGCTCCTCCTCCGCCAGCCAAACAATGGTTTCCAGCGTGTTATAGACGAAATGCGGGGTGATTTGCGCTTGCAGCGCGCGCAGTTCGGCTTTTTTCATGTTCTTTTCATGCTCGACCTGCTCCCCGATCAGGCGGTCTAGCTGCTCGGCCATGCGGTTTAAATCGACGGCCAGCCGGTACAGCTCCGCGATTTCGGGCGCGGGCGCGCGAGCGTTCAGGTCGCCCTGCGCGATGCGCGCGGCCATTTTTTCCATTTGCAAAATGGGCGCGCGGATGGAACGGTCCACCTGCTGATACGAGCGGACCGCCGCGCGCGCCACAAGGCCCAGCAGCAGGATGACGAGCGCCGCCATGGCGAGCGCGACCGAGCGAATGCGCCCGTTGAGCCTTGCCATTTCATCGATCGCTTCCGTGGTGTAGCGGCTTAGCATATCCGCGGTCAGTCCGGTCACGCTCACGATTTCGTGATACAGGTTTTCATTGCGGCTGACCGCGCCGCCCTGCGCGGTCTGCGCGCCCAGCACCTCGAGATAATGCTCAATCGTATCGGCCGCGCGCCCCGCCGCGTTTAGGTATTGCCGCTGCTTATCGGACGCGCCGCGCTCCATAATCTGCAAAAGACCGCGCAGCTGCTGTATCTGCGCGCCCTGCCGGCCTTGCTCGAATTTTTGGCGGCCGGATACAATCTGCCATATTTCATCCGGCAATTCCTGCTGGGCCACCGTCTGCGCCTCCGCCGCGCGGGCGATATTTTCTATCACCGCGCCGTATTGGTGCACAAAGGCCAGCACAAACAGCAGCAAAACCGCCAGCGGCACGGTCAGGCTTGCGATGATGGTGGTATAGGAATATTTTAAAATGCCCCGAATGCTGTGGCCGCTATCCCGCTTTTCTTTTTTTACGCGCATCAGGCCGCCTCCTTTGGCAGGAGCTCGGCGCGCACCTCGTTCCAGAGCGGCGTTTCCGGGTGCTCAAGCAGTTTAAGCGCCGCGTGCGCGGTCTCGTGCGCGAGCGCCTGATTATCGCACACCGCCACCAAATTGATCTCGCCGCGCGCCAAGCAGCCCAACACCTCTTCCCCGCCGCCGAAGGCGCAGATGCGGATATCCGTACCGGGCCGCAGACCGTGTTCCTTTAAGTAATCCACCGCGCCGAGCACCATCGCGTCGTTCTGGGAGACCACAAGACCGATGTGCGGATATTCCTGCTCAAAGGTCTCCATCAGCTCATAGCCGCGCGAACGGAGAAAATCCCCGCAGAGGCTGTATTTCAGCTCCTGCCCGCTCTGCTCCATGCCTTCGCGGAAGCCGCGCGACATTTCCTGCGCGCCGGAGGAATTAAGCGTGCCGTACAGTTCGGCCACCGTATCGTTTTTTTCGCTCAGCAGGCGTTTTGCCGCCTGTTTGGCCAGCGCGCGATAGGGAAAGCCGACATAGCTGACCTGCGCGCGCGCATCGCCTTGGGTAACGGTCTTATCCACGGTGATGACCGGAATGTTCGCTTCCGCGGCTTCGCGCAGCACATTGTCCCACCCGCTCTGCACCACGGGCGAAAACACGATTACATCCACTCGGTACACGACCAGCGCCCGGATCGCGTCGATCTGCGATTGCTGCGTCCGCATGGCCTGCATGACCATGCGGTCAAAGCCGTGCGCCTCGGCCTGTTCGCCTAGAAGGCGGAACTGCTCGTCCTTCCAATCGTCCTCCGACGCGGTATACACAATGCCCATCACCGGCGTTTTCACCGGCGCCATCTGCGGCCGAAGCAAGCACGCCGCCAGAAGCGCGGCAGTGAATGCCAGTAGGCACACGCAGCCCGCCAACCGCTTTTGCATCCTCATCGATACCCCACCCCGTTTTTCTTACTGATACTATCTTGCCATGCCGCCGCGATAAATGCAAGCATGGTTCGTCTGGAACCATATTCCGGCGCGCTTGTTTGAAGGCGCAAAAGCGGCCCCGGCGTTATTTTCGTAACGCCGGGGCCGCTCTATCGTCAGAGATCAAACAGGAAGGTCTATTTCAAACGCGGGGTAGGCCCCGGCGGGCTCGTAGCCCAGCGTATCGGCCAGATGCGCGGAAATTTCGTTTGCCGCGTCCCACGAGGGGTGCAGGCCGCGCGCAAGCTGGTCCAGCATCAAAGCGGCGGCGCACGCCCGCGCAAGGCCCCGGCGACGGCGATCCGGGCGGCAGTCCACCTCGATCTCGATACCGCCCGACCAATCCGTATAGCTGGACGCGCCGCAGACCAGCGCCTCCCCTTCGGTGGCGGCAAAGCCGCGCCCATGCGCGGCATAATCCGCATAGGTAGGATACTGCGAGACCAGATCAAAGCTCCATTCTTCCGCCCGGGCCGCGTGGTATAGCTTTTCATCCATCGGGCAAAGCGCAAAGCCCTGCGGCAGCGCCGTCATGCGGCGGAGCTTGTCCCGGTCAAAGGTATCGCGCTTTTGAAACGCATAGCGGGTAATGCGCTTCGCCCCCGGACGGGCGCGCTCGATCGCACGCGCCCAGCCCGCGTTCTGCGGCACCAGAACCGCAGAGGGCGAGGCCCCCGGCGGATCAAACGCGGCGAGCTCGGCGTCCGGCGCGCCTGCGAAGCAGTAGAAATCAGCCACGCAGATCATAGCGGAGCGCGCGGCGCCCCCCTCGGGCGCGAACGCCCGCCCCATGCGGCCCTCCAAGTAGGACCAAAGCATGGTTTCCCGCCAGTTGCGAACCAGCGGGGCGACCGTTCCCGGAGCTTTTATCTCAATAATCATAAAATCATCAGTCCCTTTGGCGCTTCGGTCAGGTTGATACAGCCATCCTCGATCACGTAGAGCATATCCTCGATGCGCACGCCGAATTTGCCGGGCAGATAAATGCCGGGCTCCGCCGTGACGATAGCGCCCGCGGGAAGCGGATCGACAGCGGCGGAGGAAGCGTTCGGCCCTTCGTGTATTTCCAGACCAACGCCGTGGCCAAAGCTATGGCCAAAGGCTTCGCCGTAGCCCGCTTCCTCAATCACGCGGCGGGCCGCCGCGTCCACCTCGCGGCCGGGCACGCCCGCCTTGGCGCACGCGATGCCCGCGAGCTGCGCGGAAAGCACGGTATCGTACACGGTTTGCATCTCCTCGGTCACGGAGCCAAGGGCGACCGTGCGCGTCATATCCGAGCAATAGCCGTTTACGATGCAGCCAAAATCCATGGTGATAAAATCGCCGTTTTCCAGCGTCTTTTCCGTCGGCACGCCGTGCGGCTTGGAGCTGTTCCTACCCGAAACCACGATGGGATCGAACGACATGTTTTCCGCCCCGTAGTGCAGCATCAGATAGGTCAGGCGCGCGGCGATCTCCTTTTCGGATACGCCGACGCGGATATCGTTCAGCACCTCTTCCAGCGCCTGCTCGGCGATGCGCTGGGCGGCGACGATATTGGTCACCTCTTCATCATCCTTGGTTTGGCGCAGGGCTTCGAGCCGCGCGCCAAGGCGCACGCCCTCCGCGTGCAGCGCGCGCTTCCAGCGGGTGTAAGCGTCGTGCGTCAGCGTGCGGTCCTCTAGGGCGATCTTTTTTACATGGTCCTCGTCGATCAGGTCGTTGATGACCGCGCTGTAGGTCAGGCCGCCGCCGATCTCGCGCACCTCAAAATCCGAAATAGCGGCCTTTGCCGCTTCGACATAGCGAAAATCCGTATAAAACACCGCGCGGCAGCGAGAAACATAGGCCACGCCCGCCGTGGAGGGAAAGCCGGTGGCGTAGCGGCGGGCGACCTCGCCCGTGAGCAGCATCGCATCGAACGGTGCGCCGCGCAAAAGCGCCTGTAATTCTTCTTTTCTCATCCCAAGATCGCCTTTACCGCGTCGATGGCGAGCAGATAGCTGTGCTTGCCGAAGCCCGCGATCACACCCGCGCAGACGGGCGCGAGCACCGACTGATGGCGGAACTCCTCGCGCGCGTGCACGTTTGAAAGATGCACCTCCACGCAGGGCAGGCGCACCGCCGCGATCGCGTCGCGTATGGCATAGCTGTAATGCGTATACGCGCCCGCGTTGATGATGATGGCCGCGCATTCCTCGCGCGCGGCGTGGATGCGGTCGATCAGCGCGCCCTCCGAATTAGACTGGAACACCGTGCACTGCATGCCCAAGCGTTCGCACTTCGCCACCGCTTCGGCATTGATGGCGGCCAGCGTTTCCGTGCCGTACACGCCCGGTTCACGCATGCCGGTCAGGTTCAAATTCGGGCCGTGCAGTAATAGTATTTTTTTCATATCTGAAAAACCCCTTCTTTTTAATTTGGAATTAGGAATTAGTAGTTAGGAATTAAGGAATCGCGCAAAGCGCGATCATTTGATTTATCGGCCTAAGGCCGATTCCACAATTACTAATTACTCATTACTAACTACTAACTGTTCCATGAAGCAAAGCTTCATGGAACAAGCGTCCTCGGCTTGGGTGCCGGCGGATTCACAGATGAAGGTGGGCGCGTAGCCGCGGCGCGCGGTCTCGCGGGCGACGTGGATAAAATCCGGGCCAAAGCCGGGATCGTTTTCAAAAGTCAGGTGGCGAATTTCGCCCTTGTCATTATATTCGATGTGGGAAAAATGCGCGTGGAAACGGCGCGTGCGGTCTAGGCCGATGGTGCGCTCCATCAGGTCGAACAGGGTTTTTACCGCGTCCGCGCTGTTCATCCGCCCGCCGGTGCGCGCGTTCAAATGCCCGAAATCGATGCAGGGCAGCAGGCGTTCGTCCGCCGCGACAAGCTCGCACACCTCTTCGGCCGAGCCGATCACGCTTTTTTTGCCCATGGTTTCCAGACACGCCGTGATATGGCCCAGCCCAGCCGCGTCTAGCGCTTCCAAAATAGCGCGCACATTTTTATGCGAATTGCGCATGGCGCGGTCGCGCGTCAGCTTGCCCTGCCCGCCGCAGTGCACGACGATGCGGGACGCGCCCAAATGATGCGCCGCCCGCGCGGCGTCCAGCACGTACTGGATGTTTTTCTCCATGCGCTCGCGTTCCTCGGAGGAAAGGTTGATGAAATACGGCGCGTGCACGCTCATGGCGATCCCGTTTTCCCGCGCGGCCGCGCCGATCTTGGCGGCGGTCTCCGGGCCGACGTGCACGCCGCGTCCGCACTGGTATTCATAGGCGGTCAGCCCCATTTTGGCAAGCCACGCGGGCGCGTCGCGGCTTTCCTTAAAGCCCGCCTTGGCAAACGATTCCGAATTGCCGGCGGGGCCGAACTTTGGCGTGTCACTCATGGCCGCCCCTCGCTTTCATGCGCTTTTGTCCGCGTGAGATAAAGCCCCGCTCGAACTGGTAGCGAAAATTGACCCAAAAATAGCGGCGGTCCAGCGTTTGCACGTAGCAGGTGGTAGCGCCCGCGCGGTTGCCGCCGAACACATCGGTAAAAATCTGGTCGCCGACAATGGCGAGCTGGCGGGGTTCCAGCCCAAGCTGCGCGGCGGCGCGCCTAAAGCCGCGCTGTAAGGGCTTGCCCGCGCGGCTGATAAACGGAATATCCAGCGCGCGGCAAAACGGCGCGACGCGCCGGTCGCGGTTATTGGAAAAAACCAGCACCGGGTAGCCCGCATCGGTCAGCGTGCGGAAGAAAGGCGCGAGCGCTTCGGGCGGCAGGGCCGCCTTGTGCGAAGCGATGGTGCCGTCCAGATCGAACAGCACGCCGCGCACGCCGCTGGCAGCGAGCAGCGCCGGTGTGATCTCATAGATCGAATCAAAAACATAATCGGGAATCAAAAGGCTCATTCGGTGTCTCCTGCGTTCTCAATAATCGAAATGCAACATATATCTTGTATTGTAAGGGATTTTAAAAATAAAGTCCAGTGGTTTCAGCGCACACCCCTAAAGCGAAAAGGGGCGGCAAATCATACACCCGAATAATATGGATGTCAACGGAGGGAAACGGATCATGAATTTCACCGACAATATGGTACTGGTTTGCACCGGACGGGATACGGCGCGCGCGGCGGGAAGCGGCTTGAAGGTGCTTCACCTTTGCCTTGGCGTGACTGAAAACGGCGCGCTGCGCCGCACACAACTGCCCACCGCCAAGGCGCGCAGCTATCTCGGCCTATGCGACCTACCGCGCCAGCTGCAAACGGTAAACGCCCCGCGCATCGCGGCCGACCTGACCTACGAGGCCAAACGCACGGAAGCGCTCGGCGTATTCGCGGACTTTGAACGCGACGTTCCGGTATGCCGCGAGCTGCTCGCCGCTGTCGACAAGGCGCTTTTTGAAGCGGACATACCTTTTTACGTGCCCATTGCCAGCAGACAGGCTGTGCAGCACGCCACGCTGACGGTGGATACCGCTATTTCAGGCGGCAGCCTGACCGAGCGGGTCTCCTCCTTGCAGGGCATGTACGGCGCAAAGCGCATCGCGGCTTTTTTGCACCCGGTATCCAGCGATTTTGTGCTGCCCTCCGAAACACCGGACGGCACCGTGCTTTCGCCGGAAGAACGGCAGGCGCTGCTGAACCGCACCGGCTCGCAAACCTTTTTTTCGCGCGAGCTGTGCGCCAAATATTTTACATACACGGATGAAAACAGCCGCGCGCATTTCGTCTTGTTCGACGACGACACGACCATGCAAGCCAAGCTGGCCCAATTATCCGGCTGCGGGGTGCGCACGGTGTTCGCGCTCTACCCGGACGCCGAACGGCTGCTTAATCTGCCGTGACGGGCGCGAAGGCCGCGCGGACAAGGGCGGCCAGCGCCTGCGGCGCGCACTCCACCTGATAGCCGATTTTTCCAGCCGATACCATTATAGTCTCCTGCGCCGCGGCGGAAGCGTCGAAAACGGTGGAAAACGCTTTTTTCATGCCCACCGGCGAGCAGCCGCCGCGCACATAACCGGTAAGCGGCAGCAGCTCCTTCACGTGGATCAGCTCCACCGCCTTTTCGCCCGCCGCTTTGGCCGCTTTCTTCAAATCGAGTTCCTTGTCCACCGGCACGGCGTACACGTGGTAACCGCCCGATTTGCCGCGCGCGACGAGCGTTTTGAACACGCGCGCCGGATCCTGCCCCAGCATCCGCGCGACCGTTTCCCCATCCACCGCGTCCTTGCCATGGGGATATTCATGCGCAGTATACGGTATCTTATGCTGCTCCAATATCCGCATCACATTCGTTTTGACCAAAGGCATCGTGCCGCTCCCCTTTTTCATACAAATCCGTTCCCCATTATAGGCCGTTTGAACGAAAAATGCAAGAATAGGGAAAGAAAAAACACCGAATTTCTCCTTATTATATCGTTATAGCGTTTATGCCTTTTCTAACAACAAAAGAAGACGATTCAATATGTCATGAGACATCTGAATCGTCTTCTTTTGCTTTTGGCCGTTGGTATTCTAGTAATTCTTGAATTTCACAATCGAGAACAAAGCATACTTTTGAAAAGAAATCTAAATCTACCATTTCAATATTAGCTGCTTTATAGTAGCGATCAATTACTTCGTATTTAATACCGGTAAGCGTTCGCAAGCGATTTCTTGTAATGCCTTTAGCTTCCAGCATTTCTGCCAGCTTTACTTTGATATTACCGTATTCTTGTGTTTTATAACTAATTATACTTTTAAAATCGTCCACGTGCTCACCTCCTATTGGTGTTATTGTATCAACGGACTACCTTCTTGACATTCCCCATATTATAGGGTATCCTTTTATCAGGGTAACTATGTATTCTCAAGCAAGCGCGGAAACAATATTTAGGGTAGGAGTTATAACTCATGAATGCTATTAGCATTGCGCGGAAAAACAAGTAAACGGGCCTGTTGCAAAATAAAAAAACGCCCTTAAACCTTGTCATTCTGAGGAGCAAAGCGACGAAGAATCTCGCGCGAACGCGCGATTTCCACGCATATCCGCGCGTTCGCGCGAGATTCTTCACTTCGTTCAGAATGACAATCAAGTATTTTTCCATTTTGCGACAGGCCCTAGGATATCTTATATCTTAAATTACTCAGACATGCTATCTTGCTGTTCCAATAGTGTGTCTATCATGCGGCTTACCGCGACAAGCGTTGCTGATGAGCACCGAGACAGTTTCCCCGCAATTTCGGTATTGATTATCGCTTCCGGTCGTGCAAACGGCGTATCCAGCAGGAAATAATCAAGGCTTATCTCCAAAGCATAGGAAAGACGCAGGAGCAATGTCAACGACACTTTATTCTGTGCTGTCTCCACATGACTTAAATGGTTATTGGAGCAACCGATCATTTCCCCAAGTTCACTTTGTGTAAGTCCCTGTTTAATACGCAGCTTTCTAATTCTTGCGCCTATCTTTTTAAAATCCACTTCATGCGGAACCATAAAGCTCACCACCTTTAATAAACTTATTTTACCGGAATATAGTTTAATTGAAAACAATCCACATAGGCAAATCGCCTATGTGGTTATAATATATTATATTTAAATAGGCAATTTGCCTATTTGTAAACATTCGTTTTTGTTGCCGTAAAGGAGTAACTCAAATGTCAGAACAAGCTCAGCTTACAACGATTGAAGTAACGCTTTTAAACCAAACATACCGTTGCTTGCAAAAAGATGTAGAATCCTTAGAATTATCCATCGGTGAAGTTATTGATAGAATGGTATTAAGTTTTCAATGCAGCAATCCTAACTCGGCAGCATTACTTGCATGCGAACAATTAATATGTATGACAAGTCAACTAACTGACGAACAAATTATTGAATCCATGATTTCAGCAGTCATTATATTAATGCAATTATTAGCCGAGAACAATATGAGTCAAGCTGATTTGAAGAAAGTAGTTGAAGATAAAATATTAAAAGAGGGGTTATAACATGAAATCTACTGGCGTTGTACGTAAACTAGACGTATTGGGCCGTCTTGTTATTCCCATGAAGCTACGACGAACCCTAGATATTCAGATAAATAGTTTACTTGAGATTTTCGTAGACGGCGATCTAATTATACTGAAAAAGTACGAACCCGGTTGTGTATTTTGTGGCAATGCTAGTAATGTAATTTTATTTGATGGCAAATACATATGTAAGCACTGCAAGGAGGAACTTGCAACTTTGTAAGCCGATACTGCGGCGGGGTGGGGCACCCGCCTTTCACAACGGCGAGCTTTCCACCCTTGCGTAGGGCCGCGTGACCCCACGCGGCCGCTCGCGGCTACTGCCGCGCATTCCATTGTGAGCGGAGCGAACCACCAGTCGCATTTTATCGTAAGCAAAACAAAAACCGCCCCTATGGACGGCTTGACAAACACGCTCGGCGCGAGGTATACTATAGGTATAAAAAGGGCGCAGCCGATTGACGGTTACTCCCAAAATCTACGTCAAAAGAAATGACCGTTTGCTTTTGGAAGGGTAGGGCGGTCATTTTCTTTTGCTTATCTGAATGATCAGACCGGCAGGCCGTAGCCCATTATCCTAAAAAATATTATTTGAATGCACGCTATGAGCAGAAGCTGGAACAGCTCCGCATAAGTAACCATAAGCACCACCTCCCCTCTAATGGGATGAGGTGGGAATAACCGCCAACCGCTGGGCACGGCTGCGCCTATACAAAGTATAGCAGATGCCGACAATTTACGCAAGCAAGCGGCAAAACCCGCCCCTATGGATGACTTGACAAACACGCTCGGCGCGGGTATACTGAAGATAGAAAAAGGGCGCAGCCGATTGACGGTTACTCCCGTTAGATTTTAGTCAAAAGAAATGACCGCATCAGGTGAGATTGAGGGCGGTCATTTTCTTTTGCTTATCTGAATGATCAGACCGGCAAATGCTATGAGCACAAGCAGAAGCTGGAACAGCTCTGCGTAAGTAACCATAAGCACCACCTCCCCTCTAATGGGATGAGGTGGGAATAACCGCCAACCGCTGGGCACGGCTGCGCCTATACAAAGTATAGCAGATGCCGACAAATTACGCAAGCAAGCGGCAAACACCGCCCCTATGGACGGCTTGACAAACCCGCTCGGCGCGGGTATACTATAGATATAAAAGGGGCGCAGCCGGTTGACGGTTACTCCCAAAATTTACGTCAAAAGAAATGACCGCATCATTTGGTAGTGAGGGCGGTCATTTTCTTTTGCTTATCTGAATGATCAGACCGGCAAATGCTATGAGCACAAGCAGAAGCTGAAACAGCTCTGCATAAGTAACCATAAGCACCACCTCCCCTCTAATGGGATGAGGTGGGAATAACCGCCAACCGCTGGGCACGGCTGCGCCTATACAAAGTATAGCAGATGCCGACAAATTACGCAAGCAAGCGGCAAAACCCGCCCCTATGGATGACTTGACAAACCCGCTTGGCGCGGGTATACTAGAGATATAAAGAGGGCGCAGCCGATTGACGGTTACTCCCTCAAGAAATTGTCAAGAAAATGACCGCTTCATGGGGAAATGAGGGCGGTCATTTTCTTTTGCTTATCTGAATGATCAGACCGGCAGGCCGTAGCCCATTATCCTAAAAAATATTATTTGAATGCATGCTATGAGCACAAGCAGAAGCTGGAACAGCTCTGCGTAAGTAACCATAAGCACCACCTCCCCTCTAATGGGATGAGGTGGGAATAACCGCC
>NZ_JANGCE010000005.1 GCF_024462775.1 Butyricicoccus faecihominis
CCATCGGCATGACCTACGTGATCATATCGGGCGGCATCGACCTTTCGGTCGGCGGCATCTGCGCGCTGGTCAGCGTGCTGTACGGCATGCTGCTGCAAAAGGGCGTTCCGTTCGGCGTCGCGGTGCTGGCGATGCTGGGACTGGGTCTGCTGCTGGGCCTGTGCTACGGCTTCTTCGTGGCCAAGGTGGATATCCCGCCCTTTATCGTCACGCTGGCGGGCGTCAATGTGTGCAAGGGCATCGCGCTGGTGCTGACGGACAGCGCCGCGGTCGGCGTGACCGATCCGTTCACGCTCGACGTGGGCAGCCTGAGCTTGCCGACCGCGCCGGCGCTCGTCCTGCTCGCGGCGGCGGCCGTATACTGTGTGTACAACATGGTGCAGGGGGCCAAGGCAAAAAGCTTCCGCTGGATCAATATTCTGTTCCTCGTCATTTTGGCGTACAGCGCGTATCTGGTGATGAACAGCAAGGGCATCCCGTATCTGGCGCTGATCTGTATCGCGCTGATTTTGATCTTTAACTTTGTATTGAACCATACGGTGTTCGGCAAGGGCATTTACGCGGTGGGCGGCAATATCGACGTGGCGCGCATGGCCGGCGTGAAAACGGTCAAGGTATTGGTGAGCGTTTACGTGGTGGACGCGATGCTCGCGGCGCTCGGCGGCGTACTGACCGCGGCGCGCCTTGGCGCGGGCGCGCCGACCATCGGCACCAACTGGGAGTTGGACGCGATCGCGGCGGTCGTCATCGGCGGCACCAGCATGACGGGCGGCTCGGGCAAGCTGACCAAAACCGTGATCGGCGTGCTGCTCATCGGCGTACTGAACAACATGCTGTCGCTGATGAACGTGCAAACCAACGTGCAGATGATCTTTAAGGGTCTCATCATCCTCGGCGCGGTCGTGCTCGATAAGGTGACCTCGAACCAGCAGCGCTGAGCGTGGGCAGGGCGGCACGAAGGATGGGCAAGGGAAACAACGAAACGACCTAGGCAAACCGTCACAACACTGCGGAATAGGAGAATAACATGTTAAAAAAGTTTACGGCAGCCCTTCTCAGCTTACTTACGCTATCTTTGGCGGCATGCGGCGATCAGCAAGGTTCTCAAGGGAACGCATCGGACTCTGCGGATTCCAGTACGGAAAAGACCTATAAGATCGGTTTTGTGGCCAACGGCGCGACCCTGTGGGAGTATCCGAAAAGCAGCATCAATTTTTATATGGAATTGCAGGAAAAGTACCCGATCGAGGTCGTTGTGTTTGACGCGCAGGGCGACGCGGGCAAACAAAGCACGCTTGTGGGCGACGCGATCGCACAGGGGTGCGACGCGATCACGATCATTCCGATCGATAACAAATCGGTGATCCCCGCCTGCACGGAAGCGATGAATGCGGGCGTTCCGGTTTTCAATCTGGGCAGTGTGGACATGGGCGAGGAAAACGCGGGTAAATCCTTTGTTTCCATGATCGGCGCGGGCAGCGGTTTGGCGGCTTCCGAGATCATTGGCGAGGCGTTTGTCGAGCATCTGGAGCCCGGCAGCAAAGTCGTTTCCATTATCGGGGTTGCGGGTACCAGCGAAACCGAGCAGCGCAACGAGGTATGGCAGAAAATGTGCGAGGAGCACGATATCGAGATACTGGATGTGCAGAGCACGGACTGGGATGCCAGCAAGGCGCTGCAGATTATGCAAAACTATTTGGTGCAATATCCGCAAATCGACGGCGTGTTCTGTCAGTGGGATGACGGCATGGTATCCGTGGCCAAGGCGCTGGAAGCCGCGGGGCGTTTGGAAGGCACCTTTTTGGCGAGTATCGACGGCAACAAAAACGGCTTTGATCTGGTAAGGGACGGCACCATGTATTGTACGGCGGCGCAAAATCAGAAGGAGATTTGCGAAAAGGCGGTCACGACGACACTGGATTATCTGGCGGGCAACGAAGTGGAACCCTACATCACCATTCCCTATATTAAAATCACCAAGGAGAATGTGGATGAGTACAGCCCTTGGTGACCGCATCGGTTTCAGGTAACAAAATGCGGATCGGGCCGCCGGGATGCGTAGTCTTTGGCGGCTTGAATTCTATCATGTTAGGAGGCGGACCGTGCATTCAGAGAATATCTTGGAGATTAACGGCGTTTCAAAGTCGTTCCCGGGCGTCAAAGCGCTGGATCATGTCTCGATAGCCATCCGGAAGGGCGTCGTACACGGCATCGTGGGTGAAAACGGCGCGGGAAAATCTACGTTGATGAAGATCCTGTCGGGCGTGTACCGGGCGGATCGGACGGAAGGCTCAAGCATCTGGTTTGATGGGAAACAAATGGAGATTAGCTCCCCGATACAGTCGATGCAATTAGGGCTGAGTATTATTTATCAAGAGTTTAATTTGGTCGATTCCATGTCTGTCGGCGAAAACATTTTTCTGGGCAGGTTTCGGGAAGCGGGCGGTATGCAAGCGCTGCACCGTAAGGCGAGAAGCGCCTTGGATCGTATCGGCTGCGACATTGACACACGCGCCATGGTGGGCGATCTCAGCATCTCGCAAAAGCAGATGGTAGAGATTGCAAAGGCGATTTCGCTGAACAGCAAGCTGATCATTATGGACGAGCCAAGCACAACGCTGACAAACGACGAGATGGAAAACCTGATTCGGCTGATCAACGAGCTGCGGGCCGATGGGATCACGATCATTTATATTAGCCATAAACTGGAGGAAATCTTCGCGCTGTGCGATCAGGTCACGGTGATCCGGGACGGCAGCGTGATTGGCACGCGCGATATTGAGGATATCACGCGCGAAGAAATGGTCTCTATGATGGTGGGGCGTTCTATCGAAAGTGAATTCCCCCCGAGGCCGCAAACCGCGGGCGATGTGCTGCTTGCGGTGCATCACCTGCATACGAACAAGCTGCACGATGTTTCCTTTCAGGTAAAGGCGGGGGAAATTCTGGGCTTGGTCGGTCTGGTGGGCGCGGGCCGGACCGAGATCGTGCGGGCGCTGTTTGGCGCGGACGCGAAACAAAGCGGCGAGATCCGCATTCATGGCGAGGCGGTGACGATCCGCAATCCGGTGGATGCAAAAAAAGCGGGAATCGGGTTTGTTACCGAGGATCGGAAACAGCAAGGCCTGTTCATGCGGTTTTCCGTAGCGGATAATATCGTGGTCGCCACGATGAACAAGCTGGCGAAACGCGGCTTTGTCAGCAAACGCAGGGAGGAGGAGATCGCACAGGGCTATGTGGAGAGCTTGGGCATTAAAACGCCGAAGCTGTCCACGAAGGTCATGAGCCTTTCGGGCGGCAATCAGCAAAAATGCATCATTGGAAGGTGGCTGGAAATGGAGCCGCGCGTCCTGATTTTGGACGAACCGACCCGCGGGATCGACGTCGGCGCCAAATATGAGATCTACCTGCTGATGAAAGAGATCGCAAGCAAGGGAAACGCTATTATACTAATCTCTTCCGAACTGCCCGAGGTGTTGAACCTGAGCAACCGTTGCCTTACCATTTCGGCCGGCCGCGTTGTAGGGGAGTTTGACCCGGCGGTGGACTCGGCGGAACGCATCATGCAGAGCATATTGACATAGGGGGGCGTGGAATGAGACAAGCCACAAAAGGAATGCTTTATAGGTTTACGGCAAATTACATGATCTTGATCGCCATTTTTGTTCTATGCGCTTACAGCGCGATCGCAAATCCCGTCTTTTTGCGCATGGATAATGTTCTAAACGTCGGCCTACAGTCCGCCGCGATCGGGATCGCCGCGCTCGGCATGACGACGATCATGATCGGCGGCTATATCGATTTGTCGCTGCCGGGCATGTTCGCGCTCACCTCGGTCACATTTTGCAAGGCGGCCGAATGGACGGGCAATCCATGGATCGCGATCCTTGCCGCGCTTGGAATGGGACTGGCCGCCGGCGCGCTCAACGGTGCGATCATGGTGCTGTTCGGCGCCAGAACCATGAACAACATGTTGTTCATCTCCTATGGCATGGGTATGGTATTCAAGTCGCTAACGGCGTTTATCAACGACCGGGTCATCAACCTGACGCCGCACCCTGTGTTCAAGGCGATCGGAGAAGAACGCCTGCTGCGCGTCCCCATCTCCTTTTTGATCTTTTTGGCGATCGTGCTGCTGATGCATCTGTTTCTCAAAAAGACCGTATCGGGAAAGTCGATCTACTATTTAGGCTGTAATTACGAAGGCGCGCGGCTGGCCGGTATCAATACCAGACGCACGGTGCTGCTCATCTTTATAATCGGCGGGTTACTGGCCGCGGCGGGATCGATCGTCAATGTTGCGCAGGTGTCGCAGGCAAGCACCAATTCGGGCTATAACTATGAAATCAACGCCATCACCGCGGCGGTGCTGGGCGGTACGGCGTTCAAGGGCGGCCGGGGCGGCGCGTTTAATACATTTTTGGGCGCGATTATGTTTGTGCTGCTGGCCAACTCGCTTCAGCTTTTGGGATTCAGCGCGTATGCGCAATATGCCATGAAGGGCCTTATTCTGGTGGCGGTGATCCTGCTGGACAGCAAAAAGGATGTTTTGGAGGCGCGAGGATGAAAAAAGAGATCTGGCGCCGCGACGGCGTACTTCGGTTTTTCAAAAAGAATATCGCGGTGGATATCATCATTTTGTTTTTTATAGTCGCTCCCTTTATGAATGCTTCTTTTCTCAGCGCCTACAACCTATCTCAGATATTGGTGCAGACCGCGACGACTCTAATCGTGGCGGTTGGGGTTATGTTTGTCATCATCACGGGAGAATCCGATCTGTCTATTGGCGGCCTCATGTGTTTGTCGGGGATCGTGGCCATATACCTGCAGCCGGAACTTCCGCTGCCGGTCATTTTGCTGATCGTCATGGCGATGGGCTGCGTGCTCGGCTGTTTGACCGGCCTGCTTGTATCCGTTTTAAAGCTCGATGCGTTTATTGTGACGCTGGGCATACAAATGATCTATCTGGGCGTCAACCTGATCATAACGGACGGTCAAACCGTGGTGGGGGAAGACCCCGCGTTTGTACAATGGGGGACCGGCAAGCTGTTTCAATTTGTGCCCTATGCGTTTGTGATCGCGCTCACGCTGGTAGTGATCGCTTATTGGGTGCTTTCCCGCACCCAATTCGGCCGCGATTGCTACGCGGTGGGCGGCAACTATGAGGTGGCGAAGTATGCGGGTATCCGCGTGGTGCGGCAAAAGCTCCTTTGCTATGTGATATGCGGCTGCTTGGCGGCTCTGGCGGGGTTCTTCCTGTCGGCGCGCATGAACGCGGGCAACGGTAATTTCGGTACCATGATCCCGTTTAACGTCCACTGCGGCATCGTCATCGGCGGCACGTATCTATCGGGCGGCACGGGCGGCGCATGGCACACGCTGGCGGGTATTTTAATGATGAGTGTGCTGCAAAACGTGATGAATATTATAGGCGCGGACGCATATATCCAGCAGCTGGTGCAAGGGCTGATTATCGTATTGATTATCGGGTTTGCCTGTTACGAGCAAACGCGTAAAAAGCAAGCGGCCTGATCGCTTGGGAAAGGATAAAAGACATGAAAAAGAGGATTTTGAACGAACGGCTGGCCGCCATTTTGGCCAGCGCGAGACACGGCGAAATGATTTTTGTCGCGGATGCCGGCAGCGGTTCTTCCGACAAGGCGTTGGTGCCGCTCGATCCCAGCGTGGAGTATCTGGATTTGGGCGTGGTGACGGGGGTGCCCAGCTTTTTAGACGTCGTCACGGGCATGGCGGCGGCAGGCGATATCGAATCGATCATTGTGGCGGACGAAATGCCGCGGGTGAACCCCGCCTATTATCAGGCGTTGGTCGATCTGGTGGGCAAGGAAAACGTATGGCTGGTGCGGTACATTCCGGAACTTTATGACCTGCGCAACAAATGCAAAGCGATGGTGCAGACCGGCGACTATGGCCTGCAGGGCAATGCGATCTTGGTCGCGGGCTATCCCAGCGAGAATATTCCCCTGAAATGGCTGATGGACAGAGATCCGGAAACCTATAACGAAAAGGAGAAATAAACGATGCCGTACCTGTCAAACGAGCCAGCGGTGTTCTACCGGGTATGGAACACGGAATGCCCCAAGGCAAACGTTGTTTTCTTGCATGGAGCGGGCGAGCATAGCGGCTTATACCATCGGTTTGCCGCCGGGCTCAACGCGGAAGGATATCGGGTCTGGGCGATCGACCATATCGCCCATGGACATACGCCGGGCTCGGTCGAAGCGGTGTATGAAGTAAGCGCGCTGGCCGATAACGCACGCCGGCTGATTCGTTTGGCGCAAGAGGAGACTGACGCGTTAAAAACCGTGCTGATCGGCAACTCGCTGGGCGGCGTTACCGCCGGCTTGCTGATGAGCATGGAGGACGCGCCTGCGATCGCGGGGCTGGTGCTCACCTCAACGCCGCTGGCGCCGCTGCAAAACATCGATGAACTGGACAAGGCGATCATGTCGCTGGAGCCGACCTATCTGGACGAACTTGCCTCTGATCCCTTGCTGCCGCGTATGGAACCGCTGGATTATGACCGGCTGGACGCCGCTATGTGCAAGGCGGTCGAACAAATGCAAAGCAAGGCCCCTTGCTGGCCGTTTCCTGTTTTGCTGATCAATGGGGAAAACGATGTGCTGGCCCTGCCCGAAACGGCAAGGGCATGGGCAAAGAACATCCCGCGCGGCCGCGCGTTGACCGTCAAGGGTGGACATCATGATATTCTCAATGATACGAGCTATGCCGTAGTGACCCGTCTGATCGCTTCGTTTGTTTTGGAAGCGACAAACCCATATTTGCTGTACTAGAGCGTCCCAAAGAGGCAAAATACATGAAAGTCTACACAAAGGATATGATACACGGATTACCAAACAACGCCCCGGGCGCTCCTTTAGGGAGCGGCCGGGGCGTTCAGACTGTAGACAAAGGTCTCACGCCGCAGCGCGCATAGAAAGGAAAATGGAGCGAAGCGACGTAAAATCCGTTTTTTCGGGGGCGTGTACCTCGAAAAAACACCTCGACCCGCGCCACCGGGCGCGTAATCCGGGGGTATCGAGACCGGTTTCTCCGGAACTGGTCGAGTATCTAGGGGGCATTGGATGCCCCCTAGACGTTGTTGCATATGTGCGGTAAAAATGCAGCAGCGATCGTTTAGCAGCGCGCCGTGGCAAACGCTTCATAGGAGCGCACGCCTTTTTGCAGGCGTGCGAGTCCGTCCGTCAGGCGCTTTCGCGGACAGGCGATGTTCATGCGCAAAAAGCGGTCGCCGTTGCCGCCGAATTCCGCGCCGGGGGATAGCCAAAGCCCGGTCTCGTTCCGGATATGCCGGGCAAGCTCCTGCGACGACCAGCCTGCTTTGCCGCAATCCAGCCACAACAAATAGGTTGCTTGCGAAGGCACGAGCGATAGCTGCGTAAGCTCCGCCGCTAGAAATTCCCGTACCAGCGCTTTGCCGGCGGAAATGTGTTCCCGCAGCGCGTCCAGCCACGCGCCGCCCTGTGTAAAGGCGGCGATCGCCGCGTCAATGGCAAAGGCGTTGGGCTCGGCTATTTCGTCGGTATTCAGCGCCCGCCATACCTTGTGCCGCAACGTGGGATCGGGCGCCATGGCCGCCGCGGTTTGCAACCCGGCCAAATTGAACGCCTTGGTCGGCGCGAGACAGGTAACGCTGTTTTGCATGCAATGCGCGGATACGGATGCAAAAGGCACATAGGCGCGGCCCGGATCGGTCAAATCGCAGTGGATCTCGTCGGACAGCACCAGTACGTGATGCGTCCAGCACAGCTCGCCGATGCGGGCGAGCGTTTCGCGGCTCCACAGGTTGCCCGTCGGGTTGTGCGGATTGCATAGCAGCAGCAGCGCGGTCTGCGGGTCGGCAAGCTTGCGCTCTAAATCCTCCCAATCGATGCGGTAGGCCGCGCCGTCGTAAGCAAGCGGGCTTTCAAGCACGCGCCTGCCGTTGTTCCGGATCGAGCTGAAAAAGCAACCATACACCGGCGTCATCACCAGTACGTTTTCGCCGGGCGTGGTCAGCTTGCGGATGACGCTGGATAGAATGGGGACCACGCCCGAGGCGAACACCAGCCAGTCCTTCTCCATAGCGAAGCCGTGCCGCTCGCGCCACCAGCCGCAGATCGCCTCATACCACTCCTCCGGCACGGTCGAGTAGCCGAACAGACCGCTTGCGGCGCGGGCCTTGATTGCGGCTGTGATCTCGGGCGCGGCGGCAAAGTCCATGTCCGCAACCCACATGGGCAGTTCATTTTCCGCCGCGCTCCACTTGAGAGAATGCGTGCCGCGCCGGTCGATCAACGTGTCAAAATCATAATTCAAGAATGCACCTGCTTTCAGTCGGTCCGAACGGTCGCTTCCACCTTGCCCGCGCCGAGCGCCGCCGCCAGTCCGGCGGGTTCGTCCACTTGGCCCAAACGGGAATAGCGATACGAGCGGGAAAAGCCTTTGTAAAACAGCACCCATTTTTCATGCGGCAGCGCCCCTCTCTTAAACGGTTTTTCCCATCCGGTACGCAGATTCGAGCGCGGCGGGAAAATTCTTGATTTGTCCCATGCCGTCCGCGCCGCAGCCGCGCGCCACACCGGCGAGTTTCGCGCTTTCAAAGCAGGAAATCCAGCCCTCCAACCCTTGCACAGCGCCGTCCGTCGCGCTATTGTCGCTGTCCGCCGCCGTGGCCAACAAGTAGATATCCCGAAACGCGTACTCGCCCGGAAAAAGCGGATTGGAGCGGTCGAGCAGCGTTTTCATCTGCCCGCACATTTCGTAAAAATAGATCGGCGTGGCGAAGGCGATGACTTCCGCCTGCCGCATCTTTTCCACGATCTCGTTTGCGTCGTCCCGGATCACGCAGCGCCGCGTCTTTTGGCACGCCAGACAGCCCCGGCAAAAACCGATCGTTTTGTCATACAGGCACACCTTTTCCGTTTCGTGTCCCGCGTCCCTCGCGCCGCGCAGGAATTCATTTGCCAGCGTTTCCGAATTACCGTCAATGCGCGGGCTGGTGCAAACGACCAGAACTTTCTTACTCATATTGTTTCCTCCGTTTTGATTTTTTTCATGATACGGGCGGGCACGCCGCCTACAACAGTACGCGGCGGCACGTTCTTGGTGACCACCGCGCCCGCCGCGACGATCGCGCCGTCGCCAATGGTCACGCCGGGAACAACGGTCGCGTTTGCGCCGATCCAGACGGATTGACCGATTACGATCGGCGCAGGGCGCATGATATGCCGCCGCGCCGGGTCTTCCTCGTGGTTGAGCGTCGCCAGCACCACGTTATGTCCAATCAGCGCGTTATCGCCGATCACGATGCCGCCCTGATCCTGAAAGCGGCAGCCGGTGTTGATGAATACGTTTTTGCCGACACGGATATTTTTGCCGTAATCGGTGTAGAAGGGCGGGAACAGGCAAAAGCTATCGTCCTCCGGTTGGCCGATCAACGCGAAGAAAAGCGCCCGCACCTTTTCCGGTTCGTGGTAGGCCCCGTTCAGTTCCTGTGTCAGCCGAAGCGCGCGCTCGCTTGCGGCGCGCATAACGGCCGGGTTCTGCAACCCTAAAGCGATATCTTGATTCTCCATCCTCTTTTACTCCTCCGCGCTGATGTGGACGATCTTATTGCCCCAGCCCTCCAGCACGGGATTTTCCGTGACCGCGGTCTGGAATTCATCGGTAACCGCAAACGCACCGATCTTGGTGTACTCCCCCGCGACCTCCGCGTCCTGATAAATCAGCACGATGCGGCCCGGCTCGGCGTAATACACCTCGCCCGCTTTTTCGGATGAAATGGCATTGGGCGCGGCGGGTACCTCATACCGGCTGGGGATGTCGTAATACTGCATGACCTCCCAGTTTTCAAAGTCGTCATATGCTTGTGTCAAGTAGGGACGTAAAAAAATATGAGATATTTTTGAACCACCATCAAATCACATCGTTCTATTCCCTGACTGCCCTCATTATACCGTACCTACTACATTTTTGAAAGACAAAAGGGTGGCAGCCACAGGTGTCATCCCCTGTGACTGCCGCCCTTGGCTTAACCGTTCATACTCTTTGCAATCCCTGCAATTCTTGCATAGAAATCAGCTTCCGGCAGTCCTACCACACCCGAAGTCGGTGTCAGTATTTCAACGCCGTATCCATTCAATTTCTTAGCACAGTCTAAAAACTCGCTTGTCTTTCTTGTAATCCTGTCAGGATTAACCACAAGCAAGATGTCTATACGCTGTTTAGAAGCAGCGGAAAACACATCGGCCATGCCGTGCCTTTTAATGGACGATCCATGCGCTGTCTCGGCGGTAATACCGATAATTTCAAAGCCCTGTTGTTCAGAATAATCCACCAGTAACTGCTTCTGCTTTTCCAATGCCATGGTATCAGGGTTTGCTACCCTGCAATATATCCAAACTCTTTTATGCTGACTCATTTTTCTCTCCTTTTTCTGAAAAGCTCCACTCGATATGAATGGATTTGTCATTGTAAACATAAACGCAGTCCACAAAGTCAACTACCATCTGCCGTGTAAGGGCATCTGCCTGTAAATAGCGTATGAGCTTTGGTTCACCCTGCTTGGCGGCGGCCAGCTTACTCCGCAGTTCTGTGAGTTCTGCTTCTGCCGCTTCAGCCCGCTGTGCCATCTCTGCCTGCTCCCGTGACAGCTTATCCCGTTCCTGCCGATACTTCTCCCTGCTGATCTTTTCCTCTGCCATCGCATCGTACAGTTCAGCTTTCTGCTCATCTATCTTGGCACAGGCGCCCTGATAGGAAGTGACCTGTTTTTGCAGGCTGGCAAGCGTATCCGTGTTCCCGGCCTTTAGCAGCAGTTCTTTTTCGTCCATCAGGGTTTTTATATAGGCTTGAATGGCAGTCAGCACAACGTCTGCGATTTCACTTTCCCTGACGCTGCCCTCCATACATCCAAAACCGGCAGTCCGGTATCTTGTCTTGCAAAAATATTGGGGATTGGAACGTGACCGTCTGATCAGGGAATAACCGCAATGCCCGCACCGCAGTTTATCCGTAAAAAGGTATATCCCTGCCTGCTCTAAGTCCCGTTCCACAAATTCCGCCAAATGTTCCTGCGCTTTCAGAAACTCCTTTGCGCTGACCAGCGGTTCGTGCCGTTCCTCTGCAATGATCCAATCCGACCTGCTGTTTTTAAGGGTTTTCCTGTTCCCGACCTGTGGGCGGTATCGCTTGCCGTAGATGGTCTTGCCTAAATACCGTTCATCCCGCAGTATGCTTGTGATTGTGCTCTCATTCCATAGGTCGGCGCCTTTTACCCCAATCCACCATTTATGATAGCAGCCCTGACTGTTCTTGATGGCGCTGGGGGTAGGCACTTTCTCGGCATTGAACAGGCGGGTGATTTCCATCATGGTCATTCCTGCGCCAGCCAGTTCAAAAATGCGCCGGACAATCCCTGCGCTGTCCCGGTCAGCGACAAGCCGGTGTTTGTCCTTTTCGTCTTTGCGGTAGCCTATGGGGGCAAAGGGGCTTAAAAATTCACCTTTGCGCGCCTTTGTCTGTAAGCCGCTTTTTACTTTCAGGGACAAATCCTTGCTGTAATAGCTGTAAATCACGTTGCGGAACGCAATATCCACACCGCTGGTCTTGCCGTTCATTTTGGCGCTGTCATAGCCGTCGTTGACTGAAATAAAGCGGATGCCGAGAAACGGGAATATCTGATCCACATAGTCGCTGACCGTGATATAATCCCTGCCAAACCTTGAAAAATCCTTTACGATGATACAGTCGATTTCCTTTGACTTGGCTTTCTGCAAAAGTTTCTGCATATTGGGCCGTTCCATGCTGGTGCCGGAAAATCCGTCATCACACAGTTCCATGACCTCACAGCCCTCAAACTCCGGGGACTGCCCGATAAACCGCCGGAGCAGGTCGCGCTGGTTGGAAACGCTGTTACTCTCGTCCCTGATTCCTTCACGGCTGTCCTCGTCCTCCACAGAAATACGGATATACAAAACAATAACGAAGGTTTTATTCACTGGCCGCCACCCCCATCGGAGGGAACAGCCATTCTTTCATGCACTCATATTCGTCCTCAAATCGGAGCCGCACGGCGATATTGGAGCTGCTATATACAGTAATCCGGTCAATCAGTTCCAACGCCATGCCCCGTGTCAATTCCGGCGCCTCATGGATAGACAGAAGCGCTCTGAGCCATGCCGGTTCGCCGGTTCCCGGTTCCACGACAGCCGCATTCTGTGCCTCCAGTTCTTCCAGCAGCGCTCTTTGTTCTTCTTCCTGCTCTATGTAGCGGTTTCTGGCGTAGAGATAGTCGTGCTCATTCATCAGGTGGTCTAAATAATCGTCATAGAGAGTTTCCCGCAGACGGGCAATCCGGTCAAGCTGTTCTTCCGCCTGCATGATACGGCGGAGGATTTCCTGTTTTTTAGAAAGATTGAGCGCCTTTCTGCCCGCACTTTTTATCAGCCTTTCCATATCCAGCGCCGTTGCAAAATGGGACTGAATTACTTGGGAAACGGCTTCTAAAAGGACATCCTCCGGCACCCTGACACCGACACAGCGGCTGGAATCCTCCGTATGGGTATGGCAGTAAAAAAAATACCGCACATGGATTCCGGGGTCTTTTACCTTGTTTTCGTGGATGTTTCTCTGGCGTGTAAGTTTTCTTCCACAATCCCCACAGTAAACAAGCCCTTTTAAGATGTTTTCAGGATTAATGATTTCCGGGAAAGCCCCTTGTCTGTCATCAAACGTCTGCTTATCCTGTTCCGCCATTCTCTGTACCTTGTCAAAGGTCTGCCAGTCAATAATAGCTTCGTGGGTGTTTTTTACGACCGTCCACTTTTCTCTCGGCTGGGTGGTGCGTCTCTGTCCTTTCCAGAGTGCCTTGCGGGTCTTACCCTGTACCACATGGCCTAAGTAAACCTCACTTCGGACCATGTTTTTAATGGTCTGTCCCGTCCAGATGGAAGCAGCAAAGCGTTTAGACTTCACCATTCCTTTTTCAAAACGGTAACGGCTGGGGGATGGAATCCCCAGTTCAGTCAGCCTTTTTGCGATTTCCTGATAGTCCATACCGCTTAGGCGCCACTGAAAGATGTTACGGACAACCGGGGCGGTTTCTACGTCCACCACAAGGCGGTGCTTATCCTCCGCAGATTTTAAGTAGCCATATGCCGCCCAGTTTCCGATAAACTCCCCCCGTTCCTGCTTCTCTTGCAGCACGGGGCAGATTTTCTGTGAGATGTCACGGGCATATACATCGTTCACCAGATTTTTCAGATGCATAGAAAGACTGTCCGAGGTTGCCGGGTCGATGCTGTCATAACCGTCATTCACAGCGATGAAACGGACTCCCATAAAGGGAAATATCTTCTCTAAATACTCACCGGCTTCTATATAATTCCGTCCAAAACGTGAAAGGTCTTTGACGATGACACAATCCACCTTGCCCGCCCGTATATCATCAAGCAGACGTTCAAAATCATCACGTTCAAAATTCACCCCTGTTTCCCCATTGTCTGAATAGACGGAAAAGAGGGAAAGGCTGGGGTCACTTTCGATATATGCCCGGACAAGGGCTTCCTGATTTTCAATGGAATCGCTGTCGCACTGATGGCCGTCCAGCACGGAAAGCCGCACATACGCCCCTGTGCTATACACCCGCAGTTTCGGTTTTTCCTGCACGGGCGCCCTGAATCTGCTTTTCCTTGCCATGTCACACCGCCTCCCTTCCGGAAGGTACGGTCAGAGCCGGATTGATACGCTCCACGCTCTGTATCAGTGACATCGCGCTGTCATACTCACACTGAAATTTGAACTTTATGTTTATCCGCTGATTTTCAAAGACTAATATGCGGTCAATCAGTTCCACCGCCAGCTTACGGTTCAGTTCCTCAATATCCTGATACTGTTTGAAATAGGCGATCCATTTCTGTTCCTCGGATTTTCCATCCACAAGCCGGTCTATTTCCTGCTCCAGCGAGAGGATTGCTTCTCCGGCGTTCTGTGCCTTCAGGTCATACCTTTTGCCAAAAGCGATGTAATCCTCACGGGAAATGATACCGTCCGCGTAATCCTCGTGGAGCTTCATGCGGTAGAGCTGGTATTTTTCCGCCTCGTCCTGCTTGGCTTTGAGGCGTTCATCCATCTTTTTAATCTGACGGCTGGTGTAGGGCAGCTTTGCAATAGCGGCAAGTATCTGTTCCACATCAAGGACAGAACGGATATGCTCCCGCACAGCCGCAAAAACGGCCTGTTCCAGCAGAATGTCACGGATACTGTGGCTTTTACAGCCGCTCTTTTCCTTGCTGCCTGAACAGATATAGTAATAATAGGGGTGATCTGCGGTGGAGTTGTTCTTTCGCACCATGCTCCGCCCGCAGTCGGCACAGTAGAGAAGCCCTCCCAGCGGGAAAACAGTTTCCTCGCCGGGCGCCGTCCGGGTATCGGTGCGCAGGATTTTTGCCACATTCTCAAAGGTATCACGGCTGACCGCCGGTTCGTGTGTGTTCTCCTTTACCGCCCACTGCTCCTCCGGCACGGCAAACTGCTTTTTGACTTTGTAATTGGGACTGCTGCGCTTCCCCTGTTCCAGCGTTCCGATATAGACGGGATTTTTCAAAATGCGGAGGACGGCGGTTGCTGTCCACACCGCTTTGGGATTACGTCTAAAGGGTGTCTTATAGGTACTCCCCAGCAGCCGCTTATATTCAAGGGGAGAGGGGATACCCTGTTCGTTCAGGCGGTCGGCAATCGCTTCCGAGGAATATCCATCTAATATCAGATGGAACATATCCTGCACCACACCGGCCGCAAACTCGTCAATAATAAGGTGGTGCTTATCCTCCGGGTCTTTCAAGTAGCCAAACATGGCAAAAGGCGCGATGAACTGCCCTTTCCTGCGCTTAATGTCCTGATGGCTGCGTATCTTGATAGAAATGTCCCGGCAATAGGCATCGTTCATTAGGTTTTTTACCGGCACAATCAGATTGTCCGATGCGGTTCTCGGCTTTGCGCTGTCATAATCATCGTTGACAGAAATAAACCGCACACCCATGAACGGAAAGATTTTTTCAATATATTTTCCTGTTTCGATAAAGTTCCTGCCCAGACGGGAAAAGTCCTTGACGATGATGCAGTTGGTTTTCTTATTCTTGACCGACTCCATCATTCGGATAAAATCAGGCCGGTCAAAGTTGACCCCCGTATATCCGTCATCAATCCATACTTTATGGAGGATGATTTCAGGGTGTTTTTCCAAAAAAGCCGTAATCAAATCCCGCTGGTTTGCGATACTATCACTTTCGGCTTTGTCGCCGTCCTCACGGGAGATGCGGAGGTACATATCTCCGTCATATTGCTGTAAAAGTTCCTGTGTATCCATTCGGTATTCTCCTAATCGCTTCTGAATTTCAGAAACCGGATCGGGAGTTTTACCGCAAGTCCTGTACCACAGGGGTTTACCCAGCCCCTGCGGTTTGTGACTCAGCTTACCACAAAACTTTCTCCGCGTCCAGACAGATTTCTGAAATCCCAAAAGCCTGATTTGCCATATTCATTTTGATTCCTCACAGAGTTTGCAGATAGTGTTCCATCCGCTGTTCAAAGGTAGCGCCGCCCTCTGCGTAGCCCACGCTGACGGAAACCTTGCCCACCCGGAAGCAGTACGGGTTCCTGATCTGCCGGATAAACTCCTGCATCCGCTCCCCTTTGGGAAGTGTCCGGTCAATTTCAATTTCTCTTATATCCACAAGTGTGTCGGGATTGACCGTCCGCACATCCACCTGTTTTAATTCCTGTAAATCCATTTCGGATAATTCATAACCGCTCATGGCCGCCCTCCTTTTTTCCTTACCGATTTGTAAAGAGCCGGACGCTTACTCACTGAAAGTAGGCATCCGACTTTTTCTCCATAATAAACCGCCCTATATCATCAATCCGGTCAGTGACCGGCATATCAGGCAGGGCGGCAAGAATGTCCTTTTTATAGCGTCCGGCCGCGCGGCTGTCGAGGATAGAGAACACACAGGTGTCTGTCTCCCTGCGGATGCCCCGGCCAATCCACTGGCGCAGTTTGATGAGCATACTCGGTATAATGCTTTCGGATAAATAGCTGTAAAAATCGTCATGGAGGGTGCGTTCATACTCTGATACCGGATCAGGCGTCGGGAACGGCAGGCGGACTACCACCAGTAAAGAAAGAATATCACCGGCAAGGTCGATGCCCTCACCGGCGCTGTCACTTGCCAGCAGCACGCCGTTTCCGCTCTTTCTGAAAGCGGTAATGGTGTCCAGCCGTCCCTTGCCCATACAGAACAGTGGATAGTCCACAGTCTGCGGTTTGGAAAGCTCCTGATACACAATCTCCATCATCCGGTAGGATGTAAACAGCACCAGCGTATGCCCGTGGCTCTGCCGGATCAGCTCCGTGAGCCGTTCCAGCACCGCCGCCATGTAAGCGCTGTTTTTGGTGTCCGGGAACGGCATATCCTCCGGCAGATACAGCAGGGCGTGGTTCTCATAATCAAAAGGGGATGCTTTGCTGGTCATCAGGAGCCGGTGCTGTTCCAAAAGGTCAATTCCGGTCTGGTGCATGAAATGGCTGAAATCACCTCCAATGGAAAGTGTGCCGGATGTCAGGACGCAGGGTGTTCCCTGATTCCAAATGTCCTCATAAAGCAGAAAATCAAGTGCTTTCGGCAGGGTACAGAGCCGACACGCCGATACGCCGGTACGCTCCAGCCAGCAGATGGACTCCGTATTGTCCTTTAACAATATGAGTTTTGCCTGTTCCTGCTCTATGCGGTTTAACAGCCGCTTTTGTGCGCCGCCTGCCTTGGGATGATAAAAACACACCGACAGCCCGTTCAGTGTGGCCGCCAGTGTGTTCAAAATTCGGATGCTGACAGGGGTGAAATCAAATGCCTGACAGCTTTTATCATAATGTGCGCCCGCTTCATGCCGGATTGTTTCAAACAGCAGGCCATTCAGCCGAAGCAGCTCCCCGCACAGCAGGGCCGCCTCTTTCCGGTTGGAAACCATACCGACTACACGGTAGGCACTGGACACAAGCTGTTCCAGCTCCGTATTTTCAAACGCCATGCCGTACATCTGTCTTGCCGCATCCAGCAGCTTGTGAGCCTCATCAAAAATCAAAATGCCGCTCTGTGGGAGCAGGCGGTTCCTGCCGCCTTTCCGACTTAAAATATCCGCCAGCACAAGGTTATGGTTGGCAATCTGGAAATCATACGCCATGGTCTGCGCCCTGCGAAGGAAGTCCCGGTATCGGCAGACTGCCGACAGGTCACAGTGAAAATGACAGTGGCTTACACAGATACGCCCTTTTACATAGTCCGTCAGTTCAAGACCGTCTAAATCAATGGGGCAGGCTCCTGTGGAGAGCGCCGTCAAAGCTGCCAGAAGTCCGCTGTCCTCCGGGCGGTTATTATGCTGGATGGAGGACAGATAATTGCGTACCCTGTCATCGCAGGCATAATGGCTCTTTCCCTTACGGACCGCATATGTCAGCGGCCGGTTGATGATCCGGTGTTCCAGCAGAATGCCGGAAATCTGTGGGATATATTCCTCCGTCAGCGCCTTTTGCAAGGCGATTGTCGAGGTTGAGATAACAGTAGGGCGCATACTGCCCCGAAAAAGCCGGTACACAATAGCGGCAAGAATATAGGCGTGGGTTTTTCCCGTTCCCACCTCGGCCTCGCATAATGCCAGCTTGCTCTCCCACAGGGCGTCTAACATAGACATAGAAAGAGAAAGCTGGTTATCCCGCAGCACCATGCCGTGCTTCGGTAAAATATCACTGAAAATGTAGGCCAGCAATTCTCTGGACCGTTTTCGTCCATCAGACTGTGCCATGCTTTCCGGCTCCGGCGCCTTTGCTACCATTTTTTCGATTGCCCGCTGATAGCCCTCCTGTGTAAGCGGCTTCTGACGGGAAAACAGGCGTTTTGCCTTTAGCGTATTTAAGTCTACCATGCGGTAGCTGTACGTCTTGCCTGTGAAATATTCCAGCAGCACACAGCTTTGGGTGGCAAGCACCACTTTTTCTTCCGGCCGGAACAGACCGGCCTCATAAATCTTATTTTGAATGTCTGCCATGCAGACAAGTTCTTCATTCATAATTTTTTGCCTCCTTTGCAGCCTAAAGGAGCGACACAAGCATACGGCGGAACCGGGTCTGGTTGGTTGTCTGCTGACAAAAATGCCCGTTCCGCCGCATGGTTTCTATCGCCCCAATAGTTCGATAGAATGTTCTATATTGCAAAGGTGTGAAAGGCGTTCCGCTTGGCCTGCGGACACCATAAAAGCCGCCCCCTGTTCTTTCTCAAACAGGGGTGTGCGTTCTCCCGTTTTCAGGGCTGCCGGTTCTCGGCAGAAGTACCATGATTGTGACAGGGGTTATCGCAATCCGCCCCGCCATGGGGCGTCATCACTGCAAACGGTATCGCTCGGATCGGCAGGGCCTTTCTTTGCTTCCTGCTGTCGTCTTGGCGCGTTCCAGTGCGTCGCTTCCGGTTTCCCGGCCTGTCATCGCTGTGCCTCCACACCCGTATTCACTTGTCAAGGAACCGGTGAAAGGCGGCTATAAACTTGCCTTTCACCTAACGTCCAAAAACAAGGGGGGTGTTAACCCTGTGAAGCAAAATATTTTTTTAATTTTTTCTCTGCAAATTTCAATGACTTGAACACAGCAACGTGGCTGACCTTTTCTATATTTGCTATTTGTCTTGTAGAAAGCCCATTCAAAAAGTGCAGAATAAATCGCTGACGTTGTATCACCGTCAGTTCTCCGCTATCCAAAAGCCGCTTTGCCGCTTTCAGGGCTTGTCCCTTATCGCTGTTATGTATGAGCGTAATATCAACAGATGGAGTTGCATATTCTTCGGATTCCGTCAGCCAGTCCAACTTCCGCGCACGTTTACCATAAGCTGTCTCATCCAAATCCTGCTCATGGTACAACTCATCTGACAGAGCTTTCAGCTTGGCAAAATCCTCTGCTGTCTTGTCGGGATTATCCCGCAGATAATCGGCCAGCGTGACCTCCACGATGCCGTCCGCAAATTTATAAACAATGCCCTCGCTGTACTTATTCAGGGCATAATCGCTTTCCTGATAATTTCTCATTGTCCTTTCCTCCAGTCTGAATTTTTGGTTTCAGACCAGAGGGGCGGACCACGGCAGTGCCATGAAAAGGACCGGACAGAGAAAAAGCACCCACACGAAAAATGTGAGTGCCAACAGAATCCTTTATAAAGAGGATTTTTGCAGAAATTTGTCGAACAGAAAAAGGCTGCAACCCCGTTCAATGGGATTGCAGCCCTGTATCTTTCGCTATTCTGTTTTGCCTTTAAGCCAGCATTTGGCTTTCTCCAATGATGTACGCTGATTAGCTGCCCCTCCTATGTACTTTGAGGGGCGGTTACAATTCTTGTGTTTTCTTTCGTCCATTTCCCTCGGTTATGTATCAAGGAAAATTTTAGCAGGCAATTCAAAGAAACTTCTTAGAACATTCAAAGGAGATTCTAAGAAGTTTCGCAGTTTACGACAATTTTCGCATTTCATGTAAAAATTTATAATTCTCCGGGATTATGGATGAAATAACCCATGCCATATCTGGTTTCAATCCAATCGGCTTTCAGCTTTCTTCTGAGATTGCCGACCTGATAAAAAATCGTGGAGTTGTCCATAAGGTATTCCTCATGCCACACGGCAGTATAAATCTGTTCAAATGTAAGAACACGGTTACGGTTCTTGATAAAATACAGCAAGAGGTCGTATTCTTTCTTTGTGAGGATTACGGTTTCATCATCAATCGTAACCTGTCTCCGCGCAGTATCCAGCATCAAATTGCCATGGCTTACAAGAGCATAATTACGCCCTGTAATGTGATTGAGCTGGGTGTAGCGCCGCATGAGTGCCTGTGCTCTGGCAAGGCATTCTTCTAAATCGTAGGGCTTGTTCAACACATCGTCAGCTCCACACTTCAGTGCCGCCACCTTATCCGCAGTGCCTGCCGTTTCAGATAAAGCAAGGATGGGCAGTGGGTTCATCTGCCGTATCTGCTGAATGAGTGCAGTTCCGTCGTATTGATAGATGCAGGCATCCAGAATTACCAGCGAACAGTTCTCCTTTTCCATAATCTGCAATGCTTCCTGAATAGAACCGGTATAATACACGTCTGTGTATTCGTCCTGCAAATTATATTTGATTTCCTTACAGGTATTCAAATCTCCGTCAATAACCAGCACATAATTTTTCATGGTTATAAGCCCTCCTTTCTCCGTAACGGCGCAGGCGGCGGCCTCCTTTCGGAAACCGCCGCCTGTGGTTTTTGTCGGCGTTTCCGCCTTTGCATTTTGGTTTGTTCTTACTGTGGTATCTTTAGCACGTCGCCGGGGTGGATGACCGAGTAGATGGTCTTGCCGTTGATTTCCGCCAGCGTATACATGCTCACGTTATGTTTTTTTGCAATAAGCCAGAAGTTGTCTCCGGCCTGTACCGTATAGGTGCCGTAGCCGGTTTTCTTTTTGGGGAAATCCAGCGTCACGCCGTAGGCATTGAAGCTGTAATTCTCGCCGCCTATGTTCTTGGTCTGGTTCTTGATTGGCTGGCCGCTTTCATAGTACATCCACTGGCCGTCATCGTTGCGCATCCAGCCCTGTGCGGAGGAGGCGTCAATCATCAGCTCCACGAAACGGCGAAGTGTCGCCGCCGCCTCGGCTCTGGTGGCTGTGCCCTGCGGATCAAACCGGTTTTCGTTCTTGCCCGCGAGGACGCCGGCCATCTGCATGGTTTTCACAGAGTCAGCCGCCCACGAGGAAATATTCGCGGCGTCCGCAAAGGTGTTTTGTGCGTGTGCCCTTGGAAGCTCAAATCCGATTGCCTTTGCATAATTTGCCATGATGACCGCCATCTGCTCACGGGTAACAGCATTGTCCGGCGCAAAGGTGGTGGCTGTTGTGCCTTTCACAATGCCGTTTTTCGCCGCCCATTCCACATAGCCCATGTAATAGGCGTCCGCTTTCACATCGGTGAAGCTGCTCTGCTTGTAGCCGCTTACGTCCGCTCCCGCCAGTCTGCCGAGGGCGGTAACAAACATCCCTCTTGTCATGGCGGTATCGGGGCTGAAGGTGGCGGCGCCTGTGCCGGAGAGCAGTCCGCGGTTTACCACAAACTCAATGTCGTCCTTTGCCCAGTGTCCCACAATGTCGGTAAAGTCAGCCGGCGCCTTATAGCCCACGCCGTAGGTGGAGAAGTGGTTGGTGGAGAAGCGCAGCACCTTGTTCTCGGCGTCATACACAGAGCCGGTCAGCCACTGCACAGTTCTGCTGCCATCCACATAAACGGCATAGACACCGCCCGCTTTTTCGCCTGCGCCGAGGGTGTAGGGAATTGCCACGCTGACGCTGCCGCCGCCAAAGCTCGTTACCTGTTTCCCGCCGCCGTAGTTTACCTTGAGGTCAAAGACCGGACGGGAGCCGATTGCTGCTTTTG
The DNA here is from genome assembly GCF_024462775.1 of Butyricicoccus faecihominis. Classification (GTDB taxonomy): domain Bacteria; phylum Bacillota; class Clostridia; order Oscillospirales; family Butyricicoccaceae; genus Agathobaculum; species Agathobaculum faecihominis_A. The sequence continues at coordinate 21,520 of NZ_JANGCE010000005.1, forward strand.
CCGCCCCCGTAAGCCCTGCGCCGTTCAGTCTGGTGGCGGTGATGTTCACATCCGCGTTTGCCTGTGTGTTGATGGATTTTACCGCAGACAGATCAATGCCGATTTTAATGTCCGGGTTATTCACCATGATGATCGTGTTCACAATTTTATTGCTGATGATGGTCTCCTGTGTTGTCTTTGGCAGATTGACGGTAACGCTGTTTGCCGTCTTGCCGCCCGCGGCAGAGCCGCTTACATTCAGCACAAGGGTGACGCCGTTATCCAGATTGCCGTTTCTGCGCGCCTCGTCCTCCGCCTTTTTAATGGCGTCCTCTACAGTTTTCTGAGGAAGGTCTACGCTTATGTTGCCGTTTGCGTCCACCCTGCCGTCAACCTTGATTTCGCTCTCGGTGGGGGCGCTTGGCTTTGTTTCGGTGGGCGGAGTTACAGTGCCGCCGCCCGAACCGCCTGACGAGCCGCTGCTGCCGGAGCTGGAGCTGCCGGTATAGGTTCCGGTCTTGACTGCGCTGTTAAAGGCAGCAACCGCACCGTTCAGTGCGCTCACCGCGGCGGTAATATCCGCGGCCGTTGCGGAGGAGCTATTTACCACAGCCTGTGCCGCCGCAATCGCATTGTTCAGCGCCTCCATTTCGGCTGAGGTCACAAATTTTGTGCCGTTTGCAACAGAGGAAGGAGAACCATTGTTGACGGTAACGCCGTTCTTGGCGCTGTTTGCCGCGGCAATGGCGGCTGTCAGCGCGGACTTATCGGCAGACAGCTTAGTAATGACCTTGTTTACCGTAACGGTACCGCTTGCACTGCCGAGCGTCAGCTTGAGCGTGCCTGTGATGGAGCCATCTGCATTTGCGGTAGCCTCGGTCTTGCTGAATCCGTTTGTATCGTCCCATGCAACCGTAACGCCGTGGAGCGTCGCCGCGTTTGCCGCGCTTAAAATATTCTGCGCGGTGGTGGCGTTTGTAACCGTCAGATTTGCAAGCGCCGCCTCAATCGCGCTTTTCGCCATGGCAAGCTTTTGCGCGTCGGTAAGCGCGCCCGCCTGTACCGTTACCGCTGCCGTGCCGCTCTTGCCTGTGTCCACGGTGGAGGTAGCTTTTACCGTCAGCGTTGCCGCCGTTTCATCCGATGCCACGGTCAGCAGGCCGCCCACGCTGATGCTTGTGCCGGTTTTGCCGCCGGTAACTTCCCATGTCACGCTTGTGGCCGGGTTGTTTGTGCCGCTGACAGTGGCGGTAAACTGCTGAGTACCGCCCTTTTGCACCGTGGCAGGGTTTGGAGAAACGCTTACAGAGGTAACGGTGGGAGTGGTTGACGCCGCTTCGGGATGAACCCTGCCCACCGTGCCGCCGGTGTGGCTGTAATAGCTGCTCAAATTGGCGGAGGTCACGCCTATGCCGTCCTTAAAATACACCGAATAGCCCTCGGCTGCCGTGTTTTCCACCGTGCCGCCGGTGATTTCCAGCACAATGGCGGCAGGGTCGGGGATAAAAGGGAGGTAAATTGTGCCCCTGCCTGTTGTTGAATTCGCACTGGTAACGTTCGCAGTGCCGCTGATTTTTATTTTGCCGTTGCGGTGGGCGTTGCGGATGGCAATGCCCGTGCCGGCTGCCGACACTGTGCCGCCGCTTACCGTGACTGTGCCGCCGGAGTTGTTGGATATTGCATGACCACCATTGGTTACCTCCACCTTGCCGCCCGTTACCGTGACTGTGCTGGTGGAGGAGTTGTTGATGGCAATGCCGGTGGTTGACGACACCGTACCGCCGCTTACCGTAACTGTGCCGGCGTTGTAGATGGCATAGCCGAGGGCATCGGTGGCCGACACCGTGCCGCCCGTTACCGTAACTGCGCCGGTGGAGTCGTTCCAAATGGCATTGCCCGACAAGCCGGTTGCCTCTAACTTGCCGCCGGTGCCGCCGTCCTTTACCGTAAGTTCCGCGCCCGTGTTGTTTGTCAGCTTGATTGCGCTGCTGGTGCCGCTGTAGGTAATGGTTTGGCCGTTGAGGTCAAGGGTAAGGGTTTTGCCGTCAATTTCAACGCCGGTTGTGCTAAGGTCGATGCCGGCGGTGATTTTCAGCGTGTCGCCGTCCTGCGCCGCTGTGATGGCGGCGGCAAGGGTATCGTATTTCGTGGTAGTGCCATTTTTTGTAATCTCCACAGCGGCGGCCGCTTCGGGATGAACCCTGCCCACCGTGCCGCCGGTGTGGCTGTAATAGCTGCTCAAAGTGGCGGAGGTCACATCTGTGGGAGCAAAATACACCGCGTACTTATCGCCGGATGCGGCCGTGTTTTCCACCGTGCCGCCGGTGATCTCCAGTACCACCTTATCGGTGGCGGCGGTGTCGGGCACGGCTGCGATGAAAATTGTGCCTATGCCTATCTCTGTGTTTGTGTTTGCGCTTGTAACCGTTGCGTTGCCGCTTACCGTAACTGTGCCGCCGTCGGAGTTGACGATACCGATGGCAATGCCGCTGGCATCGGTTGCCGACACCGTGCCGCCGCTTATGTTGACTGTGCCGCCGCTGACGATGGCAACGCCGTCCTCTCCGGCTGCCGACACCGTTGCATCACCGCTTACCGTAACTGTGCCGGTGGACTCGTTCCAGATGGCATAGCCGGTGTCACCGGCTGCCGACACCGTGCCGCCGCTTACCGTGACTGTGCCGGTGGAGTTGTTCAAGATGGCAGTGCCGGTGGTTGCCGACACCGTGCCGCCGTTTACTGTAACTGTGCCGGTGGAGTTGTTCAAGATGGCTTGGCCCAATGAGTAGGTTGCCTTTAGCTCGCCGCCTGTTCCCGTTACCGTAAGCCCCGCGCTGTTTTCCAGTGTGATTGCGTTGCCGGTGCCGCTGTAGGTAATGGTTTGGCCGTTGAGGTCCAGGGTGAGGGACTTGCCGTCGATAGTCACGCCGTTTTCGCCAAGGTCGATGGTGGCGGTGATTTTCAGCTTGTCGCCGTCCTGCGCCGCCGTGATGGCGTCGGCCAGGGTGGTAAAGTCGCCGTTGGGTTCAACCTTGCTGTCGCCCCGCCACAGCTCCACGGCATACGTGGGGACGGAGGTGGATTTCAGCACGATTTGGCCGCTCTCATTTTTATTCAGCGCCCATGCGGTGTCATTGATAGAGAATTTGCCAAAATCAGTATCGGAAATCGTGTAGCTGCTGCCTGCGGCGACAATGGTTCCAGCCGCGGGTGTTCCCTCCATGCCCTCAATTTGAATGTTATTGGAGAGCGCGGAGGTAACAAGGGCCTTTTTGCCGGTGACGAGATAAATCCCATCCTCAACCTTGGCATTGCCTCCGATGGAGAAGTCCTCGCGGGCATAGAGGCCGGTGCCGCTGTATGTGTTATGGTTTCCGCCGATGGTGCCGCCTGTGACGGTACAAGAGCCGGCAGAGTGATAAATCGCACCGCCGCGCCCGGCGGTATTGTCGCTGATTGTCCCGCCGTCCATCATAAACATACCCATGTTATAAACGCCGCCGCCCCAGGAATCCGGTGATGATGGAATAGTTACTCCTCCGCCGTTTCTCGGCATATACGCCATAGGCGTGGGGATTTCAGGGAGAGAAAATGTATTCGTTTGAGCGCCCGGACGCAATTCTATTGAAATATCGCCATCCCAAGCACCCTGCGATACATTCTCCGGTGCCGCATTTCCTGTAACTTTACCACTACTATGCAGATAGAAAGCACCTTTGTCCGCGATATAAACGCCGGAACCGGCCTCTGCCGTGTTGCCGCTGATTTCACCGCCGTTCATGGTGAATGTGCCGCCCTGCTCGCTTGTACCAAAATAGGCAAAGGCAAAAACACCACCGCCAGTTATCGCTTCATTTCCATGAATCTTGCCGTCGTTCATTACAACGGAACCGCCACCGCAGACACGAACCGCGCCGCCATTTCCGCTGCTATTTTTATTGTTTTGCAGGATTGCCCCTGTGTCCAGGATAAGATTGCCTCCGTCAACTTCCAGCAATCCGTCTCCGTTAGCGTTGTCTTTATTGCCATCCAGAGTAATGTCAGTAAGGGTCAGTTGACCCTTTACATCAAAAAGCGGCTTGCTGTTGAATGTTTCGGCGCGGGTTAATGTGCCGCCAGTCAATTTTATATACTTATCCACAGGAATTATAAGTGTGGTGTCAACTTCTATTCCAGATTGCGGAATAGAAATTACAGTGGGATCATTGTCAGTACCATTCGCATTGTCAATTGATTGTTGCAGTCGTTCTAAGGATGAGATTTTTTTGCCTAATACAATTTTATCTGCCGTCTCGCCAGTACCCATCTGCAAGACGAAATCCTCGCTGTCCAGCGTAAACTTGGATAAATCAAGTGTCCCTGATACCCCGCTTGCCAGCTCTACGACAACGGCTCCTTCCGTTTTTATATATGTACTGCCAAGAGCCAATTTATAGTTTGTGGTTGGAACCCCAGTGAATATTATTTTTGAACTATCCAAGGAAATCAAGCCACTGACTGTTAGATTTGGAGAAATTTTTACTGTGACCTGTGATGCTGAAACAGCGATGGAGCAATCCACCTCACCGTTAATGTTATTCTGGATCGTTCCACCTTTGAAATCAATACTGCTGGTTCCCCCAACGCTGACAGCGCCATTGGAAGTCAACAACGTATTGTTTTGGATTGTACCTCCATTCATAGTTGCATTACTGCTGGATAACATCAAAATAGCTGGGCCACGGTTGTTTTGCAGAACCGTCCCTGTATTGATGACCAGATTCCCATAACTCGCCTCAATGATCGGACCATTCTCGGTGCCAGCATTTGAAGATCCGCCGTCTATAACAATATTATTTAGGGTCAAGGTTGCATTGTTACTTACGCTTATCATTTTTGACGTATTTCCAGGCGCACGCATAACTGTTACATTGGGCTTATCCAATAAGGACCAAGTCTCTGACGCAGATGAAACAAAGTAAGTTGACTGAATATAAATTGTACCGTTATCAGCAACTGCACTTTTTGCCCGCTCAAAAGAACGGAATGGAGATGCGGAAGTCCCCAAGCCAGTATCAGAACCCGTCCTACTCAAATATACCGACGGTATATTGGTCGTTGGGATAACTTGAATTTTTTGACCGTTAATGAAAAGGGTACTCCATTTCAACATGCTGGCAGAGACAGGAGTTCCGTCTGTTGAGTAGACGCCTACAGCTTTGAAAGCAGTTGATACTGGAACTCCGGTAGGAAATGTGATTCGTCCAAAAACCCCTTTTTTAATGGATGTAGAATAGGTTCGGTTATTATCGTTTACATAGATTATATTTCCGTAATTACCTCCATCAACGATAAATGATGTATTTGTAATTTGCACACGCTCTTCCGACAAATCGCCGGTCTGGTTTTCACTGGAATCTTTTATCGTGAAGCCCTGTGCATCATTGACAGTCACAATGCTTATATTCGCTACGGCTGAGAGCTTATAGCCGTTCAGATCCAGAGTGAGATTACCTCCAGTAATTTGGATATTAGAAGAAGTCCTTGGAATCTCAATATTTTTAAGTATTGTAACCGTATCACCATCAACAGAGGCATTGTCTGATCCGCCCAATGCCGTTTGAAGCTCCGTAGCGGTTTGAATTTGTGAACCGCCCGGTGCTGATCCGGTTTCCGCCTCTGGCGCCCTCTCGGCCATCATCTCCGCAAAGTTCACCAAATCAAGTAGCTTACCTGTATGTTCCTCATCAATCAGCTTCTTATCACCATCGGAAAGCGTATCATAGGCCGCCTTGGTCGCCTTAATATCTTCGATTGTTTTCTGCATTTTCTCCAGCCACGCTGCAAATTCCGGTTCAGAATCGCCCGGCATATTCTCATAGATGCTGTCCATGGTGGGTAGCGCGTCAATCATCATAATGACTGCATTCACTGCCGCCTCGTCAGATGGTGGAGTAACAGCATTTTTTCCTGCCGCACACAAGCCGTAGTCTTCGTTGCAAACAGAGCAGTCCGTATTCGCCTGCTCTGCGGTACATAAAACCAAGCAATTACAAACTACCGCTTTTTCTACATAAAATGGGCAGTCCTTATTTGTATGCTCCCCATCTTTCTCAACTGTCGGATCACAAAGGCACTGCTCTGCCTTCCGCTCTTTACCCAAGCACTTCGATAAGTCCGCGCCCTCCGCCGAGCAGACAGGACAGTCAGGGTTAATGACACCCTCTGTACAGAGGGTGTCACAGATACATGTATCTGTGACAATAGCATCCTTGTCGGGCGGTGTTTCCACAGGCGGATTTTCAACCGTCGGATCGCACAGCTCGCAGGAATGGGTGCAGTCCGCGCCCTCCATTGCTTCCGCATAGCCGCAGCCATCCTCGTGGCCGCACACATAGTCCGCATCGCTTGGTGTGGCGTTCCCGCTCACGCCGCTGTCTAAAACAGGGGCGCAGGAATAGGTACCGTCCTCGTTTAAGTGAGAACAGGGAGCGCCCTCCACGGCTTCGATATAGCCGCATTCTTTATCGTGAACGTGACCGCACACGCTGCCGCTTGCTCCCGGCAGTGTGGTTGTTTCTGCGGCAAAGGCCGTCATGGGCAGCAGGTTCGCCACCATGCAAAGGGACAGCGCACAGGCTGCCAGCCGCCGCGCTTGCTTGCCCCGCAGCGTTTTCCATAACAGCTCCGCTTTTTCCAATACCGCTGCCGCGGCATACAAGAAGCAGATGCAAAGCAGGGCAAGGGGCAAATTCGCCTTGCGCTTTTTGCCGAAGCTTACTAATTTTCGTGTCAGCTTATCCATAAAATTTTATTCCTCCTCTTGATCCTTTTTCTGTTTTCCCGATTATAACTTATAGCTTCCTCCGCCTTGTGGCAGGCGGCGCCTTTGGGGCGGATATATCTCTTATTCCGGCGGAACACCGGAAAACCCAAGCGGTTCCAAGCTCAATTTTCAGACACCTCCGTTTCGTAAAAGGCAGACAACCTTGCTTCGGTTTGACAAAATGCGCAGGTTCGCGCTAAAATAAAGTATTATTTTATACAAGCATACAAAGGTACACTTGCTCAGTCGATTTGCTTTTTCGGCCAGCAGCAGATGCCAACGTCCAATGACGTCCGCTCCTTCAAGTGGAAATCGGCGTATTTGCAATACCAGCACGCCCGTTCCTCCGGAAGCGCGGCCGCACGGGGCGTGAACACCGGGCAGCATTGGCGCGGCCAGACGCTCCCGCCCACCCGCGGCTCCTTCAGAGGACTGTCCTCGGCAAAGCAGTGGCTTCTCATGTCTTTACGCATTGTCAAATCCCTCCTGTTCGCACAAGGCAACACCACACGCTGAATTTGTGGGGATTACCTCAATCAAATGGTTTTGTTTCCGGGGATATCCCCGGAAACAGTTGAGGGGCGCGCCCCTCAACTGTATGCTTATTGTTTTCCTGTTGGGCGGATTCGGCTTGACAGGAGCCTGTCCGTTTGTTACTTTTACTTTAGCAAAAAAAACGATATTTTTGGGGCGTTGTTCGAAAATTGCACTTGAATGTACGAAAATTGACTGTTTGCCCCTTGAAATTTAGGAAAGGAGGTGCGGCCCATGCTGCAGCTCGCTGTCTGCGACGATCAAATACAGGAATTAAATGAGGTGACGGCTCTGCTCGCTGAGTATGTCCGCCTCCATCCCGAAATCCCCGCCCAGCTGCGGCCGTTTTCCTCCGGCAGCGAGCTGTTGGAATGTATCCGTTCACAGGGCGGCTTTCCCATTTATCTGCTGGATGTGATGATGCCGGAGCCGGACGGCCTTGCCCTCGGCGCGGCCATCCGGGAGGACGACCCCGACGCGGTGATCGTCTATCTTACCAGCTCCCCGGACTATGCGGTGGAGTCCTTCGGCGTGCAGGCGTCCGGCTACCTGCTGAAGCCCGTGAAACGCGCGGCGCTGTTTGCCCAGCTGGATCGGGTGCTGAATAAGCTGTCCCGCGAGCAGGGCGAGGTACTGACGGTGAAAACAAGGGATCGCGTTTCGCTGATCCGCCTCTCCGACATCCGCTATGTGGAGGGAACGAACCACACCGCCGTTTTCTATCTTTGCGGAGAGCGGACTGTCACCGCCGCAAAGCGCGGCTCCTTTGAGGAGATGGCGGCGCCGCTGTTGGAGGATGAACGCTTCCTGCGGGTCGGTATGTCGTTTTTAGTGAATATGCTCTATGTGGACAGTATGGAACAGGGCTGCTTTTTGATGCGGGAGGGCGGCAAAATCCTGATCCCCCGCTTAAAGCGCGGCGAGGTGCGGGAGCGGTTTTTGGAGTTCACTTTGAAAAGGGGGCTGAATTTATGACGGCGGCGGGAAGGAAAGCAGCTATGGAAACGAGTAAAAACCGCCGTATCCCGGCGTGGGCGCTGGCGCTTTGCTATCTGGCCTTGGCGGTGGCCGCGCTGGCGCTGTTCCATTCCTACACCGTGACGGACGCGGAAAAGATATTCCTTACCCCGATGTTTGAGGATAGCAAGGGCTGGGACATCTACCGGCTGGACGAGGCGGGCGGGCGCGTGGCGCTCACCCCCAAAGAGTCGGCGGAGATCACCGGCACGGTGTATCTATCACGGGTGCTGGACCCGGCCTATGAGGAAAACGGCTATACCACGCTGGAACTGGACGGGCCGGTCAGCGTGTTTTTAGATGGAAACCTGCTCTACACCACGGCCCCCGGCTCCGGGGAAGATGTGGAAAGCGTGGAGCTGCCCACGGGTTATGAGGTCCCCGCCGCCGGGGAGATTCCCCGGCTCACCCTGCCCCCCGGCTACGGCGGCAAAACGCTGACGCTGGTCTTTGCACAGGACGCGGCGGACGAGAGCACACCCACGGTGTCTCTCTCCAATCGGGCGGCGGAGGACGCCCTCACCGCCACCACGGCAAACCGGCTGGGTATGCCCGCCGCCGCTTACATGACCGCCGCCTTTCTGCTGCTGGGCCTGTTTCTCTACGGCGGGGTTCAGGGCAAATGGGACTGGCCTATGCTCCTGCTGACGCTGGCGGCGGCATTGCAGGCGTTCTATCAGCTTCGGGAATACGATATACAGCTCGTGTACCGCTCCGCGCTGGACATTCCTGCGGCGGCGCTGATCCCGCCCCTCTTTACGGCGCTGCCCCTTTGCTATCTGCTGTGCCGGATGGAGCGGGGCCACGGGAGGCGCAGGGCGGCCCTCATTTTAATTCCCGCCGCCGTCTCCCTGCTGCCGCCGCTGCTCTATTTATTTGGCCTATCCATACCGGGCAGCCCCTGCACCGAGGCGCTCTACCTCTCCATTGCCGCCACGCTGGTGTACGCCGTGCTGGAGGCGCACAGCGGCAACCGGGGATTCCGGGTCTTTCTGGCGGGGCTGGGGGCGCTCATCGCCGCGCTGGCCGTGGCCTGCCTGTTTTCCGGCAGCCTTGCCGCCTATGTGGGCGCGGTGCTGGAACAGGTGGTTCGCGGCCTGCCCTCGCTGCCCCTCTACTGGTGCGGCGCTGCACTGTTCGTGCTGTGCGCCTGCATGAGCGTGGGCGACGCCACCCGGCATATGGCGGAAAGCCGGAACAGGGCGGATATGCTCATCATGCAGGTGTCCGCCCTGCGCCGTCAACAGGACGTGGTGGCGCGCAGTGAGGAAAAGATTCGGCTTTACCGCCACGATATGCGCTTCACCCTGCACGCGCTGACCGCCATGCTGGAACGGGGCGACATTGCCGGCGCCTTAGAGCATTTGGGAAAATCGGACGCAAGGCTCGCCGATACCGCCCTGACGCATTACTGCAAAAGCCCCGTGCTCGACGCGCTGCTGGCCTATTATGAGGAGCAGGCGCGGGACAGGAACATAGAGGTGCAAATCCGCATGACCTTGGCCCCGGAGCTGCCGGTGGACGAGACGGAGCTTTCCACCGTGTTTGCAAACGCACTGGAAAACGCCATCCACGCCTGTGAAAAGCTGCCGGAGGGCACGCCCCGGCGAATTGAAGTCACAGCGGTGTCCGCTCCCCATTTCTGCGTTGAAATCTCCAACACCTGCGACGGAAAGGCGGCATTTGACGGCGAGGGCTTTCCCATCACCCACGCACCGGGCCACGGCATCGGCACCCGCAGCATCGCCGCCTTTTTTGCAAAGCACAAGGCGGTCTATCAGTACAGCGTGACGGAGGACGGTATGTTCCGGCTGCGGTTTCTGATTAACCGGCCACGCCCGCAGGATGAAACACACTCTGGCGCAGTTTGATTTGTCCCATGGGAAGTAGTATTCCCCGTGCTTCCAATTTGGCATGGAACTGTCCGTTTTATGAATACACATTTATTACTTTACGCTTTTCTAAACCGTTAGACTGAGTAGTTCAAGGAGGGTGCAAACTGAACCCCACCCCCGTCCAGTAAGTAAAAAGAGAAGCACAGGGCAATTTCCGTCCTGTGCTTTTTCCTATAAACTGCACCTCCCACACATGGTGGACGTACCGCTCAAACAGCAAGTGAACGGGGGTGCTGTTATTGAGTACAGACAAATGTTCTTGACTGTTTTGTTGTTCCGTATCAACGGTTTTCTCCGTAATTACTTCCAACTCTGTTTCTTGGGCTTCTATATCCGCAAAGGTAATGTGCCGCACCCCGCAGGGCCGCTTTGCCGCTTTCTGTACGTCTGCAACATGATTCTTCATATCCGGGGCGGATGTCAGCTCCGGCGCGTCCTCCGGCTGCACAAGGGTATAGAGATTCGAGGTCTGCCCCCGGTTCTTCTCACGAAACCGGGCTTCTTTTTTGATGAAACCGGCATCCACCAGTTCATGCAGGGAACGCTTCACCGTGGAAACGGAAATGTGGAGCTGCTCCGCCATGGTAGGGATGGCCGGGAAACAGGTCAAGTCCTTATTAGAACGGTCAATCAGGTAAATCAGAATGGAAAGCGCACGGCTCTTTAATCCACTCTGATAGGCTTTCTGCTTTAACTCGGCTTGTTTTGTCATCATCAAAAATTCCTCCTAACGCTGGGGCGTCATGCCCCGGCAATATATTTCGTTATCATCATTTTGAATTGCTTTGCATTGGCCGTTCCGTCTGTCGGCTCCGGCTGATAATCCAGAAACAGCACCTTATGGTAATCATCCTGCAATGCTTCCGCTACATCCGCTCTGGAGTCCTCCAACACAAACGGACACAGGAGATAGGCATGATTGCCGTCCTGTGTCCGTTTCAGCTTGGCCGTATGTGGAAGTTCCCATGCTTTTGTTCCACAGAGCAGAACCAGCAAATCCGTGTCCTGCGGCGGCGCTTCTTCACTGCCCATATCCCGTACAATAAAGTTGACCGGCGTTTCCGGTTCCTGCCTGCGGTACTGCACTCCCTCAAAACGCCAGCCGTCCCCGTCCTGCTCCATGCCATAGCTTCGGGCAAGAATCGGGAGAATCCTGCTTTCGTTATCCTCCACATAGCAGACCGTTGCGCCTACGCTCTGAAGCCAGTGGCACAGGCTGATGGCGGCTGTGGTAACGCCGATCCTCGGCTGGGAGCCAACTACTGTGATACGGATATTCTGGCAGTCAAAGCGGTATTTTACACCGCCCGCCGGAGCGGGGCGCTCCTTGGGATTATAGCGGGTCATGCCGGTTTCACTCAAGCACTCGGTAATCTCCTGCTGAATAGCGGCAATCTCGGTATCGCAGACGATATTGCCCACGCCACTGTCAAGGAGCGCCTGAAAGAGCGGATCGACAGGGGTAAGCCCCTCGCAAATCACCGTCACTCTGGCATGGTACATGGTCAAAAATTCTTCAATGGCTTCGGCAAATTCGGTATCGTCATCCCCAAATGCCAGACGGTCAAGCACCACATCCGTGAAGTGGCTGAAATTGCGCATATCATGTACCACAAACTGTTTCAGCATATAGCTGCCTACCAGCTTTTTAATGGGCATATCGCTGTCCGGGTCATACCGCCCGGTGAAATCCAGCAGATTGGTGTGCTGGGTAGATGATAGATATAAAATCACAGTGTTCCCTCCGTTTCCGTTATTTCCCTATCGCCCAATAAGGGCCTCCGGCTGCTCCGGCCTTGTTGGACTCATTCATAATGATGGACAAATCCCATTCCTGTTCACTGCGGCGGTAGCTGGCCGGGTCTGCCACAAGGATTTTCCCGCTGCTCGTCACGCCGCGCAGGACAATGAAATGCCCGCCGTTTGTAAAATGCCCCTTGCTCATGATGACCACCACCAACTTGCCGGAGGAAAGGGCGTCCACAATGCCCTGTGCGTCCAGATTCTTCTCACAGGTCAACCCATAAGCGGCAGCGGCGGCCGGAATCAGGCTGTGATAAGAGCCGTTCCCCTCACAGCGGTGACCGTTTTCCACAGACCAGTTACAAAGTTCTATGGGGTCGTGTGCTTCTCCGGTCAGCGTGGATATGGCAATGGACATGGAGGTGGGGCCGCACCCGGCTTCCCCGATGGTGCTGGATGTGCCGTACATGACATCTGCCCAGCGTTCATCAAGCTGGTTGTAATAGGTCACTTCCATGCCGCCGTCCGTGAACACCACACCCTCATAGGACTGTCCGCTGCCGTCAATATAGTCCTGTTCAAAAATGCCGAGGTTCTGATTATAGCCATAGCCCTGCTGGAACGATTCAATGGCCGTCAGCTCGTTCCCGCCAAACGCCCACTCCGCAAACATGGAAAGTGGGCTTGTGAGCAGATATACAATGAAAGCAATCAGCAATAGCAGGGAAATGACCGGTGCTAAAATGATGATGAGCAGGCGTTTTCGCGCCTGCTCATCGGTGGCGGCCTGTACCGCCAGATCCGCTAAGATTTTTGCGGTAATCGGGTCTACTGCCATCAGCGGCCACCCGCTTTCCCCATGTAAAACATCTTGTAATCCGGAATCTCAAAGTTGATATGGAGCCGCTTGGCGCCCACCATGAACAGGGCGTGACCACGTTTCCTCGCCAGCAAAAGTTCCTGTTCCGCTTCGGTCAGATCGTAGAGCTTCGCCGTTTCTTTCAGGTTCGGACCGTCCGTACCCATCAGCAGCTTATAGCAGGGAATGTCAAGAAGCGCCTGTCCATACTGCTTGATGCTCTCGGATAAAAAGTCGATGACGCTGTGGCTGATAATTCCCAGTGCCCCCTCGTATTTTCTTGCCCGTTTCATCACGTTGCGGAGATACACAAGGGACTGCGGCACTTTCTGGTCAATCATCAGATACGCCTCGTCACAGATCAGCAGCACCCGTTCCTCCCGGTTCCGGCTCATCTGCTCCCAGCAGTAGGTCAGCAGATTGAAATACTGCGTCCGCTTAATGCTGTCGCTGGTTTCCTGCAAGGCGTTGGTATCAAGGCAGATAAAGGGGCTGTCCGTGGCAATAGTGCTGTGCCCGTTCCATATAAAGCTGTCGGAACCCTCGGCAATATCGTAGAGAAGCAGGGAAAGGTCGGCATATGCCTGCCGGTCTTTTTCCGTATCCGCCTTTTCCTTTACCAGCTTGTAGAGGTCGGAGAAAACCGGAAAATCCATGGGTTTCAATACTGCCACGTCTGTATCCCATGTGATATGAAACTGCTGGTACAGCTCCACCAGACACTTCTTCAGCACGGCTTTCTGCATATCGGTCAGGGAGGGAATATACAGACTGAAAAAGATTTCAAGGTTCTTCATGTGCAGGGCAAGGTCATTCATGCCATATCCTTCATCACGATAGAGCCGGTCGGCATCCTTTTCACCCTCATCGTCACGGGGTGACGGGCGCACCTGAAGGGGGTTGAACCGGCCGCCAGCGCCGCCCACGGCGTTAATCCAGTCGCCGCCGAGGTTGTAACAGAGGTCTTTATATTCTGACTCTGGATCGACTACAAGGATTTTCGTGCCTTTCATATACTCGGACATGATGATGTGCTTGATTGCCGTAGACTTGCCCACGCCGGAATTGCCCATAACGACAAAATTACTGTTGGTGCGGTCGCCGCCGCGCTTCCACACATCCACAATCACAAGCCCGCCGCTGGAGTCCTGTGCAAAGTAGTAGCCAGCCCCGTCATTGAAGCCGCTGGACGCAAAAGGAAAGCCGCCCACAAAGGTGGACATCGGCACAATTTTCTGCAAAATGCTTTCCATCTTCCCACTGTTCGGAAACGAGGGGGATAGGTGGCGGAAGCACTCCTGCTGTAAATTGGGGATCACCCGCATTTTGCATTTCATCACGCTGACCACGCTCTCCGCACGGCGGCACACCTTTTTGAATGTTTTATCGTCCTTGGCGATGGGGCATACCTGAACGCTCATCAGCCCCACGGTTTCGCCCTCCCGGTCGATCTGCATAATGATTTTTTCGCCGTCCTCGGCGGCTTTTTCCGCTCTTTGACGGGAAAGCGGGTCTTTGGCGCCCTCGGCAAACCCCCGCTGCTGAACTACGCTGCGGGAGATAGCGGAAATCAGGGTGGCGTTGTCCACCGGCTTGAAGCCAATAGACACAATCGTGGCGGGGATATTGGTGATTTTGGAAAGCCACTCCACCTCTACCTTTTGCGGGTAGCGGATCAGGCCGTAAACCTTTCCGAGATTTTCCCCGATGGAAAGACTGTTCTTCTGAAATTCCAGCCCCACGGGGGTGATGACATTCAGCAGGGCGCTGTTCTGTACGTCCTGCTCCTGTACTGCCTGTTGTTTACGCATAAATATCCTCCTTCAGCGTCGGCACGCTGGCACTGTACTCGGTGTCCTCCAAATGGGTATAGGACGGGTTGTTAATCAGGTTCAGCAGACGGACAATTTCCTTTTCCGTCAGCACATCGCAGCCGATCCCGTTGCCGGTGAATTTCTCCGCCAGCAGAGCCGCACGTTTGAACAGGTCTTTTTCCGCCCCGTCCTCCTGTTTCTCCCAAATGGAGATATAAAACTGCCGCTCCACGATTTCGCCGGAGAGCGCATAGCCGCTCATCTGCAAAATTTCCTGCCGGAGCAGTTCCTTTTGTTTGTCGCCTGCTTCCTTTAACATGGACTGCATATCCGCAATCAGGGGGGAAATGTCCACAGGACGGCTCACCGCCATAAACTTGAACGGATACTGAATGTCGGACAGCTCGGCGGTGAGCTGCCGGATCAGGCTGTGCTTTTCGGATTTGCTATACAGGTCAATGCTGATTGAGTGAACCCGCAGGAACGTCAATACCAGCCCGTCCTTGGTGTAGAGGTACTTATCCTTTACATCCCGGACGTTGATAAATTCCTGTGCCGTGCGGATGGCGGCGCTTTCCTCGCCGCTCTGGTGTTTGGGTTTCTGGTGCTTCAGCACCAAAAGAAAAATACCGCCACCCACAAGGGTGACGGTAAGCATGATAATTGGGAATAAAAGTCCCTCCATAGGTTATTGTTCCTCCATTTCTTCGTTTTCCGGCTCTGCCTGACAGCCCGCCAGCTCCCGGTATCTTTGCCGCTGTTCCTCTGCTTCCGGGGAATCCAGATATTCCTCCATCCGCATGGAGCCACGGGCGCTTTCCAGCATCTCAGCAAGGCCGGTGCTGCGGTCGTAGATGGCAAGCAGCCTGTAAAAATCAGTAATCCCACGTTCCCGCCCATGCTCCAGCAGCCTTTCCACGTTGGCAAGCCCGTCCGTCAGGGAAATCGACAAACTGCCCATGGTGCGATACCACGGGCAGTTTGGGTTATAGGAAAGGTTGCAGTTGTCGTGATCGAGGTCGAGGGTGATGTGCATTTCATATCCGCTGTGGTGGTTGTAGCTTTCCTGAAGGGCGCGGCGTTGTTCCGGCTTCACAGGAGCGCAAAACATATCCTCATCTGGCAGGCGCGGATTGTGATACTGCCCGTCATCGCCTAAGTGGGTGAAAATGTGGGCGATTGTCAGCGGCTCTGCAAGCCTTGCCTGTATTTGCTTTGCCTGTGCCAGCCGCAGCAGCGGCGACAGCGCGTTTGCCCCGTTGTGAGAGGTAAAAACAGCACTCTCGCCATTCTCAAGGATTTGATAAATTGCCCGGTTTCCCATGGCTCACCTCACCTTGCAGGGCCGATGTGCCAATCATCAAAAACGGAATCTTTAATGGTCATATCATCGGTCAGGTTGATTTGCAGCATACCGGCCGGCGTCCATGCGTCGATGCATTCCGCATAGGTGGTGTAACGCCCATCAGGGAACCACACCGGTGAAAAATGTGATGGACGGCCATAGGTGCTGTACTTGTTTTTCTGAAGTTCAAAGCTACTGGACAGGTCGGTATTCAGGCGTTTTAAGAGCCGCCAATAAGTCGCATAGTTAAATTCAGGGAAGTAGGCAACCACGTTCTGAAGTCCCGTGATCTGACTGCTGGGTGCGTTGGAGCGCACCTGTGCCGATACGCTGGCATTCAGCCCATAGCCGCTTTTCATCTGCCTGCCGGTCGCCGTGGGCGATTTCTCATCCGGCTTGGTTTTGAACGTGGCGATCAGGCTGGCGGAATACGGTATCCACGCATATTCCCACCACCCATGGTCACAGTAATACCCCCCGCCATCGCCGTCCGAGTGCCATACCCAATACTCATGCCACCAGCAGTCCCACTCGCCCCATGACAGGCTGGTCACATTCGGTTTGGACGGTTTTGCCGGAATGGAATAGCCGTCATTGCGGTCATTGGCCTGCGGATCGGGCGGCGGGTTCTTGTCAAGGTCAACAATCTGCGCCGTGATATGATTGGTGCTGGTGGAACAGTTGCTTCGGATAGTGATAGTAATGACACCCGGTTCCTTGGGCGTCCGCCATTTCACCCATGCAAGCTGACTTCCGCCCTCCGGGATATAAATATCCGTGTGGGAATATGTCCTGCCATTGATGGAGAATGTCGCATAAGCCGGGTTGTCCGGCGTTTTCTGTGAGCCGGTGGACAGCAGCACGGAAGTAACAACCTCTGTGTCACAGCGATAAGTCACATCGCTTTCTTTGGGCGGTTCCGGGTCATGTTCAGAAAAGCGGACAATGCCTAATCCCAGTTGGGCAATAATGGTATCGTCATTCTGTTTATCCGTGGTGGAGCCGCCCCACGCTGGGAATCCCAAATCAGGTGTTTCAAGGAACATGGCAAGAGGGAGGTTCTTGTGTGTCAGTGATACCATTTTACTTCTGAGACCGCCCGCCACCTGTTTATTATAAAGCGCCGCTTCCGTGGCGGTCATGGCGAACATCACACCACTGTATTTGAAATAGGCGATTGGCTCCAAAAGAATTTTGTAGCTGCCGCTGACTAAATCCTCATAGTTAAATCCTGTTGCCGCCGCAATATCCCGCATGGTTCCCTCTCGGCAAAAGTAGCTGCGGATTGCTTCAATGTTCGCATTTCCACTGCCTGAACTAATAATGCGGGGCATTGGATTGGACGGTTTTCTTGAGACATATCCACCTTTCTTTGGAGCAATTCCTGCTCCATTTCGGTAGGTAATCTTATTGATATACTGAAAATGAACTACTATATCCCCATTTCCCTGATTAGAGAAATCAATAGGGGCAGAGACCGGGGTATTGTCACTATCTCTGATAATCGTTACACGCACCCCGTCACGCCCCGGCGTCCACGAGTTCTGACTGGTTCCCTGTCCCATGCCGCCGCCACCGCCATCTATATTCGGGTTTCCGTCCGCAAGAGCCGGTACGGACAAAGAAAAAAGCATTGCCAGACACAGCAATACTGAAAGGATTTTTTTCAATTTGCACCTCCAAAAAGAGGGTACAGCCACAATGACTGTACCCTCATAAAGTTCTTATTCGCTTTCACATTTCACCAACAGGCTTGCCTGTCCCCGCATTGGGAGCAATAATCGTTTGATTTTCCTCCCCACTGTCCTCAACCCAGCCAAATCCCGGCACGTATACCGCGCCATCGGAACGGGTTTCCCCACCTTGCGGCTGCCCCGGCTCCGGCTGGGGCGTATGCTCCGGCTGGCACTGGCCGCCTGCGTCCGGGTTCTCCACCGGCGCACTGCTTGCTGCCTCGTCCTTGGGCGGCTCTGCCGGGGGTGTGGCTTCTTCCTGCGTTTTCGGCTTGCCCTCGGACGGCTTCTGCTGGACCTCCCCGGTTACAGTTCCCGCTTGGACGCTGCTTTCCGGCTCCGGCTCTGAGGTAGTTTCCGGTGCAGGCGTTGTTTCTGGTGCTGTGGTACTCGGCTCCGTGGTGCTTTCCGGTTTGATTTGCGGTGCAATCACGGTCGGCTCCGTTTCCGGCTGGCTCTCGGTCTGTGCCACGGGCGGCTGGGTATTCCCCAGCGTTCCCATGTACCAGAACAGACCACCGGCAAGGCAGACTGCAACAGCGGAAAGGGTGATAATGGTAATACGTTTCTTTTTGTTATAATCATTTTTCATAGTGGACCTCACTTTCATTGTTGGATGAACAGCTCAGCCCTATTTACCCAAATGCTATCTTTACCCGACTCCATTATAAGGGGAATCTGCCTGCGCGTCCAGACATTTCCCAAAATCTTAGAATCTTCTTAGAATTTAGGCATATAGGCCGCCCGTGTTCGGATTTCCATTTGAAGCGGCGGCACCATGCTCCACCCAAATGACAGGGGGATTTCAATGGTGATCCGTGCGTCCGCTTCAAAGTTTTGACTGGTGTTTCCCGGTGTCAGGGGCGTGTTGAGAATTTCCACCTCCAGCCCGGACAGCCGGTATTCATATCCCTCTGGCTGCCATTTCGTCAGCGTGTCGCCGCCCATATCCGCACCCAGCAGCGTACCCATACGGGCAAGCACGTCATCATAGTCGAGGTTTTCCCGCCAGCTATCGCCGGACAGCACATAGCCGCCGGAATATCCCTCGCGCAAGCCGTTATAGGTTTCGTCATAGTTGGTGGTTGCCACGGTAATGACCGACTGCTGGAGTCCGTCACGGACGCCCTGCACAATAACCGCCAGACGGAAAAACTCCGCCATGGCACACATCAGGAGCAGCAGTCCCAAAATAAGGGCAACCGTCAGGACGGTGGCTTCGCCTCTTTTCTCCCGCAGGATTTTTCTAATTTTCATAGGCTCCACCTCACTTATAATAGACTTCGGATTTTCCTGTTGCCTTGGCGGTAATTTCAATAGGGAATGAGCCAAAGACGAAAAAGCCGATGTCCACGGTTTCAGTCAGCGTCACTTCAATGTCGCCGTTTAACTGCACCTTTTTCCCACTGTAATAATCACAGTCCCAGCGGATAGAGGGATCAAGTCCAGTTTCGGTTTTCAAGTCACTGATACGGCTGCCCACATTCGTGCCACCTACGATTTCCGCCTGACGGACAATCTCGGTGGCGAATATATCAAGCTGCTGTTTTGCGGTAAATACCGGCAGGAAGCTGACTGCCAGCGCAACCACCAGCATTAGGCATAAAAGCCCGATTGCCACATCAATGTAGCCCTCGCCGCGCTTGGATTTCAGTAGTTTTTTGAGCATAGACCTCCCTCCTTAGAATATCCCCGACATCGTGCCGAGGATTTGATAGCCCATCACGCCCATGAACAAAAGCAGCATACAGGCAAGGAGCATAAACGAATATTTGCGGATTTTAGGCGGCCGTTCCAGAGCCAGCTTTTTCAGGCGCTGCAATTCAAGCTGTTTCATATCATGCGACAGCATACGGAAGAACGCCACACCGTCATCCCCACGCAGGACACCGATCAGCCCACGCACCACATCGGAAAGCTGTGCGCTGGATATTCTGGCTTCAAAACGGGTAAGCGCCCCCTCAAAGTTGCCGGTACGCATATCCGCCACGGTGATTGCCAGTTCGTTTTTCAGGGCGGCACCGGCGTTTCGCTGATAGGTTTCCAGCATGGAAAGCACATCACGGCTGGCCTGAAGCTCCTGCGTGATGGTTGCCACGAACCGGGGCAGCTCATATTCAATTTCCTCCCGCCTTGCCGTGATTTTCTTGTCTGCCTTGGTGCTTTCGCCAAAATACACCGCAATGCCGATAATCACAAAGGCCGGAGCAATGATGGGAACCACCAGCAGGCAGGGAACGGCACAGAGGAACACCAGACCGGCTTTTACCAAAGCCTCCGCCGCATACTGCTCGGCGGTCATGGGGATTTCCGCTGATTTCAGGGTGGCGGTCAGCTTACGTCGCTTGTAATCGTCCATGGACAGGATTTTTGCCAGCTTTGCCGCCAGCTCCGTAATGATGGCGTCAGAGTTCTTTGCCTGTTTCTTATTCTTCTTGACGGCTCCCAGCACCGCCCTGGTCGCCTTATAGGTCGGCACCTTGAACACCGCCGCCAGTATCAGATACAGCCCCAGCGAAAAGAACAGGGCAAACAACAGTAAAATCATGTTCTGCAAATGCAAAGCACCTCCTATCTCTTATATTCGATTGGCCGGGTGTGCTTGGCGACAGCGGCAATGGAGATAAACAGCACCACACCGCAGACTGCCAGAAGCACCTTGCCAAACTCTGTGAACATCAGTGTCTTGTACCACTCGGCATTTAAGAAATACATCAGCGGAATGCTGCCTAACAGCAGCACAATCATGGTAATATACTCTTTGACCGGCTCGAACAGGAGCAAGTCCAGCTCCGCCGACACCACCCGCATATCGCTGAGTTTCGATACAATGGGCGGCAGGGTGGATTTCAAGTTGTAATCGTCCTGACACGCCACCACCGCATCCACCCATTCATGGAACACTGCATTGTCAACACAGGGCTTCATCTGCTCCAACGCTTCTTTTAAGTTGGAGTTAATGAGCTTCGCCTGCAGCAAAAAGTTTCGGAATACCTCCGCTACGGGCGGATTCAAATAAGGCTGGTTTTCCTCAATGGCGCGGATGATGGTGTTCTTTCCCCGCAGATAGCTGGTCGTAATGATGGAAAGTGCCGTTTCCAGCTCCGTGTTGATCTGCTTTTTGTGCCGCCCCGCTGTAAATTTAATATAATAAAACGGGAGCAGGGCAAAGCCCACCGCCAGCACCGGAACCAGATAGCCGTTCTTCATGGTAAGGGAAATCATCACGCCCAGCACGAACAGCAGCATAGAGAGGATACACAGCACGGTAAACATCCCGGACTTTCCCGTGACACGCAGGGTTTCCTTGGTTTCCAGCAATAACCGCTTTAAGCCCCTCGGCTGCTTATTCTTCCGGCTTTTCTCAATCTTGCTTTTCATGGAGGGGTTCTTCGGCTGCACATAGGCGGCAAGCCCCTCTAAAAAAGAAAAGGGCGACAACGAGAGCATGAAAAAGCTGCCCGCTACCGCCAGTAAAAATGCAATCGTTACAAGTATCGTCAATATCGTTCTTCCTCCATTTCCTCTGTTTCATCTCTGTTAAAATAATTGTCCAGATAATCACTCAGCCATGTGCCGGAAAAATTCTCATGTGTTTTTATCCTCCATACCGCCAGTTTCCCCATATCCAGATTCACATCATCCATGTGAAACAGCAGGCTGGTTACTTCTCCATTCTGAAATACAGAAATATTACGGAACACATCCCCAGCCAGTAGGATTCCGGCCTCTGTCAAAAGGCCGTTAATACCAGCCACCCATTCGTTTAAGTCCCCGCCACACCCCTGAATGATCAGACCCTCTTTTCCTTTCATGTTCCTTAATTCCTCTATCGTTATCCGCTTCATTTATGCTTCCTCCATTTCCTCTAAATCTTCCACAAAGTCCTCGTAGCTTTTTTCACGGGTCACGGTGTCGGACACCTCCTGCAAATGGTCAACTATGTCCCGATGGCTTTCCGGCAGATTACCGGAAATATCTTTGAGAACATCAGCAAACGCACCTAAAAAGCCCCAGCAACTATCCGTTTCTTCACCGTTTTCATAGAGCCGGAAGCCGTAGCACTGGCCGGACAGGTAATAATCGTAGGTTTCCACCTCGGACTTCAAGAGTGTCTTTGCTTTTTCCACGCTTTCTGCGGAGCAGTTACCATATTCTCTGCGGATGTCCTCTGCTGTGGCATAAATCCACCCCACCTGACCGGAATCCCATTCTGCGTGCTGGGCGCGTCCAAGGAACGAGGATGCTGACATACTCAGCCCCGAATGGTCATAGAGATTTAACGGCAGGATGATGTTCTTCTGTCCCGCAATCTCCATCAGCTCCGCATTGGACATGGTTTCAATCAGGCTGTCCTTTACCTCGCTTTTATTGGCTTCCAGACTGCCCTCAAAAAAATCGCCATGATACCACTTCTTGAAGTAGCTGTCATAGCTGCCAATCTCCCAGCCGTTACGGGAACGGTCAAATTTTAGCTCCGTGGTGGGCGCTTTGCCGGAACGCACAAACTCAAACAGGGCATATTCCGATACTGTTCGCTGAACCAAATCCTGCAAAAAGTCGTTGGGATCGGCAAAGCTGTGTTCATCGCCCAGATTATAGCGGCTGTGCCAGCACACCATACGCCCGAAATTATCATAATCGGTGCGTGGGTTTAACGGTTCATCGTCGTACATGACCTGTAAAAGATAGGGCTGTTTCATTGCGACAAGGCTCATGCCCATAGCTCACACCTCCTTTATGCGCTGAAAAGCCGCTGCTGTGCCGTGTAGGACATTCCATTTTCCCGCAGGCGTTTGAGCAGGCTTTCCGAGGGCGGTTCCACCGTTTCATAGTGACCGATGATTTTCGGTTTTCCGTCCACGATTCTGTTGTCCGTGATGTTAAACCGGAACAGGGTGCGAATACGCTGCTTGCTGCCACCGGGACTCCCGGCGTCCGGCAGATACTCATATTCGCAAATCTCCATCAGACGGCGGCTGTTGTCCTCCAGCTTTTTGGCAAAGGCCACGATGGGGAACGCCTTGGTCGCCAGCCCCATGAGGGTGGCGTCATCCATGGAATAACTCTGCTTGCACAGCGTTACCATGCGGTAATAGGTATCAGCGCAGGAATTGGCATGAATCGTGGTAATCACCGCATGGCCGGTATTTGCGGCATTGATGGCCTGCATACTCTCGGCGCCTTTCATCTCCGCCACGGCCACACAGTCCGGGTTGATGGTCAGCGTGGTTTCTAAGAGTTTCACAAGGGTGATGTTCTGCTTGGGATCATCGGAAAAGCGGGTGACAAGATGTACCACGTTATTGAGGACGTTCCCGTCCTCGTCTGTTATCGTCAGGTCAAATTCCCGGCAGCCCTGTTCCAGCGTGACAATCCGCTTGTTATAGGGGACCTGCCCCAAAATCCATGACATCAGGGTGGTCTTTCCGCTGGAAGTCGCCCCGGTGATACACATGGAAACGCCGTGGCAGTAACAGGCCGCCAGCAAATCCAGCATTTCGGTGGTCGCCGTGCCGAAGCCCACAAACTGCTCCTTGGTCAGCTTGCGGGGGTTGACAATACGGATAGAAGCGGAAAGCCCCTTGTCCTTGTCGATTACGCCGTCCCCCATAACCGTAATACGGATTTTGTTGGACAGATGCCCTACCACGATGGTTTGTGCGCTGTCAAAAATCATACCGGACTTGTGGAGCATACGCCGGATCACGTCAATGGCGTGCTGGGGAGAGTTGAAATGCTCTTTGCTTGGCAGAATATCGCCGTTGGAATAAGTGATTTTTACGTCTTTCCACTGGTTGATGTTGATTTCCTCCACATCGTCCCGGTAGAGGTATTTGGTCAGGAACGAAAAGCCGGTCATCTCGCCGTAAATCAGTTCGCACAGTTCGTCCGGCTCGGTATCGGCCACGCCGATCCGGTTCGCTTCAAGGTACTTCTGGATATAGCTTTTAATCAGCTCCCGGCTCTCGTCCGGGTCATCTTTCAGGGTGCTGGCATAGTGCTTGGTGATATGCTCCTGCACCTCTTTCAAGACTTCGGGAAATGGACGCAGGCGAATTTCTCCGCCCATCAGTCCAATGTTGTGAATGTTAATTGCTTCCTGCAATTTCGGTTTCCTCCTTTCGGCTGAGGATGATTTCATATAAATGCTTGGGGCAGACCGGCGCTTTATCGGTTCTCGGTCTGCCCGGTTGGTTCCAGCTCCCGCCACGTCCGGTATAGCAGTAGGAAAAACCACTTGCCCGCAGGCTTGCACCGCTCTCACTCTCCAAAATATAGGTAATGAGTCGGTCGTAGCCCAGCGCTTTTGCCGCACGGCGGCAGGCTCCGTACAGCTTGGAACAGGCATTTTCCGTGCCGTCCGTACACAGCCGCAGCACTTCCACCGTGCCGTGCTGGTCAATCCGGCGTGACCGTGGCCGCCCCACAATGGCAACACCGCACAGCCGCCCATCCACATGACAGGCAAGAGAAAAACGGTGTCCCCGCACGGCCTTGTGGTGGCGGTGATATTCGGTCACATAGGCGTTGGCGTCGGCAAGTTCTATGTGCCGGATTTCCAGCATCAGAACTCGCCCCGGTTTCTTGAAAAGGGCAGTTTCAGGCCGCCTTTTGCTCTGCCGGGTTTTGCCGCCTGCGGGGAAACGGACGGACCGGCGGCTTTTTCTTTCGTGCGCTTTTCTTTTCCCATGGCCGCCGTCTGGAGTCCAAACAGTTCTCCCACAATCCGGCTGATTTCCACGCTGTACGGGGCGCTCTCCTGTGCCTGAAGCGGCTGGAATAATCTCCGTTCATTGTCCTGCTGTTCCAGCTCCGCCACATAGGGCAGCACACGATCCACGCCGCCATACTGCCCGGACACGGCCTCCCAATCCTGCCCGGCCTTCAGACATCCAATAGCGGTCTGGAACCGTTCTTTATTGAAACGGCTGTCCGCCAGCATGGGATTATGGGATTGGAAGTAAGATATGCCTTTCAGATTTGCCGTTCCCAGCCGCAGGACCTTATCCGCAATCCCAATCCCCACAAAAGAGGCCGGGTCTGCTTCAAATACGGCGGCACAGTCCAGAATGATGTAATCTGCCAGATACCGCAGGGACACGAACAGCTCCACAGCCTTATCCCGCGTAATCTTCGGGTACTGCATCAGGCCTTCGCCTCCCTTATATCCCAGCAGACTGATATACTCGCTATCCGGCACGGGAACGCAGGCATTCAGGATATTGGCCTGTGTCAGCCCCGGCGCGGTCAGCAGTTCTCCGAGGGAAGTGTCATGGATAGCGTCCGGGGGCAGCATGACCGGCATGACCGGTGTAAACGGGTCGCAGAACACCACAATGACGTTTTTCTTCTGTTTCGCAAGGGCCGCCGCCAGCTTGACGGCTGTGGTGGTCTTGCCGCTGCCGGGACTGCCCATGACCGCTAAAATTTTATCCCCCAGATGACCTTCTCTTGTCCCTTTGGGACAATTCACCTTGTCCTGTTCCATCGTGACCGCCCTCCCTTATTCTTTTGCTTCATTTTCTGTGCCTGTGTCGGCTGCTTCACCGGGAGCCGGTGCCGGTGCGCCGTCTGTATTCTGGCTTTCACCCGAAACGTCCTCGCTTTCCTCGGTTTCTTCTGTTTCCACGGGGTACAGTTCCTCCAGCACCTTGTCCTGCTCGTCAAGGAATTTCCGGACGTTCTCACTGCCGCCACGATAGACCAGAGCGGCGTGGAGCTTCCCGGTCTGCTCCAGCTCCGCAAGGAGCCTTGCCTGCTCCGGTGTGGCAAGGACAGTGATGGTAGAAGCGAGTTCGGCGTCCTCGCCGTCCTCCGGTTCCTCCTGTACGTTGTTATCCGTGCCGCTGCTGGCGGTGGTGGCGATGATTTCAACATATTGAAGTTCGGCAGGAATCAAGGTCTGCCTTGCTTCGCCCACGTCACTGGCAATCAGCGAAACGATGTCGCCCCGTTCCAGCTTGCCGGACAGCCCAGCCGCAAAAGATTTAATTGTGACGGAAATCGCCCGGTTCGTGCCGTCCAGCCCAGTCAGGTACTCATTTTTAAGCTGGGGTGTGTCGGACAGCTTGCTTTCCAGCACATAATCGCCTTTGTAAAGGTCGGTATTTGCATACTTTCCAACCACGTCCTCGGCTCTGTAAACGACGTTGCCGGGGAGGTTATAGCCGCCCACCTCCACAGTGGTGAGCATTTTCGGCGTAATCTCATCGCCCTTTTTAGTTTCCGTGCTGACACGCACAATCTCCACCTTGGATTTCAGGGCATCGTTGAACATGGGCGTCAGTCCAAAGCAGATGACGAGCGCCACCACAATGCAGACCAGCCCCACCACGATACGGTTTTGCAGTAATTTCTTCATTTACGTTTTCCTCCAAATTCAAAATTTTAGGTTGACAACAGCACCATAAAACAGCCAAAAGCCAGAAAGGGTGCAAGGGGGATGCTCGGCTTTTCCCGCCGAAAAGCAGCGTTCCATAAAAGTCCCATGAACAGCCCCCATACCATCATCCAGACACCGCCTGTCACGCCGAGGGCAAAGCCGCTGGCCGCCATCAGCTTCACATCGCCGCCGCCGATTTTGTCCGTTTTCACGGCGGCAATCAGAAATGGAAGGGGAACCAGCAGAAAGCCCAGCAGGGCCGGTAAGGTTTGGAACCCCATCAGCCCCGCCATGGCAATGAGAAGATGCAGGAAGTCCGGTATTTCATAAGTAGCGGCATCACAGGCGCCCGCCATAATCAGCACTTGGCACAGCAGGATGGAACGCAGGGCCTCCATGGAAAAACCATGCAGGCATAAAAAGACTGCCGCCACCGCCACGGTAATGTGGGCGGTAGGCGGCAGTTCTTTCCATTTCAAGTAATGGCGCAGAGCCATGTTGCAGAGCAGACTGGAAAAGAGTGCCAACAGCAGGGCGGCAACAAACCGTTCCCCGCTGTCAGCGTTCCAGATCATCGCTGTCCTCCGGCGGCTCCGCTTCCTGTTCCAACAGCGCCCTTACCTCGCGCCGCAGCCCCACAGTCAGGTCACTGAGCGTTTCGGCAAGTATATCCGCCATATTGAAGCCTTGTCGTGTAAAATCCTCGTACAGCTTTGAAACGGGTTTCTCATAGAACAAAAACACAGCCGTTTCTTTAGGAAAGCTCGGCTTAAAGTTTTCGATATTCTCTAAAAATGCCTTGCATACGGTGAGTTTCTGCGCCGTTTCCTCCACATCTTCTGTGGAAAAGGATGCTTTTTCCCGTATGCTTTCATAATCCGCCCTTGCAGTTCGTATCAGGCGGGCAAGCAATTCTTCCTCTGGTTTCAATTTATCCCTCCATTTCTTTCAAGTTTTGAATGGCCTCCCGTATGTCCAGTCCGTCAATTTCATCACCCAGACACACCCAGCCATCATACTTCTGCCGTGCGAACAGTTCCACACGGGGAACCTCTCCCATAAGCTGCTCAATGCGGCGGCGTACCTCGTCCGGTTTCTTGCTGTGCCGCTCCACCGGCGTGTCCACGATACAGTGGACGGCCTTTGATGCGCGTTTCGGTCTGCCTTTGGTGGCAATCAGGCACAGCTCCGGGTTGGCTCTTGTCCAAAAGCCTAATCCCCAAAACCATTTATCCGTCTGCTTTTTGCACCGCTTCACCCAGCAGAAGCCGAGTGTCTTATAAGTAAAGCCCCAGCGCCTGATTGCTTCTAAGCCTTCCAAAAGACATGGAAATGTAACCCACAAAAATAAAACACAGTCCTCCGCTGCAATCCCTGCCACATCAAGGGCATAGATGTCCTCCTTGCTCATGGTGTGATAATGGTTTTCTGCGCTGCGCCCCCGTCCTTTTTGAGAGTAGACCTGATACGCCCATGGGGGATCGAGATATAACACGCCAAACTTCATAGGCCGTCCTCCAGTTTCCGTTCCACCACAATAATTGTGTCATAATGGTTGCCGCCATGGGGAATCAGACGGATATGCTCTTTTTCAAAGCCGTATTTTGTCCCAATGCCCCCACTGTTCCAACCACAGGTGATGACGATGCCGCCCGGACGCACAATACGGCTGATTTGCTCCTTTTGTTTTCGCCAATAGCTGTTCTGCGTGGTTTCCATGTTGACCGTGTAACCGAGTTTTTTATAACACTCTGACACCTGACGAGAGGAATAGGGCGGGTCATACAGCACCATCGACACACTTTTGTCCGAAAATTGCTGCAAAAAATCCTCGGCGTCCATGTGGTAATCGCTGGTACAGGCGGGGTCTAAATCGTTTGTTATTTCTGCAAAGCGTGAGTTATTTGCAAACGGGTCTATGCTCAAACCTGCCGGGCGGTATCTGTCAATCAGCTCCGCTATGGGTTTGATAGAAAAGGTAAAGCGGTTGGGCATTGCCCAGACTCTGTCAATCGTCATAGGCCGCCCCCAATCTCCGCCAGCCGCAGGCCAATCTCATAGACCACATTGACCGTCACGGCGTTGCCTGCCTGCTTGTAAAGCTGGGCGTCGCTGATCCCAGCCGCCTTTGCCCGGTCAAACAGGAAGTCCTCAAAGGCTTGGAGCCGGAAACATTCCCTCGGCGTCAGCCTGCGGATACGGCAGCACAGCAGCACGCCCATGCTCCCGCCTGTCAGCAGTGTCTGGGCGCACTGTTTCCCCACACGTCCCCGGCTGACCGTGCTGTTTGGATAGGCGAGATTGATGCCATCCCCATGGTGTGCCGTGGTATAGCCGTCCGCTTTTGCCTCCCGTATGGGAAGTCCCTCGTCATAACAGCAGATTAAAATGCCGTGTTGATCCTGACAGGTAAGCGTAAAGCAGGGTTCCCCCGGCTCCTTGAACCGTCTGCCGTTCTGCCGCTTGTTCAGCCTGTCCGGGGTAATGACCGCCCTCACGCAGTCCGGGTGTCCCTCACAGATAAAAACGCCGGAGGTTTCCCCTTTGAAATTGCCGATCCCGGAATACTGCCTTGCCCGCAGGCACCGGGCGTTTTCCGTAAACTGCGGCTTTTTTGACAGGTCAATGAAGGTGGCGCAGGGCGGTATCTGATGTTCCACAGCATACAGGCCGGTTCTTCCGGCAAAGCCCCCACCGTTTGCAGTCAGGGTAATGGAAGTGCCGGACGGGTCGTAAACCCGTTTTCCCTGCGGGCCGTCTATGAGTCTTTTAACAGGCGCAGGGTTTGTTCCGCAGAGAGGAAATACTTCTCCGGCACATCCGTCTCTAAGATGTCCAACAACGTACACGCGCTCCCGGTGCTGGGCGGTGTGAAAGTCCTTGGAATTGACAATACACCATTCTGTGTCATACCCTGCTTCCCATAGTTCAAAGAGAACGGTGGTAAAAGCTGTGCCGCTTTCGCTTGACACAAGATGTTTAACATTCTCAACGATAAGGTATCGGGGCTTATTTTCGGCAGGCGTGCTTTTGAGCAGACCAACAACCGTAAAAAAGAGTCCACTTCTTGTTCCATGAAGTCCTGCCATTCGGCCGCTGATACTAATGTCGGTACAAGGAAACCCAAAAGTCCAGATTTCAGCTTTTGGAATTTCTCCTGCTCTGATCTGCTTAATGTCCTTGGCGTACCATTCGCCTTTACAGTTTGTTCCGTCACAGTTTTTCCTCACCTCCGCACTGCACATTTTACAAAAATTCAAGCTGGAGTCCGTCCCATAAGGGCAGGCCTCCAGCTCGTACATTGCCATATAGCTTTTATTTGCGTATTTATCAATTTCGACATGACCGACACAGGTATGTCCGCTTCTTTCGAGACCTCTACGGAATCCACCGATTCCTGCAAACAGGTCAAGAAATTTCAAAAAGTTATTCTCCTTTCCTCATTCCCCACTCGTCAATCATGCGATAGGGGAAAATCTGCTGGCTGCGCCAGAACCGGACCATGTTGCCGATCTGGTCAACCACGCTTTGGTTGTTCTGGTCTTTGGTACACATCATCACGCTGCCAAAAACGCCGGACAGCACCGCCACAACGGTCAGCGCCACATTTCCGGCAGCCAGCCATAAAAGAGCCGCCACCGCACCGCCGAACAGGGAACCGACGGCACTCTGCAAAAGCTCCCGTTTGCCGAACCCGTTGAACAGCTCGTTTTCTGCCTTTACGCCGGTAGGGATGTAAAGATTGATTTCGTTCATCGCCGCCTCCTATGCTCCGTAATAATAGAACACAATGTCTTTAATCTGCCAGATACACTCTGCCAGCACATAAAACAGCACGGTGTTCTTGGCACGTTTCTTGAATTGTGTCTGTTCTTCCTCCGCTCCTTGGAGCCGCACCATGCAGTAAATAAACCGGAACACGGCTCCCGCCCGGATCAGGACGATGACGGCCGTGGAAATATCATCAAGCGTAATCATGCCGCCACCTCCTTACTTCATCATATTTTTTGCCATGCCTACCAGACGGACCGAGTGGTAGATGTTGTTGACCATACCGCCGCCCCCGCCTGTGGGAACCATAAATTCGGACAGGAATTTCGGTGTCTTGATGGCAAGCACCAGACAGGCGATGCCCCAAAAGACGTTGAGGTTGATGCCCACATTCATCATCATACCCACGCCCAGCTTGCAAAGGCTGATCTGCACCATGACCGCCGCCGTGGACTGAAAGAATTTGGTCAGGTAAGTCTTGAATACGCCTTTATCGTTGTCCAAAAGACCGGAGCAGGCAAGGGGCAGACCAATCCGCAGGATCATAATCTCCACGCCCCGCATGAGGAATTGGAAATAGAGGATAAAATAGCAGATGACAAACACCAGCCCGAAAATGGCGGTCACAAGCCCCGCCGAGGACAGGCCGTTTACCCACGCCTGCCAGTCGTAATTGGTGGATGCGCCGATTGCCGTGATAAGCTGGTTCGTCAGGTTCTCCGTGATGTCCGCAAGCCAGCCGTACATGACCGGGAAACAGACTGCCACGGCGATGGCCTGCACAAACCGGATGATAAGCTGGACCGGCTCGCTGTCCGGGTCGCCGTCTGTCCACATCACATAGCATTCAAACCCCTTTTTGAGAAATTTCAGGATAATCAGCGACACGCCGAACCCCAGCAGGATTTCAAACAGCACATCCACCATGCTGCCGCCGCCAGCCGCCGTCATGTACTGGTCTGCATGGAGCGTCATGGGAACGAGGTCGGCAAGCATACTGTCAATGAATGCCACCGCGCCGTTTAACACCGCTACGATCAGCAGCACAAGGATAATCTCCAAAATAATCACCTCCCTGCCCGGTAGGACAATGCTTCCCACCGGGCGTTATCTTTTTCCTTATGCCTGCGGCTCGTCCAAAGCAGGCGGCGTTTCTTCCGCTTCCTGTTCTGCTTTATCAAAAGCGGCGAGGACAGTATCCTTAATCTGTTTGTGAAGCTCCGGCGTGATGGGGAAACAAATATCCTTGTATTCCCCAGTTTTCAGTCTGCGGCTGGGCATGAATACTGCCAGCCCTTTTTCACAGTCAGCAACACGGACTCCCGTAATCAGGAATTTCCCGTCAAGGCAGACGGTGGCAATGGCTTTCAGCCTGCCCTCGTCCTCAAACCGTGCTGTGATTTTCGCACTTACTTTCATGTTCTATGCCTCCTAAAGAAGAATAAGCCGCCCCTCTCTGTGTGGGGCGGCCATGCCGGTTACTATTAGCCCTTGTAGTCAAAAAGCTCTTTAATACGCTCAGTCAGGGTGGGGAGGATCGTGTCCTTAAAGAGCATATACAGCCCTGCCAGCAGCAGAGCGCCGACCACAACACTGATAAGGATTTTTAATGCTGTATCGACGAAGCCTTCACCGCTCTGACTTGTTAAAGCGTCCTTGATTTTTGCCTTTGCCTGCAAGCCCTTGACATACCCTCTGACCGCCAGATTGTTGACCTTCGCAGATACCTTGTTCATCATGTTTTTCATAGTGTTGTTCTCCTTTTTTTGATTAAAATTTGATTGGAATATAGAAAAACCGCAGACCTTTCCTGCGGGTTCTCACAAATAAAATGTACCGGCTTACTTGTAGTAGCCGATGATGATATTGAGGGTGGCGCTGCCCAGCACCGCGCCGATGCAGGACACTATGGCAACCACGATACGGTTGTTCCACTTCTTCTGATCCATCTCATCGGCGGCGCTCCTGCGGATGCAGAAATAGATAATCAGCAGTCCCGCCACAACCGGGGCAAGCACCATGAGCCATGTGGTGGCGTCCTGAATCAGCTTTTCGGTGCCTTTGGCAATCTGGCTGTCCGAAATACCGGCAGCATACGCCGTGGTACTGTTCGCCAGCATGAAAAGAGCGGCGGACCCGGTTATGGCCGCCGCTCTCACTTTGCTTTTTAGTTTCTTAATCTTCATCTTCACTCTTGTCTGAGCCTCCTTTTTTGTATCCTTTCATGGATGAAAACATAGCCCCTGCTTGGGATGCAAAGGCTTGTGATTTTTGCTGTGCTTCTTTGAGCTGCAAATCCTTGGTGTAGTACACCCAAATATTCCACAGCGGGATTTCCCCGGTCTTTTGGGAGAGGACCGGCCTTGCCGCTTCTCTTGCCGCCCGTACTTTTCGGTTATGCTCCGGGTTGCCCAGCCCGCACATCCGGTTAAAGTACCACTGTGACAGGTCGGGAGCATACATCATGGCGGGATGGGCGCGGCTGATTACGATTTGACTTGGCCGGGAGATCCGCCGTATCTCATCGGTGGTCAAAAGCTCCCGTGCCACAAGGCTGATGCTGTGGGAGCTGCTGGGGTTGACGTACCGCCCGTGCTGGCTGGATAGCTGGTAAGCCGAGGTGGTATATTTGCCCAGCTTGTCGCACACATCCTGCAAGGTTTCCTTATCGTCCGCCTGCAAATACACCCACGTCTGGCAGTTGGATTTGACGATAGCCGCCGTTTCCTTGTCATACTTTTGGGTAAGCTGTTCAAAACTTTGCAGGAACAAATTAAACCGCACCCCGCGTCCGCCCGCCACGGTCAGTTTGTTGGTAAAATCATTTAACTTCGTAAAATTTCCAAATTCATCAAGGACAAAGTTGACCCGGCGTTCCAGCCGTCCGCCACGCATATCCGACTGGCGCACCAGCAGTTCATAGAGCTGCGACACCATCAGGCTGGCAATGGGATAATAGGTGGTCTTTTCATCCGGCAGGATTAAGAATAGTGCCTGCTTTTTCCTGCCGATGTCCGCAATATTGTAATCACTCTTGTGGGTGATGGAGTAGACGGAACGGGAAGTGAACAGCCGCAGGGTGGTCAGCGCCGATGTGTCAAAGCTGCCCTTGGTGCGGCTGGGAGCCACCTCCGCAATGGACATGAGCGCCCTTGCCGGATGGCTGCTGTCCAGCTTTTTCATGTATTCGCTCATGGGGGATTTGCCGCCCACGGACTTGCTCATTTCCGCAATGAACCAGTAGACGTTTGTAAGGTTCTGATACTGCGGCCGTTTGGCGTTATCTACCACCACACAGAGAATTGCCGCCGCTATGGTGGATTTTTCGCCGTTCTCCCAAATCTTTTCATTTGAGGTGTTGTCGCCCACCAGAATGTTGGTAATATCCCATGCGTACATCTCGGCACGTTCCATATCCTTTTCCTTTACCGCGTCGATCACCGGCTGAAGCAGGTTGTAGCGTGTGCTTTTCTCCGGGTTTTTGAAGTCAAGACAAATGACCTCGTAGCCCAGCTTTGTGAGATACCCTGCCGTGTAGTCGTAAAGTTCGGCTTTGGGATCGCTGACCACTAAACTTTCCCCGGCCAGCGCAAGGGAGCAGATGGACTGCACCACCAGACATCTTGTTTTTCCTGACCGGGTTGCACCGATGGTCAGGGAATGGGTATCGTCCCCGATGCAGTACAGCTTTTCCGTGTTCCCATGCTTCTCCATACCCAACACAATCCCGCCGCTGTCAAACAGCCGATAGGGGTCTGACGGTTCTCTTTCCTCCTTTTTGGCACCGCCCTTGATTGGCTTTTCTGCCTGTTCCTGTTGCTGCGGTTCCTGCCTGACCTGTTTCAAATCAGGAGCCGCAACGTCATAAGATACCGTTTCAAAATTTTCGTCCTCCTTTGTCTCATTTTCATTTATAGAAACGGGCAGGGCGGCGGGGTTGTCCTGTTCCGCCTGCTCCTGCCCGGTTTCCGCTATGGGATTGCCTGTGTCTTTCTTCATAAAGGGCAAATCATCATACCCAGTGTCCAGCAGCATTTGAATGAGCGGATTGGCCGGGTCAATGAGCTGCGTTTTAAAGGTCTTACCCTTTTCATCGTCCTTCAGCCATCGGGAGGACCCGTGCTGAAACTGCCCCACGGGAGCCGGGGTATAAATATCCCCGGCCACCTTGACCAGATCGCTCTGATAGGGCCGGTCATTCTGCACCCAAAATAGGACACAGCACAGGCAGATGAACCCCTCAAAGGAGAGGAACATCAAAAACTGCTGGTGTTCCGTAAACAATCCGGCAATACACTGGAACAGCGGAACAAGGGTCAGCGTGTCATACTGTCTCGACAGCAGACCGTGGAGAGCCGCTGTGAAGAACAGGTTGAAAATCGTGCCAAAACCAATGATGACCCCGCTTAAAATCAGCTTTTCCTTTTTCTTCATCGGCACAGCTCCTCGTCCGGCTCCGCCACAGGCTGCAAAGCCGTCAGGTTCTCCCCCAGTGCGGGGTAGAGTTCCGTCAGCCGTTCCAGCGTTTCCGGCTTTGCAGCGCCCCACACTTCGCCCCTTGCGATTGCAAAATGATCCCGGTCAACCGGATGGAGCAGATGAATGGTATCGCTGAATTTGTGGATGGCCGGGCAGCCGGGTCCATGGGTGCAGAGCCATAGCTGGTTTAACGGGGTTCGGTGTTCCTCTGCCAGATTCTCATGGCGAAGGATTATCCATTGTCCCTCATAATTCTCTTTGCGGCTGTTCGGAATACAGTTGCTTTCCGATAGCAGGCAGTTTCCGTCCGGGCTGATTGGGTAATACTGCGGAGCGGTCGGGTTCCGCATATAGAATGTCGGGATGCCATGCGCTGCGGCAAATTCTATTTCGCCGCGCATACCCTCGCTGATCTGCTTTCCCATCACCCACAATTCCTCGGAGTGGGCCAACAGTTCCAGCCCCAGCTTCAACCCCTGTTCCCGCTGTTCGGGTACAGTATCATTGCACCACTGGCTGAAAATAATGTGTGGGGCCAGTGCAAGCACACCATTTTCCGTTGCCAGATGGCAATACTCTACGGCGTTTCGGATATTGGTATCGTAATCCCCACGCAGGGGGCTTGCGATATAGACTTGTTTCAAAAAATCACCTCCAACAAACAAAAAACAGGGCATATCCTCCACTGCGGAAGATATGCCCCATTAAATTTTATGGCTGCTTTTCATCAGTCAGGGCTATTACCTGAACCGGCTTTCCCTGCTTTTTTGCATATTCAATTGTGTACTTGGTTCCCCGGCTTTTACCGTCCCATACGGCAAGCACACTGTCCGCCTGCTGTACCATAATTTCATTGCGTTTGAGTGGCGCGCCCTTGCCGAACCGCTCATAATCCGGCTTCAAAATCATCGTTTCAATACCGTGGGCAAGCGCATACTGCTCGGCCAGCGCGTCCACTCCTTTTGCGCCGCCGCTAATAATCAGGCCGCAGTCTGATGGAATGTAAGGGGAGAGGTCAAAGGCGGTAATGGAGCGGGAGCCGGCGACCAGCACACGGACGGTCTTTGCCTTGCGGATGACAAGCGTTTCCTCCGAACAACTCACTTCAATATGGCTCCCCGGCAGGAAACCGCAGTCCTCCAGCCATTTTCCCTGCAAGCGGAGCTGCGGCGCCAGAGTCCCTTGCCCATCCCGCACTCCATAGATTTTTAGCCTCCGCATATACTTTTCTGTTTCTTTATCCTGCAAATCTATCCTCTCGTTTTCTTATTATTTTGGGAACCGTTCCGGGGTATAGACAACAATACCGTCAATCTCCCTGTCCCCAAACTCAAAATTCATGTAGTAATCCCGAATAAAACAAGCCGTGCATTTCCCGTTCAGGGAATAAATCTCCCCTGTGACAAAATCAATCATGGCAAAGGGACAGCGTTTCCCATCCGGAAATTCGTCCGCCCAGCTCTTGTCCAGTTCTGCAATCTTAGCCATACAGTCCCGGCAGTAGAGCGGGGCGATTTCCTTCAGCGTGATTTCTTTTCCCTCGTCCCATGACAGATTTAAATCGCAGATGCCACGGCCGCCCATAACCATCATATGCCCAAAGCGTCCATCCCCGTCACCAGCCATCAGCATACTGGAATGCCCGGAATTATCTTTGAGTGTGCCGTCATCCTCGTATTCAAAAATCCGCAAGTCACTGATTGTCCCATTTGCAAGGTTCAGAACCCCGATGGAGTCCAGCCTGCTGTAATATCCCCATATGCTATGCTCACCACAAAGGGCGCAATCCTCTTTTTCTGCTGTTCCGGCCGGTAGATACACCGTCTGACTTTCCTCTGTTATTGCTGTTTTCTCCGCCGTCATGCTTTCTCCGGCCACCGGAGGGATATTCTGCCGGGTACAGCCGGAAAGACACAGCAGGAGCACCAATATCAATGCAGTGCATTGCTTCATGGCTCGATTTCATAGCCGGTTTCTTCGTTGAAGTCCGGTTCATAAGAACATCCCTGTTCCGCTTCTTCCTGCATATCCTTGGCGGCCTCCAACTGCACGGCAAGAAACAGTCCGTCAGGAGCATTTACCTCTGGAATCTGGCTGTCCTCCGGCATACAATGATTGTACTCGGACACATATGCCTGAAACCGGTGGTTCAGGGTAGCATACAGGCTGTCCTCTGACACAATCAGGGCCTCTGTCTCGTTAAACACGTCTTTCAACTCATTCAAGGCAATGGCACTGCTGGTCAGCTCGTAGAACAGATACTCGCCTTTTTTCTGCCCGAAAGAAGCGGCGATAGGCGTCATAAAGTTATCGGCCACGACCTCATGGACGGCAAATTTCATGTTTTCATGATCCTGCGTAAAATAAATGCCGTTGCAGATGGGGAGCGCGTCCGACACCTCGCTCTGCGGAGACTCTGTGGGCGGAGCGCACTTTCCGAAATAATCTGTCAGGGATACCTTGCCGTTCCGTTTGATTTCCTCCATCTGCTTCAAAGCGGCGGATTCCACTTTTTTGCACTGCTCGATTCTTCGCTGAAGTGTCTCATAGATAGGAATGTCCTTGGTGTTCTCGTCATAGCAGAGCCAGTCGCCGTCCTGTGTTCCCATACTGGCCGCCTTGGGAGAAAGATTCGCCGTATCCCTCCGGGCCATCACGCCGGTGCGCTCTACGCCGTTTTTATCTTTGGCGGTGATTTCATAAATGTTGAGGGCAATTTCCACACAGGTATTGATAGTTCCCCATATGGATTCGCCTTGTGGCTGTTGGTGCATAGTTTACCTCCTTATTGCTCTAAAAGCATATTTTATTGCTTGTCAGGCAATATATATTGTATGACATCAAATTACTTTTTTCAAGATTCATTGATACAATTTTCTTGTGAGGTGATGAATATGAAATTTGAACATAGTGACCAGTATATCAAATTGGGATTGAAGATTTCTTATTACAGAAAATTGAAAGGTCTGACACAAGAACAGCTTGCTGAGAAAATTGATAAAAATCTTTCTTTCATCGGACAAGTTGAAGCCCCTAACATCAGCAGGGCAATTTCGTTGGACACGCTTTACGACATTGCGGAGATTTTAGAGGTTCCCGCCTACAAATTCTTTCAATACGAAGATGACTAAGCCTGCCGGAACCGTAAGGACGGCAGGCTTTTTTGTCCGCACTTTTTAGGGAGCGATTTTAGAAACAGCCTTTTCCTGACCGCTATCACTGTTTTATCGTTCCAGTGCATTTTCAATCTGGCTGAACAGCTTGGTAAAGTCAAATGCCCGTTCCTTTTTGGAAAGCTCCGGTACAATATCCTCAATCCGGTCAACCAGCGCCGCCACCGAGTCCATATCATCTTGGTTTAAGTCGTTGTCCACGGTGCGCATTTTGATAAGACCGGCGTGGAGGATTTTCAGTTCTGTCTCGGAAAACAGCTTCTTTTCATCCACAAGACCGCTTCGGAGGGCAAAGTCCTCAAAGGCGGCCTCTTTGTTATAGAAATACCGGCGCTGTATGGCGGCGTTTCCATGCTCGGCGTCCTTACGGTAGGTAGACAGCACATAATCAAAAATCGGATGCTGCTTACAGGCCAGTACCACCCCGTTATGCTCGTTAATCCTGACCGCGCCGCCCTGTTCCTTTCCGGTCAGTGCATCGTCATAGGGCTTGTCGGAACAGATACCGCAGGCAATGGCGGTGGTCTTGGCAAGGCTCTGGAGTTTGGCAATCTGTTTTTCATCCACCTCCACAAAGGGGTTTTTGATGATGGCGTCCTGCTTGGAATAAAAGGCAACCGGCTTTTCCCGGTGGTAGATGTCCGCCACATAATCAGGGGAGGACGGCGGACGGATGGAAAACCCCTTTTTCTCAACTGCTTCAAAAAATGCTTTGTAAAATTCCGTCTTACTTTTCATAGGGCACACTCCTTATTCAATCTCGCGCTGGAAACAGTGCCGGGGCGATAGCTCCTGCTCTGTGGGCAGATAGCTTTCTATCTTTGCCATGAGCGTGTTGATCCGGTTCTCCACGGTGGCGTCCAGTTCATTATCCAGCATCACGCATCTGGCACAGCAGGAAACCAGCAGCCGAAGTTCCCCGGTGGAAAATTGCAGGGGACTTTGCAGGCATAGACCGCTGCGCTCCATAAAGCTGCCCTGTGCCGCCGCAGGGTCATAGAAATACTGTTCCCGGTAAAATCGGCGGCTGTTGTGCTTGGGTGCGGTCTTTTGGCAGGTCACAAACTCATAGCCGAACAGCGTTGTCCTGCGGCAGAGCAGCACCACGGCGGCGCTCTCAAACACTTTATAGTAGGAACCGCTCGTCAAATTGATTGGTTCCATGCGTTCCATATCCGCAAAGGGCGGCTGCACATGGCAGTCAAGCGCCCTGCGGGTTTCCTCACCGGCCTGTTCCAGCGTCCGTGCGTTATCGGCGTTGTATGTCTCATAGATAATCTCGCCGTCCCGTGTGATGACACACAGCAGGGGATTCCCCATGTAGACCTCGGCGGCAAGATCACCGTCCGGCAGCGGTTCTACCCGGAACCCTGCCTTACGGAGCCGGTCAAAGAAATCCTCCAGAAATTCAACTCTTGTTTTCAATCTCATTCCTCCGTTTCATCAGCTTTTTATAAAAGTGCCACGCACAGTCGGGCGGCCTGCTCCCCATGGTACAGCTTGGGGCGTTCACGGGGAACTGATAGGGACAGCCCCGGCATGGGTGGTCTTGGGGGTATTCGTAAAATGCGGCGCTGCCATGACCGGCAACGCCGCACCCATTGTAATATTGTGTTTGCTTGGGATACATGGTTCTCCTTTCCGGCTCTGAACGTCCCGGCCGGAAAGCGGCGGGGTCAATGCTCGTAGCCTTTGTCCTGATACTTCAAATACAACTCTTTTTTTGCCTCCTTGGACAGCCCGCCGCCCGTTTTCAACTCGTCCTCAAACTGCTGATTGTTTGTGTCCGTCAGCCCGGACAGCATGGAAAGAGCCTCCATCAGCATATTTTCCATGTAAAACTGTCGCCGGTCATGGCGGTACTCGGCCGACCTCATTTCCCCGTCCAGCCGGTTCAGGGTCTTGACCATACCTAAAATACGGTTCGCAATGATTTTGTCAGCTTCCGTGCTGAATTTGTCTTTCATGGATGCAAAATAGTCCTCACTCCCACCATAGAGCAGAGTCATTTTCATTTTGCTTTGGACATAAGCCTCTTTCTGCTCCTGCAAAGGCGGGACATTTTTCAGCAGATATTGAATCAGGGCCTCTACCTGTTTTTTCACCGCAGGCGTTAAAAGCTGATAAGCGATCCGGCCATGCTCCGGGAGAGCCGCCTTGATTTTGAATACCCGGTCAGCCGTTTCATTCAGCACTTTATCCCCAAAATCAAAGGTATCGGAAATCTCGTCCTCTGTATCGTATTCCGCCCGAAGCCGCTTATATCTTTTGCTTTCAAGCTGCCGGATATGGTGTTCAAACTCGTCTACCAGCCCGTCACCCAGCCGCCGCAGTTCAGCGGCGGCAAAGTTCTTTTCCTCACCAAATACCCGGATTTTGTCCGGGAACGTATCCTTTATCATCTGCCTGCGGATAGCGTTTGGAACGGCAGGCGGGGTAAAGGGATTTTTGATTTTTGTAGCCTCCGGGGAATTATCCCAAAATACCACATGGATATGTGGATGCCCTTTCTCCCTGTGGAGCGCACACGCCCATTGCAGATTTTCCACCCGTATGCCGTTCTTTTTCGCAATCGTCAGGATATGGTTGTCAATGTAGCGCCGCCACGCTTTCTGGCTGGTCAGCCGCAGTTCTTCAGCGGTGGACTCATCAAAAGAAATCACACTGCGGTACATGGTGATGTGCCGTTTAGAGTTCTGATAAACCAGCCGTGCAATATCCCGCCAGTCGGCAAACTCGGTGACAGGGCCGGGCGTGAGCTTCCCAAACAAACCATGGTTCATGCCCTCATTCTTTGCCACTCTCGGACGGGTTGCGATATACCGGATATGAGCATAATTCTTGCTGGCTGTACTTTTATAGTTAGGATTTTTGAAACGCTGCTTGTAGATTAGGATAGAGATAGGCCGTCACCTCCTATCAGCGTTCCCAGCCGTCGTCCTCTGGCAGTTCGTATTCCTCGTCCTCGGCCGCCTTACACGCGCGGGTGTAATTCTCCATGGTGATACGGTAGCGGTCGGCTTCTTCTATCAGATACTTCACGCCGGTGGCAGTGCTGGGCGGTGTGGTGCAATACTGCTGATAAAAATGGAATCTGTCTCTTAGCACATCTTTTTTGGGGGATAGCATATCCATAAATTCCTCATACCCATAGGGGCAGTTCTTACGGATTTCCTGACACGCCACATTCAATCCTGTCAGCGTATCGTCCTGCGCCAACTTGGACAACACCAGTTCGCCCACTGGCTCCTCCGCCGCAAGCTGCACTTTGATGTTCTCCGTTCCGCCCACCGTCAGTTTAGAAGCCTCTGATGTAATGCCGATGCTTGCCAGATGATCCCGCAGGTCGTAAAGGTTGCATGGTAGGGTCACAATCAGCGTACTGCCGGTTCTGGCATTGTTTTTAATCACTCCGGTTATCACAAGTTCCCCCTTTCAACGCTCCATATCCTCGGTTTCGTCTTGCCCCGTCAGTTTCTCCGCCCACATCTGATTGATCTGCCGGTGGACACGCTGCGTCCGCCGGTAAGGGGAATCGTCCAGCCGTATTTCCGGCTCCCCGTTTTCGGCGGCCTGTATCTGCACCTGAACCTCGCCGGATGCAATGAAAATGGCATTGCACGCCTGCTCCATATAGGGATAGCCCAGTCTGGAAATGTCAAAGGGCGTTACCTTGCATTTGCTCGTCCACGAAAACAGGTTGTGGGCAAGGTCAATCATCTGCTGGGAAGTTTCATCAAAGCCTTTGGTCAGGCGTTTGATTTTCGCAAATTCAATGCCGTCCACCGTCACGCATTTCCGGGCGGTTTCAAAAAGCTCCGGTTCTTGGGACAGTAGGTAAAAGGCCGCATGATAGGAACAGTCCAAAGGTCTGTTGCCCGTCAATGCGGCCAGCTCCATATATCGTTTTGTCTGTGACATAATCTACCTCCATCAATATTCTTCTTCCGGTTCATATTCAAAGCTGAAAAAGTCGGACAGGATTTGGTCAATGCCATATTCCTCGCCAATTTCGTCCTCATACTGTTCAATCAGCTTCAGTTCATCCTCGTCCGGTGATTCGCTCTCGCCGGTGCCAACGGAATAAGCTGACACACTGACATTGACCTCTGTTTCGTCAGCCTCCTCCATCATTTCCTGATACTGGTCGCTTTGTTCCAATGCGTCACGGTCACAGATGCCCGGAACCAGAAAGCAGGCATAGTCATGGTCGGTGCGAACCTCTACGGTAGAATAAATAAGGGAACGGTCATCGAGACTCAGCGATGCTACTGCATCAATTCTTTTCTCATTGATTAGTTCCTCATAAGCATCTCCAATTCCGAGTGTATCGTCATAGGATTCGGGATCGTTCATCTGCGCATTTGGGCAGGTCTGTACAAATCCATATTTGATTTTATCCATGCTGACCTCTCCTGATAAATAATCTAACAGAAACCGGGTACTTGAATTTTTAGCGTTACCGCCATATTCCATATTTCCATGTGTGATTTCAGCTAAAATCGAGGCATAGAGCATCATCTTATCTGTGGTCACACATAAAATCCGCATACTGTCGCGTCCCGCCCATGCGTCGCAGGCGGACAGGATGTAAATATCATTTGCCATAAGCACCTCCTACAATTTGTCCGCAAGTCTGCGGAGGTTATCAGTGTCCTGCAAAAAACTGTTAATCTGAAAATCCTTTTTCTGCATATAGTCCACGCCCAGCGTGACGGCCTCATTCAACATCTGGTCAAACTCGTCCTCTGTGCCATCATGGGCCATGTTCATCAGTACCTTAATCAGCAGAAAAAATGCCGCGCC
This sequence comes from Butyricicoccus faecihominis, assembly GCF_024462775.1. Taxonomy (GTDB): domain Bacteria; phylum Bacillota; class Clostridia; order Oscillospirales; family Butyricicoccaceae; genus Agathobaculum; species Agathobaculum faecihominis_A. The sequence continues at coordinate 63,859 of NZ_JANGCE010000005.1, forward strand.
GTCCAGCTTGCCGGACTTCATCAGCATTTTTGCAAGGCGGTTCGTCTGCTGTTCCATGACCGCCTTAATATCCTCGATGTGATAAACAGAAGTAAACTCCTGCCGGATAATCCCGGCGATAAAATCAATATCCTTAGTATAGCCGTCCACAGTCAGTCCCTTTTCAATGAACCGCCGTATCTGCTCATTGCGAGAGATATGCTCCCGGTCAGCCAGCTTGTCAATCTGACCGCACATTTCTTTTGTCAGGTAGACCGATGTAATAATCCGGTCGGTCTTTGTTGGCATTGGCGCCCTCCTTTCGGCGTTAGTCGAAAATTAACAACGATAGCTTCTGTTTAACAAGGGTACAGGCTTTGCCTGTACGGTGTTTCCGTGGGTTGTTTAACAACCCTATTCCTGCCTTAACTCCAAAATCTAAGATTTTGGCACTAAGTAGCCCCCACCGCAGGCGGTGAGGGCTGTTGGTCGCTCCGCTCCCCAAAAGGGCGAAAACAAAAGTCTACCCGCGCCACATCAATAGTGATCCATGAAGATGGTGGCATACCGGCACACACGCTTCCCGTGGGCGATTACCAGAACCGCCACAACAAGCCCGGCGATAACTCCGCCGCAAATCAAAACTGCTTTCATAAGCTCTCCTTTCATCGTTCCCATTCGTTATCCTGCGCAGGCCGCTGGTCACAGCGCCCATTCGGATAAACAAAGTCAGGAACCCTGTCATGTTTTCTCGCTTCTCTTAAAATGCTGGAGATAACAGCGGCGTCCGCAAGGCGGAACTGTTCATCCGCTTTTCCTGACTGAAATTCCTCGGCGTAAAACACCATGATATAATCCAAATCCACGAGTTTAGAGTCCATGCCGTTCTGCACCGCTTCCTCAAAGCTCATGCCGTAGTAACGTTCCACTTCGGTTATGTCACCACCGCAGCCGTGCAGGATCAGCCCCTCCAGCATTTTTCTGATTTCCGCCTGCTTTTCCTCTGAAAGCTGGCAGACATATACCGGCCTCATCGTTCCACCGCTTTCTCCGGTTCGCCCTGACCGGCCTGCAGCATTGTTCGGAACGTAAGCAAGTCCTGATTGAAGTCCTTGGTCTGCGGAGTCTGGATATAACATTTGTAGCCTAAATCCGTGAATGTGCCTGCGGAAACCTCCGCCTGCACCTGACCGTGGTTATGGGGCGTACCGTCCGCCAGCTTGCCGTCCACATCGTTGTCATAACAGAATACAATCTCTGTGATTTCAGGGTGGAGCTGCAAATAGCGGTAAAGAGCTTTATCTGACAGGCATCCCTCCGACACCCTGTGATCCTCCCGCCAATCAATACCATTCAGCTTGCAGAGTGTGGCGTGGCTCATGGCGTCGATAGGGGCCTCAAACTCATACACACGGTTGGAATGCCCCTCCATGGTAAAGCCGTAGGTCTTGTCCGAGTTCTCCACGTCCTGCCGGAAATGGCTGTCCGCGCTGGGGGCGCGTAAGGCACAGTACCGGGGTTTTCCGCCCTCGTCATAACCTACAAAAGCGCAGTTATGAAAGCTGTACCCGCTTTTTTCTGTTCTTGCCCCATACACCTTGCCCTGTTCTATCATGGCATACACGATTTCCTTATCAATGCCACGGGTACGGGTCAGGTAGGCGATGGTACGGTCAAAGTTCCTGTCCTTCGGCGGCAGTACCAGATCACCGCGTGGCTTTTTCTCCACAGGCGGGATGTAATGTTCCGTCTGTTCATAGGCGCGGCAGTTCAGAATCATTTCCGCAGCGCTCTTAAAATCGCTGGCGCCCATATATTCCTGCACAAAGTTCACGATATTGCCTTTGGAACCCTCTTTTGAAAAGCATACATAGCCCCGTCCATGCTTGAACAGATACAGGCCGCCGCTGTGCTTTACATGAACGGTATTCCTGTCGCCTTTTTCGATTTCAAAGCCGTGCTGAACGGCAAAATCAATGAGGTTCGTGTTGTAAATCTGCTGCATCTGTTCCTCGGTAAAGGGCATGGGCCGTGATTGCATCCGCATTTTTCTCACCTCCTGTCAAACACAAAAACGCCGCCCGGAAGTGGTTTTCATCACTTCCGGGCGGCGCTGTATTTGATTGATTGTCAGTCTTTTTTTCCGAATGTTTCTTTCAGGGCGGACAGTGTATCCACATCCTCCAAGTCTGCCTCTGAAAGAGGGGGATAACCCTTTTCCTCACGCAGCTTGTTTCCTTCCTCCAGCAATGTGGAACGTACAAAGGCGTCAAACTGTTCCATCAGTTCCTCATCCGTTTCTTTCCGCTTTTCATCTGCCATATCTGCAATCCTCCTTATCATTTAGCGTTCCAATTTCTCTCCGCTGTATGCCACATCCTCCTCTACATCAGCCGTGTGGTCATCCACCGGGTAAAAACTCCTGTGTTCATCCATTATCTGCGCCAGCCGTTCCACGCGCCCCCGCAGGGCGGCGCAGAGGGCGTCCGTGCGGGCCGTGTCGATAAAGAGGGAGCCTTTTACCAGTTCCCGCAGTTCCTCGTCAATCCCCGCCAGTGCAGTAAGGTCAAGCCAGTCAAAGGAGGACACCAGTTTAATCTGCTCGTCATGGGTGGCCTTGAACGGCTTGCTGGGCGCCTTTGCATGAGCGCTGATCATTGTCCACGGCTTATCAAACCAGAGGGATGTGCCGCTGTCATAAACCGGCGCGCAGCCTGCCCATTCTAATGTGTTGGCGTTTCGGACAGCCCCAAAATTGTTCTGATGTCTGTCCTCGTTGGCAATCAGGTAATCCAACACCAGCATACGGTCAATGCTGTCCTTTACACCGGGGATACCCAGCGTTTCACAGCAGTTTAAGTAATGCTGGTACACGGAAACGTGGTTGGGCTTTGGCTGTGTCTGCATAATGTACCACGCCGTTACCAGTTCCGTATCCGGCGTAATAAAATCCTCACACACGCTGTACGGATAATCCTCCTGCACGGTCAGCGTGTAGGGGACATAGGGGATATGCAGCCGCTCCATAATCCTGCCTGCCAGTACCTCGTTGTACGGCTCCTGCTGGGTCGCGCCGCTTCCACCTTTGAGCAGGCAGCGTTTCCCGTCAATTATTGCCCATTTCTTCTTCAGCCATCCATCCGAGGTGTTGTCCGGCGACATCAGGCTGACTGCCCCTGCGCTGGACGGGTGTCCGAACAGAATATTGCCCACATCCTCGGAAAACGGATTTTCAAAAAAGTTGACTTCATGCCATGAGACCTGCCTGTCGGCGGGGCAGAGCCAATACTGATCCGACAGGGACAGCCCCAGACACTTCTCCAATAACGCCTGCGGGGAACTGATGTGCAGTTCCTCCAACGCATGGCGCAGACCGGCGCGGCTTGCGGGGATTGCCCGCCCCCGCCACCATTCATTGAGCGCGGCGCGGTCAATCTTCCCCTTTTTCACAGGGATGCCCACCGGAACATGGGCAGGGTTAAATATTTCCCCAACAGCGGAAACAGAGGCAGTTTCACTGTCCAGACGGATTCCCGCCACGGGGATTTCCCTGTGCATTAAAATATATGTTTGAATTGTTTCCACCATTTTCTCAACTCCAATCTATTGTTATTATTCTACCAAATTGCAGGAACTTAAACAAGCGGTTTTACGCTGCTTTTCATCAGCGTTCCAGTTCCCCGTCCGCTTCCTCTGCTGCTTCCTTGTTTTTGAGGCCACAGGGGATGAATTCATGCTCCCTGAAATGCTCCAGCACCTCCCGCATAGCCTGCGGGAGTCTGCTCTTATCCACATGGATGTCATCTGTCAGCGTGGCGGTATAGCCATAGTCATAAGCTCCGTAGGTTTCCCGGAGGAACTTACACACCTTATCCGGCATTTCCTGCTCAAACTGGCTGATACAGCCATAGCGGATCAGGAAATCCGTGGCGCAATGCTCGCCGGAGGACTGCAAATCCAGTTCCAGCAGGGCAATGCATAATTCTCCGGTATCCTTGGACTGCACCACGCCGGGGAGCAGCACATAGCCGCCTGCGGTGTCACGGTCAAAGGTTTCCGTTCCATACACCGCTAAAAGCCCTTGGTGCAGGGCGTTCAGCACGGACTTGGCATAGGCTTTTTCCTCCGTGCCATAGTCTGCCTGAAGCCGCTCATAGTTGATTTTCGTCATTACATTGGCGTTGATGTAATCCACATAAAGATTCATGGGTTCATAATCGGCGGCCGGTTCTTCAGCGGCCGGAGTTTCTGGTTCCTGACTGCCGCTGCTCTGTTCCTGCGGCGGCAGGATATGAAAGTCATCCACGTTTGTGACAAGGGCAAGGGAACGCCCATTATCCCAGTGCATATGTAGCTGCCCCTGGTCATCAACAAATTCTACCGTTCCACAAAGACCGTCCGGCATATTGCGCTCGCCCTCCATGTGGTCAAGTTCAATCCGGGTTCCCACGGGATATTTCTTCTTAATCTGCTCCACCTGATAAGGCTTTAAGAATCCCTGCATAGTTCCTCCTGCTCTGTATGGTCACGTCCCATGCCCTGCTCCAAAGCTGCGCTTTCCGGCTGTCCCATGGTCAGCTCCGCTTTATGGATAATGCTGTCCAGCAGACCGGCGCTGTCCCGTCCGACCTCTTTCCCAGTCTGAATGGCAAGGGCGCAGATCAGTCTCGTTTCCTCCGGCGTAAAAAGCGGGGAACAGTCCTGCTTAAAATACTGCAACAGCTTGGTTTCCTGTGCTTCCATACCAAATAATCCGTAACTGGACAGGTGCTTTTGAAACATTTCCCTGTCTGCCACAGACTCCCGTGTGCCGTCCCTATGCAGGGCATAACAGCAAAGTCCTTTCTGTACCGCCTTTTGAGCGTCCATTGGACCAATGCGCTGCACATCATCGGCGGTATAACCGTAATCATGAAGCCGGTCATGCTCCAGCCGCTTGATATATTCATCCACCTCCATGGGTTTTGCGGCGTCCCAAACAAGTCCATGGGCGGAGATAACAGCATAGGCAAATTCCTGTTGGTTCTCTACCCAATATTTCACGCGCTCCACTGTCCCGTACCGCTGGCCGATGGACTGCCAGTTTTCATTATATTCCTGATAAGGAAAGGTACGGACATCATTGGGACTTTTGAACACCACCTCCGCATACGCAGGGTCAAAGGAATGGGTGCAGAGATAGTCAAGATGCTTCTGATAGTCCATCTCCACAATATCGCCTATGAGTTTCTTATCATCACCCTCCACACGCTTTATATCAATCCAAAAGGCTTTTACGTTCTCGTCCCTGCTTCCTCCATAGTAAGTCCATGTGTTGGCGGCATAGGTGTTGCGGATATAAACATCCCGTTCCGGGAAACACCATGTGCCGTTTTTCCGGGTGAGCCAGAAAAAATTGCGGTAGCCGCCGCGATCCTCGGCAGCCTCCCGCAGCGTTTCCATATCGTACTTAAAATCCGTCTGATAGAAGTCTGTGTTATGCTCCATTATTTTTTGCATGGTGGCAATCACATCCACATCTACAAAAGCGGCGCTGGGCCGCAGGCTGTAACCCTGTGTTTTCAGGTTCTCCCGCAGCTCCGCTATGATTTCCTCTCGTGAGCCACGGACAGAGGTTCCGTTATAGCGGTTCCTGTCCACAAACTCTGTCCCCATGTCCACCGGGATAAGCCGCAGGCCGTCCTCATGGGGAAGGACAAACTGGAAGGTTCCCTCCGGCTGCTCATCCGTAAGGGAAACCCCCTCGAAAATCTGCCGTAAATCGCCGGACACCGCTTCCGGTGTCTGCCTGATTTCATGGATTTTCTCACGGGGCATAGTGAGTTCCCATAACTCGTAATCATTTGCCCCCAGCTTGGACAGGGCGTTAATCTGGTTGTATTCCATGGCTGTCCTCCTGTTCCGGCTGTTCTTTGTCAAATATCAGGTTGGGGATATTGTCCTCCACCTTTTCCATGACAGCCTGTAATTTTTTATCATCCTCATAGCTGATTTCATCATCATTCCGCCCACGGAACACGCAGGCGTCATGGAGCGCCACCAGTTCGTCCTTGGTAAAGAGCTGCTTCTCATCCACCAGCCCTGCGCGGACGGCAAAATCACGCTTGGCGCCCTTGTAGTTGGTTTCATAGTAATGCCCCCAATGGACGCCCTCACGGTCGTAATCGTACTGCCATGTCGTAAACCGGACCTCGTTATCCCTGCCCAGCTTGGCGGCAAGCAGGGTATCGCCAAATTCGGAGATCAGCCGGAAGCCGTCCTCCTTGTCAATCCCCCCAATCTCCAACGGCCTTGCATCGGCATAGAGGTCATGGGTCTGCTTCATATCCAGCAGAAGTGCGTGGAGCTGCTTCCGCTCCACAATCAGCGGATTGTCCGGGAAGTAACGCATACCCCCAGACAACACAAATTGGCACACCTCCGCCTGTCCCTGATAGGCAATCAGACACAGTTCTTTATCACTGTTTGCAAAGGCGGTTCTTATCTCAAAGCCGAGAGCCGCCGCCCTTTTTGTAAAGGCGGCGGTCAGCTCCGGGGATATATCATGGTTCATGGAAATCCCTCCTATCTTTCATAATCCTGTTCTTCCTCCTGTCCGTAGGTCTTAACCGTCTCCGGCTCAAAGCCCTGATTTTTGATGTTGGTAAACCACTCGCTCATGAACAGCTCCAAATCTTTTATTTTTGCGGGCGAAACGGTTTCCGTTTCATAAAAAATCCCCTTATCGTCCTGAAGGAACGAGGTGGGGCGGATGGAACGGTTTTCCTTATCAATGGTAAAGGTGATTTCAGGGTCGCGCATGGCGTCACCGTTTCGGTCATAGTAGTGGGCAATACTGTACCCGGCGCCAATGGCCTCGATTTTCAAATCTTCAAAGCCGTCCGCTTTCAGCTTCATGCAGTAGGCGCTGCCCTCCAAAACGGGAGCGGCGAACTCCGCCAGCTTCTGATAGAGCCGTTGTTCCAGCGTAAGCGGGCGTCTCGGCGCCACGGGCGTATTTGTACTGTCCGTTGGTTCTTCCTCACCGCCGTCCTCCGCCATCACATCATCGCCATCTTCCTTAAATTCCAGCGCAAGGTCAAGCGACACCTTTCTCTGCTGCAGTTCCGCCAGCCGTTCCTCATCCGTAAAAGGCTTCTCGCTTTCCGCTTTTGATGCCGCAAGCTGTTGGTTTAAGTTTTCCAGATTGATCTCCTCGTCCTTTTTATGCTCGGCAATACGCTGTGCCAGATTTTCGATACGGGTGATGTTCCCCAGCTCCGAATCCCCCATATCTGTCTGGTAGGTGCATTTCCCGCAAAGCTGGATATTTACACCGCCGCCCCAGTTACGGAGCAGCCGGACCTTAAACCCGGCATAAACGCCAATATCAAGGGTATCGCCGGTTTGCCGTCCCAGCTTACGGGAACGCACCATGAAATGCTCCGCCGCCTTGGTACGTTCCTCATGGGTTTTTCCGTCAATGACCATCTGAAATTCTTCCGGCCGCTTTTCTTCATAAGTGCCGATGTCTGCGGCCATGCCCTCTATTTTCCGGGCTGTTTTCGCTATTTCATCCGGGTAATGCTTGGTAATATTGAACCGCAAGTCGTTCTGCTGTGTCTGCCACGCTGATTTCAGCACGGTCAGACGGTTGATTTCGTTATCCACCTCCATTTTTTCTTTCACCCTTGGGTCAGAAGTTGCAAGCGCCTTAAATTCAGCATACTGCAAAACGGTTTCGTCTAAATCCTCACAGGTTCTAAGGGCGGAGCGGCCGGTCATGATCTGGCTGATATACCGCTGTTTCTGCTCTAAAATCTGCCACAAATAGGCGTCAAAGGTGTTTTCCGTAATATAGTTGAAGATAGAGATTTCCTCATTGTCGTTGCCCTGCCGGAGAATGCGCCCGTTGCGCTGGGTTAAGTCGGAGGGCCGCCACGGTACGTCAAGATGGTGGAGGGCAATCAGCTTGTTTTGCACGTTCATGCCGGTTCCCATCTTCTCGGTGCTGCCCATCAGGATACGGATTTCCCCGGTTTTCACCTTTTCAAATAGCTGTTCCCGCTGGACATCCGTCTTGGCGTCATGGATGAACGCAATCTCCTCCGGCTTTACGCCCTGTGCAAGCAGCGCCGCCTTGGTCGCTTCATAGAAGTTAAAGCTGCCGTCATATTTAGGCGTTCCCTGATCGCAGAAGATAAGCTGCGTCAATTTTTGTTCCGCCGTATCATGGTAAATCTGTGCCACGTTTCGGGCGCACACATTTAACTTGGTGTCAGGGTCATCCGGCAGGGTGGGGTCTAACGCCCTTGGGTCGGTGGAAAGCAGGCGGGCCTCATGGGTCAGCTTCAGGAAATTGTCCACACTGCTGTCCACTGCACCGGCACGGATATTTTCCGCCCGTTCCGCCAACTCCATGACAATCCGTTTCTGTTCCGGGGTGCAGACGGTCTTTATGACCTGAACGCCGCCTGTTTTCAGCTTTGGCGTGGGCAAGTCCAGCATATCCGCCGTTTTGATGTCTGCAATCATGGCAAACATATTCATCAGTTCCGGCAGATTGTGGAATTGAGAGAAGCGGTTTTTCATCTGGTAGCCGTTGCCCTCCGGTTTGATTTCAAGGGAGGACACCACCTTTCCATAAGTTCCCGCCCATTCATCAAACATCAGCAGGTCGCGGCGTTCCAATTCCTGCGGCTGCAAGGTCTTTTGCAGGACATACAGCTCCGCCATCGAATTGCTCACTGGCGTGCCGGTCAGATAGACCACACCCTTGCCGCCGCTGATTTCATTGATGTACTGGCATTTCTGGTGCATATCCATCGCCCGCTGGCTGCTTGCCCCGCTGACACCGGCCACGTTCCGCATTTTCGTATAGGAGAAATTGTTTTTATAGGCATGGGCCTCGTCCACGATTAAAGCATCTACGCCGAGTTCCTCAAAGTTGATCATGTCATCTTTCTTGTCTGCGTTAAACAGGCGGTCATAGCGGAATTGGAGGTTCTTTCGGAATATCTGCATCTGTTTCATGGACCAGTCCTTGTCATTTTTCGCTTTCTGCTCGCTGATTGCGTCAGTCACAGCGTCAAGCTCCGCCTGCATCGCCGCAAGCTGCCGTTCTCTGGACAGCCCGATCAGTTCAAAGCTGGAATGTGCCATGATGATGGCGTCATAGTCCCCGGCGGCAATCCGTCCTGCAAAGCGGCGGCGGTTCTTCCGCTCAAAATCCCGTTTTTCCGCCACTAAAATATTGGCATTGGGGTACAGCTCCATATAGGCGTCCGCCCATTGTCCCACCAGATGGTTGGGAACGGCGAACAGGGGCTTATGTACCTTGCCCAGCCGCTTCAGTTCATAGGCGAGGGCGATGGCGGCGTAGGTCTTGCCAGCCCCTACTTCATGGGCCATGAGCAGATTGCCGTCCCCATAAAGGCCGTGAGCGACTACATCCCGCTGGTGGGTTCGCAGATGGACATCCTCCGACATATCCGGGAAAACAAGGTCAGAACCGTCATACACACGGGGACGGAGGTTGTTAAATTTGTCATTATAGAGTTTCGTCAGCCGCGCCCCGCGTTCCGGGTCAGCAAACAGCCAGCGTTCAAACTCCCCCTTGAGCTGCGCCTGCTTTTCACGGGCAAGGATGGTTTCCTTTTTGTTCAGGACGTATTTGACCTTATCCTCGCCATTCTCGTCCACATAGTCCACCCGGTCTTTTACCTCCACAAACCGGAGGTTTAAGGACGCTTCCAGTATCTCGTAGGCGTTCATCCGCCCGGTGCCATAGGTCTGGTTGACTGTCACGGAGGTTTTTTCCGCGCTTTTGCTTGAAATAAAGTACGCACTGCTGAATTTGGAAAACTCCAGTGCAACCGCATAACGCCCGTTCTGATTGTAATCAGAGGTCTTAAAGGTTTCATACATGAAGTCCTGATAGACATCCACCGGTATCCACGGCGTTCCCAGCGAAAAACTGATGTCCTGCGGGGTCAGCGGTTCCGGCTGCACGGTACGCAGGGCTTCCACATTGCGGGTAAACCGTTCCGGTTCTTCCTCCGCCCGGAGGATTGCCGTCGCCAGCTTATCCTTGACATAGCCGCTTAAATATTCCCCTGCGGTCTGCCAGCCGGAGAGCGGGTTCCCGCTGCATTCGTCAGGGTCTTGGTAAATGGCGTCCCCCAGCTCCGCAATGATTTCCTCCGGCTCTGCCTTTCTGCCGTCAGGCATCTGGTACAGCCATGACATATAGGCAAGGTCAACCCTGCCTTTTACGTTGAGCGAAACCTTTAAGGCTTCTTCTGCCGAAAACACCGCCCCCGGCATGGTCTTGGGCTTGATGGTCGCCTTGTAGAACATGGCGGACTTCTCAAACACGCCTTTTTCCGTTTTGCTCTCCCGTTCAATGGAACGCAGGAGCGGGGCGTTGGCGTCCCGTGAAAAGGCAATCACGTTGCCGTAGGAATTAAGATAGCCATATTCTTTTACAAAACGGTCATAAACCATGTTCAGGCGCCTGATATGCTCCTGCAACTGATTTTCATATTCCGCTGTCGGCAAATCCCCGGTCTGCTGGTTCTGGAAGTCAATGAGTGTGCGGACAGCGGCGGTAATCTCCACCATGCCACGGATTCGTTCTGCCTTTCTGCCTGTAATATCCTGCAAATACATACGGGAGTTTTCCTGAAAATAAATGGCGTCATCCCGTATGGCATAGCTGAAATTGCGTACCGCAGGGTCAGCGGGGAGAGAATCCTTTAATACGCCCTTTTCCCCGGCGTACTCCGATGTGGCTTCGTGATACTCGCCCTCCAGATAGGAAACAGCCTGTTCCAGCCGCTCATTCAAATCGTCACCCTCGACTGGATGGCAGGCGGTGGTTTTCTCGTTGCCAAACATACTCTCGTCAAACACCATCTCGCCCAGAACCATTTCCGGGTGGTTGATAAAATAGGTATTCAGCGGGATACCGGCCTCGTTTTCCTCAATGGAAATCCATGGGCTGTTGTCCTCGTCCGGTACGATTTCCCGTTCCCGCTTTTGCAGGAACAGAATGTCTGTGGTGGCTTCCGTTCCCGCCACCTGTTTGAACGCATTGTTTGGGAGCCGGATTGCCCCTAAAAGCTCCGCCCGCTGCGCCAGATACCGGCGCACCTTGGAATTTGCCTTATCCATGGTGTACTTGGAAGTGATGACCGCCACAATTCCCCCCGGCCGCACCTGATCCAGCGACTTTGCCAGAAAATAATCATGGATGCGGAAGTTATGGCGATTATATCGGGGATCGTCCACACGGATTGAGTTAAATGGGATATTGCCGATGACCACATCGAAAAAGTGGTCTGGATAGCTTGTCTGTTCAAAACCCCTGACCTGAATTTCCGCTTCCGGGTAGAGCTGCTTTGCGATTGCCCCGGAGATGGTATCCAACTCCACGCCGTACAGCTTGGATTTTTCCATGTTCTCCGGCAGTACAGAATAAAAGTTGCCCGTTCCCATGGCGGGGTCTAAGATATTGCCGCCCCGGAAACCAAACTGTTCCAGAGCATGATAGACGTGGCTGATAACGCTCTGCTCGGTATAATAGGCGGTAAGGGTGCTTTCCTGTGCCGACTGTAATTCTTCCGCTGTCAGCAGGCTTTTGATTTCCTCATATTCGCTCTCCCAGCCGGATTTCCCCGCTGTCAGGGCATTGGCAAGGCCGCCCCAGCCCACGAACCGGGCAAGGATAATCTGTTCCTCTGCGGTTGCCATGCGTCCCTGTGCCTGCAATTCTTTTAGCAGCCGAATGGCGGCGATATTGTTTTTACACTTAGTCTTTGCACCGCCGTCGTAGAGGTGGTGTTCTTCGGAATAGCGGTAGTTTAGCCCATGCCCATGGGTGCGGTTTTCAAAATCCTGCATGGTATCAACGTAGTCATCATTTGCCTGATTGACTTGCAGGGCGGCTTTCAGGTTATCTTTGGTTTCTTCGGAAGTGTCGCCGTTCTGAACGGCTTTAACTACCATTTCTGCAATTTCGCCCTCGCTGTAACTGTCTTTCAGCAGCTTGCAGTCTAAAATTTCCGACAGTGGCACACGCTCTCTGATTTTGAATCCGACAAGATTTTGAAGTTGAGAAACATCCCCTATTTCCACGGTGCGGCCGTCATGCAGGAATTTCAGAATCTCATACACCCTGTCATGGTAATAGATGCGGTCGCCCTCTTGGAACGGAAGCTGCTCCGGCTCTCTGCTGTTCTCATCAAGCAGATTGTCATTGTCGCCAACCTCTGTGTCCTCATAGGTATCTGACGGTGGTACAAAATCAAACAGGGTAATTTGACGGTTTTCCGGTTCTGCCTGAACAGGCGGCTGGCTGGCCTCCGATACTTCATCTTCCGCGAAATGTAGTTTTTCCAATGTATCCCATAGCTTTTTTTCTTCTTTGGTGAGATAGGCATCCTGCCGCACCAACTCCGTAATGCGATGCTCAACCTCTGCCCATGAAAGCTGCTGGCGAAAATGCTGTTCCCCTGCGTGATATTCAATCACAATTCCCTTTCCGGGAATGGCATTTAAGCGCTGTCCCTGGCCTGATATACTATACCAGCCATACTCGTGCTTAATAAAATTCTGCCGTTCTTTCTTCGACTGCATGGACAGGACGGCACGGTAAATTTTCTGCTTGCCGCTTTGTACGCCGGAGCCTTGCCGCAGAAAATCCCCTATGATTTTCTCTCCATCCAACGGTTCTGACTGGCCGCCCATATCCTCCGGTTCGCCCCTGACACCGTTCATCTCACCGGCTTCGTCAGGGATGGTATAATCGTCCAGCATACTGTCCTCGGCGCTGAACGGGTAGATACCTTGCAGGATCAGGCGGTCGATCCGGTCTGCCAGCTCCCAATATTCAAAGGAGAATTTCTGCCCCTCCGTTTCAAAATCAAGTCCAGTATCCGTTCCGGCAATGTGCAGATAATCGCCGGTCTTAGTGGTATAATCCGTATCCACACTGCGGTAAAAGGCTTTCAGGGCATTTGCCTTGGTTGTCTGCTTGTGTCCGCCCTCAAAGAAGTCGCATAGTTCTTTCATCCATTCCCGTGTATCCGGCGTCACATCATCGGCGCACAGCACCACATCCACAAGGTCAGAGATTTCTTCCTCGTCAAGCACCGGTATGGAAAGAGAAGCCATTTGCCTTTCATAACGGTCAATGTCCTGCTCCGTCAGCCATTCCGGTTTTTCAGGCACGGCATCGTATAACTCCCGCATTTTGGAAATCTGTGCTTTTACATTTCCTGCCCACAAATTTTTTCCGCTTCTTTGCCCTGCGCCTAAAAAATATTCACAGTCAGATTGCAGGCGGCCTAACAGCCGGTACTGCGCGGAAAAGGCCTGTTCTATTGCCGATGCGGTCTGCTCTGCTGTCACAGAAGAAACTGTACCGCCTTTTTCTTCCGTAGGTGATACGGCAGAACTATCATCCTGTGTTTTATCATCAGCAACATCCGTAACCGCTGACTCCGGCTCAGGCGGTGCCTTTGGCGGGACAGAGAAAAAACCGCCCACAGACGGCTTTTTACCATCTGTGGGCGGCTCTGCGTGTTCCTTTTTTGGTTGTGTTACCTGACTTTCATCACCAGTTCGTTCAGGACGATTTCCTCTGCCTGCTTCGTTAGGCTGTTCATGTGTCCGGCTCTCTCCATCGTGTCCTCGGTGTCCGGCATCGGCTGGGTGCTGAGAAGCTGCTGAATTAGTTCCTCCTTGCGGCGTTCCGCTTCCTCGTCCACTTTCAGAATCACTTCGTTGATTTTGCCCTGCGCCACCAACTCCGACAGGCGGTGCGGGTGGTTCTCCATCATGTAGGCTTTCCAGCGTTTCCCGTATTTGCCCACCGGCATTTTGTCCGTCTCCGGGTTCTCCGAGATTTGCAGTTCGGGATACATCATCCCGTCCTCGCCCTGCCTGTAACTGAAGTTCATTAACGGTTCGGTTCTCATAAATTTGGCTCCTTTCGATTTTGATTGTTTCTATTTCCTGCTGGATTTCTTTCAGGATAGGCCGTGCAAGGGAAACCGTACAGCTTCCCAGCGCCATGAACATTCCCAGCGTATTGTACCGGCTGATATTCTCAAAGCTGTTTTCCTCAAACAGTTCTGTGGATACCCCGCATTTGGAAAAGACCGCATAGGCGACGCTCTCCGTAACAAGCTCCTGAAACTCCGCTTTCACGGCTTCCTCCGGCATACCGTAGAGAGGACTGCTTTCCTCCCGTACCTTAAAATTTGCCATGTACTGCGGCAGGATTTGTGCCACACGCTTGCTTACCAGCTTATAAAGGCAGGCTTCTATGCTTGTGGTCGGAACGGCATATTTTTCATGGAACCGCAGCATCAAGCTGGGACGGTACTGTTCCTCCAACTCCCAATGATAGCGCATGAAGTTCCGAAAACTCTGCTCTGTGCCATTGGTGTCCATGAAGTCATACAGATATTTCAGGCTGGCCGATGGATTACGCATATCAATAACGGCAATGCTCTTAGCTCCCTTATTGAGCCTGCGCCCGATTCGGTCATCGTGCCAGTCATCCCATGTGCCGAGCTGTGTGGCGTCCGGTTTCTGTGCGTAAATCAGCACCGCATTGTCAAAGGAACGCTTATAAAACCGTGCCACACAGGATAGCAAGCCTTTCCATTCAGCCGGAGATTTCGTGTACTCCTGTACCGCCTTTTTGTAAAGGTCAGCAAGAATGGTCGCTTTGCTCAAACTGTCACCTCCATTTCCTGTTCTTGATTTTCAAAGTAAAAGGCAAGCGCCTTGTCTATGGTTTCCTCTATTTCCTTGGCGGTCTGTGTCGTAAAATATTTGGAGATTACCGCAGGCTTGACCTTGACCGGTTGGGGCTTGTCGCTCTTGGGTTTTCTCGTTTTCTCACCAGAGAGTATCTGCACGATAGCCGTATCGGTCAATTTGCTAGTTTCGTAATAGCTGCGGAGCAGTTCTGCCTTTTTCATATCCACCTTGTAGCTGTCGGACTCCATCAGGTTGGCAATCTGCTGTTGCTTGGCATTATCTACTACAAACGATAGGGTATATGCAACAGAAAGTGGAAATTGACTCATATCAAAGAAATTCATCAACGGCGTATCCAAATGCTCACCAACGCGGATGTATTTTGCTACGCTGTCCTCTGTAAGACTGTATTTTTCAGCTAATTCCGCACGGCTTCCTGAACTTCTGCTGATTTCAGCAGAAGTGGCAGAAACGTCGGTTTCATGCGGGTTCATGAGCCTTTCAATCTCTAAAATCAGGTCGCTTCGTTTGCCCTGAGACTTCATTGCCTTGTAATGCTCAAACAGACAGTAAGCCCTTTCGGATGGACTCATATCGGTAAAGGAACGCTGACGCAAATTGGTTTCTATTACGATTAATACAGCGTCATCATGGGTCAGATTTTCTTTGACGATGACAGGAGCCTCTTTAAGACCAGCCGCCTTTCCACATTCTTTTCGATTGTGTCCACTCAAAATATAGTTGTGATTGTCCTCGGTATGCCACAGAAGAAGCGGCTGCAAAATACCATACTGACGGATACTGTCAGCCATATCATCGAATTGTTTACCGACATAAAGTTTAAATTTGTGGTTGGGAAAGGACTCCATCTGGTCAAAGTTCATTTCCTGAATACCACTGTCCCGTGGAGCAGGAACCGGAGCAGGGGCGGCTTCCTCCGTCCGCTGTTCCTGCTCAAAATTCAGCATATCATCGAAATCCGATAAATTGATTTTCGGTTTACCCAACCGTACACACCTCCGTTTCTTCTGTCACTTCGATTTCTAAAAACTCATCCGCAAATCGCTCATAAGCGACCGCCGCAGGATTGTCCGGCAGAAACTCACAGATTGTCTTGTGATACAGTACGGCTTCCGCCACTTTTATGGAACGTGGAATATGTGTCTTGAAAATCGGCACTTTCCCTGCAAACCCATTTTCCAACAATTTATGAACCTGCGCGGACAAAATGGTGTTAGGGGAGTCCATGGTAATCAGAATACCGTCAATCCGTAGGCGATGATTGCTGTTGCTTCGGATGGTCTGATAATGTTTCAGCAGTTCGGTCAGCCCCTGTGTGGAGAGAAGTTCTGCCTGTGTAGGCACAATAATACTGTCTGCACACATCATCACGTTAATCATAGGCGTTCCCATCTGCGGCATACAGTCGATAATGATATACTGGTAGCTGTCCTTGATGGTATCAACGTACCGGGAAAGCATACGCTCCCGGAAATCCACGTTGCAGAGATTTCGTTCCAGCGTGAAAAGCTGGCTGTTGGACGGGATGACATCCACACCGCACTCGGTTTTCAGTATGTAGCTGTCCGGCTCCGGCAGTGGCTCGTCCTCAATTACTCTGCGGATCAGGGTGTTGATTGTGACTTCCAGTTTGTTTGTGTTCTTTACGCCATAGATTATACTGGCGTGTCCCTGACCGTCAAAATCAATCAGGGCGGTCTTGTGACCTCGTTTTGCTAAAAGGTAGGCAAGAGTGGTCGCCGTGGCTGACTTTCCTACACCTCCTTTTTCGTTCATGACTGCGATAACTTTCGCCATCGGCGTTCTCCTTTCTTGGGTAAAGTATTTTGGGTATTGGGTAAATAGGGTAAAAAATAGGACTTAATCGGTAAAACCCTCAAATCAAGGTTTTCTGATTAAGTCCTATTTTATCGCATCCATAGTGGTAAATGGGCAGCCGCCAAGCGGCCGTGCCCACATAGCCCGCGATCGCGGCGGCGGTCTCGTTGTCCTCCAGCTGCATGGTAAAGGGCGCACCGTCGTCGCCAAAGCGGACTGTGAGCGCGGTCGGCGCCGCGGCAGGTTCGCCGCCGGTATCGGCGGGCTGGGTCACCGTTTCGCCGGGAGCGGCGGCGTCTGCCGTGTTTTCCGTGTTGTTCCGGCCGCAGCCGGTCAGCAGCGCGATCGTCGCCAGCAGGATAGCCGGCAGTATGGATAAGCGTTTTCTTCTCATAAGTTTTCCTTCCCGCGCCGCATCGGGCGCATCGTAAGCGGTCATGTTTCCGCCACCAGGGCGGTCAGCTCCGCTTTTTGTATCTTTCCGGCGGCCAGATAGGAAAAGCCGGTAAACAGCAGGATCACAAACAGCGCGGGCAGCAGGACGCCGCCGAGCGCCGGCCGTGAAGCGAAGCTGCTGATCCCGGCGAGCCGCATGGCCGCCGCCACGAGCGGGTCGGTCAGTATCCCGCTCAACGCAACGCCAAGCCCGGCGCCGAGCATGCTTGTCACGCCGAAGCGCAGGGCGAACGACAGGCGCAGGCGGCTGACGGAAAAACCCAGCGCCCGGTAGAGGCACAGATCGTTCTGCTCCCGGCGCAGCAGCCGTCCGCCGGTCATCGCAACGGTCACAAAAATGAAGAGCGTCGTAAGCGCCGTCATCACGAGGAGCAGCGCGCGCATGGCCGATAGAATACCGGCAAGGCCCGGCCACGTGTTTTGGTGCACATGCACGTTGTGCCCAAAGGCCGTTTCCAGCGCTTGCGCGGCCGCGTTTCGCCGGTTTGGTTCAGTCAGAAAATAATGGGTGCACCACATGTCCGGCGTGTCGCGCCCAATGCGGGCGTATCCCGCTCGGCTCAGGCCGATGTTCGCGCCCATATCGTTGGCGCACTGGTAAATGCCGGACACTGTAAATGTGCCGCTGCCCGCACCGGCGGAAAGCGTGACCGTGCCGCCGATTTTGACGTTCAGGTCGGCTGCCGCAAATTCCGTCAGCACCACCTCGTTTTCAGATGCGCTGGTTCGCCCTGCCAGCAAATGAAAACGCTCCGGCGCGGTGATGACATTCGCGGTGAAGTCCATGCCGTTTACAGCGACTGTGGGCATGGCCAGCTCGTACCGGCCGGAAATCGCGCTGTACCGGGCGATCACCGACTCGATCTCCTCCCGGCCGACTTCGCCCAAGGGCTGCACGGCGAGATCCAGATCAGCCGGATTGAACGCATCCATCATGCCCTCGCCGTTTGGCCCCAGCCAGCTGTTCATCCGCCCCATCATGGAGCAAAAGAATACCAGAAGCAGCGCCGCGAGGCAGGCGGCCCCATACTGCTTTTTGCCGCTGGTGAGCTGGCGCAGCGCCATCCAGAAGGCAAGGCCCTTTTGCCGGAGAGGCAGAAAGCGCGGCTTTTCCGCGTTTGCCGCTGCACCGCCGCGTATGGCGCGTAGCGGAGCAATGCGCAGAATGACAGCCGTTTTGCGCCAAATGAGCGCGCAAAGCAGCAGCGCTATGCCAGTCAGCGCGGCGGCGCAAAGCCCGAGCGGCATGGCGGCGGGCAGCAACAGGCCGGTGGTCGTCACCGTCATGCGGCTGGCCGCGCCGGCCAGTGGAATGGCGCCCAAAAGGCCGAGCGCCAAGCCGCACAGGGAGGGAAGCAAATACTGCGCCAGCTGCACCCGGCGCAGTCCGCCGCCGGTAAAGCCGATTGCTTTCAAAATACCGATGCTTGCCGTATCCTGCTCCATGGCGCTGCCGGTACTGTGCGCGAGCACGACCATGGAGACCGCGAGCAGCACGGTGACAAAGGCCAGCAGAAAACCGGCGAACGCGTTTTGCAGGATCAGCATAAAGCCCGCGATCGACGCGGCGGAATGCGTGGATTCCGCGTACCGCGGCAAACTGGTGCGCTCGTTCAGCGCGGCGTTCAGCGCGGCGGCCGAAGCCGTCTTATCCGCTTGGGTAATATGGTACATCGCTCCGCCGCGGGCAAGCGCGTCAATCCCGGCGTCAGCCGCGAGCGCCGTCACTTCCTGATAGTCCTGTCGGCTGATCAGAAAGCTTTTCATACCGATCATGGAGCTGCCCATAAAGGGGTCCTCAAAATAGCCCTTGATGGTAAACGTCTTTTCCACGCCCTGCCGGGTCACCGGAAACGAGATTTCGTCTCCGATGGCGGCGCCGAACATGGAAACGAGCGCGGGGGAAACATAAACTTCGCCGGGTGCGGGCGCCGCCGGGTCGGACTGAAAGCCGTCAAGGCCCGTGGTATAGAGGCGATAAGGGTATCGCGCCGGGTCATAGGCGAGCAGCTGCCCTTCGCTGTCCGATTGCTGCGCCCCGATGCGGTAGTCCGCGAAGAGCAAGGGCTGCACGTTTACTTGCCCCACCTCGGGGAGGGCGGCAAGCTCCTGCGCCAGCGCGTGGGTGTCCGGCGCGCCGGATACCCATGCGGTAAGATCGCCAAAGCCCAGCCGTTCCATTTCTTCGCGTACATAGTTTCCCGCGCCCGTCCAGACGGACAGCACGGTGTTCAGACACAGGGAAACAAGCAGCAGCAGGATAAAAAGTCCCGCGAGCACGCGCTTATGCCGTTTGAGTCCGGCACGCAGCAAGGTGATAAACGCCATGTTGACACACCGCCTTACCAGTTCAGCGCGGTCAGCCATTCGCTGATCTGCGCTTCCCGCTGCTTGGCTTGGTCCGGCGCATAAGCGGCCAGCCGCAGCTCGTCCAGCACCTTGCCGTCCTCCAGATACAGCAGCCGGTTGCCACGGGCCGCCGCCCGCAATTCGTGCGTGACCATCAAGAGGCTTTGCCCCTCGCGGTTCAGCGCGGTGAGCAGGTCCAGCACTTCGTCGGTGCTGCGCCGACCCAGCGCGCCGGTCGGTTCGTCCGCGAAAAGCAGGCCCGGACGGCCGATCATGGCCCGGGCGATTGCGGCCCGCTGGGCTTCGCCGCCCGACACCTCGCTGGGTAAGCGGTTTTCCGCTTCCGCCACGCCCATGCGGCGCAGCAGGTCGTGCGCGCGTTTTTGTGTTCCCGCCTGCTTGGGATGCAGATAACCCGCGACCGCAACGTTTTCCAGCAGCGTCAAATTACCGACCAAATGCGTCTGTTGGAATACGAATCCAAATTCATCAGCGCGCAGCCGCGCCATTTGCTTTTCGCGCAGGCGGGTGATCTCTTTGCCCTTATAAAATACCTGTCCGCCGCTCAATCGATCCATACCGCTGAGCGTGTAGAGCAGCGTGGATTTTCCCGCGCCGGACGACCCCATGACAACGGTGAAATCGCCTTCCAAGATCTCCACGTCGATCCCACCGAGTACCGGCTCGGCCCGGCCGGAAAATCGTTTGACCAGCTTTTTGCCGGAAAGCAATACCTTATTCATGCGCTTTTCTCCTTTTCAGCCGGTCCGGTCAGGATCAGTTTTTTCTTGCCCGTGCGCGGGTCGGGCAAAATCCGGTCCACGAACCGGATCTCGAATGCCACGTGCGCGAGACACTTTTCCCGCAAGATCCGCGCCATCTGCTTGCGCAGTTCGTTTCCAACGGCCGTGCGGCAGCCCTCCGCGGCTTCCGCCAGCAGTTCAAAGCTGCCCGCGCCGGTCTGGCGGAACTGATAATCCCGCAGGCCTTCGATGCAGAAGCCCTCGACCGACAGCGGGTGCAAAAATTCCCTGCCGCCCGCGCCGTCGTCGAACCAAAGCAGGTCCTCGCAGCGCCCCAGAACCAAGTCCGCGCGGGTAAAGGGATAGGGATCGTCCGGCGCGGGCTCACGCAGCGTCAGCCGGTCTGAAACGCGGTAGCGGATCAGCGGCTGCGCATAGTTGTACAGCGAGGTCAGATACATTTCTCCGTTCTCAATTTCTATCACGTTCATATCGTCGAACAAAACCATGCCGTCCGCGTTTCCGGTATCCACGCCGAGCGCCAGCGATTCGCTCGCGCCGTAAAAATTCACCACATCGCAGCCAAACGCGTTTTCCAAATACAGACGGAGACCGGGTGCGAGCGGCTCGCCGCAGCATATCACGCGGCGGATTTCGTACTCTGACGCGCCCCGCGTGAGCTGTTCGCCCAAGATCTTGACCGCGGAGGGGTAACCGATGATGATGTTGGGGCGAAACGCCTGTATGCGCCGGTCCCATTCGGCAAGCGGCGTGTTGACGTCGAGATGCAGCTGCGCGGCGCGCAGCCCGGCCGCGCCGTCGCCCACCGCCATGGCCCCGCCATAGCGGCCGCCGGTCGCGGCAAGATAGAGGATACGCGGCCCGCCGAGCAGCAGGCGTAAAATGTCCCCCGCGCCCATGTTCCACAGCGCGCCCCGGATGATGCCGAGCAGCATTTGCTCCCACGCGGCATTGTCGTACACAAAATAACCGGGGGTTCCCGTGCTGCCCGAGGAATGCACCACATGGTACCCGCCCGCAAGCGACCGTTCGCCCAACGGATCATTTTCATCAAAGCGGCGCAGGTCGTCTTGCCGAAGACCCGGCACGGTGACGATTTCGTCAAAATGCGTCAGCAAATCGCGCTTGCTCATGGTGGGGAAGGCGGCGAGCGGCAGGGAGGAAAGCTGGCCGCGGGCGATACCGGCCTGCTCGAAGCGGGCGCGGTGCCAGTCGGAATGGTCCCATGCATACGCAAGCAGCGTTCGCAGCCGTAAGTCCTGTAGGGCTGTTATTTGGGCCCTTGTCTTTTTCGCGTTGGCGCGTAAACGGAAAAACTGCCGCAGCAAACCGAGGTAGTTCATGGATACGCTCCTTTCAGCCGGCGGAGGGAACGGTCAGCACATATCCGCCCGCATAGTTTTCGCGGTGGAAATACCGCAGTTCTCCCGCGTTCTGGTCATACACAACCGTCCATTCGGTGGAGGAGAATTCGTTAAAGCCGTCCTTGCTGACGCTGTCCATCGCGTCGCGCACGCCGTCCATCGTCATTTGCGGGGCTTCGGCAAGCGCGTCCAGCAGCATTTCATAGCGGGTATGCGACTCGGCGCTGCCGATCCCGTGTTTTTCCCCTTCGGCCAGATAAAAGTTGGTCAGCACAGGCGTTTCGGTCACGACCATCTCGTTATTCACATACTCTACCGCAACCGATCTTCCGGCGGCGTCCGCAATGGCGAAATGCACCATCATATCCATCGAGGCATGCATATCGTACTGCGCCAGCAGGGTGAGCGCCTCGTCCACGGTGGCGGCCCGATCAAGCAGCAGCCGGATGGCGGTGGTGGTCGTGATGCCGGGCTTGCCGGTGTTCTGGTCGATGGTGTCCGCGTCCTCGATCATCAGCACCGCCGCGCACAGTCCTTTTTCATTCATGCCGTCAAGCGGCGCGTAAACGGCGGCGGTCGTGACCGCTTGCTCCGGCAGCAGCCGCAGCGGGATGCCCGCGCTGCTCAAAAAACTCAAGTTCACGGTGGAGACCGATGCATACCCTTCATGCGGCGTTGCGCTGACGATCAAAGCGTCGCAGGCCTCCCAGTCGAAGTTGCGGCCAAACAGCGCGCCGCCGTCCGTACCCGGGACTGACAGCGTGCTACAGCCAAACCCGCCCGTCTGGAGCGTTGGGCCGTCGCCGTCCAGCAGCGCCTCGCTCAAATAATCCATGACCTGCGCGTCGCTCGACGCGCCGCCCTGCTCTAAAAACCGCGAAAAGCCGTAATCGCCCTGATAGCCGACGACGGACAGACCGTCCTCCAGCTGTACCTGCGCCTGCGTGGGGGAGATCACCGTCAGTGCCGGCGCCGCGCCGCCGACGCTGCGCTCCGGTACACGAGCGGGGCCGCAGCCGGTCAGCAAAGCCAGCGCGAGCACGGCGGTCTTTTTTATAATGGATAGTTTTCTATGCATAGGACCTCCTTCGGTCAAACGTTGCGGATCCATAGGATCGCGCTCAATAAAATCATCAGCCCGCCCAATACCTGATTCAGCTTGCGATGCATGTTCTTTGTGACGCGGCCGCGGAACGCGGCTACAAGGCCGGACAGCAGCGCCCACCATCCGCCCGTGCCGATCAGAACGCCCGCGATCAGCTGCGCGCCTTGGCCCGGCGTCAAACGTCCGGTGATGCCGAACGCGGCGAACGCAACCAGAAAGGAGAGGATGGTCGCCGGATTGGCAAGGGCGAGCACAAACGAGGAGACAAAACACAAGGGCAGGCGGGCCTGCCGGTCAGTCGCCGCCGGTACCGGTTCCTTGGCGGCCAGCATCCGCACGCCGCACGCGGCGAGGAGAACGCAGCCCGCCATGCACATACCGGTCTGATGCGCAAGCAGAAAATCGGATACCGCGGTCAGGCCGCATACGCCGATCAAGGCATACAGGCTGTCCGCCGCGGACGAACCCAGCCCGGTCGCCAGCCCAGCGCGAAAACCGTGCGCCAGCGTGCGCCCGATGGTCAATGCGCCGATCGCCCCGGCAGGCACGCCGAACACCAGACCGACCAGCAGCCCTTTCAGCAAATAGCTTTCCGGCAATGGGCCGACCTCCTCTCGTTCACCCGGCTAAATCCTGCGGCTGTACGGCAAGGGTGATCGCGGTTTTTTCGCGTTTGATCTGCGGGTCGTCAAAGATCAGCTCTTTGATTTGCCGGGCGGCGATCCGTCCGGCGATCGGGTTTTTCACACTGTCGACGCTGTTTAAGATCGTCGCGTCCACGGTCGCGTATTCAAAAGCCAGATCGGTGTTCAGCAGGCGGCAATCTTGCAGGACGATGTTGTCCATATAGCACATGCCCTGCTCGCTTTCGATGGTGCAGCCCACAAACGTCACGTTTTTGGCGTTCCAGCCCAGATATTGGCCGGAGATAAAAGAATCATACACGGTCACGTTTTCACAGTTCCAAAACGCGTCCTTGGACAGCATGCGCGCGTTTCGTATCACAACGTTTTTCGCGCCGTCGAACGAATAGTTACCGGTCAGGGTAAAACCGTCGATCTCAATATCCGAGCTGTTCATGGCAAAGTAGTCGCCGCGCGCGGTCACATGTTCCATGCGGATGCGGCTGCAATTCCATAGGGTTTCGCCGGCGTTTGAAAACGTGACGTTTTTCAGCGTAATACCGGATGAGCGGCGAAAATTCTTCGGCGCGTCCACCACGCAGTCGGTAAGCGCGATATTCTCGGTATACCAGATACCGGCGCGCGCCATTTCAAACAGCGTGCAGTTTTGCAGCACGATATCCTTGCTGTACCACAGCGGATATTTCCACTGAAACAGGCTGTGATATAAGTTGATGTTGCGGCTCTCCTTCAGCGGCGATTCGCCGTCGGCAAAGGTGGAATAATAGATCGCGAGATCGCGGCCTTGGAACAGGGCGCGCTCGCCGGTGAGTAGCTGCTGTTCGATTTTGTTTTTCATGGTGTCGGTTTCCTTTCTTCCGTAGGCTTGTGTGGGATCAGGCGAGCGCCCAAACGACGGTCGCGTCGCCCGCGCCGAGCGCTTCCGCCAACCCCGCCGGGTCATCCACGCTGCCAAGGCGCGTGTATTGGTAGGTGCTTTGTAAGCTTTCGTAAAACAGCACCAAGCAGTCGTCGCCGTACAGCAGGATATCGCCGGCGGCGATCTGGCCGGGCGTTTCGGGATCGGTGGGCAGGCTGCCGTCTAAGTAAAAGTATTTTTCGTTGCCGTTCATTTCGGACATCGGCAGGGTGAGGGGAAATTGTTCGGTCAGCGCCTGCGCCGCGTCAGTGTCGATCAAGGTAGCCGCAAAGCTTTGACTGCCGATTGTAAGCGTGATGGCGGTCAAAGCGCTTTCGGGCTCGTTCGCGGCTTGCGTTTCGGCAGGCTCCGTTGCGCCGGTCGGTGGCGCTTCCGGCGCCGCCGTGTCCGCTCCCCCGCAACCGGTTATGGCCAAGAGTATCGTCAGTGTGGCAAGAAAATGGTGCATTGCGTGATTCTCCTTCCTAAAAACAAAAGCTACTGATCGTTCTTTTTCGGTTTTTGCATTTGGTACCGCAAATAATCCAACCGGTCGAGTTTTTGCTGTTCGTCATGTACGCGCGCCAACTGACGGCAGCGCTGGCAGGATAGCAGCCAAAGCCGGTCGCCCTGCGTGGACGCCCCCAAAAAGCGCGCCGCAAAATCATCCGAACAGCCCGCGTCCTTTAGATTTTGCATGATAGCGTCCTGTTTCTTTTTCTCGTCCATTGTGTCCGCCCCTTTATAGTGCTATTATACCGTGGGGTAAGATGGATAGCAAATACCTATATTGAATGATAATTCATGCTTGACGAGCATGAATTGTGGCGTTATGATAGCAGGGAAGGGAGGGGAGCGATGAATGGAAGTACGTGTACTGCAATATTTTCTCGCGGTGGCGAGGGAGGAGAGCATATCGGGCGCGGCCGAATATCTGCACCTGACCCAGCCGACCCTGTCGCGCCAGCTCATGGATCTGGAAGCGGAGCTGGGCAAAAAGCTATTCGTCCGTGGCAGCCGCAAGATCTCGCTGACGGAGGACGGCCTATTGCTGCGTAAGCGGGCGGGGGAAATCATCGAACTGGTCGAAAAGACCGAATCCGAATTTCGCCAGCCGGCGGAGGAGATCGCCGGCGATATCTGTATCGGCAGCGGCGAAACCGACGCGGTGCGCCTGATCGCGCAGACCGCGAAAGAATTACAGGGGCTTTATCCCCAGATACGCTATCATCTGCACAGCGGCAATGCCGACGATGTGACCGAACGGCTGGATAAAGGCCTTTTGGATTTTGGTATTTTGATCGAACCGTTTGATATGAAGAAGTATGATTGCATCAAGCTGCCGGCGACCGACATCTGGGGCGTGCTGATGCGTCGGGACAGTCCGTTGGCCGCGCGGGAATCCGTCCGGCCGGAGGACCTTTGGGAAGTGCCCCTGCTGATTTCGCGGCAGTCCATGGTCAAAAACGATTTGGCGAGCTGGCTGCGGCGCGACCCGGAATCGCTCGATATTGTGGCGACCTACAACTTGGTTTATAACGCTTCCCGCATGGTGGCGGAGGGCGTGGGC
This sequence comes from Butyricicoccus faecihominis, assembly GCF_024462775.1. GTDB lineage: Bacteria > Bacillota > Clostridia > Oscillospirales > Butyricicoccaceae > Agathobaculum > Agathobaculum faecihominis_A. The sequence continues at coordinate 89,581 of NZ_JANGCE010000005.1, forward strand.
TATGCGCTCACGCTGGACAGGCTGATCAACACCTCCGGCAGCAGCCTATGCTTTCGTCCGCTGGAGCCACGGCTGGAAGTCGGGCTGGATGTGGTTTGGAAAAAGTATCAGGTATTCTCCAAAGCCACGGAAAAATTTTTAGAGCATTTGCAGGCAAAATTTCTGGGAAATCGCGCCTGACGGATCCTGCCGTTTGGCGAACCGAATGCGGCAGGCGCTCACCGCGAATAGGCATAAACCATGTCGTACGACGGCGATCCGGCTGAGAGAAAGCAAAGCCTCTGCGGCCGTCAAAATGAACAGCCCCAGATTGTGCTGTCTGCACAATCTGGGGCTGTTTATACGATCATCATTGGATGAGGAGCGCCGCTTTTAGGCGCAATACGTTATAACTGCGCCAAAGCCCGGATCAGGAAAGCAATCGAATCCGCATTCGTCGCTGCGTTGCCATAAGTTAGGCCGTGGATGTTTTCCTCAAATTCCTCCATCGTATACATATAGGCGATATCGTCTGTTCCCAAGCTTGTATCGTAATGGGATAGTTCGTGTAGAATGGTCGTCGCCACGTCTTCTGTCGGATCGTCCGCAACGTGGTCCTCGGAAATATTGATTATGGTGTTAATTGTCGGATTGACCCATGCCAATGCGCCGCGTATGTGGCTTGATAAAATTTGTTGGACAGTGTTATAAGCCTTTGAGACGCTCCCAATAATGTGATAACCGATTTTCTCTGTGTATCTGATTTTCGCATTATGAAAAACCGCTTGCGCACCCGGATTCAATAGATTGATGGCGGCAGCATCGAGCCATTTTCCTGCAAGGGCGAAGGCTGCAAAGAACTTATCCCAATCCATTGCCCGCTGAATCACTTGGCTGGTCCGCGTGTTTGCATGATGTGTGGGGGTGTGGCTGGCGGCCCGTTCTAATTGTGGATCGCAGTTAAGCGGCATACCGTGAACTGTGGCGTTGGCGCGTACGAATCCGGCTTTTTGTTGTACCACGTGGCCCAGCTCATGCGTCAGATAGCGCTGCTGCCCGGGGCCGATATGCACCTGCGTGCCCTGCGTATAAGCCAAGGCGCCGATCCGTCTGGGCTTGTCCGAATTGTAATGCACGCGTACATCATCCAGCGAAAAGCCGGAAGCAGTTTCAAAGCGCTGTTTGATAGGGGCCGGTATGCCGGTTAAATTTTGCATGGGCTTTTTCTGGGCAGACTCGGTCTTTGACTCTTTAGCGGCTGCAAACATGATAGCCCTCCTTCCGCCTATATCGTATCTCTACTATATATCATAAATTGGCAAAAGACAATCAAAATTGGGGTTATAAGAAAAAATGCGCAGACCCGATTGACAGGGTCTGCGCATTTTTTATATATCATGGGCCGTTTTTGTATTGATGCCTTATAGCAATACAATTATTCACACAACCTATTTCGGCATTAAACAAACAAAAAGTGCTGAAACCAAACGGTTTCAGCACTTTATGGCGGAGAGTCAGGGATTTGAACCCTGGGTGCGCTCATCACGCACACACGATTTCCAATCGTGCGCCTTCGACCACTCAGCCAACTCTCCAAAGCGGCCGATCTGCTCTCGCAGAGGACGAAATACATTATATCGCATTCAGTGGCCGCCGTCAAGCGTTTTTAGAAAAATATGTGCATTTTTTCGCCATGGGTTAGCGCCGCAGCAGGCCCATCAGGCCGCGCGTAAGGGATTTGGAAACCTCGCGGCCCAGCGTGTTCAGCGCGGTTCCCGCGACCTTGTTGATCATCTTGGCGCGCTCCCGCGCTTCCCGCGCGGCTTCGCGGTCGGCCGCGGCCTGCTCGCGGGCCAGTTGACGGTCGTAGGCGTCCTGCTCCTTTCGGGCCTTGGCTTCGGCGGCCAGCTCCGCCTTGGCTGCCTTCAGCGCTTCCTCTTTCAGTTTGGCCTTTTCCTCCTCCGCTGCCGCGCACTGCACCTTTTGACTCAGCTTTTCATAGGCGGATTCGCGGTCGATAGCCTGATCGTATTTCGCGCCCATGGGGCTTTGCTGCATAAGCGCCGCGCGCTTTGCGTCGTCCAGCGCGGCCATCAGGCTTTGCGGCGGCAGGATGCGCGCCTGCTCGACGATGGAGGGGCGGCCCTCCTCGTCCAAAAAGGAGATAAGCGCCTCGCCCGTGCCGAGCGCTGTGATGACCTCCGCCGTTTTGAAGGCGGGGTTTTCGCGGAAGGTCTCGGCCGCTACCTTGACGGCCTTTTGCTCGCTCGGCGAATAGGCGCGCAGCGCGTGCTGGATGCGGTTGCCGAGCTGGGCCAGCACGGTATCCGGCACGTCGGTCGGGCTTTGCGTGATAAAATAAATACCCACGCCCTTGGAGCGGATCAGCCGCACGACCTGCTCGATCTTTTCAAGCAGCGGCGCGGGCGTATCCCGAAACAGCAGGTGGGCTTCGTCGAAGAAAAAGACCATTTTGGGTTTGTCCATGTCGCCGATCTCGGGCAGACGCTCGAACAGTTCGGACAGCATCCACAGCAAAAAGGTGGAGTACAGCTTGGGGTTTAAAAACAGCTTGGCGCAGTGCAGAATGTTAATATAGCCGTGCCCCTCGCCGTCACACCGCATCCAGTCGGCAAGATCGAGCGCGGGCTCGCCGAAGAACACGCCGCCGCCCGCGTCCTCTAAATTCAGCAGCTGGCGCGTGATCGCGCCGATGGAGGGCGTGGGGATGGCGCCGTATTCGCTTTTCAGCTCCGCGGCGTGGTCGCCGACATACTGCACCATGGCTTTCAGGTCCTTCAGGTCCAGCAGCAGCAAGCCCTGATCGTCCGCCACGCGGAACACGATATCTAAAACGCCCTCCTGCGTATCGTTCAGATCCATGATGCGGGAAAGCAGCATCGGGCCCATTTCGGAAACGGTCGCGCGCACCGGATGCCCCTTTTCCTGATAGACATCCCAAAACTGCACGGGATAGCCGCGGTAGGCAAAGCCCGTTTGATCAAGGCCAAACTTGGCAATGCGTTTTTGCATGCCCTCGCTGTCCACGCCGGGCGCGGCCATGCCGGAAACATCGCCCTTGACATCGGCTAAAAAGACCGGAACGCCCAGATCGGAAAACGATTCGGCAAGCACCTTGAGCGTGACCGTCTTGCCGGTGCCGGTCGCGCCGGCGACCAGTCCGTGCCGGTTGGCCATTTGGGGGAGCAGGCAAATGTTCCGGTCACTCTGCGCGATCCACAGCTTTCCATCGGTGTACATAATATCCCTCCGTCGTTCAATATAGGCCCAGTTTAGCACGTTTCCAGCGGTTTGTCGAATATTTCCGTACAAGGAAAATTTATGTGAAAAAAACGCCCGGCCGTGTGTAAATGGCCGGGCGCAAACGCTTTATTTGGAGAACTGGTCGCGTACCGCGAGGTAGGCGACGATGGCCTCTACCGTGCCGTCAAAGCCCAGTACAGAAGAGTTGAGGGAAAGATCGTAATTGCGGGCGTCCATCCATTCCTGACCGGTGTAACGCTTGTAATAAGCGGCGCGGTAGGCGTCCACCTCGGCGATCTTCTTTTTGACCTCGCGTTCGGGCAGCGAATCGACCTTCATGGCCTCCTGCAAACAAAAATCAGCGGTCGCGTGGACGAACACGCGCGTCACGTCGTCGCGGCCTTGCAGCACATAGTCCGCGCAGCGGCCGATCATGACGCAGGGCCCCTTGTCCGCGAGCTGGCGGATGATCTTCGCCTGATATTCAAACAGGTTGTCCTCCGCGGTGAAGCCGGACTGCTCGGGGCTGACCGGCTTGCCGCCGCGGCTCTGGTAACGGCTGCGCAGGCGGGAGAGCAGGTCGGGCTTCAGGCGTTCATCCGAAAACAGCACGGCGTTAATGCCGCTGTCCTCGGAGGCCATGGTGATGATCTCGCGGTTATAGCAGGGGATGCCCAGCCGCTTTGCGAGCAGCTGGCCGACTGTTTTGCCGCCCGAGCCATACTGCCGGGCAATGGTGATGATGTGCTTTCCGTTCATCGCGTGTTCCCCCTTATTCTCCCAAATAGGCTTTTTTGATATCTTCGTCGTCCAGCAGGGCCTTTGCGTCGCCCGACTTGACGATGTGGCCGGTCTCCAGCACGTAGGCGCGGTCCGCGATGGACAGCGCCTTGTTCGCGTTCTGCTCGACCAGCAGCACGGTCGTACCCGCCTTCGAGACCTCTTCGATGATCTTGAAGATCTCGCTGACGAACAACGGCGACAGGCCCATGGACGGTTCATCCAGCAGCAGCAGGCGGGGGCGGCTCATCAGCGCGCGCCCCATGGCGAGCATCTGCTGTTCGCCGCCGGACAGCGTGCCCGCGAACTGGTGCTTGCGTTCCTCCAAGCGGGGGAAGCGTTGGTATACGTCGGCGAGCGACGCGGCGACCTCGCTTTTCGGGCGGGTGTACGCGCCCATTTTCAGGTTTTCATACACAGTCAGCCCCGCGAATACGCGGCGGCCCTCGGGCACGTGGCTCATGCCGAGCCGCACGATCTCGTGCCCCGGCTTTTTGGCGATCTCCTTGCCCTCAAACACGACCGAGCCGCTTTTAGACGGCAGCAGGCCGGTAACGGTGTGCAGCGTGGTCGTTTTGCCCGCGCCGTTCGCGCCGATCAGCGCGACGACCTCGCCCTCGTTCACCTCGAAGGAAACGTCGCGGAGCGCGTGGATCAGGCCGTAATAAACGTTTAAATCCCGGACTTCCAGCATTGCCATAATCTCGTTCCTCCCTTATTCGCCCAGATAGGCCGTGACGACCTCGGGATCGCGCAGTACCTCGGCGGGCGCGCCCTGCGCGAGCTCGCGGCCGAAGTTCAAAACGTAAATGTATTCGCAGATGCCGGAAACCAGCTTCATATCGTGCTCGATCAGCAGAATGGTCACATCGAACTTATCGCGCACCAGACGGATGGTGTCCATCAGCTCCGCGGTCTCGTTCGGGTTCATACCGGCGGCCGGCTCGTCGAGCAGCAGCAGCTTGGGCTCGGTCGCGAGCGCGCGGGCGATCTCCAGCTTGCGCTGTTTGCCGTAGGGCAGGTTGGCCGCCTTAAAATCGGCCATGCCGTCCAGATCGAACACGCTGAGGATTTCAAGCGCGCGCAGGTCCATCGCGCGCTCCTTTTTGCGGTAGGAGCCGAGGTGGAACACACTTTCGCCGAGCGTATAGGTCATTTGGTTGTGCAGGCCGACCTTGACGTTGTCCAAAACGGTCAGCTCCTGAAACAGGCGGATATTTTGGAACGTGCGCGCCACGCCCATTTTACAAATCTCGTGCGGTTTCTTGCCGATCAGGTTTTTCCCGTCCAGCCGGATACCGCCGTCGGTCGGGCGGTACACGCCGGTCAGCATGTTGAACACGGTCGTTTTACCCGCGCCGTTCGGGCCGATCAGGCCGACAAGGCCGCCTTTTTCGATCGACATGGAAAGCTCATCCACGGCGCGCAGGCCGCCGAACGAAATACCAAGTTCGGTCACTTCCAGCATCGGCATATCACGCGCCCCCCTTTCCGGCCATACCGGCTTTTTCGATCTTTTCCATCTGCTTCAGCCCGCGCTTTTCCGCAAGGCGGCGCTTGAAGCCCGAATTGTTGAACAGCATCATCGCGATCAGCAGGATCGCGTAGATCAGCATGCGCCAATCGTTCACCGCGCGCAGCACCTCGGGCAGTACGGTCAAGAGCGCCGCCGCGATGATCGAGCCCCAGATGTTGCCCAGTCCGCCGAGTACGACGAACACCAGAATCAGAATGGACGCGTTAAAATCGAATTGCGTCGCCGATACCTTGGTGTAGTTCATGGCGAACAGCACGCCCGCCATACCGGCCAGCGCCGCCGATATGACAAAGGCGAGCAGCTTGTAGCGCGTGGCGGATACGCCCACCGATTCGGCGGCGATGCGGTTGTCGCGCACGGCCATGATCGCGCGTCCCGCGCGCGAATGGATCAGGTTCAAAACGACGAACAGCGTGATCAGCACGAGCACGATGCCCGAAATAAACGAGGAAAGCTTCTGGTTGCCGCTCAGGCCCATCGGTCCGTTGACGATCATCTTGCCGCCCTCGGCAAGCGTGAAGCGCTGCTCAAGCAGGCTGAAATGCAGGCCGCCCCCGTCTATGCCGATGTACAGGACGTTGACCATGTTTTTGATGATTTCGCCGAACGCCAGCGTGACGATGGCGAGATAGTCGCCCTTAAGGCGCAGCACCGGCACGCCGACGATCACGCCCGCGACCGCGGCGAACAGGCCGCCGCACACCATGGCGATCGCGAGCCGCACGGGCGCGAACGGAATCGCCTCCGCAAGACTGGCCGCGACGACCGCGCCCGAAAACGCGCCGACCGACATGAAGCCCGCGTGGCCGAGCGATAATTCGCCCAGCACGCCGACCGTCAGATTGAGCGAGACCGCCATGGCGACATAGGCGCAGATCGGCACGAGCTGACCCTTGAGCGAGCTGGAGATGCTGCCCGCCGACAGCATGATCTGAATGACGATAAAGGCCGCGAGCACAGTGCCGTAGCACAAAAGGCCGGTGCGCGTCGACCGTTTCAAACTTTTCAGTTTCATCTTCGCGCCCCCTTACACTTTTTCACTGCGGCGCTTGCCAAGCAGGCCGTCCGGCTTGATGATCAGCACGATGATCAGCACCGCGAATACGATCGCGTCAGACAGCTGCGTGGATATGTACGCCTTGGAGAAGATTTCGATCAAGCCGAGCAGGACGCCGCCGAGCATCGCGCCCGGGATCGAGCCGATGCCGCCGAATACCGCCGCCGTGAACGCTTTGATACCGGGCATCGCGCCGGTGGTCGGCATCAGGGTGGGGTAGGCCGAGCAGAGCAACACGCCCGCGACCGCCGCAAGGCCCGAGCCGATGGCGAAGGTGATCGAGATCGTCGTGTTGACGTTAATGCCCATCAGCTGGGCCGCGCCCTTGTCCTCGGACACCGCGCGCATGGCGGTGCCGATCTTGGTCTTGGTCGTAAAAAGGGTCAGGCCGACCATGATGATGATGCACGCCGCGACGGTGACCACCGTCGTCATTGTGATGGACAGCTCGCCGCCAAACAGCTTGAACGTGTGGCTGCCGACGACCGAGGTAAAGGTTTTGGGATTCGCGCCCCAGATCTTGAGGGCCGCGTTTTGCAGAAAATAGGATACGCCGATGGCGGTGATCAGCACGGCGAGGGACGAAGCCTGCCGCAAAGGCTTATACGCCAACCCCTCGATTACCACGCCGAGCACCGTGCACACCACGATGGCAAGCAGCACGGATACCAGCGGGGTCAGGCCCCAGTACGCCGTGGCGCAGAACGACATGTACGCGCCGATCATGATAACGTCGCCGTGGGCGAAGTTCAGCATTTTGGCAATGCCGTATACCATGGTGTAGCCAAGCGCGATGATCGCATACACGCTGCCGAGACTGATCCCGCTGATCAAATAGGACAGGAAGGTCATGGGTAGGAACACCTCACATCTTTTATTTCTCATTTCTTGTGGAGCGGGGCGACGGTTCGCCGCACGCGCCAAGCCGCCGCCCCACCCCATAAACGGGGCGGAATGCAAAAAAGGGCAAAGGAGGGACCGTCGTCACGATATAACGGCGCCCTCCCTTGCTCTTCATTGAGACTTGCTTTAAATTACATGCCGACGTAAGCGCCGTTCTGGATGACCATGCCCTTCGGGCTCTTGGATACAGCGCCGGTCTCATCCCAAGTCACGCCTTCGCCGGTCAGGCCGTCGAACGTGATCGTCGGGAAGGTCGCAACCATCTTCTCGCAGAGATCCTGCGCGCTCATGTCCGCCGTGCAGCCGGCCGCTTCAAGGGCCGCCTTGTAGGCGTAAATGCAGTCGTACGCATCCGCTGCGAACTGGTTCGGCACGTCGCCGAACTGGGTCTTGTAGGTTTCAACGAACTTCTTGGTGCGCTCGTCCTCCGCGTCCGCGTTGAACGGGGTCAGCAGCATAACGCCTTCGGCAAGCGAGGTGTCGAAGCCTTCAAGCGTCAGAATGCCGTCCATGCCGTCAATGCCGAATACCTTGGGTGCGAAGCCCGTGTCGTTCGCCTGCTTGAGGATCAGGGAAGCCGGCTGGTAGTAGATGGGCAGGAACAACAGATCCGCGCCCGCGGCCTTGGCTTCGCCGATCTGCACGGAGAAGTCGTTCGAGCTGTCCTTGGTGAAGGTCGTGGCCGAAACAATCTCCAGACCGAGCTCGTCCGCCTTGGTCTTGAAGGTGTTATACACGCCCTGCGAATAGTTGCTGTCGTTCTGATAAATGACGCCGATCTTGGAGCCAAGCTTCTGATCCACAATGTACTGCGCGGAAGCCGTGCCTTGGTTCGGGTCGGCAAAGCACATCTGGTACACGTTGTCCACACCCGCGGTCACGTCCGGAGACGAAGCCGACGGGGTCAGCGCAAAGATGCGGTCCTCGTTGTGCAGAACGTTGGTGGCAGCGCCCGGCGTCGAGGTGACCGTGCCGAGAGAAAGCTGCAGGCCCCAGTCCTTCAGGGCGTTATATGCGTTTTCAGCCTTTGCCGGGTCGGACTCGTCGTCCTCATACTTCAGTTCAAACTGGATCGCGCCGCCCTCGGCGTTGATCTCGTCTACCGCGATTTGCGCGCCGTTCTTGGCAGCGTTGCCGTAAATGGCGTTATCGCCGGTTAACGGGCCGGTGCCGCCGATCTTAAACGCCGCGGCGGACGTGCTCGCGCCGCCGTTATCGGCGTCCGGCGTCTTGTCGGCGTCGCCCTGCTTGCCAGCATCGCCGCCGCAACCGCTGAGCACCGATGCCAGCATCGCGCCGGCCAAAAGCATGCTTAGTGTCTTCTTCATGGTGAATCTTCTCCTTTACGATATAATCTCCCCGCCCCCTATGAAATGCAACCGCTAAGAGGTCTCGGATTATTTTCTTATTATACTACCTTTTGTTTGTTTTTGTATCTTTTTTTTCTTCTCTTGAGTAAATTCATAGAAACCGCTGATTATCATTTCAGAGAATGCACCGCTTTTGTGTGTTCTTACCGAAAACACTTGTCCACCTTGCAAGGAATGATGCAGCTTTGCAAGCACGCTCTTGCAAAAAGAAAGATGCACTGCAAAACGCCGAAATCGGTGGTTCGCTTTGCTCACAATAAAATGCGCGGCGGTAGCCGCGAGGGACGCTGTGGCGCCCGCCGCAAGGGCAAGAGGGAGCGGACACCTTGCGGTTTCCTCGCCCTCTTGACTTCCACTCTTTCCCTGTCTTCTGGCCGGGGCGGCGCGTGCCGCCCCTTTGTTTCTGTATGACGTATTGTGGCGCTGTGCCGGGTGCCTAGGGATTCAGTGGAAAGCTGCCTTCGCTCGGCCGGACCGGCCTGTTGTGCGCGCCCACGTATCCCGGCGCTCCGTTTGGCCGGTGGTTCGCTGCGCTCACAATGAAATGCGCGGCAGTAGCCGCGTGCGGCGGCGTGAGTCACGCCGCCCTACGCCAGCCGAGCGGCCCCCGCTTGTAGGGCGGAGTGACCTCACTCCGCCGTTTCTACGTAATGCCCCAATAGTATACAGACAGCATGGCGACACACGTAAAAATCAGTAAAACGAAAGTAGCAGTAAACAGTACCTTTCGATAGAATTGTCTTCTTTGGTTTCTCGCAATTTCCCGAAGGATATATTGCCTTTCGTCCATTATTTCATTGTCATCCTGTTTCATAAGGTCACACTCGCTTATTCCGTATTCTAATTGGCCGGACTTCTTTATTCAGACTGCGGGCATATCGCATCGTCAGCGCTGTTTTTTCATCTCCGCAAACGGCTATGATACGTCCTGAAACTCGTAAAAGCTCAAAATTTTGCTGTAAATCACTTTCAGTGCATTCGCCCTCATATAGAAAGCGTATCGCGTCACAGTGATAAAGCAGGTCTTGCACGGAGTTGCTCATATTGGACATATCAACGTTGGGCGTAATCAGAGCGTCAAGAATCAATTCGTCAGGATGGTTCACTTTATGCTGCAACACGGTCTGTACAAATAACAAATCGGCTTCTCCCTCGTTGAAGCCGGCGCAAAACCACGTGTATCCGTCCTCGATCGCCTGTTGAATTTCTTGATGCAGCGCTGCTTTTACATACGCATTCTTCTTTGCCGGGATTTTTTCCACACCTATGATGGAGCAATATGGGGTTATATGCATCTTTGTGCACCTCCTGATTTATATCCGGTTATGCTACCTAAAATTATAATAGCAATGCTGGGTTCATGTCAACATAACTATTACTTAAACTAATAGCATAGACGGAATTACAAATAGGTGGTGATAATATGCGAGTAAAGAAGGAAATTAATATCCAGATAGGAAATGAAATTCGCATAGCAAGAGAACGCTGTGGCTTGACACAGGCTGCATTAGGCGAAATGATTTCGTTGGGTACTAAGAATATATCCGATATAGAGCGAGGTGTAACCGGGATGACCATGTCGACGCTTAAACACCTTTGCGAGCAATTACCGATTTCCAGTGACACTCTATTGTTTGGAGATCGGAGCAAAAATAACGTTGCATATCTACTTGAAAGATTTGAACATTTACCACAAAAAGATTTTGCAATAGTCAACGATCTGCTCAATCATATTTTTAAATCCATGGCTTTGTTAAACAATTAAAACCGCTTTTTGCTTTGGCAGATTCCCACAGTGCAAACAGTTTTATTTATTCCTTGCCATGACATAAACAAACAACACGGAATTAAACTAAGTCATATTTTAGAGAGCGGTGAAAAAATGCGCGATATAAAAGAGATTAATAGGCATATAGGTAATGAAATTAGAAAAGCGCGTGAACGTGCCGGACTTACACAAGAACAATTCGGAGAATTGGTTTCGCTCGGCACGAAAAACGTTTCAGACATTGAACGTGGCGTTGCAGGTATTACAGTTTCTACCCTAAGACGAATATGTGAGAAACTGTCTATTTCCAGTGATTTGATTATAATTGGCGATCAAGGTAAGAACGATGTCAAGTATCTGGCGGAGCGTCTGGAACGTTTGCCTCCGGCACAATTTGCAGCAGTAGAGTCTTTTCTTAACGAGGTATTTCAGCTGTTTGGCACACTCCAGAAGTAACTGCGCTGATGCATAATTTTATTTGCGGCGGGATGAAAGGTGACTCGCGAAAAAAGCAAAGTAGCTGTTTCACAATATGGTTATGCAATATAATTAAAAAGAGAGTGCTTTATGAACGTTAAAAGTGTAGCGATTCGTTTCCCACAGGAAATGCTAAACAAAATATCATATGTTGCCGAATATGAGGGACGCTCGATCAATAGTCACATTTTGGTTCTTGTACGAGAGGATATTGCAAAGTTTGAAGAAGAACACGGAAAAATTGAAGGTGATATTAGTCCCGATGTTAACGTAAAACCTCCACGAAAAAGCAGTATTTAACCATATATTAAGAATAAGAGCCGCAATCGGTTTTTGTGCATTAAGGGAGAAATATATTAGGGGCTGTTAGAATAATCGCAATCCATATGACTAATAAATGAGGTAACCTAAAGATGTTGGGTGAGATATTACAAGAACTGCGGAAGGATAAAGGCCTTACGCAAGTAGAGCTTTCTAAAATTGTTGGTGTCTCTCTTCCTCCATCGGTTCTTATGAGACACAATTAGTTGATCCGCCGTTAGAAATGTTGATCAGATTAGCTGATTACTTCGGCGTTACATTGGATTAACTCGTTGGTCGTTCTCGGACTCGCTTCTCATGGGACGAATTTTTCAGAGTTTCCAAGTTGGAAACGATAAGATCACGTTAGATCACTTTTCAGGTTTGCTCAGTGAAATGGGGCTTTGTGAGCGTGAAGTTTTTTTAACTGTTGGGGAAAGTTTAGCAATGAGCAGCAGCCTGAAAAAGCAATTACGTTAATACGCGATTATATACGAGGGTGGGCCGATCCGGCTCACCCTTTTTGTATTCGTGCGGTTTTATAGGATACGTCAAAGGAAAGGGATACGAACAAAAGCGTGGTGGAATGCAGAATGGAAAGCAGCATAACGGCGGAGTGAGGTCACTCCGCCCTACAAGCGGGGACGCTTGGCTGGCGTAGGGCGGCGTGACTCACGCCGCCGCTCGCGGCTACCGCCGCGCATCAAATCGTGAGCGAAGCGAACCACCAATCAAACGGAGCGCCGGGATATGTGGGTGCGCATAACAGGCCGGTCCGGCCGAGCGGAGCAATCCGTCCACTGAATCCCTAGGCACCCGGTACAGCGCCACAAAACGTCACACAGGTACAAAGGGGCGGCGCGCGCCGCCCCAGCCAGAAAATAGGGAAAAAGTGGAAGTCGAGAGGGAGAGGAAACCGTAAGGTGTCCGCTCCCTCTTGCCCTTGCGGCGGGCGCCGCAACGTCCCTTGCGGCTACCGCCGCGCATAAAATTGCGAGCGTTAGCGAGCCTCCTCGGACAGCAGCCGGCGGTAGGTCATATCCACGCCAAACGCGCCGAGCGGGGCGGTGATCAAAATGGCGAGCACGGCCACCGTCAGCACGATCTGGCCGCAAGCAAGCCCCATCGTCAGCGGAAGCGAGCCAATGGCCGCCTGCACGGTCGCCTTGGGCGTGTAGGCGATCATGCAGAACAGGCGTTCCTTCATGGACAGCGGGGTTTTCAGCAAGCATACAAAAACGCCGATCATGCGGAACACCAGCGCGCCGAAGATCACAAGAACCGCCGCCAGCCCGGCGGAGGCGGCGTACTGGATATCGACTGTGGCGCCGACCAGCACGAATAAAAGCACCTCGGCGGCTACCCAAAGTTTGGAGTACTTGGCCGAGAGCCGCCCCGCGACTTCGGGGCGGCGGCGGTTCACCGCGATGCCGCAGCTCATAACCGCGAGCAGGCCGGAAAAGGGGACCGTACCCTTCAGCGCGTTTTCCAGCGCCACCAGCAAAAACGAAATGCTGAGCAGCACCACCACCTTGGTGGAATCCCGCACATGGACGCGCCGGTAGAATGCCGCGAATGCCAGCCCAAGCGCAAGGCCGCCCACGATGCCCGTCACGATTGAAATGGGTATCTGCACAAAGGTGACGGGCGAAATCGTCCCGCCCTGCGCCAGCCCGGTAAAGGCGGCGAACATGACGATGACGAACACATCGTCCACCGAAGCCCCGGCAAGGATCATTTGCGGAATGCTGCGCCCGGTACCGTAGCCGCCCTCCATCAGCTTCAGCATTTTAGGAACGATCACCGCGGGGGATACCGCCGCAACCACCGCGCCCATAATGGCCGCGTCCAATACGGAAATGCCCAGCAGCCGGGGCGCGATCGTCACCATGCCCACCATTTCAAAGCAGGCGGGGACAAAACACATCAGTACGGCGGGCCGCCCCACCTTTTTCAGATCGTTCAGGTCGAGCGACAGCCCGGCCCGCGTTAAAATGATGATCAGCGCCACCTGCCGCAGATCGGCCGAAATGCCTAAAATAGAACCGTCCAGCAGGTTCAGCACATAGGGGCCGAGTATAATGCCCGTGATCAGCATGCCAAGCAGGCTGGGCAGCCGCAGCCTGCTGAAGAGCCACCCAAGGCTCATCCCCACCAGAAAAATCAGCGCAATACTGGTTAACATATCCTTCCTTTGCCTCCTTAACATAACAAAAAAGCTGATAACTCTGCAATCGCTTGCAGAAGTCATCAGCTTTTTAAGCGGTTTAGTGGTCACCCACAAGGGAGAACTTCATTCCCTGTTTTACTGATTATACCGGAAGCGCGGCAAAATGTCAATCCGCGTTTTGTTATTCCAGCTCGAACGCGCCGGTGTACAGCTGGTAGTACTTGCCGTGCTCGGCGATCAGTTGATCATGGTTGCCGCGCTCGATGATGCGGCCAAGCTCCAGCACCATAATGACGTCCGCGTTCTGCACGGTACTAAGTCTATGCGCGATCACAAACACCGTGCGGCCATACATCAGGCCGTCCATGCCGCGCTGGACGATGGACTCGGTGCGGGTGTCAATGCTGCTCGTCGCTTCGTCCAGAATCATGACCGGGGGATCGGCCACCGCCGCGCGGGCGATCGATAGCAGCTGGCGCTGGCCCTGCGACAGGCTGCCGCCGTCGCCGCCGATCTCGGTATCGTACCCCTCGGGCAGGCGGCGGATAAAGTCGTCCGCGCCCGCAAGCTGGGCCGCCGCCTCGATCTCTTGATCGTTGGCGTCGAGGTTGCCGTAGCGGATGTTGTCGCGGATCGTGCCGGTGAACAGGTTGGTATCCTGCAAAACGATGCCGAGCGAGCGCCGCAGATCGGCCTTTTTGATCTTATTGATGTTGATGCCGTCGTACCGGATCTTACCGTCCGCCAAATCGTAAAAGCGGTTGATCAGGTTGGTAATCGTGGTTTTGCCCGCGCCGGTCGCGCCGACAAAGGCCACCTTTTGGCCCGGTTCGGCGAACAGCGAAATATCGTGCAAGACGATCTTATCCGGGGTATAGCCGAAATCCACGTCGAAAAAGCGTACGTCGCCCTGCACGCGCTCGTAGGTGACCGTGCCGTCATCATGCGGGTGCTTCCAAGCCCAAACATTGGTCTTTTCCGGCGTTTCGTACAGGCTGCCGTCCGCGTTGATGCGGGCGTTGACCAGCGTGACGTAGCCGTCGTCCACCTCGGATTCCTCGTCCATCAGATCGAAAATGCGTTCCGCGCCCGCCAGCGCCATGACGATGGAGTTGACCTGCTGCGAAATCTGGCTGACCGGCTGGGTGAACGTCTTGGTCAGTTGCAGGAAGGAGGCGATCACGCCCAGCGTGATGCCGCCGCCAACGCCCGTGAGCGCCAGCGTGCCGCCGACCACCGCGACCAGCACGTACAAAAGGTTGCCGATGTTCATCATGATCGGCATCAGGATGTTGGCGAAGGTGTTGGCGCTCGTAGCGTTTAGGCGCAGCTCTTCATTGATCTCGTCAAACTGCTCCTTGCACTTTTCCTCGCGGCAAAATACCTTGACGACCTTTTGCCCGCCGATCATTTCCTCGATATAGCCGTTGACCTTGCCGAGGGATTTCTGCTGCTCGAGGAAGAACTTCGCGGAGTTGCCGCCGATCTTGCCGGTCACGCGCAGCATGACGAACACGCCGAGAATGACGAACAGCGTCAGCCACACGTTGGTGATCAGCATGGCGGCGAGCACGGCTATGATTGTGATGGCCGAGGAGAACATCTGCGGCACCGACTGCGAGAGCATCTGCTGCAGCGTATCGGTATCGTTGGTGTAGTGGCTCATCACATCGCCGTGGGTGTTGGTATCAAAGTAGCGGATGGGCAGCGATTGCATGTGGGCAAACATTTGGTCGCGCACGGTCTTTAAAACGCCCTGCGAGATCGAGACCATCAGCCGGTTGTAAAGGAAGGTTGACAAAATGCCGACGAGATACACGCCCGCCATCATGCCGAGCGCCCGGAGCAGCCCGCTAAACACCGGGTTCGCCTGCGCGAGCAGCGGGGTGATATAGTCGTCGATCAGCACGCGCAGAAACATGGAACCGCCCACGTTTGCCAGCGCGGACAGCACGATGCAGATCAAAACGACGAAGAATTTTGCGCTGTAACCTCTTTTAATATAGGCGAGCAGACGCGAAAGCGTCTTTTTCGGGCTTTTGGCCTTTTTGCCGCCGCCCATGCGGCCGCGGCGGCCGCCTCCCATCATCGGTCCCGGCATTATTCCTCGCCTCCCTTCTGCTGCTGGCGGTATACTTCCTGATAGATCTGGTTGGATGCGAGCAGGCTGTCGTGCGTGCCCACCGCGTCGATATGGCCGTTATCCATAATTATGATCTGGTCCGCGTCCTGCACCGAGGAAACGCGCTGCGCGATGATGATCTTCGTGGTATCCGGTATCTCCTCGGCAAAGGCGCGGCGGATCAGCGCGTCGGTCTTGGTATCGACCGCCGAGGTCGAATCGTCCAGAATGAGAATCTTGGGTTTTTTCAGCAGCGCGCGGGCGATGCAAAGGCGCTGCTTCTGGCCGCCCGATACGTTGGAGCCGCCCTGCTCGATATGGGTGTCGTAGCCGTCCGGCATCTGGGAGATGAAATCGTCGGCCTGCGCGAGCCGGCACACGCGCCGCAGCTCTTCGTCCGTGGCGTTTTCATTGCCCCAGCGCAGGTTTTCCTTGATCGTGCCGGAAAACAGCACGTTCTTTTGCAGCACCATCGCGACCTCGCTGCGCAGGGTATCCAGATGATACGCGCGCACATCGACGCCGCCGACCTTGACCGAGCCCTCGGTCACATCGTACAGACGGGGGATGAGCTGCACCAGCGTCGATTTGGCGGCGCCCGTGCCGCCAAGGATGCCGATGGTCTGCCCGGCCTTGATATCAAGGCTCACGTCGCGCAGGGCGAACTTGCTGTGGTCGCCCTTGTAGCTGAAGCTGACATGCTCGAAGGAGATGTCGCCGGTCTTTACCTCGGTCACCGGCTTTTCCGGGTCGTGCAGGTCGGACTTTTCGGAAAGCACCTCGCTGATTCGCTTTGCCGAAGCGCGGCTCATCGTGATCATGACGAACACCATCGCCACCATCATCAGGCTCATCAAAATCTGCATGATGTAGGAGAACAGGCTGGTCAGCTCGCCGGTCGTCATGCTGCCGCCGACGATCAGGCGCGCGCCGAACCACGAGATCAGCAGGATGCAGGCGTACATGCAAAACTGCATCAGCGGCATGGCGCAGGCCATGGTCTTTTGCGCCTTGGAAAATTCGCGGTACAAAAGGCCGGATACGCCTTTGAATTTTTCGGTCTCATACTCCTCGCGCACGTAGCTTTTGACCACGCGGATACCGGTTAGGTTTTCCTGCACCACGGTGTTCATGCGGTCGTAGGTCTGGAATACGCGGGTAAACACCGGGCTGACGATCTTCATCAGAATGCCCAGACCGATCGCCAGAATCGGCAGCACGGCAAGGAACACCCAAGCGACCTCGCTGTTGATGCGAAACGCCATGATCAGCGAAAAGATCAGCATGATCGGGCAGCGCACCGCGATGCGCGTGATCATCTGAAAGGAGTTTTGCACGTTGGTCACGTCGGTCGTCAATCGGGTGACGATCGACGAGGTCGAAAAACGATCGATGTTGGAAAACGAAAAATCCTGCACGGCGTAATACATATCGTGCCGCAGGTTGCGCGCAAAGCCGGCCGAGCCGCGCGCGGCATAGGTGCCCGCGAGCGCGCCGAACACCAGCGCGAGCATGGCGCACGCGATCAGGATCAGCCCGTATTTCCAAATTTCATTTAAATTACCCGCGTCTATGCCGCGGTCGATCAGGAGCGCCATCACCGTCGGTATGACCACCTCCATCACGACCTCGAGTATGACGAAAAACGGGGTGAGCAGCGCGTCCTTCTTGAACTCGCGCACGCATTTTGCCAGTTGTTTGATCATATTTTGTCTCCTCCGAAGCCTCGCGTTGGTATTGTTCCAGATTTACCCGTATTTTTTCACATACGGCAAACCAAATTTCCAGCTCTTCCTGTGTCACGCCGCGCTGCATGAGCGCCTCGGTCGCTTCCAAGCCCTGATGGATCTCTTGATTCAGCGCCCGCGCCTTATCCGTTAAAACCAGACGTTTTAAGCGCGCGTCGTGCGCGGATTGCTCGCGCCGCACCAGCCCATGCTGCTCCATGAGCTGTAAAATGCCGGTCGCTGTCGAGCGGCGCATGGCAAATTGCGTTTCGATATCCTTCTGGAAGCGGTCGCCCTGTCCCTCGGACTGGATCAGATAGTGCAGCACCATCGATTGCATGCCGGTGATGCAGTCGATATCCGATCCGGCCATCATGCACGCCATCTGGCGCTTGATCAGATTGTTCAGCATGCCCAGCTCAGCGCCGATCCGTTGTTTCACGATTGTTAGCCTCCTTACTGTTAGTATGCTAACATATTATACGCCGTTTTGCGTTAATGTCAACAGGGTTCACAGAAAGTTCACCAAACAAAAAAGGTCGATCACTTTACAAATAAAACCGCTTGAATTAATCGAACAAATGTTCTATAATTGCTGTACAGACCAAAGGAAAGAGAGGCGGCGTTTATGGCGCGCGTAATCCTGCATTCCGACTTGAACCATTTTTATGCGGCGGTAGAATGCCTGCACCACCCGGAGCTGCGCGGCAAGCCGGTCGCCGTGGCGGGCAATATCGAGCTGCGCCACGGCATCATCCTGACGCGCACGCCGGAAGCCCGCGCGCGGGGCGTGAAAACCGGCGAAGCCATTTGGCAGGCGCGCGAAAAATGCCCGGAGCTTATCACGCTGCCGCCGGATTTTGCTTCCTACCTGCGGTTTTCCGAATTGGCCCAGCGCATCTACGCGGACTATACCGACCAGATCGAGCCCTTCGGCATCGACGAAAGCTGGCTCGACGTGACGGACAGCGCCGCGGTCCGGGGCAGCGGGGAACAGATCGCGCAAGAGATCAGCGGCCGCGTCAAGAGCGAGCTGGGGCTTACCGTATCCATCGGCGTATCGTGGAACAAGATATTCGCCAAGCTGGGCAGCGATTACAAAAAGCCGGACGCGGTCACGGTATTTTCCCGGCAGAACTATAAGGAGCTGGTATGGCCGCTGCCGGTGGACGATCTATTGTGGATCGGCCCCGCGACCAAGCGCAAGCTGAAAAATCACAGCATCCAAACCATCGGCGAGCTGGCGCAGGCCGACCCGCGCCTGC
Organism: Butyricicoccus faecihominis; assembly: GCF_024462775.1. GTDB lineage: Bacteria > Bacillota > Clostridia > Oscillospirales > Butyricicoccaceae > Agathobaculum > Agathobaculum faecihominis_A. The sequence goes on from NZ_JANGCE010000005.1 coordinate 108,300, forward strand.
TGCGCCCAAAGCTCGGCAAAATGGCCGACGTTTTGTGGGGCTTTGCCTGCGGGCTAGACCTGACGCCGGTGGCGCGGGCGGGAGCGGTGCCGCCGGTCAAATCGATCGGCAACGGCTGCACCGCCCCGCACGATCTGCGCTGTGACGAGGACGCCAAGGCCCTGCTGCTCACCCTGATCGAAGCGGTGGCCATGCGGCTGCGCGAGCAGGGCCTGTGCGCGGGCGGCGTGGCAATCGGCATTCGGGACTGCGAGCTGTGGAGCTTTGAACGGCAGTGCCGCCTGCCGCAGCCGACCGATATCACGGAGGAACTGATGGCGGCCGCGCTCGGCCTGTTTCGAGAAAGCTGGGATTGGCGGCGGCCCATTCGCTCGCTCACCGTGCGGGTCATACAGCTTTTGCCCGCGAACCAGCCGGTACAGCTCGATCTGTACCGCGACGAAGCGGGCCGCGAGCGCTTGGAAGCGCTCGACCAAACGCTCGACTGGCTGCGCCGCCGCTTCGGCAACGCCTGCGTGCAGCGCGCGAGCGTGCTGGCCGATCCCGATATCGCCCAGATCGACGCGAAGAAGGATCATATCATTCATCCGGTCGGCTTTTTCGGAAGGGAGGCGACATAAGTGGTACGCAAGGTATATGTGGATGTGCTCGCCGCGTGGAGCCGGGACGGGCGCATCACGCCGCGCGTGGTCAAGTGGGAGGACGGCCGCCGGTTCCCGATCGACCGCGTGCTCGATGTGCGCCCGGCTGTTTCGCTCAAAGCCGGCGGCGCGGGCACGCGCTATACCGTCCGCATCGGACAAACGCAAAGCTTTCTGTTTTTGGAGCAGGACCGCTGGTTCGTCGAAGCGCATGGGTGAGCGATAAAAACGAGACCGAAAGCAGCGGTACCGCTGCTTTCGGTCTCGTTTTTATATCAGCAAATGCATATGGAACCAGCCGTCCGCCACCTGATAGTCGAGCACGCCGCCCCAGCGGGCGGCGAAGATGGCGATGCTGCGGGTGCCGTAGCCGTGCCCGGGGCGTGTGGCGCGGGGCAGGGAGGTGAGTGGGTCGAGCAATGTGTCAAAGGGGCAGGTGTTGGATACGGTGAGCAAAAATTGCGCGCCATGCGTTTCGCCCAGAACCTTTACCGCGCGTTCGCGGCCCTTTGGCAGCGCCAGACAAGCGTGCAGCGCGTTTTCCAGCGCGTTGGAAAGCACGGTGGAAAGCTCGGCAAGGTCGGGTTCCAGCGTTTCCGGCAGGCGCAATGCTACCTGATACCGGGCGTCGCACTGTTCAAGCGCGTCCCCGTAGGAGGAGAGCACCGCGTCAAGTACCGGGCGGCCGGTGTAGCGGGTGATGGTTTGGCGGGTTTGCTCCAACCCGTTTAACGTTTGCTGCGTGCGCTGCAGCAGCGCGCGGGCTTCCTCGTACGCGCCCGCGTCGATGCATGTGGAAAGCGCATTGACGTGATGCCGCAGATCGTGGCGGAAAACGCGCTCGGCCTCGTCCTGCCGAATAATTTCATCCGCCCGGCGCACAACCGCGGCCATCTGCGTGCGCAGCACGTCGTTATCGTGCGTTTGCTGCTGCCGCAGGTAGACCGAGCGGAAAAGATAATGCAGTATGCTGTACACCGTGAAGGCGAACGCCAGCAGCGAGACCGAAAAAAACACAGGAAAGCGACGGCCGCCGTGGGTATAATCGCTCAGCGCCAGCGTGACGAACATCAGCGCCGCAAACATGCTCAGCGGCACGGCGTACAGATGCCCCCAATACGTGCTGTCCGATTGCTTCAGCTGCAGCATGAGCGGTTTGAAAAAACGCCGCACCAGCAGGTAGGAGAGCACGGTTAGGGGCAGCTTAAACACCAGACGGGACTCGTCCGGATACAGGAGCAGGAGCAGGCCGGACAGCGTGCTGCAAAAACAGGCCACCGTGCACATGACGCAAACGGAAAACCAGAAGGCGGGTGTGCGGCGGCGGTAGCAGGTGGCCATGCCGAGCATGCTGAAAATACAGAATAGGAGCTTGAATAGAACCATGTAGTGCGATACATATAGGATCGGCTGCAGCAGCAGGATCGCAATGACGAGCAGGCCCCACATGCCTTTGCGGCCCGGTTTCCAATCGTCGTTCAGCGTCAGCATACCGGCGAACAACAGGACGCAGGAAAGGGAAGATGAAATGTTTTCAAGAAAATATCCGAATGCACTGTCTGGAATCAGCGCGGCCATAGCGCTGGGCGACATAGCGCTCTCCCCTTCCTATTCATAAGTCAAACTATAATGCCTTATTATATAGGAAATCGGTAGAAAAAGCAAGAAATGGGTCGGATCAGGCCGTGGCGCCGAGGTATTCCTCCAAACAGACCCCCTGCGACATGATTTCGTTCGCGGCGGTCTCTCCGACATAGCGGTAGTGCCACGGCTCGTAGCCGACGCCGGTCACATCGCTTTTATCGGTCGGATAGCGCAGGATAAAGCCGTAGGCCGCGCAGTTTTCGATCAGCCATTGCTGCTCGGCGGTCTGCTCCTGCTGCTCGTCGAGCAGCTGATAGGATTCGGCCACGATGTCGACCGCAAGACCGAGCTGGTGTTCGCTGGTGCCGGGGGCGGCGACCCAACCGGCGGCCAGCCGCGTGGCTTCCTCCACGGAATAGCCTTGATTTAAGTAGCTTGCCACCTTGTTTTGAAACAGCTCGGTCTGCTTTTCGTTCGTGCGGTAGGAGGAGCAGATCAGCGGGCGCAGACCCACCGCGCGCGCGTCGTCCATCATACGCTGCAGCGCGGGGTAAACGCGCGAGTCGATGGCTTGTCCGTTACGCAGCTCGGTCAGCTCGATCTGGGGATTGCCCTCGATCGGGTTTTTGGCGTTTACAAGTGTGAGCTGCCAAGCGTCCTTCGGCTGGATCACGGTCTCGTTGCCTGTATTGACAACGCCCGGCAGGATCGAGCGCGGCGTGCGCCCGCAGAGGAATCCGGCCAGCGCGGCAAGGAGCAGCAGGCATAGCACAAGCGGCGCCGTGCGGCGGCGTTTTCGGGAGATATGGGCAGGAGCTTTCATAAAAAACAGTCCTTTCGTTTTCTGTGCGTTTTCCACAGTATACGAAAGGACTGTATCGTACTTCGCGCGTTTTTGCATCAAAGTGGCATCTTTTAGTTATGGTTGATAGAAACGGCGTCGTCGCCGAAACGCGAGGTGCTGCGCATGCTGTCCGCGGCGAGCGAGAATGCCGGCGGGTCGCTCAACACAATGTCGATCGCGTAGGTCGTGCCGTGGAAGAAATAGCGGGAGGAAGCCCCTTCCACCAGATAGTCCTCGTAGCCGTACGCGGCGCCTACCGGGTCGAGCGTGAGGGAAACGCCGAGCTGCTTGGCAAAGCCCTCCGCCATAGCGGCGGAATCAAGCAGCATTTTTTCCATCGTGTGTTCATCCATATCCGGATCGTCCGGCGGGCGGTAAGAGGAAAGGGCGTACACCGCTCCCGTCTCCACATCCATGGTCAGCTCGACGCTGCCGCCGGTGCAGGAGAGCAGCATGACGTAAACGCTGACGCTTTCCCCCGTGGTTCGGTCGCGGTACAGCAAGCGGCTGACGGGGTTGTATTGGTATTCGCAGCTCGCGGCGGGGAAGTCGGCGGGCAGCACGCCGTAATCCACCAGTGTTTGCAGGGCGGCGCGCGCGTCGGTCAAGGCGGTTTGCTGCTCCTTTTCGGGCGGCTGCTGCACCACGAAGATGAGGCCGCTGTCATCCTGCGTCCTGCCCCGGCGCACCAGATCGATGCGCTGCGGCGGGGCGGTCGGCTGCGCGCCGGCCTCCTCGCGCAGCGGCTCGGTGTGGGTCACGCCGAACAGGCCGCGGTCCTGCACGCGCGAGGCGAACGCGGGCAGGATGGCCGCCGTCAGCACGACCGCGAGGGAGAGCAGGGGCAGCAGCGGAAAGGCTCGTTTGCTCATGCGTCGCCGCCCCCCTTCAGAAAAATGGTTACACGGGTGCCTTGCCCCGGAATGCTGCGGAAGGTGAGTCTGGCGCCGTGCAGCGCCACGATCCGCTGGCAGATCGCAAGGCCCAGTCCCGCGCCGCCTTGCGCGCGGGCGCGCGATTTATCCACCATGTAAAACGCTTCCGTGATACGCTCCAGCTCCTCCGGGGGAATGCCCTTGCCGTTGTCGTAGATGGAAATGCGGTAGCCGCCGTCCGGCTGGCTCACGCCCTCCAGCAGCACCGCGCCGCCGCCGTCCATCGCCTTGCGGGCGTTGTCCATCAGGTTGAGCAGAACGGTGTGCATCAGATCGGGCTCCACCTGTAAGACCGCGTCCTCGCAGCGTACGGCAAACGCGATGTTCGCATTCGCAAAAACCGGCCGCAGCCCAAGCTCAACCCGTTCAAACAGCACGCGCGCGGGCACGGAGCGCAGGGGGAAAACCTGCTTGTCCAGCACGATCAGGTCCATCAGCTTGCGGGAAAGCGCTTCCAGCCGCTTACCTTCGGTAAAAATATAGCCCGCGGATTCCGCGACCTGTTCGGGCGAGGAAGGGCGCGAACGCAGCAGATCGGCATAGCCGATGATGGAGGTCAGCGGGGTCTTGGTCTCGTGCGCGAAGCTGCCGACGAAATCCTCCTGCCGCCGGGCCGCGTCCTTTAATTCGTCCACCATGGCTTCCAGCCGCTCGGCCATCGCGTTGAAATCGGCCGACAGCTTGCCCAGCTCGTCCCGGCTGGTGACGGGCACGCGCTGGTTGAACGCGCCGCCCGCGACGTGACGCACCGCGACCGAGAGCCGCCGCAGCGGCCGCGTGAGCAGGCTGGACACCGCGAAGGTGACCAGCCCCACGGCCGCGATCAGCGCCAGCATCAAATAAAAGAAGCGGTGGTACTGATCGTCGCGCGTGTCGAACAGATCGGTAATCTCGCGAAAGTTTTCCAGAAAAACCATGCCGTCGGACAGGGTCAGCGGGCTGGCGGCGTGCACATAGGTCCGCTCGCCGAGCTGCATCAGCTCGTACCCGCGCTGTTCTGCGCCGAGCGATGCGAGCATGTCCACATCGCCCGCCGCGCCGTCGCCGGTGAAGAGCGCGTCGCCGTTCGGCTCGGTCAGGCGAAAGGGGATCGTGCCGCGCCCGGTCTCGATGCGCACCGACTGCGCGACCAGCGCGAGCGATTCGCGGTCGGTCGCGTAGCCGTTTTGCAGCTCGCGGTCGATCGCGTACCATAAAACGTCGTTTTCCTCGTAAGCGGCGGTGATCTCGCGTTTGAGCGAGGTGCGAAACTGCGAATCGATCAGCCAAAAGCCGCCCAGACTGATCGACAACGCCGTGATGACCACTGTGCTGCAAAAGATCTTCCAGAAAAAGCGCAAGCGATCACCCCTCCAAGCGGTAGCCGATCTTGTAAACAGCCTTTAGGCGATCCTCCAGCCCGCATTTTTTGCGCATGCGCTGAATGTGCAGGTCGACCGTGCGGCTGTCGCCGAGGTATTCCTCGCCCCACACCTTTTCATAGATGCGGTCGCGGTACAGGGCGATATTTTTATTCTGCACAAACAAAAGCAGCAGCTCGTATTCCTTGGCGGTCAGCGGTATGGGCTCGCCGTTTTTATGCACCATGCGGGAAAGCGTGTCGATTTCCACGTCGTAAAACACGATGCGCTGTTCGTTTTTGCCATAGCGCCGCAGCACGGTCTCCACGCGTGCGAGCAGCTCCATCAACTCGAACGGCTTTACAATGTAGTCCTCCGCGCCCAGCCGCAGGCCGCTCACACGGTCCTGCACATCGGCACGGGCGGTCAGAAAAATAACGGGTATGCCGAGCGGGCGGATATATTCAAACAGCTCGTAGCCGTTGGCGCCCGGCAGCATGATGTCGAGCAGCACCAGATCAAACGGATTTTTTTCAAGCAGATCGGCGGCGGACAGCCCGTCAAATGCACAGGTGCAGCGATAGCCGGCGTCCGTCAGCGTCTGCCGGATCAGGTTGGAGATCGGCGCTTCGTCCTCGACGATCAATATGGTGTTGTTCATATGGATCACCTCTCGTCAAGAATACCGCGTTTCTCCATCATTTTTGCATCATTGGGGCGGAACGGGCGCGCCGTTGTCCTCCTTGATCTCGCCGCGGCGGTAGGCGGCAAGCAGGTCCTTCAGGTCGCCGATCATGCGCTTCAGCCGCAGGCCGATGTCGGTCTCGCCGATCAGGATGCGGGCTTCCGAGCGGTCGAACGCCATGGAGGTCGAAAGAATATCCTTGTTATTGCGTATCGCGTCCCGCTTGCCGGAAAACGGCTCGTGCGCGGTCAGGTGGATGCCCCACGAATCGTACACGAGCGTGTAGCCCGCGATGCCGGTGGTCGGCTGGTAGGCGCGGCAGAAGCCGCCGTCGATCACGATCAGGCGGCCGTCCGCTTTGATCGGGCTTTCGCCGTCCTTTGTCTTGACCGGTACGTGGCCGTTGACGATGTGGCAGTGCTCGCCCTCCAGCCCAAATTCCGCGAGGATGCGCACGCAGACCTCGTCCTCATTATAATAGGAATAGTAGGGGTTTTTCGGCTCGGCCCAGATGGTTTGGTCCGCGATCAGGCGGCGTTCAAAGGTCGCGATATGGTCGCGCCCGAACAGCGGCGAGTGCCGGCCGCACCAAAGGAACCACAAAAAGTCCTTGCCGAACTGCCGTTCCGCCGTGCCCTCGCGGGCGTAATAGCCCTGCCGCGCGACGGTCTCCGCGTAATCGAGCAGGGCCTTGCCCGAATAGGTCTTGTGATCAAAGGTAAACTGCATGAACTGGCCGTCCTCCGTCATCGGGATGCAGCCGTGGTACAGCAGGTTGCCGTTAAAGCATTTATACAGACCGCCCTTGGAATACAGGAAGCGGATGTGGCGCTGCAGCTTTTCCGAGCGCAGAAAGGCGTTTTTCAGCTGCGCCATCAATTCGTGCTCTTCCGGCGAAAGCCGGTAGGGGTCGGCGGGATCGATGGTGGGGAAGTTCGTATCGCGCAGTGGATATTCGTCGTCGCCGATGCGCACGGTGCCGCGCGCAAAATCGATCTTGTCCAGCAGCAGCCGGTCCTCCATGCGGAAAGCCGGGCAGCGCAGGATGGTTTGCCCTTCCAGCTTGAACTGGATTACCGCGATCGCCTTGTGCATCCGGGCGGCCATGGTCAAGTCCTTGGCGGTGGCGGATTCGTCGTCCACCTGCTTGGTTTGGAAACAGGATTGCTCGGCGCTGCACTTATACACCTCGTTTGCAAACAGCGCGAGCGGACGAAGGCTGATGCCGTAGCCCGTTTCGATCATTTCAAGGTTGTTGTAGGTGATGGAATTGCTTAAAACCGTGGCGATGCAGGTGCGGCTGCCGGTCGCCGCGCCCATCCACAGCACATCGTGGTTGCCCCACTGGATATCGACCGAATGGTGGTCCATCAAAAGGTCCATGATGATATCGGCGCGCGGTCCGCGGTCAAAGATATCGCCCACGATATGCAGATGGTCGACGACCAGCCGTTTAATGAGGTTGCACATCGAGATGATGAAATATTCGGCCTGATCGATGTCGATGATGGTCGAGATCACGCTTTCAAAATATTCGCGCTTATTGAAAATATCGTTGCCCTTGTTGAGCAGCTCGTTGATGATATCGCGCGTTTCGGGCGGCATGGCGCGGCGCACCTTGGAGCGCGTGTATTTGGATGCGCACAGGCGGCAGATCTCGAGCAGCCGACCCAGCGTGATGCGGTACCATTCGGCGGCGTCAGGCGCGGCCTGCACCAGTTCTTCCAGCTTTTCCTCCGGGTAGTAGATCAGCGTCGCCAGTTGGGCGCGTTCATCCGCGGGCAGGCTGTCCCGCAGCACGATCTCTACCTTTTCACGCACCGCGCCCGAAGCGTTATTTAGGATATGTACAAAGGCCTCGGCTTCGCCGTGCAGGTCGCTCATAAAGTGCTCGGTGCCCTTGGGCAGGTGCAAGATCGCCTGCAAATGGATGATTTCGCTGCTGGCGGCCTGTACGTTCGGATATTGCCTTGCGAGCAGGCGCAAATAATCGCGCCGGTCGTCTGATTGTATCGTCATAGGATGGGTTCCTCCTTTGCGTTGTCCTTCCTCCATAGTATGACATATTTGCATGCAAAGCACAAAGGCTTTTGTGCGGAAACTGCAAAAATTACGCAAAGAGAAACGGCGCGGCGGAACGCGAAGAAGCTGAAAACATAAAATAGTACAAGGATCAAAAAATTATCCTATAGGCGCGGGCCGGGGGCAATGGTAGTATAAAAGCACAGGAAGCGGCGGTGCACGCCGCAAAAAGAGCGGACTTAACAGGAGGGAAAACAATGAGCAAAAAGAAATGGGCGGGTCTTTTCGCCATCCTTACGGCTGCGGCGGTGACGCTGGCCGGCTGCGGCGGCGCGGACGGGGCAAAGACGGCGGATGGGGCGGACAAGCTGCGCTTCACCTTCGTTTGCCCGATCCAAGGAAACGTGTACTGGAATACCTGTGTGGACGGCATGGAAAAAGCGGCGGAGGAGATCGGCAATATCGATATTTCTGTCGTCGGCCCGACGCAGATCGATACGACCCAGTTTATCAAGGATTTGGATTCGACGATCGCTTCCAAGCCGGACGGCATCATGATCATGTGCTACGACGAGTCGATGATCGGCGCGAGCATTGACAACGCGACAAAGTCGGGGATCCCGGTGGTCACCATCGACACGGACGGGCCAAACACCTCGCGCGTGGCCTATTACGGCACGGCCAATTACGACGCGGGCGTGCAGGCGGGTCAGGCGATGGTGGAGCTGACCGGCGGTAAGGCCAAAATCGTGGTGGAGACGGCCGACCTGTCCGCGAAGAACATGCAGGACCGCATGAACGGCTTTTTATCCGTTGTGGAAAAGGAGCCGGGTATGGAGGTGCTGACGACGGTGGCCGCGGCGGACGTGCTGGAGGGCGCCGAGGTGGCGCAGCAGTTTTTGACCGCGTACCCCGATATTTCGGCGATTTTCTGCGCCGAGGGTCAGGGCTCCAAGGGCATCGCCAAAACGCTGGTGGAACGAGATCTGGCTGGAAAGATCACAATGGTTACCTTTGACGAGGACGAGGAACTGCTGCGCAATATCGAGGACGGCGTCATCACCGCGACGGTGGCGCAGGATCCGTACACGATGGGCTACAAGGGCGTCAACGCGCTCAAGACCCTCATCGACGGCGGAACGATCGAACAGGAGGTCAACAACGTGCCTGTGACGACGGTGACCAAGGACAACGTGGCGGAAATGCTGAAAAAGTACGAATAAAACGGATCACGCCCGCCAGGGCGGCAGCAAGGCTCTGGAGGCAGAACGCGCACGCCTCCCGGGCCTTGCTTTATTTACATTAATCCATAAGGAAAAGAAGTGAAGGAGTATCCATGGAAAAGGTAAAAAGTATTTTAAAGAAGCGCGAGATGAACATCCTGATCCCGCTGATCATCGTTTGCATCGCGACGACCATGCTGGCGCCGCAGTTTGCAAGCAAGACCAACGTTCTCGATCTGATGCGCAGCATTTCGTTTTCCGTTATCACGGCGGTGGGCATGACGTTCGTCATTACGAGCGGCAATCTGGACCTGTCGGTTGGATCAACGCTGACCATTTCAGGCATGTGCGCGGGCCTGTGCCTGACAAGCGGCATCCCGACCGTGCCGTCTATTTTAATCGCAATGGCGCTCGCCGTGCTGATCGGCGCGCTGAACGGTTTCCTTTCGGTCAAGGTGGGCATGCCGTCCATCATTGCCACGCTCGGCATCTCCTACATATCCAAGGGCATCGTATTCGTTGTTTCGCGCGGAACGCCGTATTACCCGTTCCCGGAATCGTTCAATCTGATCGGACAGGGCAAGATCGGGTCGCTGCACTATTCCATACTAATCGCGGCGGTCATTACGGTATTCTTTGGCTATGTGCTGTATTCGACCAAATACGGGCGCGTGGTATTCGCGCTGGGGGGGAACCGCGAAGCGACCCGTCTGGCGGGCATTAATGTGGATCGGTACATGATGAGCATTTATATTCTGTGCTCGGCTCTGGCGGGCTTTGTCGGGATATTGACCGCGTCCCGCATGGGCACGGCGGTGGCGAACGCGGGCGAGGGCAAGGACCTGATGATCGCCGCGGGCGTCATCATAGGCGGCACCAGCTTTACCGGCGGCGTCGGCACGATGGTGGGCACGGTGATCGGCGCCTCGCTGATGGAGGTGCTGACGAACGCGCTGGTCATGGTACACATTTCGGCATACTGGCAGAATGTGCTGATCGGCGCGCTGATGATTTTGGCCGTCAGCTTGGACACCATTCGCACCAACCCCAAGTTCCGCAAGCGGAGGAGAAAGGCATGATATGAGTAAAATCGTATTGGAAATGAAGCATATCACCAAGGAATTCCCCGGGGTGCGCGCGCTGGACGACGTTTCGCTGGAAGCGAACGAGGGGGAGATCCTTGCGATCATGGGCGAGAACGGCGCGGGCAAATCGACCCTGATGAAGGTGCTCTCCGGCTCGTACGACCAAAGCTCCTTTCAGGGACAGATATGCATAGACGGCAAGGAGACGCATTTTCAAAGCCCATCCGATTCGGAAAACGCGGGCATTGCGATGATCTATCAGGAGATCAGCGTGCATCTGGACTTGAGCGTGGCGGAAAATATGTTTATGGGGCACTGGCCGCTCGGCAGGGGCGGACGGGTGCTGTTCAAACAGATGTACCGCGACACGGCCGAAAAGCTGCGGCTGGTGCGGCTGGATGTGGACCCGAAGGCGGGCATGCGCGGGCTGAACACCAGCCAGATGCAGCTGGTGACCATCGCGCGCGCGCTGTCAAAAAACCCGCGGATTCTGGTACTCGACGAGCCGACCAGCGCGCTGACCGAGTCCGAGGCCGAGCAGTTGTTCGACATCCTGCGCGACCTCCGGGCGCGGGGCATCACGATCATTCTGATCTCCCACAAGATGGACGAGGTCTTGGCGCACGCCGACCGCGTCACCATCATGCGCGACGGCAGGGTGATCGCCTCGTATCCGGTTGCAAATGCGGACAAAGACACTATAATTAAAGATATGGTCGGCCGGTCGTTTGAATCGTTTTATCCCGCGCGGCCCTACGAGCCGCAACCCGTGTGTTTCAGTGTGCGGCACTTTACCGTGCGGCACCCGTTTTCGGACAAACGCTATATCGTGGACGACGTGTCGCTGGAGCTGAGGCGCGGCGAAATACTGGGCCTCGCGGGTCTGGTGGGCGCGGGCCGAAGCGAACTGATGGCGGCGGTATTCGGAAAAACGGATAAAATAAGCGGCGAAGTGTATTTGGACGGCGAAAAGATCGAGATCCGCTCGCCGGAGGACGCGATCAGGCACGGCATCGCGCTGGTGACGGAGGATCGAAAGGCGGACGGCTTTGTCGGGAAGCGGAGCATTGTGGACAACATCTGTCTGGCGAGTCTGGATAAGGCGCGGCGCGGCCTGCATCTGTCGCGCCGGATCGAGCGGGAAAACAGCAAAAAGCTGTTTGACGACATGGACATCCGCGCGCCCTCGATGGAGGTGCTGCTGGACACGCTTTCTGGCGGCAACCAGCAAAAGGTCGTCTTAAGCAAATGCCTGATGACCGAGCCGCGCATCCTGATTCTGGACGAACCGACGAAGGGGATCGATGTGGCGGCCAAGAACAAGATTTACAACGTTATGATCGATCTGGCAAAGCAGGGCGTTTCAATCATCATGATCTCCTCTGAAATGCCTGAGCTGATCTCAATGAGCGACCGGGTGGCCGTATTATCCTATGGACACAAGGCGGGCGAGCTCACGGGAGCGGAGATCACGCAGGAAAATATCCTAAAATGCGCGATGAAGTATTCGTAAAACAAGGAGAAAGGGCTGCGGCATGAAGCGTTCAAGATGGGGCGGCGGAACTGGGTCCGTGAGCAGGCAGCTGCACGGCGCCCTGTGGAGGACGGTAAGCGCGACCGTATTGGTTTTTTTGTTCATCCTCATATCGATGAACCTGCTGGCGGGAAGAATTATCGAGCAGACCGAGCTGTTTCAGACGTTTAACCGTTTGTTCGCGCACGCCGCGCAGGTAGAGCGGGACGCGTTCGCCATGCAGTACACCGGGACGGCGGAGGACCGGCGTAGCTGCCGGGACAGCCTGATCGCGCTCCAAAGCGACGCTGCGCAGCTGCGGGCGATCTGCCCATCGCGCGCGGTGGAGGACCTTTACCGGCACGTCGACACCTATGCGGAAGCCGTGCGGCGCGCGATGGACACGCGCGCCGGAGCGTCGGGGAACTGGAGGGATTATACGGATCAGCAATACCTCGGCCACCTGATGCAGGAGCGGTATACGGGCGTATATGTCTCCGTAACGGACACGTACGAGACGCGGCTGGCCTACTACAAGCGGCTGCAAACGGCGTGTCTGGCGTTTTCCATTGCGATAGGGGCGGCTTATCTGCTTGCCGCGACATGGAACATCACCGCGGTTGCGCGGCGGTTTACCGAGCCGGTGACCGCGCTCGCCGCGGCGGCGCGGCGGGTGAATCTGGGCGAGCTTTCGCCCGTCACGCTGCCCGAGGTCGGGGACAACGAGATCGGCCTGCTGATCGACACGTTTGATTCCATGCTGTCGCGCATTCGCAGCCAGATGCTGGACCTTAAGGATAAATACCGCATTGAAAGAAAGCTGCACGAGCAGGAACTGGGCAACCTAAAGCTGAAATCAAGGGTGCAGGAGATGCAGTATCAAATGCTGTGCGCGCAGATCAACCCCCACTTTTTATTCAACGCGCTGGGCAGTGTATCGGCCACCGCCTACTGTGAAAACGCGGAAAAAACGGCCGCGCTGTGCACCAGTCTGGCGAGCTTTTTGCGCTATGTGCTGCGCGATATCAACCGTACCATTACGGTGCGGGACGAAGTAAACAACGTGCGGGACTATCTGTTCATCCAGCAGATGCGGTATGGGTCGGAAATCGACGTGGATATCAACATCGAGGCGGGGTGCGAGGAACTGGAGCTGCCCTCAATGGTGCTGCAGCCGCTGGTAGAGAATGCTTTCGTACACGGCTGGCAGACACACGAGGGCGGCGGCGCCGAGCGGTATATCGGCATTGCGGCTTACCGCTCGGGAGAACGGGCCAGCCTGAGTGTGTTCGACAATGGGCAGGGCATGCCGCCGCAAAAGGTGGAGGAGCTCAACCATATTCTGGAGCAGGAGGACGACACGGTGGGCGAGTCCGTCGGTGTATACAATGTACTGCGTCGGTTCCAAATTTTCTGTGGCGGCAGCATGCGGTACCGTTTTGACAGCCGGCAGGGCGAATATACGGAGGTGACCATTAGCTTTCCGCTGAAAAGGGGTGGAACATGTACAGCTTACTGATCGCGGAGGACGAACCGCTGGAGCGCCGTGCGCTGCGGAAGATCATCGGCGGCGCGTTTTCGGACATCGTGCTGCTGCCGGACGCGACCAACGGCCGCGAAACAGTGGCCAGAGTGGGGCGGTTCGACCCGGACCTGCTGCTGCTCGATATCCAAATGCCGTATTTAAACGGGATCGAGGTGCTGAAGACGCTGCGCGCGGGCGGATATCCGGGCGAGATCATCATACTGACCGCGCACGATCAATTCGATTACGTAAAGGACGCGCTGAACTACGGCGCGAACGCGTTTTTACTAAAGCCCGAAACAAAGGACAAGATCGTCCGCACGGTGGGCGAAAGTCTGGAACGGCTCAGTTGTACGCGGCAGCGGCAGATGACGCAGCAGCAGAAGGAAAGCATTTTGGCCGGTATGGCGGACTATATCGTGCGGGAGACCATTTTGCGCATTGTCGACGGCGACGAACCGACGCCCGAAATGCTGCGGCAGCTGGCGGAAATGGGCATTTCGTTTTCGACCGGCTTCTTCGCCATTGTCGAACTCCGGTGGCGGGATTTGGAACAGGCCGCGCTTGCGCCGGACCGGCAGCGGTCGAATTTGGAGAAAGCGCGGCAGGCGGTCAAGGGCGGACTGCGCTTGGATGGGATGACCGTGGTGTCCCCGGTGCGGGGCGGCACGTTTTCGGTGTTTCTCGCCTCGTCCAAGCTGCGCAGTATGATCTGGTATCGGTATGTCGTATCCGAGCTGGCAAAGCAAATTACAGAGCTGGTGCGCGGCGCGCTGCTTCTGACGCCGCGGATCGGCGTGGGTGGGGCGAAAACCGAGATCGGCCATTTCCGGCAATCTTACTTAGAGAGCGTACAAGCGCTTTACCAGACTAGCGAGGAGAAAAACGCGGCCGTACACGAGCCGCACTATTTGAAAGCGCTGGACGACTGCGCGGCGCAGATCGGCCGGATGGATACCGCGGGGGACGCCGGGCAGCTGATACGGCAGGCGGATGAGCTGCTGAGCGGTCTGCTCGACCAGCCCGCCGCCCGCACGATCGAGGAGACGCGCGGGCTGGCGGCGGTGTTTTGGATCAGCCTGTATAAGCACTTTGAGCCGGATTATGAGACGAACGGCCGGTATGAGATCCGCGCGGACGAGCTGTCCGACGCGCCGGACGCCGGGGCGGTGCGCGCGCTGGTGCGCGATAAGCTGGGCGCGCTGCTCGCGGCGCGGCGCAAGCAAACGGCGATCAGCCCGGTGGTGCGCCGCGCGATGCAGCACATCCAGCGGCACTATGCGGACGATCTGTCGCTCGATGCGATGTCGCAGGCGCTGGGGGTGACGCCCGCCTATATCAGCTTCCTGCTGCGCCGGGAGCTGGGGCAGACCTTTTCCGAGTATCTGCTCGACGTGCGCATGGGACACCTGCGCACGCTGCTGCAAGAGGGCGACTATTCGGTCAGCGAGCTGGCGGGCAGGCTGGGCTACAAGGACGCGGCGTATTTTTGCCGCGTCGTCAAAAAGGCAATGGGAAAAACCGTGGGACAGATCAAGAACGAACTGCGGGCGGACGGAAGCCCGCCCGAACCGGAATGAGACAGGAGGCCTTCGGAGCATGATGTGCAGGCAGTTTGCGCGTAACGGGGTGGACCCCGCGCGCCCGGACGCGCCGATGTTTTACGGCGCGTTTGAGGAGTTTGTAGAGGTGGGCGGTAGAAAGCGGCGGTATATCACATATATTCCCGAAAACGCGGCGGCGTCTACGGCGGGGCTCATGCTTCTGCCCGAGGACGGGCGCACCGCGGAGCAGGTATTGGAGGAAAGCGTATGGCAATGCCTTGCGGACGGGGAGCTATGCAAGGAAAAGCTGATCCTGTGTATACTGGAAGCGGAAAGCGGCGTGTGGCACACGGACGAGCCGTATGACTGCCGGGATGGGGACGCCGCCTATGTGGAAGCGGTGTTTCAGGATATCTGCCGCCGCAACCGTTTCTGTATCCACGAAGCGAAATATTACATGGCCGGCTATCGGCAGGGCGCGGTGATCGCGCACAAGGCGGTTTTGAAGCACCCGAGCGTGTACGCCGGTCTGGCCTGCGTGGGCGATAGCGGGGTGGAAACCGCTTACCGTGTGGCGGCGGACGGTAAGCTGTGCACCGACCTGTGCGGTTTTGAGGACCCGGACGCGCGGCAGGGCATCCGGGCGGGCGACATTCCCGTCCCCGTGTGGATGATCGCGGAGGGGGAACCGGAAGCGGACTGGCGGGAAACGCTAAGTGATTGGCGCGCACACTGCGGCGCGGACGCGGCGTCGCGCCGCGACCGTGAAACCATTTGCTATACGCGCACGGCGCAAACGCCCTATCCGGAAAATCAGGAAAGCGCGGCCTACCGCGTGTGGGAAAGCCGCATTCCCCATGCCGGTGACCGGGACGGCGCGCTGGTAAATCAGCGGATCTGGAAGGACTTTCTTTACGGCGTGCGGCGATGGATGGCTGACCCGGGCGGCAGCCTGCGGCTGACGCGGGACCCGGTGCGTGATCTGGGCATGGAGTACCGCTATGAGCAGGTGAACGGTTGGATGCGCGAATGGTATATATACCGGCCTCGGCAGGTACGCGAAGCACCGTCGCGCCCCGCGCCCGTTGTGCTGGCGCTGCACGGCTACACCTGCACGGGCGAGATATATATCGGTAACAGCGGCTGGCATGAGATCGCGGATCGGTACGGCCTGATCGCGGTGTTCCCAAGCGCCGTGTTCGGCACGATCGAGGGCGCGCGTGAAAATAAAGCGGCCAAAAAAGAAAACACCGCGCTGCCCGCGTGGAATCTGTTTGCAAAGCCGGATGGACCGGACGAGATACGCTTTGTTCGGCACATACTGGACACGCTCTGCGCAGAGAGCGCGGTGGACCGGTCGCGCGTTTATGTGACCGGGCACTCGATGGGCTCGCTGATGACGCAGCTTTTGGCAATGGCCATGCCTGAGGAATTTGCGGCGGCGGCCCCCTGCTCGGGCGTTTTGTTCGAGGAGCTGGGCGACCGGCTGCTGGAAAATCCGGCGATTCGGCAGCCGCAAAATGAAATGCCGATTTGGATGTTTGTGGGCGAGCAGGAGCCGTGGCTGTTCCCGCACCTACCGGAGGGGGACAACAAACCGGCCGAGACCATCCGCCTATGGTGGGCGCGCAACCGGATGCCGGGGCCCGCGCCGCGGTCCTTTACAGAGGGCTGGACGGTCCACCGGGAGCGCTGGCACGATCTGACTTTCCGTAAGGCAGGCGCCCCGGCGATCCGCTACACATGGGTGGATTACCTGCCCCATGCGACGATGCCCGAGATGTCGCTGCGCATTTGGGAGGAGTTTTTTGCACACTGGACACGCGGCGCAGACGGAAAAGCGGTTTGGCGCGAGTAAAAGACACTTGCGGCGGGTGGTACAAAGCGGTATAATGCCCTTAACAAGCAGCGGAAGGAAGGGAAAATACCATGATGCGTGACCCGGAAAAGACCATCGGCAACCTGATCGACAAGCAATCGGTCGCCATGCTCGGCTCGGTGGATGAAAACGGCTTTCCAAACATTAAGGCAATGCTGCCGCCCCGCAAGCGGGAGGGGATCCGTGTGTTCTATTTCACCACCAACCTGTCCTCGCGGCGGGCAAAGCAGTTTGAGCAAAACCCCAAGGCCTGCCTTTACTTTTGCGACAAGCGGTTTTACCGCGGCGTACAGCTCACCGGCACGGCGGAGGTGCTGACCATCGACGAAGCCAAGCGCATGATCTGGCGCGAGGGCGATACCCAGTATTACGCCGGCGGCGTGACCGACCCGGATTACTGCGTTCTGCGCGTCACGGTGACCGAGGGCCGCTATTACGCCAACTTCAAGTCCGAGGATTTTGTGATATAGGGAATCGCTGAAACGGCGAAAAAAAGGCTACGACGAAACGCAAATCGTCGCAGCCTCTTTTTTTAGGAGTCTTTCTTCGGTTCTCTCGCGCGGTCGGGCGCCCAGCCCTTGAGGGGGTAACGCTGCATGGCGCCGAAAATGCGCTCGCGCAGGCCGGGCATCTGCTTTTCGAGCGTTTGCAGCAGCTCCTTGATCTCCTGCCGCTTGGTGTTGCCGTCCGCCGGGCAGGGATTGTGCACGATCGGCAGATCGAAGCGCTTGGCGAACGAGCGCACAAAGTGTTCCGGCGTATACAAAAGCGGGCGGATCAACGTGATCCCGCACCGGTCGAGAAAGGTGACCGGCTGAAAGCAGGAAATACGCCCTTCATAAAATAGCGAGAGCATGTAGGTTTCCACCACATCGTCAAAATGGTGGCCGAGCGCCACCTTTTTGCAGCCTGCCGCGAGCGCGGCTTCGTGCAGCGCGCCGCGCCGCATCTTGGCGCATAACGCGCAAGGGTTTTCCTCGCGCCGGATATCGAAGATCACCTGCTTGATCTGTGTGGGCACTTGGATATAGGGCACGGCAAGCTCGTCGCACAGCTTTTGTACCGGGCCAAAGTCCATTTCCTCATAGCCCATTTTCAGCGTGATGGCAACGACCTCGAACTTTTTCGGATAAAAGGCGCGCAGCTTCGCAAGCGATACGAGCAGCGCGAGCGAATCCTTGCCGCCCGAAACGCCCACCGCGATGCGGTCGCCCTCTTCGATCATATGGTAGTGGTCCACCGCGCGGCGGACATAGGAAAGCATTTTCTGCATCGGTTTTTCCCCGTTTTCTCGTAGAATACCTATTATATATAGCAGAAAACAGGACCGCACGCAATCGCAAATTTTAAATTGAAAAGATAGAAAACAAGAGAATGAAGGAGTGTGAAAGAGAAAAAAAGAGTATAGAATGGATTTGTAATAAATTTTGAAAATTGCCGTTGACTTCGCGTGCGGGATGTGTTTTAATAGATATGCTCGTTTGAAGCAGGTAAAAAAGTTATCAAATGATTTGATTATATAAAATGGAGGAAGAAAACATGTCTACATTTATGGCTAAGGCAGAAACTGTCGAGCGTAAGTGGTACGTGCTGGACGCCGCGGGCAAGCCGCTCGGCCGCACCGCCGCTACCGCCGCCATGCTGCTGCGCGGCAAGCACAAGCCGGAGTTCACCCCCCATGTTGACGGCGGCGATTTCGTCATTATCGTCAACGCGGACAAGGCCGTTCTCACCGGCAAGAAGCTGGAGCAGAAGTACTACCGCCACCACACCGGCTGGGTAGGCGGCCTGAAGGAAGTACAGTACAAGACCATGATGGCCGAAAAGCCGGAAATGGCGATGCAGCTCGCGGTTAAGGGCATGCTGCCGAAGAACTCGATCGGCCGCCAGTCCGCCACCCGTCTGAAGATCTACGCGGGCGAGAACCACAATCATCAGGCGCAGAAGCCTGAAGCTTGGGAAAAGTAAGGGGAGGAACTAACTGATGTATACACCGAAGAAAGCATACTTCTATGGCACCGGCAGAAGAAAGTCCTCCGTTGCCCGCGTTCGTCTGTTCCCCGGCGGAACCGGCGAAATCAAGATTAACAACCGCACGATCGACAACTACTTCGGCCTTGATACGCTGAAGATGGTCGTCCGTCAGCCGATGGAGACCACCGGCACGATCGGCAAGTTCGATATCGAGTGCACCGTAACCGGCGGCGGCTTCACCGGTCAGGCCGGCGCGATCCGCCACGGCGTGGCCCGCGCTCTGCTGCAGGCTGATTCCGAGCAGTACCGTCCCGCGCTCAAGGCCGCTGGTTTCCTGACCCGCGACCCCCGCATGAAGGAACGTAAGAAGTACGGTCTGAAGGCAGCCCGTCGCGCTCCGCAGTTCAGCAAGCGCTAAATTGTTACAAATACCGCCAAACAATCGTTTGGCGGTATTGTTTTATTTGCATAGGCGGCATAACGCGGGGCGAACGGACTGAGAATATGTCTTTTCCGGTTTGTCAAAACCGCGAAAGCGTATTATAATAGAAAAGGAAATTTCACGCCCATAGGCGGGAACGCGGAGGTGCGCAAATGGAGCCGAACGATCTGCTTGCTATCGAGGAATTTGGCGAGCTGGACACCGAAAAGCTGGTGGAGTACGCCTTCCAGCTTCAGCAAATGATGATGCTGTACGAAGCGGGGATCCGCGAGATCAAGACCAAGCTGGATATTTTAAACGACGAATCCCGGCTGACCGGAAAGGCCGGGCCGATCGAGTCGATCAAAACCCGCATCAAATCGCCGCGCAGCATCATCCGAAAGCTCAAGCGGCGCGGGTTCCCGATCTCGCTGCAATCGATGATGGAGAATTTAAACGATATCGGCGGCATCCGCGTGGTCTGTCCGTTTATCGATGATATTTACACTGTGGCCGACATGCTGGTACGGCAGGACGATCTGGAACTGATTGAGCAGAAGGACTATATCAAGCATCCCAAGCCCAACGGCTACCGCAGCCTGCATATGATCTTGGAGGTGCCCATTTTCCTATCCGAAAGCACGCGGCCGGTGCGGGTCGAATTGCAGCTGCGCACGATTGCCATGGATTTTTGGGCCAGCTTGGAACACCAGCTGCGCTACAAGGCCGATATGGAGGTGCCGCCGCATATCGCGGAGGATCTGAAAGCGTGCGCCGAGGTCATTGCGGCCACGGATTCGGAAATGCAGGCCATCGCCAACGAACTAAACGCCCTAAGCCCCAAAAAGAAACCCGAAAAATAGAAATGCTCCACAGAAAGGAATATCCCCATGCAATATATCCCCCTGATCACGCTGGCGGCCGTGCTGGTACTAATCGTGCTCGTCCTTGTGCTGCTCGCGCGCCCGCAGCGCGGCGATAGCTCAAGCGGCTCGATTTCCGCGCTCGGCAGTCTGGTGACCGACAACCTGCGGCAGGGCCGCGAGGCGCAAAACGATCAACTCGGCGCGATGGACAAAAGCCTGTCCGCCAAGCTCGGCGCGATGCAAGGCCAGATGAACGACCAGCTTGGCCAGTTTGAAAAACGCCTGCACGGCTTTACGGCCGAGACCGCGCAAAGTCTGGAAAACATCCGCGCGACAGTCGATAAAAACCTGCACGCCATGCAGACGGATAACAACAAAAAGCTGGATGATATGCGGCAGATCGTCGATGAAAAGCTGCAAAAGACGCTCAATGAACGCATGAACGAATCGTTTAAGCTGGTCAATGAGCGGCTGGAACAGGTCTACAAGGGCCTTGGTGAAATGCAAACGCTGGCGCAGGGCGTGGGCGATTTGAAAAAGGTTCTTACCAATGTCAAGACCCGCGGTATCGTCGGCGAAATACAGCTTGGCGCGATCTTAGAGGATATTTTAGCGCCGGAGCAGTACGAAAC
Source organism: Butyricicoccus faecihominis (assembly GCF_024462775.1). GTDB lineage: Bacteria > Bacillota > Clostridia > Oscillospirales > Butyricicoccaceae > Agathobaculum > Agathobaculum faecihominis_A. Next base: position 129,013 of record NZ_JANGCE010000005.1, read on the forward strand.
CAACGTCGCCACCCGGCCGGGCAGCCGCAATGTGGTGGAATACGCGGTTAAGCTGCCGGTCGAAAACGGCGATTATATCTATTTACCGATCGATTCCAAGTTCCCCGGCGACACCTACGGCGCGCTGCGCGACGCTTACGAGGAAGGCTCGCGCGAGCAGGTGGAGGCATGCTTAAAGCAGCTGATCGCCACGCTGCGCAGCGAGGCGAAGGATATCCACGACAAGTACTTAGAGCCGCCCTATACGACCGATTTCGGCATTTTGTTCCTGCCGTTCGAGGGCCTTTATGCCGAGGTGGTGAACCGCGGCATGGTGGAGGTATTGCAGCGCGATTTTCACGTCAACATCGCCGGCCCCAGCACAATGGCCGCGCTGCTGAACAGCCTGCAAATGTCGTTCCGCACCATTGCCATCCAAAAGCGCTCCGGCGAGGTTTGGGAGGTGCTCGGCGCGGTCAAAACAGAGTTCGATAAGTTTGAAGCCGCCCTGTCGCAAACGCAAAACCGTCTGGATCAGGCCAGCCGCGAGCTGGACAAGCTGATCGGCACGCGCACGCGCGCCATCCAGCGCCGCCTAAAAAGCGTTACCCAGCTGGAGGAAACGCTCAGCGGCGCCGTGCTCGGTCTGGACGAAGCCGAAGAGGAAACGACCGAATCATAAACATACCAAAGCGCGCCCGGATGAAACCTTGTGGGTTCCATTCGGGCGCGCTTCGGTATGTAGGCTAGGATTTGGCCTCATCCTCTGGGGCAAGCGGACGATAGTGGGGACAGGCGACCGTTTCACCATATCGTAGCTTTCGGCGCGGGTATACGCAATGCCCGCTTCTTGTTTTATGGTAGTTTTTTGGCGTGAGCTGGACATAGTGCTGCCTGTAATGCTTGCAGGTTTGGCAAATGAATGGCTGCATATTATCACCTCTCTGTTTATTTTAACCTGTTTCAGGTTAAAATACAATACTCTAAAACAGGTTGAAGTATAATTTCATAGAGGTGATGAAATTGTACAAACGACTGCGTGATCTTCGATTAGATAGACAATGGTCTCAAGCATTTTTAGCGAAAAAGCTGGGTATGTCCCAAACTGGGTATTCAAAATATGAAACCGGAGAAAACGATATCCCAACGGCTGTTTTGACCCAGCTAGCGAACCTTTATGAGACCAGTACTGACTATCTACTTGGTCGCACCAATAATCCGGCACCGCCAGAAAAATAACAAAAAATGTTTGTCATCCTGAGCAAAGCAATGGATGACAAACATTAATAGATGGGATTAGTCCAGCGTGACGCCGTTTGCGCCGAGCCATTCTTCGATCGCGCTGCGGGAAGGGGGATTGACCAGCGGCTGGCCGACTTCGCCGTCGCGGAAAAACAACAGCGTCGGGATGGTGCTGATCTGATAACGCTCGGCCAAGGGCATGCTATCGTCGATGTTCAGCTTGCCGACGCGGATCTTGCCCTCGTAAGCGTCCGCGATCTGGTCCACGGTCGGCGCGATGCCGCGGCAGTACCCGCACCACGGCGCCCAAAAATCGATTACAACGGGCGTGGCGGCGTTCAGCACCTCGGAATCAAAATTATCCATGTTTACATTAAAAATTGCCATGTTAGAAACTCCTTTCAAAAGCGGTTACTCTTACTGTAACCAATTCGGTTTCATTTATCATACTGTAAATATAACAGTTACAGTTTAGATTGTCAAGAGGTTTTTAGAAATTTAAAGACAGAGCCGCAAAAAAGAACGCGCTTGCAAGCCAATGTCATTTAGTTAAGGATTTTTATAAGTTTGTCATCCTGAGCGAAGCGAAGGATCTCGCGCGAACGCGCGATCTCAACCGAAAAATCGCGCGTTCGCG